>NZ_CP087710.1:2555161-3193952 GCF_020991065.1 Nocardioides okcheonensis
GCCGCCGTCGCACTCGCGCGCGATCGCCGAGCCCACGACGTTGACCAGTCCGACGCAGCGCCCGCCCTTGCGGCGCACCTCCTGCACCGCGAGCAGCGTGTCGATGGTCTCGCCGGACTGGCTCACCGCGACGTAGAGGGTGTCCGGCTCGATGACCGGGTCGCGGTAGCGGAACTCGCTCGCCGCCTCGGCGTCGGCGGGGATGCGCGCCAGCTCCTCGATGAGCGCCGCGCCCATCTGGCCGACGTAGTAGGCCGAGCCGCAGCCCAGCACCTTCACCCGCCGGACGGCCCGCAGGTCGCGGGCGTCCATGTCGAGCCCGCCGAGGTGGGCGGTGCCGAAGCGCTCGTCGAGCCGGCCGCGCAGCGCGGCCTGGGCGGTGGTGGGCTGCTCGAGGATCTCCTTGCGCATGTACGACTCGTGCTCCCCGGCGTCGTACGCCGACGCGTCGACGTCGACCTCGCTGGCCGTCTTGCCGGTCGCGGCGAGGTCGCTGTGCCGCATGGTCGTGAAGCCCGCCGCGGTGACGGTCGCCATCTCGCCGTCGTCGAGCACCGCGACGGTGGTGGTGTGCCGCACGATCGCGGCGAGGTCGGAGGCGACGTACATCTCCTTGTCGCCGACGCCGACCACCAGCGGGCTGCCGTTGCGGGCCACCACGATCCGGTCGGGGAAGTCGGCGTGCAGCACCGCGAGGCCGTAGGTCCCGACGACCGCGCCGAGCGCGTCGCGGACCTTGCCCTCGAGGGTGTCGGCCCCGCTGCGCGCGACCAGGTGCGCGAGCACCTCGGTGTCGGTGTCGCTGGCGAGCGTGACGCCGGCGTCGGTGAGCTCGGCGCGCAGCGTCGCCGAGTTGTCGATGATGCCGTTGTGGACGACCGCGACCCGGCCGAGCTCGTCGGTGTGCGGGTGGGCGTTGACGTCGGTGGCCGGGCCGTGGGTCGCCCAGCGGGTGTGGCCGACGCCGGTCGTGCCGGCGAACCGCTTCGGCAGGGCCGCGTCGAGGTCGCGGACCCGGCCGGCGCGCTTGGCCACCCGGAGACCACGGGCACCGAGGACGGCCACGCCCGCCGAGTCGTAGCCGCGGTGCTCGAGCCGGGTCAGTCCCTCCAGCACGACCGGGGCCGCGTCCTGGCGACCGATGTATCCGACGATTCCGCACATGCTGGGTTCCTATCCGTAGACGATGCGGCGCAGCTGCCGCTCGGAGAGCTCGGGTGCCGCGACCACGCGGGTGCGCAGCTCCTCGGCGATGCGCGCGAAGATCTCGGGGTTCTTCGCGCCGTAGGTCTTGAGGTGGGCGTGCCGGTCCCGGACGTAGTCCTCCACGCTCTGGGAGTGGAAGGCGATGACGTCGTCGACCACGCGCGCCGCCTCGCCGGGCGTGAGGGAGGTGGTGGCCACGACGTGGGCGACGAGGGCGGGGTCCGGCACCCGCAGATCATGCGGGCGCGGACGGCCCACCGGCAACTTCCTGCCCGAATTCGGGCAGGAATCCGTGTCTTTCCGTCCTCGGGGCGTCGGCGGGCGCACACCATCCGCCCCAGGTGGAGGAGCAGTGGCCCGTTCGGGCCACTGGGCGCCGCCAGGTGGGGCATCTGGTCCCGCCTTCAGCGAAAAGGTGGTGCACGAGTGAAGGGGTGCTACTCTTGGTGAACAGCAGGTGAACGGGAGGTGTCACATGAGCAAGCGCGAGATGACCGGGGCTCCGGTCTGCACCTGGGTGGCGGTGACCGACGCGTCGGGCCGCACCCACATGGAAGCGCGCTGGACGGTCGTGTCGGCCGCGCAGGTCGCAGCCGCCTGACCCGTCCCACGCCACACGAGCCACGTCCCCGCACGGAGGCGTGGCTCGTCGCCGTCCCCGGGGTCGCGGAAATCCCTTCCTCGCGTCGGGAATCAACCAGGGGCGTTGCCCGTTAGGGTGGTTGAAGTTTCACCAACCACCGTCTTCCACCGCAGGAGCACCCCATGTCCAGCTCGTTCGACGCCCCCACCACCGCCCTCGACGACACCACCGGCGACTACACGCTCGACGTGAGCCACAGCCGCCTCGGCTTCGTCGCCCGCCACGCCATGGTCACCAAGGTGCGCGGCCAGTTCGGCGCCTTCGAGGGCACCGCCCACATCGACGAGGCCAACCCCGCCGCCTCGAAGGTCGACCTCACCATCCAGGTCGCCTCCGTCGAGACCGGCAGCGCCGACCGCGACGGCCACCTCAAGTCCGGCGACTTCTTCGACGTCGAGACCTACCCCACCATGACCTTCACCTCCACCGACGTCTCGCGCGACGGCTCGGACTGGACCATCACCGGCGACCTGACCATCAAGGACGTCACCAAGCCCGTCACGATCGAGTTCGAGCAGACCGGCTCCGCCAAGGACCCCTTCGGCAACCTGCGCGTCGGCTTCGAGGGCGAGACCACCATCAACCGCAAGGACTGGGGCCTCACCTGGAACGCCGCGCTCGAGACCGGCGGCGTGCTCGTCTCGGAGAAGATCAAGCTCGAGTTCGACGTCTCGGCGATCCAGAACGCCTGATCCTCCCGCGCGGAGCCGCCGAGCCAGCGCTCCGCCCCGCGTCCGCCGAGCCGGCGCGCGTGTCCCTCCCCGTGGACACGCGCGCCGGCTCGCTGGCATGCGGTGGGACGTGCGCGCCGACTCGCTCTCAGAAAGCTCTCACCTGGCGCACCTACGGTGGTTGCTTCGTCAACCATCTCTCGGAGGTACGACCATGAGCACCCGCTCGACCACTCCCACCAGCGCCCCCGCCAGCGCCCCCACCGGCGCCCCGGCCGGTGCCCCCGCCGCACGCCGTGCACTCGTCGACGTCGCGCTCCTCGTCGGCCGGCTGGCCCTCGGCGGCGTGATGATCGCCCACGGCCTGCAGAAGCTCGACCAGGGCGGGCTCGCCGGCACCGCCGACGGCTTCGCCGCGATGGGCATCCCGGCGCCCACCGCCGCAGCGGCGTTCGCGCTCGCCGTCGAGCTCGGTGGGGGCGTGCTCCTGCTGCTGGGCGCGCTCACCCCGGTGGTGGGCGTGCTGTGGGCGCTCAACATGGCCGGCGCGTGGTGGTTCGTGCACCGTGACGCGTTCTTCGCCTCCGACGGCGGCTACGAGCTGGTGATGGCTCTCGCCGTCCTCGGCCTCGTGCTGGCCGCCACCGGCGCCGGTCGGCTGTCGGTCGACGCGCTCGTCGCCCGTCGGCGGCGTACCGACCGGGCGGCCGTCCCCGCCTGAGCCTGCTGCCGGCGGCGTACCGACCGGGCGGCCGTCCCCGCCTGAGCCTGCTGCCGGCTTCGCACCCGGAGCTCGTGCTGTGCACCCGGGATCTCGGGTGCACAGCACGAGAGTCCCCGGATATCCGGGGACTCTCGAGGCAGGACGGGACAGGTGCCCGCCAAGGTCAGTCTCGCGGGCGCTTGCCCTGGTAGCCGCCGCCGCCCTTGCGGTGGCCGCCGCCCGGACGCCCGCGGAACGGCCCGTTGTCGGGCTTGATCTCGATCAGCTTGCCCGAGATGCGGGTGCCGGCGAGGCGCTCGAGGGTGCCGGCGGGCAGCTCGGCGGGCAGCTCGACCACCGAGAAGTCCGGCTTGATCATGATGTGGCCGAAGTCGCCGCGCGACAGGCCGCCCTCGTTGGCCAGCGCGCCGACGATCTGGCGCGGCTCGACCTTGTGCCGCTTGCCGACCTCGATCCGGTACGCCGCCATCGGCTGGCCGCTGCGCGACTCGCGCGGCCCGCGCCCGGCCTTGCCGGCGTGGGTCGCGCGCTCCTCGAAGGAGCCCTGCCGCGGCTCGGGCTCGGGCTCGAGCAGCAGCGGCTGCTCGCCGTGCATCACCGCGGCCAGCGCGGCGGCGACGTCGACCTCGGCCACGTCGTGCTCGGCGACGTAGTGGGCCACCACGTCGCGGAAGAAGTCGATCCGCTCGGGCTGGGTCAGCGCCTCGGTGATCTGGTCGTCGAAGCGCGAGAGCCTCGTGGCGTTGACGTCGTCGACGGTCGGCAGCTGCATCTGCGTCAGCGGCTGGCGGGTGGCCTTCTCGATGGCGCGCAGCAGGTGGCGCTCGCGCGGGGTGACGAAGGCGATCGAGTCGCCTGTGCGGCCGGCGCGGCCGGTGCGGCCGATCCGGTGGACGTAGGACTCGGTGTCGGTGGGGATGTCGTAGTTGACGACGTGGCTGATCCGCTCGACGTCGAGGCCGCGCGCGGCGACGTCGGTGGCGACGAGGATGTCGAGCTTGCCGGCCTTGAGCTGGTTGACCGTGCGCTCGCGCTGCACCTGCGCGACGTCGCCGTTGATGGCCATCGCGGAGTAGCCGCGGGCGCGCAGCTTCTCGGCGAGCGTCTCGGTCTCGTTCTTGGTCCGGACGAAGACGATCATCCCCTCGAAGTTCTCGACCTCGAGGATCCGGGTGAGCGCGTCGACCTTCTGCGGGTAGGACACGATCAGGTAGCGCTGGGTGATCGTGGACGACGTCGTCGTCTTGTTCTTGACCGTGATCTCGACCGGGTCGGCGAGGTACTTCTTGGAGATCCGGCGGATCTGGGCCGGCATGGTGGCCGAGAAGAGGGCGACGTGCTTGTCGTCGGGGGTGTCGGCCAGGATCGTCTCGACGTCCTCGGCGAAGCCCATCTTCAGCATCTCGTCGGCCTCGTCGAGGACGAGGAAGCGCAGCTGGGAGAGGTCGAGCGTGCCCTTCTCGAGGTGGTCCATGATCCGGCCCGGGGTGCCGACGACGACCTCGACGCCGCGGCGCAGCGCGGACAGCTGGACGCCGTAGCCCTGGCCGCCGTAGATCGGCAGCACCCGCACGCCCTTCATGTGGGCGGCGTACTTCTCGAACGCCTCCGACACCTGGAGAGCGAGCTCGCGGGTGGGCGCGAGGACGAGCGCCTGCGGTGCGCGGCCCGACTTGCCCTGCTGCGAGTGGTCGAGCTGCGACAGGATCGGCAGCGCGAAGGCGGCCGTCTTGCCGGTGCCGGTCTGGGCGAGGCCGACCACGTGGCGGCCCGCGAGCAGCGGCGGGATGGTCAGGGCCTGGATCTGCGAGGGCGTCTCGTAGCCGACGTCGGCCAGCGCCTTGAGGACCTCCGGCGCGAGGCCGAGGTCGGAGAAGTTCTGTGCGGGCGCTGCGGGCTGGTCGTCACTCACCCGTCAACGGTAGGGCCTCGCGGGCGATCAGGACATTCCACGGCGGGCCTCCGGGGCCCGGATAAGCGGGCGACAACGCGTGACGTGAGGCAGCACACTCCTGCCATGCCCGCGAACCCGCCCACGCTGCCCGCCGGCCTCACCACCCGCCCGCTGCGCCTCGACGACGCCCGCGCGGTGTACGAGGTGATCGCCGCCCAGGAGCTCGCCGACACCGGCGAGGTGGCGATCGAGGAGGCCGACATCGTCGGCGACTGGGCGCGCCCGAGCCACGACCTCGCCGCGCGCTCGGTGGCCGTCCTCGACGGCGCCGCGATCGTCGGCTACGCCGAGCTGATGGGCGCGGACCGGGCGGACACCGCCGTGCTGCCGTCGCACCGCGGGCGCGGCATCGGGACCTGGCTCGCCCACTGGCTGCAGGAGCGCGCCCGCGCGCTCGGCTCGAGCGTCGTGGGCATGCCCGTCCCGCAGGGGTCGCCGGGCGACCGGCTGCTCGAGGCGCTCGGCTTCCGCGTCCGGTGGACCAGCTGGGTGCTCCGGCTGCCCGAGGGCGCCACCATCGCCGAGCGGCCGCTGCCGCCGGGCCACGTCGTACGCGCGGCGGAGCCCGACGAGCGACGCGCGGCGCACGCCGTGCTCGAGGACGCCTTCCTCGAGTGGTCCGAGCGCGAGCGCGAGAGCTTCGAGGACTTCGAGGCGGTCACCACCGGCCGGCCCGGGTTCGAGCCGTGGAACCTGCGGGTGGTGCTCGACCCCGACGGGGTGGTCGTCGGCGTCGCGGTGGTGCTCGTCTCCGACGACGGCCGCACCGGCTACGTCGACCGGCTCGCCGTGCGCCGCGACCGGCGCGGCGAGGGGCTGGCCCAGGCCCTGCTCGTCGACGCGTTCGCCCGCACCCGCGAGCACGGCACCACGACCTCCGAGCTCAGCACCGACTCGCGCACCGGGGCCCTCGGCCTCTACCGGCGTGTCGGCATGCAGGAGGTCAGCGTCTGGGTCAATCGCGCCGTCGACCTGGGCGCGACCAAGGAAAAAGCGGAATCTCTACCACACCTCCATTGAATCCGCGATAGTGGGTGGTCTAGACCTTGATCCCACGTATGACATTGATCTCCCGTGACGGGGAACGGTGCCCTTACCATTCGAACGACGCTTGTTCGGGAGGCGCGGCGGGACGTGGGGTCACCGCCCAGCAAAGGTGTGGGGGTTCGACATGCAGGATCTACATGCTCTGGTCGTCGAGGACGATCCGGACATCTCTTCAGCACTGGTGGAGACGCTCGAGGGCGCCGGTTTCCGGGTCAGCTCGGCGCCTGACGGACGTGCTGCCGTGGACATCGCGGCGGCCGATCCGCCCGACCTGGTGACGCTCGACCTCACCCTGCCGCACATGGACGGCATCGAGGTCTGCCGGCGCATCCGGGAGGCGAGCGACTGCTACATCGTCATCGTCTCCGCCCGCTCCGACGAGGTCGACAAGCTGATCGGCCTCGAGGTCGGGGCCGACGACTTCGTGCTCAAGCCGTTCTCGCCGCGCGAGCTGCGGGCCCGGGTCGCGGCGCTGTTCCGCCGCCCGCGCACGGCCTCCGCCGTCGAGGAGGCGCAGGCCCAGGCCCCGCGCGTCCCGGCGCCGTCGCAGCCGGCCGACGAGGCGACGACGATCGCGTGCGGCGCCGGCCTGGTGATCAACTCCGCGCGTCGCGAGGTGCAGGTCGACGGCACCATCGTCGAGCTGACCCGCATCGAGTACGACGTGCTGGAGTACCTCGCCACCCACCTGTCGCGGGTCTGCACCCGCGAGGAGATGGTGCTGGCGATCTGGAGCAGCGCCCTCACCCACGACCACCACCTCGTGGACGTGCACGTGGCCAACCTGCGCGGCAAGCTGCGCCGGCACTCCGACGCCACCTGGATCCACACCATCCGCGGCATCGGCTACCGGATGGACCGCGAGGGAGAGGGGCGCCGCACGGGCGGCGGCCCGTACCTCGTGGCGCGGTTCGACTCCGAGGACTGGGCCCGCGGGCTCGACTTCTGAGCCCGGACCCGATCTCTCGGCGCACCACCTCGCCGACCGCCGTGGGGGCGGACGACGAGCCGGCGAGACCCGTCTCCACGACGGGGCGCGTCGCCACTGGCAGCAGGCGAGCCTGCGGCCTACACTCGAGCTCAGGGGCAATTGAATGAACAACCAACGAACGGCAGTCGTCGTCGAGGACGACGGTGACGTCGGCGAGCTGATCTCCGGCCTGCTGGTGCAGGTCGGCTTCGAGGTCCACGTGGCGCGCACCGGCGTCGAGGCGCTCGCGGTCGTCCGCGACACCCGGCCCGACCTCGTCACGCTCGACATGTCGCTGCCCGACATCGACGGCGTCGAGGTCTGCCGGCAGATCCGGCTGCTGTCCGACTGCTACGTGATCGTGGTCAGCGCGCGCACCGGCGAGGTCGACCGGCTGGTCGGGCTCGAGGTCGGCGCCGACGACTACCTCGTCAAGCCGTTCTCCATGCGCGAGCTGCAGGCCCGCGTCGCGGCGCTGTTCCGACGCCCGCGCGCGACCACCACCGAGGCCGCCCCGGCGCACTCGGTGGCCGCCGCGGTCGCGCGTACGCCGCTCAGCGTGATCCGCGGCACCGTCACCGCCGACCCCGAGCTGGGCTGCGAGGACCTCGAGCTCAACCCCGACGCCCGCGAGGTGCGGGTGCGGGGCCGCGAGGTCGACCTCACCCGGACCGAGTTCGACCTGCTCGCCCACCTCGCCAGCAAGCCGGGCGTCGTGGTCGGCCGCGAGGACCTGCTCCGGGCCGTCTGGGCCACCGAGTTCGTCCCCGACAGCACCCACGTCGTCGACGTCCACCTGGCCAACCTGCGCCGCAAGCTGCGCCGCGGGGCCGCCGACCACGAGTGGATCCGCACGATCCGCGGGGTGGGCTTCCGGTTCGACCCCTGCTGCGGCTGAGGCTCAGCGCGCCGACTCGCGCAGCGTCGCCCCGCGTGCCCCGCGCACGGTCATCGACGCGCTGACCAGGGCGACGGCGCCGAAGACGGCGGCGGCGAGCAGCGCCAGCACGACCAGGCGCAGCGGGGAGATCGCGGCGACGAGCGCGGGCGTGGTGGAGGCGTCGGCGTAGCCCAGGGTGATCGTGCGCAGCACCACCCACTGCGCCAGCGACCCGGCCAGGATGCCCGCGAGCGCCGCGCTGCCGAGGACCACCCCGAGCTCGCGCACCACGGCCACCATCACCGAGCCACGCGGCACACCGACCACCCGCAGCGCCGCGGCGTCGCGCCGGCGGGCGGGCAGCTGGACGGCCGCGCTGACGAACAGCCCGGCCAGCGCCATCAGCACGACCAGCGCGGCGACCACGGCGTAGAGCCGCAGCGCGAGGGCGTACGCGCTCTGGTCGAGCACGCGGCGTTCCTGGGCCAGCGTGGTGCCGACCGTGAGCCCGGCCTCGGAGAGCTGCCGGGTGATCGAGGACGGGGTGCCGTCGCGGGCCAGGACGTGGGTCGTGATCAGCGAGTCGGAGACCTTGCGGTCGGTGATGAAGGAGGAGTAGTCGATCAGCAGGCCGGAGGGCCCGGTGAACGGCATGCCCTCGACCGCGCCGATGCCGCCGATGGGGTCGACGGGGAGGAACCCGAAGTCCTGGTTGAGCTTCTGCACCGCGTCGGCCTCGACGCCGGGTCCGGCCAGGGTCGGCCGCCGGGGGTCGATGCCGCCGGAGGTGAGGCGCGCCATGCCGACCGAGCCGCCGGTGTCGACGTCCATCTCGAGCCCGCCGTCGACCTCGCGGAGGTCGGTGATCGAGGAGCGGACGGCGTCGTCCGGGGTGGGCCGCCACACCGCGCCGTCGATCGCGCTGGCCAGCGGCGCGCCGTCGACCGCGACCTCGACCACGCGCAGCGTGCCGGTCATGGCGGTGTTGGTGCCGGCGCCGCCGCCGAGGGTCATGCCCTCCAGCGGGCAGCCCTCGCGGCAGAACGGCACCTTCGCGGTGCGGGTGGTCTCCCCCGCGCGGAACGGTCCGAGGTAGACCTTCTGCGGCACGCCGGCCCGGGAGCCGAAGCGCACCTCGGCGGTCAGGCCGCCGTCGACCTCGGCCTCGTTGTCGATGGTGAGGCTGAGCCGGGTGCCGGAGAAGGTGGGGACGGTGCCGTCCGGCTCGATGTCGCGGACGACCTGGGCGACGTCGCGCCCGGGGGTCCAGGTCGGCGGCCAGGTCGCGACCCGCTCCAGGCGGCTGCTGTCGACGACCGAGAAGTTCGCGCCGGGGTAGGCGACGCTCGCGGCCGCCATGATCCACTCCCCCTCGGGGTCCAGGCTCCGGGTGAGCTCGACCGCGTCGGGCAGCGACAGCGTCGTCGACCACGTCGTGGTCGCGGGGGACGCCGTGGCGGCGACGCTGGTGCGCCAGGTGGCGGCGGAGTCGTAGACGCCCGCACCGAAGACCGCGACGGCGATGGCCGCGGTGATCGGCAGGATGACGAGCGTGCCCTCCTGGCGTCGCGAGATCGCCCGCCACGACACGAAGCCGCTCAGCGAGCGCCCGCGCGAGCGGCGCGTCCACCACGTCGCGAGCGCCGCCGCGGCGCGCGTGGCACCGAGACCGGCCACCACCGCGAGCAGGACCGGGAGGACCAGGTCGGTGGCGTCGGGCTCGCCGGGCGAACCGCCGGAGAGCTTGCTGACGAGGGTGGAGGCGGCCAGCGCCACGAGGGTGAGCTGGGCGACGACCGACCAGCGCCGGGCGGCGACCGGACGGCGTACGCCCGAGAGCTGGGAGGCCAGCGACTCGCGCACCACCAGGCCGACCGCCACGCACGCGACCACGAACGCTGCGACGAGCACGAGTCCGGCCGCGAGCCAGCTGGCGAGCGGGAGCGGCAGCGGGAGCCCGGGGACCAGCCAGCTCCGCACCAGCAGCACCGACATGCCGAGCCCCAGCGCGGCGCCGAGCGGGGCCGACACGAGCAGCAGCACGAGCGGCTCGGCGAGCCCGAGGCCCCACAGCCGCCGCGCGGTCACGCCGCGCAGCGACGCGAGCGCGAGCTCGGGGACCCTCAGCTCGCTGGCCGCGTTGAGCAGGCGCATCAGCAGGGCGAGCGCCACCAGCACGAGGGACAGCACCGCGGGCGCGATCGAGCTGCGGGCGGTGGACTGCTGGAAGCGCACCTCGTCGAGCACGCCGGTGAGGTCGTTGGTGTCGTCGGCGCGCAGCGTGCCGCCGTCGACCGGGATCGCGGCGTCGCTCGGCACCGCGGCGGCCGAGCGGGCCGCGACGTCGAGGTCGGCCGGCAGCAGGTCGGGCTCGACGTCGAGGCGGGTGTCGACCCGGACCGTCCAGTCGCCCGTCGCGGCGACCGTCTCGGGGGTGGTGATGAGGGGTCCCGGCGCGTACGGGCGGTAGCCGCCCTGGATGCTCGTCTGCTCGTTGGTGCTCGACAGCCGACCGGGGATCAGCCAGCCGTCGTCGTCGGACGGCGTGTCGTAGGTGCCGACGACGACCACCTCGTCGAGGCCGGGTCGTGGCAGGCCGAGGTCCTGGACGCCGGGGGGCTCGTAGATCGGCAGCCGCAGCGGCTCCCCGATCTCGGCCCCGGTCTTCGCGAGGTCGCCGGTGAGCATCAGGACCTCGCCCTGCTTCTCCGGGCAGCGGCCCTCGACGTCGAGCGCGTCGCAGGCGTCGGCGCGCGCCCAGAAGGTCACGACGCCGCGCAGGGCGCTGAACCGCTCGGACTGCACGATCGTGACCGGGTCCTGCCACGGGCCCTCGGTGAGGCCGCGGGACGCCGCGACGGCGTCGGCCTCGGCGGTCGCGATGTCGGAGTCCTCGTCGGGCGTGAACACCCGGCTCAGGCCGGTGAGGCCGGCGGGCGTCTCCTGCAGGCGCGTGACGACGTAGGAGTTGGTGACCGCCTCGGAGAACACCGGGCCGAGCACGGCGGAGCCGATCGCGAGCGCGGTGAGCAGCACCGAGCCGGCGGACAGCAGCGCGCGCGCCCGGAGGCCGCGGACGATCGCACCGAAGAGCTGGGTCATCTCGGGGTCCCTACGGCGTTGTTCGGGGGAGCGGAGCGGAGGATGAGGACGTCGTGGGGTGAGGTCATCCCTCCTCCTCCCGCAGCAGGCTGGGTCGGGTGGTCGCGGCGCGCACCCCGCGGGCGCGGCCGCCGACCAGCACCACCGCGAGGGCCGCGACGACGGCCGGCACGACCAGCGGCCACGCGCGGGGCGCAGTGTCGAGGGGGATCGCGGCGACCGGGACGTCGAGCAGCGGCAGTCCGCCGAGCAGCAGGTCCACGGCGAGCCAGCCGCCCGCGACCACGGCGACCAGCACGATCGCGGTCAGCGCGGTGAGCTCGGCACGCCCGGCCCGGCGGGCGGTGCCCGAGGAGATGCCGACGACCCGCAGCGCCGCGACGTCGCGGCGGTAGTCGCGCACGTGCCGGGCGACGCCGGCGCCGAGCGCGAGCAGCGCGACGAGCGCGCAGGCGAGGGCGGTGAGGGCGTACGCCACGGCCTGGGCGCCGCCGTTGGCGTCGCTGAGGCTGGAGCGGACCGAGTCGCGGGTGCGCCAGGACGACCCGGTCGCCTCGGCGACGGCGTCGAGCATCGCCGACGGCGTGCCCTGCGCCGCGACGACCTGGACCTCGGCCGACGGGACGGTCGGTCCGGAGCCGATCGCGGAGGTGCGGATGTCGGACAGCGTCCCGACGCTGCCGACCAGCGGCAGGTTGTCGGCCTCCGCGAGCACCTCGGTGGTGCGGTCGTCGCCGCCGAGGTCGAGGGCCTGCGGCTGGTCCTCGCCGGCCGCCAGCACGGGAACGGCGGAGTCGCCGAGGTCGAGGCGGAGCTCGAGCGCCGCGTCCGGCAGCAGGGCTACCTGCAGGCCGTCGGGCCGGTTGACCACCAGCGGGTCCGGCGGTCGGTAGCCCGGGAAGAACCGGTTGGCCAGGGAGGCCTCGAGCGAGGCGGGGTCGGGGATCCACGGCTGGCCGACGAGGTCGACGTCGCCGACCGTCACGCCGCCCAGCAGCACCACGAAGTCGCGCCGGTCGAAGAACGACTGGTCGTCGCGGCCCAGGCCCAGGCCGGTCACCGTGCACCCGTCCACGCAGTCCGCGAGCCTGACCGAGCGGGTGACCGGGCTGCCGTCGGCCGTGACCCGGAAGGGCACCGTCGCGCTCCCGGAGGAGTTGGTCGAGGTGACGTAGCTGAACACCAGCTCGGCCGGCCCGCCGCCGGAGGTGGTCGTCTGGCCGCCACCCCCGACGAACCTCCGCGGTGGCGGCACCTCGATCCCGCTGGCGGTGACGGTGAGGCGCCTGCCGGAGACCTGGAGGGGCTCGGCGTCGCCGGCCAGCCGGTGGACGGCGGTGGACGCCGGGCCGGCGGGGGTGCCGTCGTAGAAGTCGCCGACGACGCCGTCCCAGCGGTCCGCGTCGACGTAGGCCCGGCGCTCGGCGAGGCGGGTCTCGTTGGGGACCGTGGCGGTGGCGATCAGGTGCTCGCCCTCGGGGTCGACGCGGTCGGTGAGGTCCGCGGCGCCCATCGCGCCGAGGTCCGTGGCGTCGATCGTGCGGACGCCGGGCACCTGCACGGCCGACTGCTCGCCGGTCCAGTCGTCGACCGCGACGGCGCCGGTGAGCGCGAGCGTGCCGACCACCGCGGCCGCGACCACGAGGCGTACGGGGGTGACGAGGTCGTCGGCACGGGCGAGGCGCCGGGCGGCGAGGAAGGCGCCGATCCCGCGCTTCTCGGTGGCGGGGGTGAGCCCGCGCGCGGCGACGCGGACGACCCAGATCGCGAGCTGGCCGAGGGCCAGACCGACGAGCGCGGGGCCGACGAGCACCACGAGGTCGGGCTCGCCGTCGGCCACGCGGCTGCGGTAGGCCGCGACGCCCGCGCCCACGAAGACCAGCACGCTCAGGAAGACCACGAGCGTGGTGGCACGCCGCGGACGGCGCCTGGTCGCGACCTGGACGGCGAGCGGCTCGCGCAGGGCCGCCGCGGCGGCGAGCGAGACGATGACCAGGCCGACGCCGGCGATGGCGAGGGTGGCGAGCAGCGCCCGCCGACCGATCGGATCGGCGGCCGCGTCGAGCCAGGTCGAGGTGGCGAGGACGGTGCCGGCGGCGCCGACGCCGAGGCCGAGCAGGGCGCCGAGGACGATCGCGAGCAGCGGCTCGACGAGCACGAAGCGCCACAGCCGCAGGCCGTGGATGCCGCGCAGCCTGGCCAGGCCGACCTCCTCGCGGCGCGCGGCGGCGAGCTCCGCGCCGAGGCTCGGGACCGACACGGCCCCGATCAGCAGCAGCGGCGCGGTCAGCCACGGCGAGGTGCCGGCGGCGACGGCGAACTGCAGCACCGTCACGGCACCGCCGACCACGACGAGGGTCATCAGCACCAGGGTCGTCAGGGCTCCCCGACGGCTCCAGGCGCCGCGCAGGACACGGCTCACGCGGGTGACCTCACTGCAGGACCCGGCCCTCGTCGAGGGCGATGTGCAGGTCGCAGGCCTCGACGACCGCCGGGTCGTGGGTCGCGACCACGACGACGGCGCCGCGGGCCGCCTCCTCGCGCAGCTCCTGCAGCACGACGGCGCGGTTGCCCTCGTCGAGCTCGGAGGTGGGCTCGTCGGCGAGCAGCACGGCCGCGCCGACCACGAAGCCGCGGGCGCAGGCGACGCGCTGCATCTGGCCGCCGGAGAGCTCCTCGACCTGCCGCTCGCCGAGGTCGGCGATGCCGAACCGGGCCAGCGCGGCCTCGGCGGCCTCGTCCGCGTCGGCCGGCGCGACGCCGCGGGCGCGCAAGGCGATGGAGACGTTCTCGCGCGCCGAGAGGATCGGGACCAGGCCGTAGACCTGGAGCACGAACGCGACCTCGGGCAGCGGGTCGCCGCCGCCGGTCCAGGTCTCGCGTCCGTCGAGCTCGGCCGTGCCGGACGTCGCCTGCAGCAGGCCACCGGCGATGGAGAGCAGCGTCGTCTTGCCCGAGCCGCTCGGGCCCGACAGCGCCGTGACCTTGCCGGCGGGGAACACCACGCTGACGTCGTCGAGCAGCGTGCGCCCGGCGACGTAGGTCACCGAGTCGAGGTGCAGGCCGGCGGCGGAGGCGTGGCGGCCGCTGAAGCCGCCCAGCGTGCCGGTGCCGGGCCCGGGTCCGGAGGTGCTCATGCGGGGTTCCCCTCGGTGCTGGCGCGGGTGACGACGATCCGGCCCTGCTCGTCGTCCTCGAAGCGCACGAGCGTGCCGGGCGGCCACTCGGCGGCGATGTGGCCAGGCAGGTGGAGCACGCCGTCCTCGCCGACGACGGCGTACTCCGAGCCGCCGTGGCCCTCGGCGCCGACCCGCCCGCCCTTCATCGTGACCGTGCGCGGGAACGTCGCCGCCACCTCGGGCTGGTGGGTCACCACCACGATCGTGGTGCCGAAGTCGTCGCCGAGGGAGTGGACGAGGTGGAGGACGTGGTCGCGGTCGGCGTGGCTGAGCTGGCTGGTGGGCTCGTCGGCGAGCAGCAGCCGCGGCGAGGTCGACACCGCGCAGGCGAGCGCGAGGCGCTGGCGCTGGCCGCCGGACATCGTGGAGACGACCTGGTCGGCCTGGTCGAGGAGCCCGACCCGGTCGAGCAGCTCGGTGTCGACGAGGGCGTCCGCGCGCTCGCGACCGCTCAGCGAGAGGCGGGCGAAGGCGATGTTCTGCCGCGCCGTGGCGTAGGGCAGCAGGTTGCGGGTCGAGCCCTGGAGCATCGTCGAGACCTGGCGCGAGCGGATCCGGGCGAGGAACCGCTCACCCATCCGGGAGATCTCCTCGTCGCCGAGGAAGATCCGTCCGGCGCTGGGGCGCTGGATGCCGCCGAGCAGCGCCAGGAGGGTCGACTTGCCCGAGCCGCTGGGACCGAGGAACGCGACGCGCTCGCCCGGTCGGATGGTGAGGTCGACGCCTCGCAGGGCGACCACGTCGTGGCCGCCGAAGGTCTTGTAGAGGTGGACGACGCCCTCGCAGCGGATGCCGAGCCCGCCCGTCCGGGTCTCCTCGACCACCGCCGTGCTGTCCTGCACGTCTCCCCCTTCGACTGAACAGAGGCAACAACATACATAAACCGCAGTACGTTGAGCGCATGGTCATCCGAGTCGCGCTCGTCAACGACGACGAGGTCGTCGTCCGCGGGCTCGACGCGATGCTGCGCAGCTACAGCAACCGCGTCGAGGTGGTCGAGCTCGTCGCAGGCAAACCGGTGTCGCAGCCGGTCGACGTGGCGCTCTACGACACCTTCGGGATGGGGCAGGGCAACGGCGACTCCGTGCGCCGGCTGGTGGAGAACCCGCAGGTGCGCCGGGTGGCGGTCTACACCTGGAACTTCCAGCCCTGGCTGACCCGCGAGACCCTCGACCGCGGCGTGCGCGGTTACCTGTCCAAGAGCCTGCCCGCCTCCCGCCTCGTCGAGGCCCTCGCCGCGATCTCCGCCGGACAGGTAGTGGTCTCGCCCTCGCGCGGACGCTCCGCGCTCGTGGGCGGCGACTGGCCCGGACGCGAGGAAGGCCTGACGGCGCGCGAGGCCGAGGTGATCTCGCTGATCACGATGGGACTGAGCAACCAGGAGATCGCCGACCGCACGCTCCTCTCGCTCAACTCCATCAAGTCCTACATCCGCTCGGCCTACCGCAAGATCGAGGTCGACTCCCGCTCCAAGGCGGTCCTCTGGGGGCTCGCGCACGGCATGCGCGCCGACCGGGTCCGGATCAACGGCTCGCCCGCGCGGGAGGCGTGACGGTCCTCCCAGCGATCCGCGGATGACCGCGGTTCCCCGGCACGCACCTACGCTTCTCCGGTGAACGAGCAGCAGGACCGCCCCGTCGCGGGCATCGATCCCGACAAGCTGGCGGTGGCCCTCGAGGTGCTGCGCGAGGTGGCGGACCTGCCGCCCGAGCACGACGACGTACGCACGATGAAGCGCGCCGCGTCGCACATGTACAAGCTGATCAAGAAGCAGCGCCGCGCCGAGATCCGCCAGGAGCGGCTCCAGCACGACCTCGCGATCATCGCCCGGACCGCGACCGGCTCTCCGATGCGGATCGACGACGAGACCGCCGGGATCCCGCTGGTCTCGACCGCGCCCGGCGCCTTCGCCGGCGAGCTGATCACCGCGCGCGGGTGCTACATCTGCAAGCAGGACTTCACCCTCGTCGACGCGTTCTACCACTGGCTGTGCCCGTCGTGCGCCGCGATGAGCCACGCCAAGCGCGACCAGCGCACCGACCTCACCGGCAAGCGGGCGCTGCTCACCGGGGGCCGGGCGAAGATCGGGATGTACATCGCGCTGCGGCTCCTGCGCGACGGCGCGCACACGACCATCACCACCCGCTTCCCGCACGACGCCGTGCGCCGGTTCGCCGCGATGGAGGACTCGGCCGACTGGCTGCACCGGCTCAAGGTCGTCGGCATCGACCTGCGCGACCCGACCCAGGTCATCTCGCTGACCGACGACGTCGCGGCCGACGGACCGCTCGACATCATCATCAACAACGCCTGCCAGACCGTGCGCCGGCTGCCGGGGGCGTACTCCCACCTCATCGACGGCGAGAACACCCCGCTGCCGACCGCCGACTCGCTCGGGGTGCCGGCGCTGCCCGAGATGGTCACCTTCGACCGGATCTCCGAGGCGCACCCGGCCGCGATCGCCGGCGCGCTGTCCGCCACCGCGGTCGCCCACCACGACGGCGAGTCGCCCGAGCACGCCCTGGCCGCCCACAACGCCGCGTCGCTGACCGCCCTCGCCCTCAAGGCGGGCGGCGCGTCGCTGGAGGCGCACCTCGCCGGCACGGCCATCGACGCGGGCGGGCTGATCCCCGACATCCAGGACAACAACTCGTGGACCCAGGTCCTCGACGAGGTCGACCCGCTGGAGCTCCTCGAGGTGCAGTTCTGCAACTCGATCGCCCCGTTCCTCATCAACTCCCGGCTGCGCCCGGCGATGCGCGCGGCGGTGCAGGCCGGCGCCCGTCGGGCCTACGTCGTCAACGTCTCCGCGATGGAGGGCCAGTTCGGCGGCCGCCGCTACAAGGGCGCCGGGCACCCGCACACCAACATGGCCAAGGCGGCGCTCAACATGATGACCCGCACCTCCGCGGGCGAGCTGTTCGAGACCGACCGCATCCTGATGACGGCCGTCGACACCGGCTGGATCACCGACGAGCGTCCGCACCACGAGAAGCTCCGGATCGCCGCCGAGGGCTGGCACGCGCCGCTCGACCTCGTCGACGGTGCGGCCCGGGTCTACGACCCGATCGTGCGCGGCGAGCAGGGCGAGGACGTCCACGGCTGCTTCCTCAAGGACTACCAGCCCGCGCCCTGGTGAGCGGGTCGAGCGATTCACCCCGCCCCGCGGCGCGGGCGTGCCTAGACTCCGCGCGGTGCGCACCCTGACCCTCACGGCCCTCGTCGCCGCCACGCTGCTGTCGCCCGTCGCCGCCCACGCGGCCGAGCCGACCGGCACCCTGCCCGCCGACGACTGGCGGGCCACGGCCTGCACCCAAGTCCCCGACCTCGGGCGGGACGGTCCGCCGCAGGGGGCCAAGGCCTCCGGCCCGTCGACCCTGGTGGCGAGCGACCGGGTCCCGGTCGAGGGCCTGCCCGGCGTGCTGGTCGGCGTCGACCGGCTCGACTTCTCCGGCGTCGCCTGCGAGGTGTTCTACGTCGACGGCCGGCTGCCACGCGACGCCGTCATCGACGTCACGCGCAACGAGTGGTGCGCGTCGTTCACCGACACGCTCGACGGCGCGGAGCAGGGCGACGGCCAGATGTGCTCGTCCACCGGCAGCCCGTCGCGGCTCTACAGGAACTCGTGGGTGGACGCCCCGCGGGACACCCTGGCGCTGGCCGTGACGCCGTTCGACCCCCACTCGTCCGAGGTCGTGGAGGCCGGCCGGGGATACCCACGGAGCTGGGTCGGCCGGACGCTCGCCACCGACCACACGGGCTCGACGTGGAACGTGCACCTCTCGGGCACCACGGGGCGGCGCCACGACTTCGACCGCTCGCGCGCGACCGACCGCGCGGCGCGCGAGGCGTACGCCCGGAAGGTCGCCCGCATCACGCGTGCCTTCGAGGAGCGCAAGGCCGAGATCGACGCGAGCCACCGCTCGCTGGGCTGGAAGATGTTCGAGACCCAGGAGGCCCGCAAGGAGCGTCGCGACGCGGTCGCCTCTGCGCACCGGGTGCGGCACCTGGCCCTCCGCGGAGTCCGGCTCGTCGTCCGGGACTTCGACGCCACGGTGAAGGGCACCCTGCCGCCGGCCTGAGCACCGCGTCGACTGGTTGACTCCACCCCATGAGCGAGCCGGAGAGCATCGAGGACTTCTACGCCCGGGTCGCGGCGGCGACGGACGACGAGGGCCGGCTGCCGGTCGCGATCGAGGCGATGCCGGGCTGGGACATCTTCCCGTTCGAGCTCGACGGGCTGCGGGTCAAGCCGCTCGAGCCGCTGGCCGACGTCGAGGCCGACCGGCGCGGCGAGGACCCGGCCGACTGCCCGTGCGCCTCGCCCGCGACGCCCGAGCAGGAGGCGCGGACCGTGTGGAGCAACGAGCGCTGGGTCGTCTCCGACGCCGGGATGAAGCTGCCGGTCACGCTGATCCTCAAGCCGCGCGCCCACCACGACCTCGCCGACCTGCCCGACGACCTCGCCTCCGAGATGGGCCGGCTGATGGTGGCGATCAGCGCCGCCGTCGAGAGCCTGCCGAGCGTGGGCCGCTGCCACGTCGGGCGCTACGGCGACGGCGGCGCCCACCTGCACCCGTTCTTCTTCGGCCGCCCGACCCGGATGCCGCAGCTGCGCGGCTCCTGCGTCCTGGACTGGGAGGAGAACCTCCCCGACCTGCCCGACGACGCACGCCTCGCGAACGCCGGGTTCGTGGGCCGCGCGCTCGTCGAGCGGCTCGGCGGATCTGGTCCCGCCTGGGAGGCGTGAGCGTGCACCCCGGAGGTCATCGCGGCTCGAGCAGCCCGATCCAGCGCATCGTCGGTCAGGTGTTCATCCCGGTGCGCGACATGTCTGCGTCGATCCGGTGGTACGCCGACCTGCTCGGCTTCGAGCCGGTCGGGAGCAGCCACGGCGGCACCATCTCCGACATCCCGACCGACGGCCCGACCCGGCTCGCCCTCGACGCGAACCGCGACGACTTCGACACCACGGGTCCGCCGCGCTTCTTCTTCTGGACCGAGGACATGGAGGCGACCCTGCGCCACCTCCGTGACCTCGAGGTCACGGTGACGAGCGACGTGGAGGACATCGGGAGCGTCGCGTTCGTCCAGTTCGAGGACCCGGACGGCAACCCGCTGATGGTCTGCCAGCGCCGCTGACCCGCCCGCCCGGTCAGGCCGGGCGGGTCGTCTCGTGGGTGGTGACCACGTCGTGGGCGGCGGCCCACTCGCCGATGTCGCGCTTCTCGATCGCGGCGGCCATCAGGTCCGGGAACAGGTCGGGCGTGCAGGCGAACGACGGCACCCCGACCTCGGCGAGCGCCGCGGCGTGGTCGGCGTCGAAGGACGGCTGGCCGGAGTCGCTGAGTGCGAGCAGGGCGATCATCGTCGCGCCCGACTCCACGATCGAGCGCGCGCGGCGCACCATCTCCTCGGCGATGCCGCCCTCGTAGAGGTCGCTGATCAGGACGACCACGGTGTCGGCCGGCGCCGTGATCCGGTCCTGGCAGTAGGCGATGGCCCGGTTGATGTCGGTGCCCCCGCCGAGCTGGACCCCGAACAGCACGTCGACGGGGTCGTCGATCTCGTCGGTGAGGTCGACGACCTCGGTGTCGAAGACGACGAGCCGGGTGCTGACCGAGCGGATGGAGGCCAGGACCGCGCCGAAGACCGAGCTGTACACGATCGACTCGGCCATCGAGCCGGACTGGTCGATGCACAGCACGATCTCCCGCTCGACCTGCGTCGAGCGCCGGGCGTAGCCCACCAGCCGCTCGGGCACCACCGTGCGGTGCTCGGGCAGGTAGTGCTTGAGGTTGGCGGCGACCGTACGCCGCCAGTCGACGTCGCGCAGGCGCGGGCGGCGGGTGCGCGCGGAGCGGTCGAGCGCCCCCGTGACCGCCTGCACGGTGCGCTGGCGCAGTCGCTCCTCGAGCTCGTCGGTGACCTGGCGGACGACGGCGCGCGCCGTGTCGCGGGAGTGCTCGGGGATCACGCGACCCAGCCCGATCAGGGTGCTGACGAGCGCGATGTCGGGCTGCACGGCGCGCATGGTCTCGGGCTCGAGCAGCATCTGGCGCAGCCCCAGGCGCTGCATCGCGTCGCCCTGCATCACCTGCACGACCGAGGACGGGAAGTAGGTCCTGATGTCGCCGAGCCACCGCGAGACCCGCGGCGAGGACCCGCCGAGACCCCCGCGCCGCCCTCCGTCGTAGAGCGCGGCGAGCGCACCGTCGCGCCGGGTGTCGTCCTCGCCGAGGCCGATCGCCGCGCCGTCGGCCCGGGTGAGCCCGTCGGCCTCGTCGCCGCCGAGGACCAGGCGCCACCGCGTCAACCGGTCGCGTCCCTCAGGCTGCTCCGTCATGCTCCACCACCTCCCACCCCACGAGCCGCGCGACCGCCCGCAGCGCCGGTGCGGCCTGCTCCAGGTCGGGGCCGCCGGCGGTCGCGCCGCTCGCGGCGTCGGACCGGCCCAGGCGGGACAGCTGCTCGCCGATGGTGCGGCGCTCCGGGGCGCTGAACGCGGAGAAGGTCCGCCGGACGAGCGGGAGCAGGTCCTCGAAGACCTGCTCGTCGAGCTCGGCCACCCACGTGTCGACGAGCCCGAGGAGCGTGTCGTCGTGGACCAGCAGCACGGCGTCGCCGGCCAGGAAGCCGTCGAGCCACGCCGCTGCCTGGATCGCGGGTGCGGCGAGCGAGAGCCGCCGGCCCATCCGGGTGGCGGCGTCGGCGGAGTCGAGCCGCCCCCCGTCGAGCAGGATGCGGGTCGCGCGACCGGCGACCCCGCCGGCGACGTGGTCGGGCGTCGAGACGGACTCCAGGGCCGCGGCCCACGCGTCGTCCAGCCCGGGGTCGGCGAGCAGGGACAGCCCGCGCTGGGCGGCCGCGACCGCCGTCACCATCTCGGCCGCCGCGCCCTCGTCCAGGCTCGCGCAGGCCATCGGCAGGCCGACGCAGGCGCGGACGACGGTCGCGGCCAGCACGCGGCGCACGCGGTCGGTGTCGACGCCGCGCACGTCGCCGTAGCGGCAGGTGCGGGCCAGTGGTTCGACGGTCGAGAGCAGCGCCGGTACGTCGTGCTGCGCGGCGGCGCGGGCGTCCAGCGCGTCGAGGACCGCCTCGACCCCGTCGGGGAGGTCGGCCGTCAGGCAGGTGCTGACCAGCCCGGCCAGCTCGGCGAGGTCGCCCGAGCGCGTCGCGCGGTCCGCCGCCCGGGCCGCCGCGGCCGCGGCCACGGTCGTGCCCCAGACACCCGCCTCGACGAGGTCGACCGCGAGCTCGGGCCGCCACTCCAGCGTCCAGCTCTCCCGGAAGGTGCCGGTGGTGCGTCCCGTGTCGGCGGGCTCGCCCCAGGCCACGCCGAGCAGCCGGAGGCGGTGGAGCAGGACCGACCGGGCGAGCTGGCTCTCGCGCCTCAGGTCGAGGTCGAGCTGCTGGACCGTCGCCGACGGCTTCAGGCGCAGGGTGCGCTGCTGGCGCGCGAGGTCGGCCGCGAGCGGCACGAGCGGCGCCGAATCCGGCACCGACCCGAGCTGTTCGCCGACCACGAGGCGCTGGTGGACGAGGTCGAGCGGGAGCCGCGAGCCCTCGCAGAGCACGCTCTGCGCGGCGTCGTCGAGCTCGCTCAGCCCGACGGAGGGCCGACCGCGCACCGTGGCGAGGGTCTCGGCGAGGCGCGCGGCCTCGACCACGGAGGCGGTCGAGGCGTCGAGCCGTTCCTCGCGCAGCGTCCGCGCCACGCGCACCAGCCAGGACGTCGCGAGGTCGCGGGGGTCCGGGTCGGGCCGGCTCAGGTGCTCGAAGAGGTGCTGGTACCACCCGGGCGCGGCGACGCCCGCGCCGTAGCCCGAGGCGTAGCCCAGCCGCGCGGCGGTCCACGGCGTCCAGGCCGCGGCCACCTTGGTGCGGGGCAGCCCCTTCACCAGGTCGGTGTCGCGGCTGGCGGGCGGGAAGGAACCCGGCTCCAGCACCGGTGCGTGCCAGGCGCCGCACACCACCGCGATCCGCGCCTCGGGCGCTGCCCTGACCTCGGCGCGCAGCACCTTGCGCATCCACTGCTCGCGTCGCGCGTTGCGGCGTACGTCGGGGTCGTCGGCGGGGCGGTCGTCGGCGTCACGGACCGCAGCCATGGCCGCGCTGATCGCCGCGAATCGCTGGGCCGGCGAGTCGTGGCGCTGCTCGACCGCGTCCTCCCACCAGCGCTCGGCGTCGTCGTAGCCCGCGGTCGCGGCGAGCGTGCCGATCGGGTCGAGCCGGGCGGCCGGGACGCTCGGCGCGGGATCGGTCCCGGCCTCCTCCTGCTGCTCGAGCGCGAACGCGTGGGCCGCGGGCAGGTCGAGGAACCGGACCGGGACGCCCCTCCCGAGCGCCCAGCGGGCCGCGACCCACTCGGGCGAGAAGTGCGCGAGGGGGTAGAACACGGCCCGTCGCGGCTCGTCGGCGGCGTGGACGAGCGCCGCGACCGGCGGCACCATGTCGGGCTCCCCGAGCAGGTCGACGATCGCGTCGAGCTCGGGACAGCCCTCGATCAGCACCAGGTCGGGCGGCCGCTCCTCGAGGGCGGCGCGCACGGCCCGGGCCGAGCCGGGGCCGTGGTGGCGTACGCCGTAGACGTCGACGGGCACGGCGGGCTCAGCCGAGGTCCCGGCAGGCGCGGTAGAGGTCGCTCCACTCCTTGCGGTTGCGCACCACCGTCTCGAGGTACTCCTGCCACACCAGCCGGTCCTGCACCGGGTCCTTGACGACCGCGCCGAGCAGGCTGCCCGCGACGTCCTCCGCGCGGACCGTGCCGTCACCGAAGTGGGCGGCGAGCGCGAGCCCGTTGGTCATCACCGAGATCGCTTCGGCGGTGGACAGGGTGGCGCTCGGCGACTTGATGGTGGTGCGCTGGTCGGTGGTCACGCCGCTGCGCAGCTCGCGCATCACGGTGACGACGCGCTCGATCTCCGAGAGCGACGCGAGATCGGCCGGCAGCTCGAGCGAGGCGCCGAGGGCGGTGACCCGGGTGCGGACGATCTCGACCTCCTGCTCGAGCGAGTCCGGCAGCGGCAGCACGACGGTGTTGAACCGGCGGCGCAGGGCCGACGACAGGTCGTTGACGCCCTTGTCGCGGTTGTTGGCGGTCGCGATCAGGTTGAACCCCGGGCGCGCCTGCACCTCCTCGTCGAGCTCGGGCACCGGCAGCGTCTTCTCCGACAGGATGCTGATGAGCGAGTCCTGCACGTCGGAGGGGATCCGGGTGAGCTCCTCGACGCGGGCGATCGCGCCCGCCTCCATCGCGCGCATCACCGGACCCGCGACGAGCGCGTCGCGCGAGGGCCCCTCGGCCAGCAGCCGGGCGTAGTTCCAGCCGTAGCGCAGGGCCTCCTCCTGGGTGCCGGCCGTGCCCTGCACGACGAGCGTGGACCGGCCGCTGATCGCGGCGGCCAGGTGCTCGGCCAGCCAGGACTTGGCGGTGCCGGGGACGCCGAGCAGCAGCAGGGCGCGGTCGGTGGCGAGCGAGGAGACGGCGACCTCGACGAGCCGGCGCTGGCCGACGTACTTCGGGGTGATCACGGTCCCGTCGCGCAGCTCGCCGCCGAGGACGTAGGTCGCGACGGCCCACGGCGAGAGCTGCCACGAGGGAGGTCGCGGCCGGTCGTCGACCGCGGCGAGGGCAGCCAGCTCGTCGGCGTGGGCGACCTCGGCGTGCTGGCGCAGCACGTCGGGCGCGGGCGTGGTGGTCGTGGCGGTCATCTGAAGGCCTCCGTCAGGGATGTGCGGAACGCGTGGAGCTGAAGGGTCTCGGTGAGGGCGCGGCGCAGGTGGGCCGAGTCGTCGGGCAGGCGGGACAGCGCCGCCTCGATCTCCGGCGCCAGCGACGCGCCGAGCGCGACGGGCAGCAGCGGCGCGGCGGCGTGGCCCAGGGCGCGGTCGGCGGTGTCGCCCTGGATGCGGCGGAGCACGGCGCGGCCGAGGTCGTCGGGCCAGGGCCGCGGGGCCTCGGTGAGCAGGCCGCGCAGGTCGCGGCCGGCGGGGCGCTCCACCCACTCGGCGAGCAGCCGCGCGCGCCGGTCGTCGGGCAGCAGCCAGACCAGACGCTGGTCGCGGACGCCGTGGTCGACGCAGGCCACCGCCCACTCCGTGTCGCGGCGCTCGACGACCGCCTCGACGATCCAGCCGAGCACGTCGGCGTCGCGGACCATCGAGAGGGTGGCGGCCGGACCACGGCCGGTGACGTCGGTCCAGGTGGACAGCGGCGCGCCCCGCACGACCTGGGCGAGCCACGCCGTCGGTGTCACGCCGGCGCCCGGCGGCGTCAGGCCGTCGCGCACCGCCGCGTCGTCGGGGGCGTCCGGGACGTCGACCTCGAGGTGGCGGGCGAGGATGCCCCTGACCTGCACGAGCCGCCGCAGCCGCTCGGCCATGCGGGTCGCGCGGGCGCTGCCGGGCAGCCGGTCGAGCATCGCGGCTCCCGCCTCCCGCACCGTCTTCGCGCGGTCGTCGAGCGCCCGCTCGAGCAGCGGCTCGTCGGCGGCGGAGAGGCCGGGGCCCAGCGCGCGCAGCGCGTCGGCGCGGACCTTCGCGGACGCGGTCGTCCAGTGCTCGTCGAGCAGGTCGCGCGCCCGGGCGGGGTCGGTGCGGCGGCCGAGGGCGAACGCGGCCGCGGCGGCGGTGCCCGTCATCGTCGGCCAGTCCTCGGCCCAGTCGTCGCCGTCGGAGGGGGCTGGGGCCGCGTCGCCGTCGGCGAGCACCCCGGCCCACGCCTCGTTGAGGGAGGCGAGCCAGCGGCCGCGCTCGCCGAGCACGCCGCCGAGCGACGCGACCACCCGGCGCCGCCCGACCGCGAGGTCGAGCAGGGCTGGCAGCAGCGACCACGGCACCCGCTGGCCGGCGCGGTCGGCGAGTCGCAGCCACTCCGCGAGCAGCTCGTCGCGCGAGCCCTGGGAGACCGGCGGCTGGGTGAGGAGCAGCGCGAGCAGCTGGCGTGCGCGGTCGGACGGCGGCGGCCGGACCTCCTCGTCGGCCGGCCGGAGCGGGTCGACGGGGGGCGGCAGCGGGGTGCCGGCCCGGGAGAGCGCGTCCACCACGGCAGCGCTGGCCAGCATCCGGTGCTCGGCGGGCCCTGCGCCCGCGCGGAGCCCGAGGGCACCCGGCACCTCGGGCGTGTCGCGCCGGGAGGTGCCCACGAGGGCGGCGGTGGCCACGTCGGCCACCCAGCGCTCGGCCCGGCTCACAGGCCCACCACCTGGTCGTCCAGCCACACCGCGAGCGGGCGGAAGGCGCCCGCCTCGACCTCGCCGAACACGTCGACGGGCGCGCCGCCGCCCAGCGCCAGCAGGGTCCACACGGCCGCGCCGTCGGCGAGGGGCATCGACCCGGTCGCGTCGCCGACGCGCCACTCCTCCCCGTCGCGCGCCACGGTGAGGCCAGCGACGGCGGCCGGGTGGAGGTCGCGCCACGGGGTGCGGCCGAGGCGCTCGGCCGCCGCCGCGTGCACCGCGGCGAGGGTGGTCCGACCGGAGGCCGGTGACCGCACCGCGCCCGTCGGCGGGTCGCGGAAGAGCGCGCGCCGCGGCGCCGAGCCGGGGTAGCGCGAGACGACGACGTCGAGGCGCGCCGCTGAGCTGCGGGACCGCGAGGGCCTGGCCGTAGCCGGCGAAGTCGAGCACCGCGACGACCTCGCCGTCGTCGTGGGCCAGCCAGGTGCGCTGCTGCTGGACCCGGCCGTCGTCGGTGCGGACCGCGCCGAGCACCGTCCAGGGTCCGGGCCGGTCGTCGCCGTCGCGCACGTCCTCGCTGGACTGGGCCCAGCCGACCGTGACCCGGACGTCCGCCAGCGCCACCTCGTCGAGCTGCTCGCGCGCCTGCCACGCGCAGGTCACGGACCACCACCGGCCCACCTCGGCGAGGAGGTACGCCGCCCACTCGCGGCGCGCGTGCACCTGCGACCCCGCCTCGCGTACGCGCTCGGCGAGCGCGGGCAGCTGGGCGTCGACCAGTCGCGCGGCAGCGGTGTCCCAGAAGGAGTACGGCTGGGTGCGGGCGGCCGCGAGGCCGCCGCGGACCAGGTCCGCGAGCCAGAGCCGGAAGTCCTCGACGCCGGCGTCCATCCGCTCGAGGCGCTGCTCGAGGCGCCTGGCCCGGGCCGCCGGGTCGGGCGCAGCCTCGGTCGCCGCGCGGGCCGGCCCGGCAGCGCGCTCGGCGCGCTGGGTCGCCCACTCCTCGGCGAACGCCGCGATCTGTCCCGACTCGTCGATGACCCCCTCGGACCACAGCATCAGCAGCGCGAGCGCGTGCTTGCACGGGAACTTCCGGCTGGGGCACGAGCACCGGTAGGCGGGGCCGACGAGGTCGACGCTGACCTGGTAGGGCGTCTTGCCGCTGCCCTGGCACTGGCCCCAGACCAGCACGTCGCTGCAGCCGGTCTCGCGCCAGGGACCGGGCCTGGCGAGCTTGCGCGCGGCCGTCAGCGAGGACGCGTCGGGCGCGACCTCCGTCACCTGGCTGGCGCTCCAACGGGTCATGGCGCGGTCATCACACCACGGAGCACCGACGCCGCGGGACGGAATCCCGGAGCGGCCGGGAGGTCAGTCGCGGGCCCTCAGCCGCAGTCGCCGCCCCCGCCACCGCAGTCGCCGCCGCCCGAGCCGACCGCGCCGCCGGAGCCGATGCCCACCCACGCGGCGGTGGTCATGCCCGCCCCGGGCCTGCGACGGACGTCGGGGTTGCCGGGCACGAGGATCGCGTCGAGGACAGCGGCCAGGACGCCGAACGCGACCAGGCCGGTGAACAGCGTCATCACGACGCCGACCCGGCCACCCCCGGTCGCCAGGACGGTCGCCACCGCGACCGCCACCGCGACCGCGACGGTCCCGAGCAGGACGAGCCACGCCGTGCGGGCGTGGGGCGCGAGTCGCTTCGTCAGGGTGCGCATGGCTCAGTATGGCCCCGCCGGCCGCCCACCGCCAGAGGTTCGCCCCGTCACGACGTCAGGGGACCCGTGATGACCCGGCGTGTGCCGCCACCCGCGACGCGGAGCGCCCTGTTGCGGCACACGACGTGCCAGGTCAGAGCGCACCCCGCACCGGGTCCCGACCCACGACGTGTCAGGAACCGGCGCCGGCGATGTTGACCAGCCAGCCGATCCCGAACCGGTCGGTGAGCATCCCGAACTCGTCGCCCCACGGCGCCGCCTCGAGCGGCTGGCGTACCTCGCCGCCCTCGGCGACGCGAGCGGAACCTCGGTGCCCATGTCGCCGGGTGGTCCCGCCCACGCCAGGACGGACCACCGACGGCGGGAAGGGGCTCGTCAGTCCGTGCCGGAGTGACCGCGCAGCAGGTCGCCGAACGGTGTCACGTCGGTCTCGACCCGCGTGCCGGAGGAGCGCCGCGGGCGCGCGGCCAGGTCGGGCGCGAACCCGCCCACGGCGTACGCCCCCTGGCTCAGCACCGCGGCGGCGAGCTCGGCGGCCGCGCGGGTGATCCGGTCGGCGAGGCCGTGGCTGCCGAAGTCCTCCGTCGCGGCGAAGACGCCGGTGGGGACGACGACCGCGCGGAGGTAGGCGAAGAGCGGGCGCATGGCGTGGTCGAGGACCAGCTGGTGGCGCGCGCTGCCGGCGGTCGCCGCGACCAGCACCGGCGTGCCGGTGAGCGCGTCGGGGTCGAGGGCGTCGAAGAACATCTTGAACAGCCCGCTGAAGCTGGCGCTGAAGACCGGGGTCACGGCGATCAGCCCGTCGGCCGACGCCACCTGCTCGCGCAGGCCAGTCAGCCGCGGGGTGGGCACGCCCCCGGTCACCATGAAGGAGGCGAGCTCGCCGGCCACCTCGCGCAGCTCGACGAACTCGAGGTCGACCGCCTCGCCGCGCGCGGTGACCTGCGCGGAGGTGGCCTCGGCGAGCTGGTCGGCGAGCAGCCGGGTGGACGACGGGACGGTCAGTCCCGCCGTCACCACGACGATGCGACGGCTCATGCCTGCGCCGCCGCGAGCTCCTCGGCGCGTGCCCGGGCGGGCTCGACGAGGTGGTGCGGCGCCTCGGGCCCGGCGGCCACCAGCGAGGCGTGGGTGGGCGGGTCGCTCGGCACGTGGGCCGGGCGGCGACGCTCGAACTCCGCACGGAGCACGGGCACGACCTCGGTGCCGAGCATCTCGACCTGCTCGAGCACGAGCGACGTCGGGAGGCCCGCGTGGTCGACGAGGAACAGCTGGCGCTGGTAGTCACCCACGTAGTCGGCGAACCCGAGCGTGCGCTCGATGACCTGCTCGACGGTGCCGACGGTCAGCGGGGTCATCTGCGAGAAGTCCTCGAGCGACGGCCCGTGGCCGTAGACCGGGGCGTTGTCGAAGTAGGGACGGAAGACCCGCTTGGCCTCGGCCTCGCTGCCGGCCATGAAGACCTGCCCGCCGAGGCCGACGTACGCCTGGTCGGCGGCGCCGTGGCCGTAGTGCTCGAAGCGCTGGCGGTAGAGCTTCACCATCGCCTCGGTGTGCTCCTTGTTCCAGAAGATGTGGTTGTGGAAGAAGCCGTCGCCGTAGTAGGCCGCCTGCTCGGCGATCTCGGTGCTGCGGATCGAGCCGTGCCACACGAACGGCGGCGTGCCGTCGAGCGGCGCGGGCGTCGAGGTGTAGCCCTGCAGCGGGGTGCGGAACTGGCCCTGCCAGTTGACGACGGGCTCGCGCCAGAGCGTGCGCAGCAGGTGGTAGTTCTCGACCGCGAGCTTGATGCCGTCGCGGATGTCCTTGCCGAACCACGGGTAGACCGGGCCGGTGTTGCCACGGCCCATCATCAGGTCGACGCGGCCGCCGGAGAGGTGCTGGAGGAAGGCGTAGTCCTCCGCGATCTTCACCGGGTCGTTGGTCGTGATGAGCGTGGTGCTCGTCGAGAGCAGCAGCTTCTCGGTCTTCGCCGCGATGTAGCCGAGGTGGGTGGTCGGCGAGGAGACGACGAACGGCGGGTTGTGGTGCTCGCCGGTCGCGAAGACGTCGAGGCCGACCTCCTCGGCCTTGAGCGCGAGCTGCGTCATCGAGGCGATCCGCTCGGCCTCGGACGGCGTGCGCCCGGTGGTCGGGTCCGTGGTGACGTCACCGACGCTGAAGATGCCGAACTGCATGGTGTCCTCTTCCCAGGTCAACTGTTGGTTGAAGTTTCTACGACCTCCAACGGGGCAGATGCCCCCAGTATTCCGTGCGTTCCGCGCACCCGGGTGCTCGTCCCGACCTAGGCTCCGCTGCCATGCGTGCCGCGACCCTCTCGACCCTGACCGCCGCCACCGCCCTGGCCGTCCTCGCGCCCCTCGCCCCGGCCGCTGCCGGCGCCACGGCGCCCAACGACGCGCTGGCCGAGACCTGCCGCGTCGCCGACGCCGCGGACGTCGCCTCCGGGGCCGCCACGGCGACGACGGTGCTGCGTGAGCGACTGCGCCGGCTCGGCTCGCTGGAGGTGACGGGCGTCCGGCTCACCTACGCCAACGGCGCGCGCTGCGACGTGGTGACCGTGGACGGCCGGCTGCCGTTCGGCCACGACATGAAGGGCTACGACGCCGAGCTGTCGGAGCGGGGCACGCTCGCCGTCGCCGGGACAACCCGGGACGAGACCGAGCACCAGGGCATCGGCCGGAGCACGCGGAGCAGCAGCCCGTTCCACGGATTCGACGACGAGGTGCTCGGCGCCGTCGTCTACGTCCCGGTCGAGTCGGGCACGATGCCCCCGCTCCCCGGCATCCCGCCCGAGTGGCAGCTCCAGCCCTACACGTTCACCCACACCAGCACCACCGCCTCGCTGACGCTGCGGCTCCGCAAGGGCGTGGAGAAGCGCTTCACCGTCACGCCCGCCACCCGCGCCGCCGCCGCGCGCCGGCTCGAGCGCGACCTGGCCCTCGCGAGCACGGCTGCGGACCGACGCGACGCCCGCCGGACCTACCGCCTGGCCCTCGACGGCGTACGCCTGGTGATGAAGCCGTTCCGCGCGAGCTGGAGCGGCGAGCTCCCCGGCTGAGCCGCACCGCGGGCACGAGAGCGGCGCGACGCGCCCGGCGGAATGCCTGCCGCGATCGGCGTGTTGGGAGGGGCACCATCGAAGGCACCGGGCCGACGTCAGTCGCGAGAGGAGCGACGATGACCGACTTCACTCCGTTCGAGGAGCTGCTCCGCGGACACGCGGGCCTGCTCGAGGACTCGACCCACGACCGCTGGGTCCGCGCCCAGGCGCTGTTCGAGGAGCGCGCCTACCGCGAGGCCGCCGTGCTGCTGACCGAGCTGCTCGACGACCCGGGCGACGTGCGCCACGAGCTCACCGACGTACGCCTGCTGCTGGCGCGCGCGCTCTTCCACTCCGCCCAGCTCGACGGCACGATCCGGGTCGCGACCGAGCTGCTCGACCACGACCCCAACGAGCCCTACGCCCACCTGCTGCTCGGCCGGGCCCTGCAGCGCAAGGGCCGGCGCGACGAGGCGCAGCCGCACCTGCGGCTCGCCGAGCTGCTGGGGGGCTACCGGAGCTGAGGGCCCCGTCCACGGTGGGGGTCGAGCGGACCAATGTCCGCTCGACCCCCGCCATGGCGTGCGTCCAGCGACCACGAGGGTGTCCTAGTCCGTCGGTCCGGTGAACACTCGCGAGCACCCGCGACAGCGGCCGGTCGGGGCGCTGATGCTGGACCCGTGACCAGCTACGGCGACCACACGGGACCCCTCGCCATCGCGCACCGCGGCGGCGCGGGGCTCGCCCCCGAGAACACCCTCGCCGCCTTCGGACGCTCGACCGCCCTGGGCCTGACCCACCTCGAGACCGACGTCCACGTCACCCGGGACGGCCACGTCGTCTGCTTCCACGACGCGACGCTGGCCCGGGTGACCGGGCACCCGGGCCGGGTCGCCGACCTGGACCTCGCCGACCTGCAGCGCCTGCGGGTGCACGGGAGCGAGCCGGTGCCGACGCTGGCCGAGGCGATGGCGGCGTTCCCGCAGGCGCGGTTCGCGGTCGACCTCAAGGACGAGCGGGCGATCGCGCCGATGGCCCGGCTGCTGCGCACGCGACCGGGCTGGGCCGACCGGGTGCTCGTCGCGGGCGCGTGGAACCGGTGGCTGCGGCGGCTCCAGGACGAGGCGCCGGGCGTGACGACGGCGCTGGGCTGGCGCTCGCTGACCTCGTTGGTCGCGTGCGCGCGCGGCGGCGTACGCCCGCTCGGCGTGCGGTCGGGCGCGTTCGCGCACGTCCCGCTGCGGCTCGGTCGCCTCCCGGTCCACTCCGAGCGGGTCATCGCGCGGGCCCACGACCTCGGCATCCGGGTCGTGGTGTGGACCGTCGACGACCCGGCGACGATGCGCTCGCTGCTCGACGCCGGGGTCGACGGGATCATCACCGACCGGCCCGACCTGCTGCGCGAGGTGCTGGTGGCGCGGCAGGAGTGGGTCCGCCCGGGCCCGTCGTCCACAGCCCCCACCTCCCTCCCCCGGTAGTCCGCTGCGATCGGCCGGTCCCGGGCCGGGATCCGCCGGTCGATCGCAGCGGACTACTGAAGGGGCCTGTTGAAACGCATACCCCCTAGGGGTATCGTCGGGAGCATGAGCGAGCAGCACGGCCACCTCGAGGGCAACGACGAGGCCAAGGCCGCCCACCTCAAGCGGCTGCGCCGCATCGAGGGGCAGGTCCGCGGCATCCAGCGGATGGTCGAGGACGAGAAGTACTGCATCGACATCCTCACCCAGGTGTCCGCGGCCACGAAGGCGTTGCAGGCCCTCGCGCTGTCGCTGCTCGACGACCACATGGCCCACTGCCTCGTCGACGCCGCCCGCCAGGGCGGGCTCGAGCAGGAGCAGAAGCTCAAGGAGGCCTCCGAGGCGATCGCCCGCCTCGTGAGGTCGTGAGAAGGAGACGCACATGAGCGAGACCACCACCTGGACCGTCACCGGCATGACCTGCGGCCACTGCGCCGCCTCGGTCACCGAGGAGATCTCCGAGATCGACGGCGTCGAGCAGGTCGACGTCGTCGTCGAGACCGGCGCCGTCACCGTCACCAGCGCCACGCCCCTCGACGAGTCGGCCGTCCGCGCCGCCGTCGAGGAGGCGGGGTACGCCCTGGCGTGACGACCATGAGCACCCCGGTCCGCGTCGTCGCGTTCGTCGCCGCCCTCGCCGCCGCCTTCGCGGTGGCGTGGGGGGCCGGTCGCGTGGTCGGGCCGGTGGAGGCCGAGCCGGCCCCGGCCGCCCACGACGGCATGGCCGACCCCGCGCACGCCGGCGGTGACGACCACGCCGGAGACGACCACGACGGCCACGACGGGGCGGTCGCCGACGCGACCGGGCTGACCGCGCAGACCGACGGCTTCACCCTCGACCTCGCCGACCGCGAGCTGCCCGCCGGGCGCACGCGGCTGGCGTTCCGGGTGCTCACCTCCAGCGGCCGCCCGCTGCTCGACTACACCCGCGAGCACGAGAAGGACCTGCACCTCGTCGTCGTGCGCCGCGACCTCACCGGCTTCCAGCACGTCCACCCGCGCCTCGACCGCGCGAGCGGCACCTGGTCGGTCGACGTACGCCTCACGCCGGGCGTGTGGCGCGTGATCGCCGACCTGACCCCGGAGGGCTGGGACGGCATCACGCTCGCCGACGACGTGTCGGTGGCCGGCGACTACCGCCCGGTGGCGCTGCCCGACGACGACCGCACCGCCGAGGTCGGGGCGTACGACGTCACCCTCGCCGGCGAGACCGCCCCCGGCGCGAGCACGGTGCTGGCCGCGAGCGTCGAGCGCGACGGCACCCCGGTGAGCGACCTCGAGCCCTACCTCGGCGCCTACGGCCACCTCGTCGCGATCCGCGCCGGCGACCTGGGCTACCTGCACGTCCACCCCGAGGAGGGCGCGCCGGGACCGATCGACTTCGCGACCGCGTTCCCGACGCCGGGGACCTACCGGCTGTTCCTCGACTTCAGGCACGGCGGCAAGGTCCGGACCGCGGCGTTCACCGTCGTCTCCGGCGGCGCGCCGTCGGGCGACCACGACGCGGAGGGTGGCCATGAGCACTGACACCGCACCCGGCCCGACGACCGACGTCGAGCTGGCCATCACCGGCATGACCTGCGCGTCGTGCGCGAACCGGATCGAGCGCAAGCTCAACAGGCTCGACGGCGTCACCGCGACGGTCAACTACGCCACCGAGAAGGCGAAGGTGTCCTACCCCGGCACCGTCTCCACCGACGACCTGCTGCGCACGGTCGAGGCCGCGGGCTACGCCGCCGCGCTGCCCACCCCGCCGGCGTCCGAGGAGGCTGCCGACGACGTCCCCGAGCGCGACCCGCTGCTCCAGCGGCTCCTCGTCAGTGCGGTGCTCAGCGTGCCCGTCGTGCTGCTCGCGATGGTGCCGGCCTGGCAGTTCACCTACTGGCAGTGGGCCTCGCTCGCGCTGGCCGCGCCCGTCGTGGTCTGGGGCGCGCTGCCCTTCCACCGCGCCGCCTGGACCAACCTGCGCCACGGCGCGACCACGATGGACACGCTCGTGTCGGTCGGCGTGCTCGCCGCGTTCGGCTGGTCGCTGTGGGCGCTGTTCCTCGGCACCGCCGGCGAGCCCGGCATGACCCACCCGTTCCGGATCTCGGTCGAGCGCACCGACGGCGCGGGCAACATCTACCTCGAGGCCGCCGCGGGCGTGACCACCTTCCTGCTCGCCGGACGCTGGCTCGAGCACCGCTCCAAGCGGCAGTCGGGCGCCGCGCTCCGGGCGCTCATGTCGCTGGGGGCGCGTGACGTCGCGGTCCTGCGCGAGGACGCTTCTGGTGGGCAGAGCGAGACGCGCGTCCCGGTCGACCAGCTCGCGGTCGGCGACACCTTCGTCGTACGCCCCGGGGAGAAGGTCGCCACCGACGGCACCGTCGTCGAGGGCACGAGCGCGGTCGACGCCTCGATGCTCACCGGCGAGTCCGTGCCGGTCGAGGTCGGTCCGGGCGACGACGTCGTCGGCGCGACCGTCAACGCGGGCGGGCGGCTGCTGGTCCGCGCGACCCGCGTCGGCGCCGACACCCAGCTCGCGCAGATGGCGCGCCTGGTCGAGGACGCCCAGAACGGCAAGGCCGAGGTGCAGCGCCTCGCCGACCGGGTCTCCGGCGTCTTCGTGCCGGTCGTGATCGGCCTGGCGGTCGCCACGCTCGGCTTCTGGCTCGGGTCGGGCGGCGGCGCGACCGCTGCCTTCACCGCCGCCGTGTCGGTGCTGATCATCGCCTGCCCGTGCGCGCTCGGCCTCGCGACGCCGACGGCGCTGATGGTCGGCACCGGCCGCGGCGCCCAGCTGGGCATCCTGATCAAGGGTCCCGAGGTGCTGGAGCAGACCCGCCGCGTCGACGCGATCGTGCTCGACAAGACCGGCACCGTGACCACCGGCGAGATGACCGTCCACGAGGTCGTGGCTGTGCAGGGCGAGTCCGTCGACGACGTACGCCGCCTCGCAGCCGCGCTCGAGTCGGCCTCCGAGCACCCGATCGGCCGGGCCATCGCGGCGTACGCCACGGTCCCCGCCCCCGCCTCCTCCTCGGTATCTACGGACGTTCCGGGTGGCCAGGACGCCGTCTCCCACCCAGAACGTCCCGGACTACCGGCCGTCGAGGGGTTCACCAACCGCGAGGGCCTCGGCGTCGAGGGCGTCGTCGACGGCCACGCGGTCGTCGTCGGGCGACCGAGCCTGCTCGAGGACTGGTCGCAGCCGCTGCCGGCCGACCTCGCCGCGGTCGTCGACCGGGCGCAGGCCGGGGGGCTGACCCCGGTCGCGGTCGGCTGGGACGGTCGCGCCCGCGGCGTGGTCGTCGTCGGCGACACCGTGAAGCCGACGTCGGCCGAGGCGGTCGCCCGGCTGCGCGACCTCGGGCTGACGCCGGTGCTGCTCACCGGCGACAACGAGCGCGCCGCGCGCCACGTCGCCACGCAGGTCGGGATCGACGAGGTCGTGGCCGACGTGCTGCCGGCCGACAAGGTCGCGGAGGTCGAGCGGCTGCAGGCCGCGGGCAAGGTCGTCGCGATGGTCGGCGACGGCGTCAACGACGCGGCCGCGCTCGCCCGCGCCGACCTCGGCCTGGCGATGGGCACCGGCACCGACGTCGCGATCGAGGCCAGCGACCTCACCCTCGTCCGCGGTGACCTGCTGGTCGCGGTCGACGCGATCCGGCTCTCGCGGCGCACGCTCGCGGTGATCAAGGGCAACCTGTTCTGGGCGTTCGCCTACAACGTCGCCGCGCTCCCCCTGGCCGCCGCGGGGCTGCTCAACCCGATGCTCGCCGGCGCCGCGATGGCGTTCTCCAGCGTCTTCGTGGTCACCAACTCGCTGCGGCTGCGGGGCTTCCGCTCGGCGATCGCTGGTTGACGTACGAGGAGGGCTGCTCACCGCTGCGGGCGGGACGGTCGCTGGGGCGGGACTCCTACTGTGTGCCCATGGGACTCAAGGACCTCATCACCCCGGGCTCGTCGGAGACCGAGAAGACCCGCGCCGCGCTCGAGGCGGCGCAGGAGCAGGACGACCCGGGCGCCATCGACCGCCTGGTGTCGATGCTGGTCGAGGCCGGGCTGAAGGGCCGCGGCCCGCTGCGCCCGGCCGAGGAGGTCGCGCGTGACGCCCTCGAGAAGGCCGGCGGCGACACCGACAAGGCGATCTCGGCGCTGGCCCGCCGTGCCACCGCGACCGGCGCGGCCGGCGGGTTCCTCACCGGGGTCGGCGGCTTCGTGACGATGCCGGTCTCGCTGCCGGTCAACGTCGCGGAGTTCTACCTCCTCGCCACTCGTATGGTCGGCGCCATCGCCACGCTCCGCGGCTACGACCTCGCCGAGCCGCGGGTCCGCACGGCGGTCCTGCTCACCCTCGTCGGCTCCGACTCCGACGAGGTGCTCAAGAAGGCCGGGATGGCGTCGGCTGGCTCCCGCGCGACGACGTACGCCCTCAAGGGGCTGCCGCCGGCCGCGCTGATGGTGGTCAACAAGGCGGTCGGCTTCCGGCTGATGCGCGGCGTGAGCGAGAAGGTGCTCGCCCGCTTCGGCCGCGGGATCCCCTTCGCCGGCGGTGTCGTCGGCGGCGGCATCGACGGCTTCATGATGAAGAAGATCGCCGACCAGGCGATGAAGGAGTTCCCGGCCGTCGGCGGCGACCAGCCCGCCTGACCCCGGCGCCGGGCTCGTCCGCCCCCTCCCGTCCACACCCCCTCCCGTCCACACCCCCTCCCGTCCACACCCCCTCCCGTCCACACCCCCTCCCGTCCACACCCCCTCCCGGTAGTCCGCTGCAGTCGGCCGGTCAGACCGGGGCTGGGACCGGCCGTTCGCAGCGGACTATCGGCGGGGGTGTGGACAGTCGGGGTCGTGGGGAGTCGGGGTGGGCCGAGGCCGCGTGCGCACCTCAACCACCGAGGGTCGAGCGGATCGCGTCGGCCTCCTCCTGCACCGTCGCGGCGTCGACCAGGTCGCCGGCCTGCTCGGTGAGCACCGCGACCCGCGCGGCGAGGACGTCCTCGGCGAAGCCGCTGTCGACCAGCTCCGCGGTCAGGTCGGCCTTCGCCTGCTCGACGAGGTCGGCCCACGCGTCCACCGCGGTGAACCGCTCGACGAGCACGTTGGACCCGCCGCCCGGACCGCCGGCACCACCTCCGGGCCCGCCCTCGGGGCGTACGCCGTCGGTCGGCATCCCGCTCGGCAGGTCGGTCGGCATCCCGCTCGGCAGGTCGGTCGGCATCCCCTCGGGCATCCCCTCGGGCATCCCCTCGGGCCTCTCGCCGTCACCACCGGGGAGGCCACCGGGGAAGCCACCCGGACCCCCGCCACCCGGGCCGCCGCCCTGACCGCCGCCCGGCGCCCCGCCGAAGGCGAGGTTGTGGTCCCACGCCACGACGGTGAACCCTCCGGACGTCGCGTCGTAGCGCAGGTAGGAGTTGTTGCCCGGCCCGTCGATGTCGTCGAAGTTGTCGACGAGCTCCTCGAAGGCGAGGTAGCGCGCGAACGCCTCGACGTCGAGGTGCGAGGCGAGCTCGGCCTCGAAGTCGGCGTCGCTGCTGTTGTTGAGGAAGTCGAGCAGGTCGATCAGCGGCGTGAGGTCGTCGTCGCCGGTCTCCTGGTCGAAGACGTCGGTGTAGGCGTCCGGGTCGTCGCCGCGCCACGACCAGTCGCCCTCGGCCTCGGACTTGTAGAGCAGGCCGTCGGTGGAGAAGTTCTCCGCCTCCCACGCCTCGTCGAGGTCCTGCACGACCAGCCGCAGCCGCGCACCGGAGCCGTTGACGCTGAACGCCGTCGAGATCGCGTGCTCGCTGGCCAGTCCGGCCTCGGCGAGCAGGTCGAGCGCGACCGCCTCGTTGAGCGCGGTCTCCGAGCTGTTGGACCGCACCACGAACGACGTCCAACCCTCGAGCGACTGCCCGTCGACGAACTTGTCCAGGCGGATCATCCACGGCAGGTCGGCCGGGTCGGAGTCGTCGGAGACGCCGCGCAGCGAGGAGTTGCCCTTGAGCCGGATGCCGACGCGCTCGTAGGTCTCGCCGTCGATGGTGACCGTGGCCTCGACCCAGTCCTTCTCACCCGACTGCTGGTAGGTGTCGATCATCGTCGCGACCGCGTCCGGGTCGACCTCGATCCCGATCTCGTGGAGCCGGGACTCGTCCCAGACACCGGTGCCGTCGGCCACGTCCTTCGCGGCGGTCGCGACCGCGGCGGTGGACGCGGTCGGGTCCGACGAGGAGCACCCGGCGAGGCCGAGCGCGGCGACGACCGCCCACGCGGCGACGCCGGTCGTGCGCCGCCTCATGCGAGCACCCCCGCGTCGAGGGTGAGGTGGTCGGCGAGGTGCCGCGAGGTGACGCGGTGCCAGCGGTTGCCGGGCAGCCCGGGCGTCAGCAGTGCCAGCCCGGTGCCGTACTTCGAGATCCGCACCGGCCGGTGCCCGAGCTCGCGGAGCCGGCGGTCGAGCGGACCGGGGGCCATCGACGCCGACTTCGTCTCGACGACGAGGACGTCGGCGACCTCGGCGGTGCCGTGCCCGGACACCCAGCGCAGGTCGCGGTCGACGGTGGCGCGGCCGGCGCCGGCGGGGAGCAGCAGGGTGCTCCGGGCGTACGCCGTGTGCAGCGTGGGGACGAGCCCGCGGGGTTCCACGTGGAACACGTGCGCGGCGGCGAGCCGCTCGGAGACCCAGTCGGAGGCGGCGCCGGCGACGTCGGTCCCGTCGTGCGGCAGCCGCTCCTTGACGGTCGCGCCGCGGCGGCCGCGGGTCTTCACCTCCAGCCAGCACTCGCCGGTGTCGGCGTAGGTGCGGGTCCGCACCTTCCAGCGGCGCCGGCGGGCGTGAGCGGCGCCGGTCCACGAGTCGAGCGCGACGGTGTCGAGGTAGGTCGACTCGTAGCGCGACCAGCGCCGGCCCTCGACCTCGAGCGCCCGGAGGCCCGGGATGCCGGTGAGGACGGCGTCGAGGTCGGCGACGGGGACGACGTACTTCCGGTCGACTCGGGTGAGCAGCGCGGCCGCGGCGTTGAGCTCGTCGAGGCCGACGGCGGGGAGGTCGTGGAGGGCGTTCATCGGGTCAGCACCGCCGCGTCGTGGCGCTCGGCGCTGGGCATCGCCGGCGCGGGTGTGGGCGCGTAGTGGACCTCGACGGTCGTGGTGTCGTTGACCAGGTCGACGCGGATCGGGGTCACCCGGGTGACCCGGGCGTCCAGGAGCAGCTCGAGGCGCTCGACGAGGGTCGGCTCGTCGGTGATCGCGGAGTCGAGCACGACGACCTGCCGCAGCCCGGTGCGGTGCAGCAGCCGGCTGTCGGCGGCGGCGAGCACCCCGACCAGCGCGGCCATCAGCGTGATCGACAGCGCGGTGTCGCCGGTGCCGAGGCCGCCGATCAGGCCGATCGCGAGGGCCGCGAAGTAGTAGGCGATCTCGTGCTGGCCGAGCTCGTCCGAGCGCAGCCGGATGATCGACAGCACGCCGAAGAGCCCCAGCCCGAGGCCGACCGTGGCCGCGCTGCTGGACAGCACGATCGTCACCGACAGGACGCCGACGTTGACCGCGACGAACGCGGTGACGAGGTCGGCGCGGCGGTGGCGCGGGTAGTAGACGGCGAGGGCGAGCACCAGGACGGCGAGCAGGTCGACGCCGGCGAGCAGGTAGGTGGGATTCATGCCGCGAGGTTCGCGCGTGGACCTGTCGCGAACCTGCACCGAACCTGTGGCCGGTCTATGAGCAGCCCTCTGGGAGAATCAGACCTCGTGGACGGACCCCTCCCCCTCGTCGTGCTCGCCGCCTCGCTTCTCTTCGCGGTGGTCGTGCTGGTCTACGTCGTGCTCGACCGCACGCCCGACTGGGGCCTGCTCGGGTTCGCGGGCCTGATCGAGGCCGCGACGCTGGTCCTGCTGGTCGTCGCGGCGGTCCAGGTCGGCGGCGTCGACCTCTCGGGCGGCGCGACCGTCACGCTCTTTGGCTACCTGCTCGCCGGGCTCGTCCTGCTGCCGATCGGCTTCGTCTGGTCGCTCGCCGAGCGCAGCCGCGGCGCCACCGCGGTGCTCATGGTCGCCGGCCTCGCGCAGGCGTTCGTCATCCTCCGCGTCGAGCAGGTGTGGCCCTCGTGAGCGCGTCGACCAAGTCCGGCGCGGGCCGCGCGCTCGTCGCGGTCTACGGCGTCTTCGCCCTCGCCGCGACCGCGCGCTCGCTGGTCCAGCTCGGCACCAAGGCCTCCGAGGCGCCGCTGGCCTACACGTTGTCCGCGATCGCCGCGCTGGTCTACATCGCCGCCACCGTCGGACTCGCCGAAGTCGGCCCCTCCCCCCGCCGCCTCGCCGTCGCCGCCGTCGGCTTCGAGCTCGTCGGCGTGCTCACCGTCGGCACCCTCACCCTCCTCGACCCCGAGCTCTTCCCCGACCAGACCGTGTGGTCGGACTACGGCGCCGGGTACGGCTGGCTGCCGCTGGTCCTGCCGTTCGTCGGGCTCGCGTGGCTGTGGCGCACGAGGACGGTCAGGCACCCCTCAAGGCCTCGCTGAGCAGCGGCACGCCGAGCTCGCACCGGTCGACGTGCCGGTCGATCGCCGTGAGGATCATCGTCCGCATCGAGGCGACCTTGTCGCTGCCCTCGAGCAGCAGGTCGGCCGGGTAGCTGACGTTGAATCCGCCGTAACCTCGTCGCCCTGACACGCGGGTGACGTCGTTGATGGTCACGCCGAGCGAGCAGTCGGCCGACGCGGCGCGGTAGTCCTTCACCCAGGTCGATCCCTCGGGCAGGTCGTCCACGATCCCGCGCCAAGCGTCGCGCTTGGCCTCGTGCCAGCCGTCGACCTCGACGATCTTCCCCCGGTCCCCGTGGTCGGCGACGACGCGGTAGAGCCGCATGCTGATCCACGCGGTGCTGATCGGTACGAAGTAGTCCTCGGGCGACATGGGCGCAGGCTAGTGCGCATGGGTGACACCCGCCGGGGAACGGGAAGGGACCACCACCGACGAGGGGACCCGCCCATGACCGACCCGGACGAGACGACCGACAAGCCTGCGACCGAAGCCCGGCGCGGTACGCCGAACGCCGACGGCCCGGAGGGCGCGGCCGGCGGCATGGGCTCGAGCAGCGAGTGGGTCGGCCCGACCGGACCCGGGCAGGTCGGGGCCGACGGCCTGCGCGACACCAGCGTCGTCCAGGCGCCCGACGACGTACCGCCGGAGCAGGACGAGGGCGGCGACGAGCCGCAGCCGGAGGGCATCGTGCCGAAGGCCGGCTATCCGAGCCTCGACCCGCGCAGCAAGGACAAGCTCTACCAGCCCTGACCGAAAACTTTCGGTCAGTCGAAGTCGAAGATCGAGTGGCCGTCGGAGAAGTGCAGGACGTGGCGGCACTGCAGCTGCTGCTCCATCACGATCCCCCTGTCGTCGGTGCGTACGTCGGCCGACAGTAGCGAGGACGAGTCCTACGCGCGGGTGACCGCGCCGGGCACGACGTCCGCGACGATCCGGCCGAGCTCGGTGCCGGCGTCCTCCTGCAGGAAGTGACCGGCGCCGCGGATCGTCGGGTGGTCGAGGCCCTGCGTGCCGGGGACCAGCTTGCGCAGGATCGGCGCCATCGCGCCCGTGATCGGGTCGCTGTCGCTGAAGGCGACGAGGAACGGCAGGTCGCTCCTCGACAGCACCTCCCACGCCGCCCGGTTGGCCTCCGTGGCCGGGTCGTCGGGACGCGTCGGTACGAGCGTGGGCAGGGCGCGGACGCCCGCCTTGGTCCGCTCCTCGGGGAAGGGCGCGTCGTACGCCGCCCGCACCTCGTCGGACATCGGCCGCACGCAGCCGGCCGCGACCAGCCGCCCGACGTCGACGGTCTCCGCGGTCTCGACCGCACGGCGGAACCGCCACCAGACCTCCGGCATGTCGAAGTCGCCCGTCGGCAGCCCGGTGTTGGCCGCGACCACCCGACTGAACCGGTCCTGGTGCTCGGCGACCAGGCGCAGCCCGACCAGCCCGCCCCAGTCCTGCCCGACCATCGTGACCTCCCGCAGGTCGAGGTGGTCGAACGCCAGCTCGCGCGTCCACTCGACCAGCCGGGCGAACGAGTAGTCGTCCGCCGACAGCGGCTTGTCGGAGCGCCCGAACCCGACCATGTCCGGCGCGACGCACCTGATCCCGCGGTCGACGAGCACCTCGATCACGTGCCGGTAGAGGAACGACCACGACGGCTCGCCGTGGAGCAGCAGCGCCACCGGCCCGTCCGCTGGCCCCGCATCGACGTACGCCATCCGCAGCGTCCCGCCGTCGGGGTCGGCCACCTCGACGTACGCCGGCTCCCACGGGAAGTCCGGCACGTGGTCGAAGGCGTGGTCCGGGGTGCGGTAGACCTCCATCGCGCCAGTCTGGCAGCAGGTCTCGAGGAGGGGGTGCGCCCAGGCGCGGTGGGGCATCGCCGGGCGTCCTCGGCGCCCCTTCCCAACCTCGCCGCGGCGGAGCACCATCGGAGGATGCCCACCCCCCACCGCACGGCGGCAGCCCTCGCCGCAGCCCTGATCACGCTCTGCCTCGCCCCGGCGGCAACGGCGAGCGCGCCCGAGGACGGCCCGACCGTCCTGACCACCCGCCTGAAGGCGAGCGGTGACACCGACGGATCGGGCAACGCCCGCGTCACGCTGCGCCCGAAGGCCCGCAAGGTCTGCGCGACCATCAGCTGGAACAACATCGGCGACCCGACGGCCGCCCACATCCACCGCGCGTCCGACGGGTTCGTCCTGGTCGACCTGACCGGCGCGGTGACCGGCGGCGCTCGCTGCACCGCGGCGTCGAAGAAGGTCATCAAGCGCATCGCGGCACACCCGGGTCGCTACTACGTCAACGTGCACAACGCGACGTACCCCGCCGGGGCCGTGCAGGGCACCCTGCACGGCTGAGGAGTCAGCGTTCGCAGCTGCGGGTGACCTCGGCGGAGCACCGGTCCCCACCGGTGCCACCGCGGGCCACGTCGCGGCCCGGTCCGCCGATGAGGGTATCGCTGCGCTTGAGCCCGACCAGCCGGTCGCGACCGGGGCCTCCGACCAAGGTGTCGTTGCGGGTGCCGCCCGTGAGGACGTCACGGCCGGCGCCACCGCGCAGGACCGCGTCCGCGTGCGCGTCGGGAGCGACGGTGACGGCGTCGTCACCGCCGCGCGCCGAGACCCGGATGCGTGGCGCCTTGACCGTGATCGTGTCGTCGCCGGACGTGCCGGTCACGGACGCCCACTTCCTCGCGAGCACGAAGGTCCGGCCCTCCCAGCCCGGCACGAGGGCGCGGTGCGCGACGAGGTCGCCGGACGACGTACGCGCCTTGCAGTCCACGGTCGCGCCGATCCGGTAGTCGATGCGGGAGCACACGGGGAGGTAGAGCTCGTCGGTGCCGGTGCCGCCGTCCACGCGCCCGACGACGGGCTCGCCGTTGGAGCTGAACATGTCGTCGCCACCTGCCATGGCGACGTCCACCGGGACGGTGTCGAGGAGGCCGACGGGGACGGTCGTGCGGACGTCGAGGAAGTCCCTCGCCGCCGACCCCACGTAGGTCACGGGCGAGTCGACGACGACGGAGAACCCGCTCACGTTGGTCCACCGCAGGAACACACCGGCGTCCGCCGACGCCTGCCGCGCGACGTTGTCGATGGTCACCCGGGACTGCGCCCAGCCGGGTCGGTGGAGCGAGATGCCGTCGCCGAGCTCGCCGGGAGCGCCGCCGTTGGTGAGCGCGGTGCCGGTCCCGCCGACGTGGATCGTGTCGCCGCCGGGGCCCGAGTCGACGACGTCGTCGTTGACGACGGACGGGTCGGGGGAGCCGGTGGCGATCGTGTCGGCGCCGTCGCCGGTGCTGATCCGGTCGACGTCGGCGTCGGCCCCGAGCCGGGCCGGGTAGACCTCCTGGTCGCCCGCCCACACGTGCTCCGGGCGGCTCGAGCCGAGGAACGTGTCCGCGCCCGCCCCGAGCGCGACCCGGAGGTAGCTGGTGTTGCGCTCCTCCTCGACCACGACGCTGTCGTCGCCCGCGCCTGTCGAGACGGAGAACGTCGAGTCCACGCGCGGGTCAGGGATCCGGCCGTCGCCCGCCACGATGCAGAGCAGGTCGTCGCCCGCCCCGGTGCGGATGTAGCCGGTCCCGCCGAAGCCGTCGGCCGTCGTCACGACGACGTCGTCACCGTCGGTCCCGTCGGTGTTGCGGCCGTTGGTCGGCCCGACGATCGTCGCCGCCCTGCCCTGGCAGGTCGGTTCGTCGGCCGACGCGGTGCCGGCGACGGCGACCAGCGCGCTGCCGGCGAGCAGAGCGGCGAGCGGGACGGACAGGACGGGGAGGCGGTTCACGAGGGCTCCTGGGGTTCGGGACGGCGCCGGTGGGACGCGCCCACCCCGGGAAAAGTTGCTCAGCTGCTCTCCGGCGGCAGGTGCTTCTTCATCAGCCTGCGGACCCGCTTCTGCTTGCGGTCGGGGATCATCGAGCGCATCTCCTCGAGCTTGCCGAAGCAGAGCAGTCGGTCCTCGCCCTCGAGCACGGTCTTGTTGCGCGGGTTGGGGATCACCTGCGGGCCGCGGTGGAGGGTGAGGACGGTGATGTCGCGATCGTCGAGTCCGGACTCGCCGAGCTTCTTGCCGACCATGTCGGAGCCGGTGTGCACGACGATCTCGGCGACGCCGTAGCCGGTCGAGACGGTGAGCCGCTGGCGGACGTCGATGTCGGGGAAGGCGACCTGGTTGGCCATGTAGTCGACGATCGCGCCGGCGACGTCGAGCTTGGTGGCGGCCTCGATGCCCTCCAGGCCGGGCGAGGAGTTCACCTCCATCACCTGCGGGCCGTTGCGGCCCTCGAGCATGTCGACACCGGCGACGCGCAGTCCCATGATCTGCGCCGACCGGACCGCGACGCGCTCGAACTCCTCGTCGAGCTCGACGGACTCGACGCTGCCGCCGCGGTGCACGTTGGAGCGGAACTCGTCGCCCTGCGCGACGCGGCGCATCGCCGCGACCACGCGGTCACCGACGACGAGGGCGCGGATGTCGCGGCCCTTGCTCTCCTTCACGAAGCGCTGGATCAGCACGTTCTGCCGGGTGCTCTGCAGCGTCTCGATGATCGCCTCGGCGACCTTGATGGTCGGGGCGAGGATGACGCCGATGCCCTGGGTGCCCTCGAGCAGCTTGATCACGACCGGCGCGCCGCCGACCCGCTCGATGGCCGGGATCACGTCGGCGCGGTCGCGCACGAACGTCGTCGCCGGCATCGGGATCTTGTGGCGCGACAGGATCTGCGTGGCGCGCAGCTTGTCGCGGCTGTTGGCGATGCCATAGCTCGTGTTGGGCGTGTAGACGTCCATCTGCTCGAACTGCCGCACGACGGCGGTGCCGAAGTAGGTGATCGAGTTGCCGATCCTCGGGAGCACCGCGTCGTACGTCGAGAGCTGCTTGCCGCGGAAGAGCAGGTCGGGCTCGTCCCCCGAGAGGTCGATGCCGAAGCGCAGCGTGTTGAGCACCTTCACGTCGTGGCCCCGGTCGATCGCCGCGGTGCGCAGGCGCTGCGTGCTGTAGGACCGGGGCGCCCGGGAGAGGATGGCGAGCTTCATGGTGGGCCATACAACCACCTCGACCCCGGGCCCGACCCCACCCTCCTGACAGGATGGACAGGTGCCCACGCCCCAGCCGCCCGAGCCCCCGGACGACGCCGCCGCGCAGGAGATCGCGCCGAAGGTGGTCGTCGGCTGGCGCGAGTGGGTGGCGCTGCCGCAGGCCGGCGTGGAGTGGATGAAGGCCAAGGTCGACACCGGCGCCCGCTCGTCCTCGATCCACGCCTTCGACCTCGAGGCCTTTGAGCGCGACGGCCAGGAGTGGGTGCGGTTCTCGATCCACCCGTGGCAGAAGTCCGACGACGACCACGTCGAGCTCAGCCTCGCGGTCCTCGACCGGCGCGAGGTCCGCTCCAGCAACGGCCAGGTCGAGCAGCGCTACGCCGTCGCCCTCGACGTCACCCTCGCCGGGCGCACCGTCACCACCGTCATGACGCTCAGCAACCGCGACGAGATGGGCTTCCGGATGCTGATCGGGCGCGAGGCGCTCGAGCGCGGCTTCCTCGTCGACGCGTCGCTCTCCTACGCCGGCGGCCGGCCGAAGCGGGCCGTACGCCGCCGCAACTGGGGTCGCTGAGCCAGCCTGCCGCCGAGGGTGGCGGCAGACGACACCCGACCACCCGCCACCGATGTCGTACGCCGCCACGGTCGGCGGACGGAGGCGACAGGGAGCGGCCCGGAAGAACTGCGGCCGCACGACCGTCCGGGAGCCCTGCGAGTCGTCGTCCGGCCGCAGTTCTCCGGCGCGTACCGGGTGACGACCCGACCCACACCTGATCCCGAGGCACACCACAGCGCGCGGACAGCGAGGCCGCCGATCGTCGAGGACGACCCCGACGACTGGAGCCCCCATGCCGACCAGGCCCTCCCGCCGCGCCGTCCTCCTCGGCGGCCTCACCACCCTGACCCTGACCACCGGCGGCGGCGCGTGGGCGCTCGACCGCTACGTCGTCGACCACGTGGAGGTCGCGGACGCGTCGGCCTACGAGGCCAGCCAGGGCAGCGACGGCGCCGTGCTCGACACCTCCGACGCCGTCGTGACCGACGACAGCTGGAGCGCCGACGGCACGACGATCACCGTGAAGAAGGTGACGACCGGAAGCGGCGACGCGACCGTGACCTACTTCGTCGCCGACCTCGTGCTCAGCGACGCGACCGTGCTGCGGTCTGCGTTCGCCCAGGACTCCTTCGGCACCAACATCGTCGACGAGACCTCCGACATCGCCGCGCAGAACGGCGCGATCCTCGCGATCAACGGCGACTACTACGGCTTCCGCGAGACCGGCATCGTCGTGCGCAACGGCGTGGCCTGGCGCGACGCCGGAGCCCGTGAGGGGCTGGCGTTCTACCGCGACGGCCACGTCGAGCTCTACGACGAGACCGCGACCAGCGCCGACGCGCTCGTCGACGCGGGCGTCTGGAACACGCTGTCCTTCGGCCCCGCCCTCGTCGCCGACGGCGAGGTGCTGGACGGCATCGACGACGTCGAGGTCGACACCAACTTCGGCAACCACTCGATCCAGGGCGACCAGCCGCGCACCGCGATCGGCGTCATCGCCGACAACCACCTGCTGCTCGTCGTGGTCGACGGCCGTTCCGCCGGCTACAGCGCCGGCGCGACGATGACCGAGCTCGCCACGCTGATGAAGGGCCTCGGCGCGGTCACCGCCTACAACATCGACGGCGGCGGCTCCTCGACGATGTTCTTCGACGGCGAGGTCGTCAACCGCCCGAGCAACGGCGGCGAGCGCGGCACCTCCGACATCCTCTACGTCAAGGGCTGACGAGGTGGCCCCCACCGTCCTGGTCCCGGCCTACCGGCCCGGACCGGCGCTCCTGCAGACCCTCGCCGACCTCCGCGCGGCCCGCCCCGACTGGCACCTGCTCGTCGTCGACGACGGGTCGGGAGAGGCGTACGCCGACCGCTTCGCGCTGGCGCTCGCCGCGGGCGCCGAGGTGCTGGCCCTCCCGGTCAACCGCGGCAAGGGCGCGGCCCTCAAGGCCGGCTTCGCCCACGTCGCCGCCACTCGACCGGGCTCGCCCGTGGTGTGCGCGGACGCCGACGGCCAGCACGCCCTCGACGACGTCGTCGCGGTGGGCGAGCGGCTGCTCGCCGACCCCGCCGCACGCCGGATCGTGCTCGGCAGCCGCACCCTCGACGGTCGGGTCCCGCTGCGCAGCCGGATCGGCAACACGGTCACCCGCTGGCTGTTCGCCGCCGCCACCCGTACGCGCCTCACCGACACCCAGACCGGGCTGCGCGGCCTCCCGGCGGGCGTCCTGGCCTGGGCGTGCGCGGTGCCGGGCGAGCGCTACGAGTACGAGCTGCAGGTCCTGCTGCGCGCCGCCCGCGCCGGGATCGCGCTCGAGGAGGTCCCGATCGCGACGATCTACCTCGACGACAACGCCTCGTCGCACTTCCGGCCGGTCGTCGACTCGCTGCGGGTCTACCTCCCCCTGCTCGCATTCCTCTGCTCGTCGCTCGCCGCCTTCGTGATCGACACCGCCGCCCTGCTGGCGCTCCAGGCGCTGACCGGCGACCTGCTGGTGTCGGTCGTCGGCGCCCGCCTCACCAGCGCGGGGATCAACTTCGCGGTCAACCGCAGCCTGGTCTTCGACGGCGGACGGGGCGTCCGCACCCGCACCGCGGCCTGGCGCTACGCCGCGCTCGCCAGCGTCCTGCTCGGCGCCAACTACCTCCTGCTCAGCACCCTGCACGCCGCCGGCCTGGCGCTGCTCCCGGCCAAGCTCGTGACCGAGGTGGCGCTGGTCTCGTCGAGCTTCGCGGCGCAGCGGGCGTTCGTCTTCGCGCCCCGACGCGGGCTCACAGGAGACGGACAGGACGACCCCACGTCCGCGACAGGCGCGGCCCGCACGATCGAGGCACCGGGTCGCTGAGCCGGCCCCACCCCCCGACCTGACCCCGTCCCGACCCGACCGAAAGGCCGCTCCCATGCGCCACCTCCCGTCCCGCTGGCCCCGACTCCGCCACGCCGTCGCCGGCGTCGCCGCCACCGTCCTGCTCGCCGGCTGCGGCGCCTCCGTCGCCAGCGACACGACCTCCACCACGTCGTCCGGGTCGAGCGCCACGACCAGCGCGGTCGCGAGCAGCGACGGCACCGCCGTCGACGAGGTGCTCGCCGACGACCTCGCCGTCGAGACCGGGGACACGTCCTACGACGAGGCGTCCGCGACGACAGTCACCCTCGACGGCACGTCGGCCACCTCCGACTCCGACGCCGTCACCTCGGCCGACGGCACGGTGACGATCTCGGCCGCCGGCACCTACGTCCTGACCGGCGACCTCACCGGCCAGGTGGTGGTCGACAGCGCCGGCGACGGCGTCGTGCGCCTCGTGCTCGACGACGCGACCATCACGTCCGAGACCTCCGCCGCGATCGCGGTCACCGACGCCGAGTCGGTCGTCGTGGTGCTCGCCGACGGCAGCGACAACGCCCTCACCGACGCGACGACGTACGCCGACACGTCGGAGGACGCGCCGACCGGCGCGCTGTGGTCGAGCGCCGACCTCACCATCGGCGGCACCGGCTCGCTCACCGTCACGGGCAGCAGCAACAACGGCATCGTCGGCAAGGACGGCCTGGTCATCACCGGCGGCACCATCGACGTCACCTCCGTCGACGACGGGATCATCGGCAAGGACTACCTCGTCCTCGCCGACGGCACCGTCACCGTCGACGCGGTGGGCGACGCCTTCAAGTCCGACAACACCGAGGACGCCGGCGCCGGCTTCGTGCTGATCGAGGGCGGCGCGCTCACCGTCGCCTCGCAGGACGACGGCATCAAGGGCGTCCAGGTGCTCGTCGCCGGCGGCACCGTGCTGGTCTCGGGCTCCAACGAGGCGATGGAGGGATCCCTGGTCGTCGTCGACGACGGCGAGATCGAGCTGCACTCCGCCGACGACGGCGTCAACGTCAGCTCGTCCGACGACAGTGCCGCCACCGACGGGCAGGCCGGGATGGGCGGCGGGGAGATGGCGGCCGACAGCTCGCTGCACCTCTACGTCAACGGCGGCACCCTCGAGATGTGGGCCAGCGGCGACGGCCTCGACTCCAACGGCGACGCGACGATCACCGGCGGCGACGTCACCGTCTACGGCCCGACCTCCGACGGCAACGGCGCGCTCGACGTCAACGGCACCCTCGACGTCTCCGGCGGCACCCTCGTCGCGACCGGCAGCGCCGGCATGGTGGTCGCCCCCTCGACCGACTCCGCGCAGGCCTGGATCGCCGCGACGCTCGGCACCACCGCCGCCGGCACCGAGGTCGTCGTCACCGACGCCGACGGCGCGGAGGTCGCGTCGTGGACGCCGGAGAAGGACTACGCCTCCGTCGTCTGGTCCTCGGCCGACCTCGAGCAGGGCGCGACCTACACCGTCACCGTCGGCGGCACGTCCACGACCGTCACCGCCGGAGAGGCCCCCGCGGGCACCGGCGGCCCGGGAGGCCCGATGGGCGGCTGACCCCTCCCCTCACCCACCCCGACCCCACCCACGAGAGGCACCACCATGAGCAGCAGCACCCCGCACCCCGACGCCACGCCGGCCACCCCGGCGTACGCCCCCGACCAGCCCGCCCTCGACGCCGACGTCACCCCGGCCCGCTCGCGCTCCTGGCGCGTGGCGAAGGGCCGCCGCCTCGTCGCGGCCGGGGCGGTCGTCGCCGGGCTCGCGGTCGGCGGCGCCGGCTTCGGAGCCGGCTACGCCGCGGGCCACGACGGCACCACCGGCACGACCACGTCCACCACCGACCAGACCGGGCTCACCGGCCAGCAGGGCTTCCCCGGCGGCCACGGCGGACCGATGGGGGACATGGACGGCGACGGCGACGGGCCCGGCCAGATGGGAGGGCAGATGGGAGGGCAGATGGGCGCCCCGCCCGGCAGCACCGGCACCGACCAGGGCGGCACCACCGGCCAGGCGCCCGACTTCGACGGCGACGGCCAGCCCGACACCGACAGCGGGTCGACCGACGACGGCTCGGCCTCCGGCTCCAGCCAGAACAGCTGACCCCCCGACCGCCCGCCCCGGCGCCTCCCCATCCCCCGGGAGGCGTCGGGGCGGGCCCCGTGCCCACTACCCTGAGGTCGTGAGCACCCCGACCGCCCGGAGCACCCGCTAGTGGCGCGGGAGTCGTTCGCGATCGGCGGCGTCCGGATCCGGTCCGGCTCGGCGCGAGCCCTCGAGCTGCCGATCACCCGGCTGGTGACCGGCGCCGACGTGACGCTCCCCGTGCGGGTGGTGCACGGCCGCGAGGACGGACCGGCGGTGTGGATCGACGCCGCCATCCACGGCGACGAGGTCGCCGGCGTCGAGGTGGTGCGCCAGGTGATGGCCGGCCTCGACCCCAAGACGTTCCGCGGCACGCTCGTCGCGGTGCCGATCGTCAACGTGCTCGGCTTCATGACCGGCGACCGCTACCTCCCCGACCGCCGCGACCTCAACCGCTCGTTCCCCGGGTCGGCGCGCGGGTCGCTGGCCAGCCGGATCGCGCACCTGTTCATGCGCGAGATCGTGTCGGGCTGCGAGGTCGGCATCGACCTGCACACCGGCTCCGACCGGCGCAGCAACCTCCCGCAGGTGCGCGCCGACCTCGACGACCCCGGCACCCGCGACCTCGCCGCCGCCTTCGGCGCCCCGGTGATGCTCCACGCCAAGATCCGCGACGGCTCGCTGCGGCACGCCGCGCGCGAGCAGGGCGCCAAGGTCCTGCTCTACGAGGCCGGCGAGCCGCTGCGCTTCGACGCCTACGCCGTCGACGCCGGCGTGCTGGGCGTACGTCGGGTGCTGGCCGCGCTCGGGATGACCGAGCCGGTCGACGAGCCGTCGGTCGAGCCGAGCCTGGAGTGCCGCTCCAGCGGCTGGGTCCGGGCCCGCCGCACCGGCATCCTGCACCTCGACGTCCAGCTCGGGCAGAAGGTCAGCGACGGCGAGCGGCTCGGCACCCTCTTCGACTCCTTCGGCAAGACCCTGCGCGCGGTCTACGCCAACCGCGACGGCATCGTGATCGGCCGGACCGAGGCGCCGCTCGTCAACTCCGGCGACGCCGTGGTGCACATCGCCAGCTGAGCCTCACGCCGGGTGGGGGCCCCTGATCTCACCGGACCCGCGTGCGACGAGCGTGGTGGCCAGCACCACCTCGCGTGGCGGCCCCTGCTCGCCGTCGAGGCGGGACTGGAGCAGGTCGATCGCGGTCTCGCCCTGCTCGCGGACCGCCTGCCGGACGCAGGTCACGCCGGGTTCGAGGAGGTCGGCGGTGAAGAAGTCGTCGAAGCCGACCAGGGCGACGTCGCGGGACAGGCCGAGCGCGCGCAGGGCGCGGACCACGCCGACCGTGATCGTGTTGCGACCGGTGAAGATCGCCGTGGGCGGCTCGGGCAGCGCGAGGACGGCACGGGCGGCCTCCTCCGCGTCGACGTCGTTGCGGATGCCGAGCCGGTCGAGGTGCGGGTCGGGCTCCAGCCCGAGCTCCGCGAGCGCCGACCGGTAGCCCGCGCGCCGGTCGAGGGCGGTGCTGATGTGGCTGTCGTCGCCCAGGAAGGCGATCCGCCGGTGCCCGAAGCCGGCGAGGTGGCGCACCGCGTCGGCCGCGCCGGTGCGGTTGTCGACGCTGACCGAGTCCAGCGCGATGCCCCGCGGCGCCCGGTCGACGACCACCACGGACAGCCCGGCCATGATCTCGGGCAGCAGGTAGCGCTGGTCCTCGGTGGCCGGCATCAGGATCAGCCCGTCGATGCGGCGCGCCACGAGGCGGGCGACGAGCTCGCGCTCGCGCTCGGGCTCCTCGTCGAGGCTCGCCGACATCACCACCACCCCACGCTGGCGGGCCACCGCCTCCACCGCCCCGAGCAGCTGGCCGCAGTAGTCGTTGCTGAGGTCCTGGACCAGCATGCCGATCGACGCCGTGCGTCGACCCCGTCGCAGGTTGCTGGCGGTGAGGTTGTGCCGGTAGCCGAGGCGCTCGACCGCCTCCTGGACCCGCGCGACCAGCGGTTCGGACACCCCGGTCTCGCCGTTGACCACGCGCGACACGGTCTTCAGCGACACCCCGGCGAGCGTCGCGACGTGCTGCATGGTGGCGCGTCCCTCATTCACGCGCAGATCCTCCACCACCGCGTGCCATCGCGCAGCCTCACCTCGTCCACGGACTAGACAACGATGTCAAAGGGTACGTGTGACCCTTGACACACCTGTGTCGGGGCGCTCACTCTGGCGGATGACAACGTTGTCAGCTGCACGCCAACGCCGCGCGGTGACGCCTGTCGTCCGAAAGGGAAAGACCTTGACCAACCGTCTGCGCCGCCCGCTCGCGGTGGCCTCCATCACGACGCTCCTCGCCCTCGGGCTCGCCGCGTGCGGCGACGACTCCGGGGACGCCGGTTCCGAGGGCGGCGAGGACACCATCGCCGTCACCCTGATCACCAAGAACACCTCCAACCCCTTCTTCGTCGCCATGGCCGACGGCGCGAAGAAGGCCGGCGAGGCCGAGGGCGTCGACATCACGACCGCCGCCGGCAAGGAGGACGGCGACACCGCCGGCCAGATCGCCGCGATCGAGGAGGCCGTCAACCGCGGTGACGACGGGATCCTGATCACCCCCAGCGGCCCCGACGTCAACCCGGCGCTCGACAAGGCCCGCGAGGCGGGGCTCTACGTCATCGCGCTCGACACGCCGCCCGACCCGCCGGAGACCGCGGACATCACGTTCGCCACCGACAACGTCGAGGCCGGCCGGCTGATCGGCCAGTGGACCGCCGCGCAGCTCGACGGCGAGAAGGCCACCATCGCGCTGCTCGACCTGTTCAACGACCAGGTCGTGTCGGTCGACTACAACCGTGACCAGGGCTTCCTCGAGGGCATGGGCATCGACGTCGCGGACGAGCAGGTCAACGGCGACGAGGAGCCGACCGGCTCCTACTCGGGCGGCGACTACGAGATCGTCTGCAACGAGCCGACCAACGGCGCCGAGGACGGCGGCCGCACGGCGATGGAGACCTGCCTCAACAAGAACCCCGACATCAACGTCGTCTACACGATCAACGAGCCCGCCGCCGTGGGCGCGCACGCCGCGCTGGAGCAGGCCGGCGGCGCCGAGGGCGTCCTCATCGTCTCGGTCGACGGCGGTTGCGACGGCGTGCAGCAGGTGGCCGACGGCATCATCGGTGCGACCTCCCAGCAGTACCCGCTCGTGATGGCCGAGAAGGGCGTCGAGGCCATCGCCGCGATCGCGCGCGGCGGGGAGGCTCCGGCCCCCTCCGAGGGCCTGGACTTCTTCAACACCGGCGTGAAGCTGGTGACGGACTCGCCCGCCGACGGCGTCGAGAGCATCGACACCACCGAGGGCGCCGACCTCTGCTGGGGCTGACACCCCCGCAGGTCGAACGACCCGGCGGGGACCGGATCCAGACCGGTCCCCGTCGGGCCACCCCACACCAGGAGGACATCGTGAGCACCACCACCCCGCCCGAAGCCGCGGCGGTCGACGACGACAGCACGCCGGCCACGGCGGCGGACGTCTTCGCCGCGCGCGGCCGCACGCCGCTCCAACGCATCCAGCACGTCCTGCACGGCCACCCGGCGCTGAGCCCGCTGCTGGTGCTCGCGATGGCGTCGGTGGTGTTCGCCTCCCTCAACTCGCGCTTCGCCGAGGCGGGCTCGATCTCGCTCGTGCTGCAGCAGGCGGCGATCATCGCCGCCCTCGCGATCGGGCAGACGCTCATCGTGCTCACCGCCGGGATCGACCTCTCCGTGGGCGCGGTGATGGTGCTGGCGATGATGGTCTCGGCCACCCTCCACGCCGAGTCCGGGCTGCCGGCGCCCGTGGCGATCCTGCTCGGCATCGCGATCGGCACCGCGTGCGGCGCCCTCAACGGCCTGCTGGTCACGCGCCTCAAGCTGCCACCGTTCATCGCGACCCTCGGCACGCTGTCGGTCTTCACCGCCCTGACGCTGCTCTACACCAAGGGCCAGAGCATCCAGGCCTCCGACATGGACGACCTGATGCTCTGGACCGGCAACGTCATCCGCTTCGGCGACTTCACCATCACCTACGGCGTCGTCATCGTGGTCGTGCTCTACCTCGCCTTCCACTTCGCGCTGACCCAGACCCGGTGGGGCACCCACGTGTACGCCGTGGGCGACGACCCGGAGGCCGCGCGGCTCGCCGGCATCAGCGTCGACCGGGTGCTGCTCAGCGTCTACGCGGTGGCCGGCCTCGTGTTCGGCCTCACCGCCTGGCTGATGATCGGCCGCGCCAGCGCCGCCGGCACCAACGCCGTGCCCCAGGCCAACCTGGAGTCGATCACCGCCGTCGTGATCGGCGGGACCAGCCTCTTCGGCGGCCGCGGCACCCTCGCCGGGACCGCCGTCGGAGCCCTCATCGTCTACGCCTTCAACAGCGGCCTGTCCCTCGCCGGGGTGGACCAGAACTACCGGATCCTGGCCATCGGCGTGCTCGTCATCGTGGCCGTGTCCATCGACCAGTGGATCAGGAAGGTGCGCGCATGAACGCCCCCACGAGCCCCACGACCCAGAGGACCGCGGTGCTCTCCGCGCGCGGCCTGGTCAAGACCTTCGGCCGGGTGGTGGGCCTCGACGGTGTCGACGTCGACCTCTACCCGGGCGAGGTGCTCGCGATCGTCGGCGACAACGGCGCCGGCAAGTCGACGCTCATCAAGTGCCTCACCGGCGCGGTCGAGCCCGACGCGGGCGAGATCCGCCTCGACGGGAGCCCGATCAGCTTCAAGCGACCGCAGGACGCGCGCGACGCCGGCATCGAGACCGTCTACCAGACCCTCGCCGTCGCGCCCGCGCTCGACATCGCGACCAACATGTTCCTCGGCCGCGAGCGGCGTCGGCCCGGCCCGCTGGGATCGGTGCTCCGCATGCTCGACTACAAGGGCATGCGCGAGGACGCCCGCTCGTCGCTGTCGGCGCTCGGCATCGGCACGATCCAGAACATGTCGCAGGCCGTCGAGACCCTCAGCGGCGGCCAGCGGCAGGCCGTGGCCGTGGCCCGCGCGGCCGCGTTCGCGGACAAGCTCATCGTCCTCGACGAGCCGACCGCCGCGCTCGGGGTCAAGGAGGGCAACCAGGTCCTCAAGATGATCAAGCAGGTCCGCGACAGCGGCAAGCCGGTCATCCTGATCTCCCACAACATGCCCCACGTCTTCGAGGTCGCCGACCGCATCCACATCCAGCGGCTCGGAGGGTGCGCCGGCGTGGTGACGCCGCAGACGCACTCGATGAACGACGTCGTCGCGATCATGACCGGCGCCACGACGCTCGAGCAGACGCCGGGCGTGACGACGGCGTGACCACGGCCTGACGGGAGCCCGGTCGGGGCGCGCCGGCCGGGCGTCTGGTTGGCTCGTGCCATGTCGTTCGACGTCGCGTCCTTCCGCTCCGGCTTCCCCTCCCTGGCCTCCGGCATCGCCCACTTCGACAACCCCGGCGGCACCCAGACGCCCGCCGTCGTCGGCGAGGCGATCGCCCGCACACTGACCGGTCCGCTGTCGCAGCGCGGCTCGCTCCTGGTCAGCCAGCGCAACGCCGAGGACGCGGTGGCGGGCTTCCGCTCGGCGATCGCCGACCTGGTGGGCGGCGTCCCCGGCGGCGTGGTGCACGGGCGCAGCGCGACGGCGCTGACGTACGACGTCTCGCGGGCGCTGGCGAAGACCTGGGAGCCGGGTGACGAGGTGGTCGTCTGCGAGCTCGACCACGACTCCAACGTCCGGCCGTGGATCCAGGCCGCCGAGCGCGCGGGCGTGACCGTGCGCTGGCTGCGCCTCGACCCGGCGACCGGCGAGCTCGACCTGTCGTCGCTCGACGCGATCACCGACCGGACCCGGCTGGTCGCGCTCACCGCGGCCTCCAACCTGCTCGGCACCCGCCCGCCGGTCGCCACGGTCGCGGCCCGCGCCCACGAGGTCGGTGCGCTGGTCCACGTCGACGCGGTCCACCACACCGCCCACGCTGCGCCCGACCTGGCCGCGATGGGCGCGGACCTGCTGGTCTGCTCCCCCTACAAGTTCTTCGGCCCGCACTGCGGCGCGCTGGTCGCCGATCCGTCGCTGCTGGAGACGCTGCGGCCCGACAAGCTCGTGCCGTCGTCCGACGCGGTGCCCGAGCGCTTCGAGCTCGGGACGCTGCCCTACGAGCTGCTCGCCGGCGTCACCGCGGCCGTCGACCTGATCGCCTCCCTCGGGACCGGCTCCTCGCGCCGGGAGCGGCTGGTCTCGGCCGCCGCAGCGATCGCCGACCACGAGCTGCGGCTGCGGCAGCGGATCGAGGACGGCCTGGCCGACCTGGCCGACCACCTCACGCTCCACTCGCGCGCCGCCGACCGGACCTCGACGCTGTTCCTCACCCTGCGCGACCGCGACCCGAAGGACGCCCACGCCTTCCTCGCCGAGCGCGACGTGATGGTGCCGCCCGGCACGTTCTACGCCGTGGAGACCTTCCGCGCCCTCGACCTCCCCGTCGACTCCGGCCTGCGGATCGGGCTCGCGGCCTACAACGACGACGCCGAGGTCGACCGGCTGCTGGACGGGCTCGGGGCGTTCCTCGGCTGAGGCCCGCGCGACCATCGCCGGGGTCGAGCGGACCACTGTCCGCTCGACGCCCGCCATATCGGGCGACAAGCGACCACGACGGTCGACCAGTCGTCCGTATCTAGGTATGTGCTGTACTTAGTCCCATGACCGACGCCCTCTGGCCCGCACCGTGGGTGCGGGCCGCGCTCGACGTGGCGGTCCTGGCCACCCTCGACGGCGGCCCGCTGCACGGGTACGCCGTCGCGCAGGCGCTCGCGGAGCGCGGGTTCGGGCTGCTCAAGGGCGGCTCGCTCTACCCCGTGCTCAGCCGGCTCGAGGAGGGCGGCGACGTCGAGGCGACGTGGGTCGAGGGGCACGGCGGCCCGGGGCGCAAGGCGTACGAGCTGACCGCGCAGGGCCGCGAACGGCTGGCACACGACCTGGCTGCCTGGCGGCAGCTCGGGGACACGATGACGACGATGAGCACGGGGGCGACGAGACATGGCTGAGCAGACGACACCGCTGGCGGCGCTGCACGAGGAGTTCGACCGGGCGCGTGGTGACGAGAGCGACGGCGCGTGGGCATTCGCCGTCTCGTGGCGGCTGCTGCGCCGCGACGTCGAGCCGCACCAGGTCTGCGAGGGGCTCGAGGAGGCGCTCGCGCTGGTGCGGGAGACGCAGGAGTCGCCCGAGGAGCTCTTCGGCACGCCGGAGGAGCACTCCGACGCGCTCTACGACCGGTGGGTCGACGAGGGCCGGCTGCACCTGTGGGACGCGTCGAGCATGACGTGGCGCGAGGTCCCCGCGTGGGGGCTCGGCATCGCGTCCTTCGTGTCGCTCGCCTTCATGGTGGTCCTCCTCGCCGACGGGCGCACCAGCCTGACCTGGACGGCGGGCTACGTCCTGCTGCCGGTCGGGATCGGCGTGCTCAAGGCCGTCGTGTGGGCGACGTCGGACACGCTGCTGCGCGCCCGGGGCACGGCCGTCGCCGTCGCCGGCACGCTCGCGTCGATCGTGGTCGGTGCGTCCACGCTCGCCCTTGCCAACGAGTGGGCGAAGGCCCACCCGCTCGGCACGGCCAGCACCTGGTCGTACCTCTGGCTCGCCGCCGCCTGCGCGCTCCTCGCAGCAGCGGCGGGCCGGTGGGCCGACGCGCGTCCCACGCCCGCTCCCGCCATCGCCGACGTCGACGAGTGGTCGCGCCAGGTCGGCGCCATCCTGCGCGGTCGCTACCACCTCGCCGACGCGCGGGTGGCGAAGATCATCGGTGACGCGCACGCGATCGCCGCCGACGCCGGCCGCACCGTGCAGGAGGAGTGCGGCACGCCCGAGGATTTCGCCGCCGGCTTCGTGCCGGACCACGCCCGCCAGCGCCGGATCGAGGCCTCGCTCTGGGCGGTCATGGCCGTCGGGCAGGGCGTGTGGCTGCTCGGAGACTTCGACTGGTTCCGTGCCACCGCCGCGACGGCGTGCCTCGTCTTCGCGTGGCGACTGCTGCACCGCGACGACAAGGAGGACGGTCAGTCCGGACGGTAGGCACCCCGCGCCTGCTGGGCGACCTCCTCGCCGGAGGTCCCCTCCTCGGCCTGCGAGTCGACGTCGGAGGTGTCGACCGTGTCGCCGACCGAGGCGTTGCCGCCGGGCTGGGCGTCGAGGGCCCGCTGCCGGTCGGCGTCGCTGACCCGCTCGCCGGCCGCCGGGAAGGCCGACTCCTCGGGGTGCTCGGCGTACGCGTCCTGCTCGGGCTGGTCGCTGGTCATGCGATCGACGCTACGCCGCACGACCGGCGCCCGACCCGCCCGCAGGGGTAGACGCGCAGGCATTCCTCCGACCGGTCGAGGGCGCCGAGCGTGGCGGACCGGGCGCACGGACACCAATGCCTGCGCGTCTCCGACTGGTGGCGGACCGCACGACAGCAGTCCGCCACCCCGACCCGGGTTCAGTCCTCGCGCGAGGGCGTACGCCCCGGCGCCACCACCTCGACCCGCGAGCCGGGCGGCAGCGCCTGCACCAGCCGCAGCTGCGCCAGCGCCGGGTGGTCGTCGAGCAGCTTGGCGCCGTTGGCGAGCGACCGGAGGGCCGCGGTCTCGGCGCGCGCCGCCTCGAGCTGCGCCTGCGCCCGGTGCCGGCCGACGACGAGCTCGGCGTGGGCCGCGCGCAGGTCGGCGGGCAGCACGACGTCCTTCACGACGACGTCGAGCAGCCGGATGCCGACCCCGGCGGCGACCTCGGCCACCGCCTCCCGCGCGCCGGGCGCCAGCCCCGTGCGGGGCGAGCGGACGAGCGCCTCGGCCTCGAGCCCGGACAGCGCGTCGCGCAGGGCGCGCTGCACCGCGACGTAGACGGTGTGCACCGGGTCGTGCACCCGCTCGGTGTGGGCGACCGCGTCGGCGACGGCCCAGGTCCACACGGCGGAGACCTTGACCGTGACGCCGTCGGCCGTCAGCACCTCCTGCGCGGGCACGACGTCGATGCGCTCGCGCAGGTCGACGACCTGGTAGGTCGCACGGGTCCGGCGCACGTGCCGGCCGGCCGGCAGGACGCGGGTCGGCTCGCCGTCGCGGCGCTCGAGCGCGACCTGCCACGGCTGGACCGCGAAGGTGGGGCGCAGGCCGTGGCGCAGCGAGCGGCTGGTGACGAGCCGGTCGGGGCGGGAGACGTAGGTGGTCATGGTCATGGCGATCCTCCTTCGGGTCGCTGGGGTGGGTGTGTGGGGTGGTGGTCGGCGACCGCACCGGCGTGCGGGGACACGGACCGTCGTGCGGACCGGTCCGGCCTCAGGGCATGCAGGTGCGACCCGTCACCGGCCACCACCCGTGAGGTGTGAGAGTCGAACTCACAGGAGTGAACAGCTCCGATGCCGTTGCCGTGGAGGGCGTGTGGCGGGGTACGACGCGCGGAACCGGGCCCCGGAACTCCGGGCCCTGCCGCTGATCCCGCCGCGGACAACGGTAGGCGCTGCGCGGTCCCGGCCGCACCCGGTTTTCCGGCCGGCCTGTCGGAGGGCTCCCCCACAATGGGCGGATGGGCCGCTGGGTGCTGCACGTCGACATGGACCAGTTCCTGGTCGCGGTCGAGCTGCTGCGCCGGCCCGAGCTGGTCGGCCTTCCGGTCGTGGTCGGCGGGCGCGGCGACCCGACCGAGCGCGCGGTGGTGTCGACGGCGTCCTACGAGGCTCGCGCCCACGGCGTACGCTCCGGCCTCGCGCTCAAGCTCGCCCAGCGGCGCTGCCCCGACGCGGTGTTCCTGCCGGTCGACTTCCCGGTCTACGAGGAGGCGTCGGCGCGGGTGATGGAGACGCTGCGGGCGATGCCGGGAGCGGTCGTCGAGGTCCTCGGCTGGGACGAGGCGTTCGTCGGGGTCGAGACCGACGACCCGCTCGCCGCGGCCCACGCGATCCAGGCGGCCGTGCTCGAGGCGACGTCGCTGCACTGCTCGGTCGGCATCGGCGACACCCTCGTGCGCGCCAAGATCGCCACCGACTTCGGCAAGCCCCAGGGCACCTTCCGGCTCACCCGCGACAACTGGACGGAGGTCATGGGCGCGCGGCCGACCACGGCGCTGTGGGGCGTCGGCAACCGGATCGGTGCCCGGCTCGAGGCGATCGGGATCCGTACGGTCGCCGACCTCGCCGCGGCCGACGAGGACGCGCTGGTCGCCGCCTTCGGTCCGGCCAGCGGCGGCCACCTCGGCAGGCTCGGCCGCGGCGGCGGTCGGGCGTGGCCCGACGACACCCCGTGGGTCGCCCGCGCGCACGGCCGGGAGACGACCTACCAGGCCGACCTGCTCACCGCCGAGGCGGTCCGCGCCGCGCTGGCCGAGCTCGCGACCCGGGTCGTCGACGACGTACGCCGCGAGGACCGCGCGGTGCAGCGGGTCCACCTCAAGGTCCGCTTCGCCCCGTTCATCACCTTCACGAAGGTCCGCAAGCTGACGGAGCCGACCTTCGACGTCGAGGTGATCACGCAGACCGCCTTCGACCTCTTCCTCGCCCTCGACGACCAGCGTCCGGTCCGGCTTCTCGGGGTGCGCGGCGAGATGGTCCCGCCCGAGGGCGGCTACTGAGCCCGACCGTGGAGCGCAGGGCCGCTAGGTCGGGCCGCAGGCTCCACCGTCGGCGTGTCGGACGGCGACACGCCGACACCGGCTGGAGGGCCAGCCAGCTCGGGCCCCGAGGCTCCTCACTAGCCGAGCAGCGAGCCCGCGAGCACGTCAGTCGACGCCCGCCATCAGCTTGTGGATCGGCTTCGACGCGAGCATCACGACCACGCCGGTGACGACCGAGGCGAGACCCACCCAGATGAAGAACGGGCTCTCGTTGGTGTCGTCGTAGTAGCCCGCCAGCACGCCGGCGAGGGCGGTGCCGAGCGCGATCGAGAGGAAGTAGAGCGCGACCATCTGGGTGCGGTACTTCTTCGGCGCGAGCTTGGTGGTGGCGCTCAGGCCGACCGGCGAGATCAGCAGCTCGGCGAGGGTGAAGACCAGCAGGATGCCGGCGAGGCCGAGCAGCGGCGCGGTGTTCTCCCCGCCCGGCATGGGCAGGAAGCAGAAGAACGCGACGCCCATCAGCGCGGTGCCGGCGCCGAACTTGAACGGCGTGACCGGCTGGCGGTCGCCCAGCTTGGTCCAGAGCGCGGCGAAGACGCCGGCCAGCACGATGATGAAGACCGGGTTGATCGACTGCACCCACGACACCGGCATCTCCCAGCCGAACAGGTCCCGGTCGAGGCGCTTGTCGGCGTAGATCGTCACGACGGTGAACTGCTGCTGGTAGAGCGACCAGAACACGACGTTGCAGACGAAGAGCGGCACGAACGCGAAGATCCGGCTGCGCTCCACGCCCTGCACCTCGCGGTCGCGGAGGATCAGGGCGAAGTAGGCCACGGCCGCCACCGCGCTGATGCCGATGACGATGTTGGCGAGGCGGTCGGCGGTGATGACGCCGACCCAGGTGAGCACGCCGACGACCACCAGCACGACCGCGGCCGCGATGCCGTAGGTCGCGAGCTTGCCCTGGGGCAGCGGGTTCGCGACGTGGTTGGTCTCGGCCGGCAGGTTCTTGCGGAACAGCGCGTACTGGGTCAGGCCGAGCGCCATGCCGACCGCCGCGGCGCCGAAGCCCCAGTGGAAGCCGGCCTCCTTCTGCAGCAGGCCGGTCAGCAGCGGGCCGATCAGCGCGCCGATGTTGATGCCCATGTAGAACAGCGAGAAGCCGGCGTCGCGGCGGGTGTCGTGCTCGTCGTAGAGCGAGCCGACCAGCGAGGTCGCGTTGGCCTTCACGCCGCCGGAGCCGAGGGCGATCAGGACCAGGCCGACGCCGACGCCGGTCAGGCCGGGCAGCAGGGCGAGGGCGACGTGTCCGGCCATCACGGCGATCGCGGAGTAGAACAGCGTCCGTTCCGGGCCGATCAGCCGGTCGGCCAGCCAGGCCCCGAGGATCGTGGAGAGGTAGACCGCACCGCCGTAGGCGCCGACGATGCCGGTGGCGACGCCCTCGTCGATGCCGAGGCCGCCCTGGGCCGCGGAGTAGTACAGGTAGATCAGCAGGATGCCCTGCATGCCGTAGAAGCTGAACCGCTCCCACAGCTCCACGCCGAACAGGTTCGCCAGCACACCGGGCTGGCCGAAGAAGCGGGTGTCGGAGTCGCTGCGCCGGGCCGGCGCCTGCGTCGTGTCTGGTGTCTGGCTCACCTCGTCACGGTGCCACCGACCCCCGGGCGTGTCACCACCCGGGGGTCTGGGGCGTGACCCGGCTCACTCGCTGGCGATGGCGTCCAGCACCTTCATCCGCGACGCGCGGACGGCGGGGACGATCGCCGCGAGCACGCCGAAGATCACGGCCACGACGAGGAACACCAGCAGGCTGCTGATCGGCAGCGAGAGCTCGGTCAGGTCGTCCTTCAACGACTCGCGCAGCACCACGCCGATGACCAGGCCGAGCACCATCCCGAGCACGGCGCCGAGCAGCGCGATGGTGACCGACTCGAGGGTGATCATCCGCCGCAGCCGGCTCCGCGACAGCCCGACCGCGCGCAGCAGGCCGATCTCGCGGGTCCGCTCGAGGACGCTCAGGCCGAGGGTGTTGACGATGCCGATCACCGCGATCACGACGGCGAGGGCGAGCAGGCCGTAGATGACGTAGAGCAGCTGGTTGACCTGCCCGCTGATCAGCTCCTTGAACTCCTGCTTGTCCTGCACCGAGAGGATCGGCAGGTCCTTGACCACGTCGTCGAGGTCCTGCTTGACCGCTCCCAGGTCGGCGCCGTCGGTGACGTTGATGGACAGCGAGGAGTCGCTGCGCTTCACGCCGGCCTCCTCCAGCACCGAGAACGGCACCGTGATGCCGCTCGTGACCGGGGTGTCCTCGAAGACGCCGGCGACCTCGAGCGGGATGGTCTTCCCGCCGGGGAACTCCACGTCGATCGTGTCGCCCGCGCTCGCGGCCAGGTCGTCGGCGCGGCCCTGGCTCAGCAGCACCTGGTCGCCGCTGAGCTCCTCGGTGCCGTCGAGCATCGTGAGCGTGTAGACGTCGGTGAACGCCGCGTCGACGCCGTTGGCGAAGGCCTGGTCGGGCTTGCCGTCGACCTCGACGCTCACCGGGATGCCCTGCTGGCGCGAGACGACGTCGACGCCGTCGACCTGCTCCATCTGGTCGCCGTACTGCGTCGGGAAGCCCTGGAACGTCGGCAGCTGGACGAGGAAGTCGCTGGTGAACTGGTCGTCGACGATCTTGTCCTGGGTGGCGCTGAGCGACGAGGCGAGGACGCCGACCGCGGAGACGACGGCGAGGCCGATCATCAGCGCGGAGGCGGTCGCGCCCGTACGCCGCGGGTTGCGCAGCGCGTTCTCGCCGGCCAGCCGCCCGGGCGTGCCGAACAGCCGGCCGAACACGCCGCGGCAGGCGAGCAGCACCGGCTTGCCGAGGACCGGGGCGAGGACGGCGGTGGTGACCACCCAGATCACCGCGCCGGCGCCGATCCAGATCGCGTCGGTGCCGGGAGCGCCGACGAGGCCGGCCGCGACCAGCGCGATGCCGACCACCATCGCGATCGTGCCCAGGACCAGGCGCCGACCCATGCCCTTCTCCTGCACGACCAGGTCGTCGCGCATCGCGGCCACGGGCGGCACCTTCGCCGCGCGGCGTGCCGGCACGAAGGCGGCGACCATCGTGACGAGGATGCCGACGACGTAGCCCGCCGCGACCGTGAACGGGGTGAGCGTCAGCACGTCGCCGGAGATGTCGAGGCCGAAGGAGCGGAACAGCCCGGCCAGACCGCGCGACAGGCCGAGGCCGAGCAGCAGCCCGAGGGTCGCGCCGACGACGGACATGAGGAACGCCTCGACCAGCACCCCCCGGGTGACCTGGCGCTTGCTGGCGCCGAGTGCGCGCAGCAGCGCCGACTCGCGCACCCGCTGGGAGACGAGGATCGAGAAGGTGTTGAAGATGATGAACGCGCCCACGACGATCGCGATCACCGCGAAGGTGGTGAGGAAGATCGAGATGACGTCGAGGAACTGACCGATCTGGTCCTGGGTCTCCTCGACCACCTTGTCGCCCGTGACGGCCGTGAAGCCCTCCGGGGTGACGGCCTTCGCCGCGTCGACGAGCTCGGTCTGGGAGACGCCGTCGGCGGCGGTTAGCGAGACGCTGGTGAAGCCGTCCTGGCCGTCGAGGAAGATCTCCTGCGCCTCCTTCGTGTCCATCAGGACGAGGGTGGCGCCGGCGGTGCCGCCGCCGTTGAAGTCGGCCGTGCCGACGAGGGTGAAGGTGCGCCGGGGCTCGCCGGTGGGCACGATCATCGTCACGGTGTCGCCCACCTCGTACGACCCGCGCTCGGCCGACGAGGTGTCGATCGTGACCTCGCCCGGCTTCTCGGGCCACCCGCCCTGGTTGAGCTCGAGGACCGGCTCGCCCTGCATGTTCTCGCCCGGCGCGTAGTTGAAGGCCAGCGTCGGGGCGCCCTGGCCGCCGACGAGCTTGTCGTCCTTGCCGAGCAGGAACGACCCCAGCCCGTCGACCGAGCCGTCGGCCTGCGCCACCTCGGGCAGCGCGGCCAGCTTGTCGACGTCGGCGGGCGTGACCAGCGCGGTGGTGCCGACGCCGGCGTTGGCTCCCTGCACGTCGCCGGCGGGGCGGACCTGCGCGTCCGGGGTGGAGCCCTTGACGATGTTGTCGAAGGTGGCGTTGAGGCCGGTGCTGAAGGTCATCACGCCGGCGAGGAAGCCGATGCCGAGCACGATCGCGAGCGTGCTCATCAGGAGGCGGACCTTGCGGGCGAGCAGGTTGCGCCAGGTCAGGCGGAGCATCAGCCGGCCGCCTTGCGGATCGCGACGTCCTGCAGGCGGGCCATCTTCTCGAGGATCTGGTCGCGGTCGGGCTGGCGCAGCTCGTCGACGATCTTGCCGTCGGCGAGGAAGAGCACCCGGTCGGTGTAGGACGCCGCGACCGGGTCGTGGGTCACCATCACGACGGTCTGGGCGAACTCGTCGACGCTGCGGCGCAGGAACCCGAGCACCTGGGCGCTGCTGGTGGAGTCGAGGTTGCCGGTGGGCTCGTCGGCGAAGACGATCGACGGCTTGCTGACCAGCGCGCGGGCGCAGGCGACGCGCTGCTGCTGGCCGCCGGACATCTCGCTCGGCCGGTGGCCCAGGCGCGGGCGCAGGTCGACGGCGTCGACGACCTGGTCGAACCACGCGCGGTCGGGCTTGCGCCCGGCCAGGCTCAGCGGCAGCAGGATGTTCTCCTCCGCGCTGAGCGTCGGCACCAGGTTGAACGACTGGAAGACGAAGCCGATCCGCTCGCGACGCAGCGTCGTCAGGTCCTTGTCCTTGAGCCGGCCCAGCGCGGTGCCGTCGACGACGGCCTCGCCGCCGCTCGGGGTGTCGAGCGCCGCGAGGCAGTGCATCAGCGTCGACTTGCCGGACCCCGAGGGGCCCATCACGGCGGTGAACTCGCCGCGCATCAGGTCGACGGACACGCCGTCCAGCGCGCGTACCTCCGCCTCGCCCTTGCCGTAGGTCTTCACCAGGTCTCGTGCGCTTGCGGCGACGTCGGTCGCCACGCCCTCCCGGGGCTGCTCAGTCATGGGGGAAGTGTCCCAGTCCGGCGAAGTGGCCTGCCATGGGATATCGCCCCTAGTCACCCCTGACATCCGTCAGGGTCGTCGGCCCTAGATTGGGCGGGTGGGAGACGTCGTCGCCGGGCTGCTGACCGGGCTGTCGCTCATCGTCGCGATCGGTGCGCAGAACGCGTTCGTGCTGCGGCAGGGGCTGCGCCGCAGCCACGTCGGGCTGGTGGTCGCGGTGTGCGCGCTGTCCGACGTCGTGCTGATCCTCGCCGGCGTCGCGGGCATCGGGGTGGTGCTGGACCGGGCCGCGTGGGCGGTCGAGGTGGTGCGCTGGCTCGGCGTCGCGTTCCTCGCCGCCTACGGCGTGCTGTCCCTGCTGCGGGCCCGGCGACCCGAGGCGCTGGCGGTGGGCGACGGCGTCGTCGAGTCACGCCGCGGCGTGCTCGGCCGCGCGGTCGCGCTGACCTGGCTCAACCCGCACGTCTACCTCGACACCGTGCTGCTGCTGGGCTCGGTCGCCGGCACGCACGGCGACCCGGGGCGCTGGTGGTTCGCCCTCGGCGCGTGCGTCGCGAGCCTGCTGTGGTTCGCCGGGCTCGGGTACGGCGCGCGGCTGGCCGCGCCGCGCCTGGCGCGCCCCCGCGCCTGGCAGGTCCTCGACGTCGCCGTCGGGCTCGTGATGCTGGCGATCGCGGCGCGGCTCGCGCTCGGCGCCTGACCCCGGCGGTCGCCCCCCACCCCGACCCAGCTGGGCGATGATGTCCCGATGAGCGACCTGCCCTCCGTCGACGAGATCCTGTCCGCCACCGCCGACGAGCGGCGCCGCGACGATGCCCGCGCCGCGATCGAGCTCATCACCCGGACGACCGGCGCCGAGGCGCGGGTCTGGGGACCGTCGATCGTCGGCTTCGGCCACGCGCCGTACACGACCGCCGACGCCAAGGTGCACGACTGGTTCGCCGTCGGGCTCTCGCCGCGCAAGGCGGCCCTGACCTTCTACGGCCTATTGCAGGACGGTCCCGACGAGCTCCTCGACCTGCTCGGACCCCACACCACCGGCAAGGGCTGCCTCTACGTCAAGCGCCTCGACGCCATCGACACCGCCGTGCTCGGCGAGATCGTCGCGCGGGCCTGGCGGGAGAAGCACGTACCCCACTGAGGACCTCCCCGCGGGGCGGTCAGTCGTCCGACGAGGGCGCGGCTGCCGCGCGGGCGAGCGCCTCGTCGTGCCGCTTGTGCAGCCGCTCGCGGATCTCGGTGGCGTCGTAGTGGCGGCGGACGCGCTCGTCGCGGGCGACGGCGGCGCCGGTGGCGACGCCGGCCAGGACACCGGCGAGTCCGAGCAGCTTCCACGCGCGCATGCGGGCAGCGTAGTCCCCGCCGCGCACGCCGGTGCGGCAGACTTCCGCGCATGGCACCGGCGCTGACGCTCGACGAGGCAGTGGACCTCACCCGCAGCGGGGACATCTGGCTCTTCCGCGGACGGCGCGCGCCCGACCGCGCGATCCGGGCGGTGACCAACTCGCCGGTCAACCACGTCGGGATGGCGGTCGTGGTCGACGACCTGCCGCCGCTCATCTTCCACGCCGAGCTCGGCAAGAAGCAGAAGGACATGTGGACCGGCGCTCACCACCGCGGCGTCCAGCTGCACGACCTGCGCGAGGCGGTCGCGCGCTGGCAGGGCGAGTACAAGCAGGACGCCTGGCTCCGCCAGCTCGAGCCGGAGATCGGTCGCGACGAGGAGGACGGCATGCTGCGCGCGGTCGCCCGCCTCGACGGCGTCTCGTTCCCGAGCATGACCAGGCTCGCGTCGCGCTGGCTGCGCGGGCGCGACGCGTACGTCCCGCGCAAGAAGCGCGGTCGGCGGGTCACGCCGGAGGCCGCCTTCTGCGCGGAGATCGTCGCGACCTGCTACATCGAGATGGGCATCCTGCTCGACGACCGCCGCGCCACCTGGTACGACCCCGGCAAGTTCTGGAGCGGCGACTTCCTGCCCATCTCCGACGGCTGGACCCTCGGCAAGGAGGTCGCGGTCAGCCGCTGACCGGCGCCTCGAGCGACGCGCGCAGCCGGTCCGCGACCTCGCCGACCGCGGCTCGCAGCTCCGGTCCACCCACCACCGTGAACGGGAACGGCACGCCGGCCAGCCACTCCCCGGCGTACGCCTGGGGGTTGCTGGTCGAGCCGACCAGCTCGCAGCCGCCGTCCGGGAGCGGGCGGAGGTCGCCGAGGGTCGGGCGGATCCACGGGCGGACCTCCTCGATCGGGAGGTCGAAGACGACGTGGGTGTCGTGCTCCCAGCCCCTGCCGAGGTTGGCCTCGAGCTCTGCGGCCGGGTCGAGGTCGGCGGGCACGGTGAACGTCCCCTCCAGCTCCTCGACCGAGGTGATCCGGTCGACGCGGAAGGTCCGCAGCGCGTCGGCGTGGTGGGAGTGGCACAGCAGGTACCACCGGCCGTAGCGCACGACGACCGACCACGGGTCGACCTCGAACGTGCGCGGGTTGCCGGCCGCGGTGCGGTAGCCGATCCGGACCTGGCGCTGCGCGGCCACGGCCGCCACCAGCGAGCTGGTGACCTCCGGGTCGGGCTTGGCGGGGAAGCGCTCCGGCACCGTGCGCGCGGTCTCGCGGACCGCGACCGCCTGCCGCGCGACGTTGGTCGGCAGCACCCGCAGGATCTTGCCGAGCGCAGAGCCGACCGGGTCGTCGGGGTCGGCGACCCGGTGCTGGGAGTCGAGCGCCGCCATCACCAGCCCGAGCGCCTCGGTGGCGGAGAACACCAGCGGCGGCAGCCGCAGCCCGCGACCGAGCGTGTAGCCGCCGTAGGGGCCGCGGGTCGACTCCACCGGGATGTCGGCCTCGCGCAGGATCGCGACGTAGCGCCGGGCGGCGCGCTCGGTGACCCCGAGCCGGGCGGCGAGCTCGGCGGCGGTGACCCCGGGTCGTGACTGCAGGACGTCGAGCGCCCGCAGCGCCCGCGCGGTCGGGCTGATCTCGCTCATGGATCCATCGTCGCACCGGTTCCGGACGCCTTCCGTCCGGAACCGGTCCTACGGTGGTGCCCGAGGGTCGAACGACACGCAACGACACCGAACGAGGGAGAACGACGGATGGACATCGTGCTGATCGCCGGGATGTGGCTGGACGCCTCGGCCTGGGACGAGGTGCTGCCCGAGCTCGAGCGGCTCGGCCACCGCGGCATCCCGGTCGCGCTGCCCGGCCAGGGCGACGGCGACACCACCGCGACCTACGACGACCAGGTCGCCGCGGTGCTCGCCGCGGTCGACGCGGCCGACCGGCCGCTGGTCGTCGGCCACTCGGCCGCCTGCACGCTGGCGTGGACGGCGGCGGACCAGCGGCCCGACGCGATCACCGGCGTCGCGCTGATCGGCGGCTTCCCCTCGACCGAGGGCGACGCCTACGCCGACTTCTTCGAGCCGGTCGACGGCCTGATGGCCTTCCCGGGCTGGGAGCCGTTCGAGGGACCGGACTCCGACGACATGTCCGCCGAGCTCAAGGCGTCCGTCGCCGCGGGCGCGCACGCGGTGCCGGTCGGGGTGACCCGCGGCGTCGTGCACTGGACCGACACGCGTCGCCACGACGTACCGCTGACCCTCGTGTGCCCGGAGTTCAGCCCCGAGCAGGCACGCGAGTGGATCGGGTCGGGCGACGTGCCCGAGCTGGGCGCGGCCACCGCCCTCGAGCTGGTCGACCTCGACTCCGGCCACTGGCCGATGTGGACCCAGCCGGCCGCGCTGGCCGCGCTGCTCGACGGGGCCGCCCGCCGCTGAGCCGGGAGGGGTCGGATCGGGTCGGGCCCCACCCCCCCGACCCCGGTCATCTGAGGACGTCCTGCAGCTCCGGACCACCGGATCGGCTGCAGGACGTCCTCAGATGGCGTGGGGGTTGACAACGTACAACCAGTTGGTTGTACGTTGGTCCCGTGATCGAGGACGCGGAGGACCGGGCGGACGCCTGGTTCCACGCGCTCGCCGACCGCACCCGGCGCGACATCCTGCGCCGGGTGCTGTCCGGGGAGCACTCGGTCTCGACCCTGGCGCAGAGCTACGACATGAGCTTCGCCGCCGTCCAGAAGCACGTCGCGGTGCTCGAGCGGGCGGGCCTGCTGACCAAGCGTCGGCAGGGCCGCGAGGCGCTCGCGAGCGGTGACGTGGAGGCCGTGCGCTCGGTGGGCGTGATGCTCACCGAGCTCGAGGACCTCTGGCGCGGCCGGATCTCGCGGATGGACGAGCTCCTCGCCCTCGACCCCGCCGACCACCGACCCGAGGAGGACTGACCCATGCCCGTCACCAGCACCCAGCACGACCTCGACGCGCTCACCCTGACCATCACCGCCGACTTCGCCGCTCCCCCCGAGCGCGTGTGGGCGATCTACGAGGACCCGCGCCAGCTCGAGCGGGTCTGGGGGCCGCCGGGCTACCCCGCCACCTTCGTCGACCACGCCCTGGAGCCGGGCAGCCGGTCGACCTACTACATGACCAGCCCGGAGGGTCAGCGCTTCTACGCCTACTGGGACGTCACCAGCGTCGCGGGGCCGGACGGGTTCACCTTCGACGACGGGTTCGCGCTCGACGAGACCTTCGCCCCCAACACCTCGATGCCGCAGTCGCACGCCGACTACGCGTTCGTCGCGACCGACGACGGCACCCACGCCACCTTCGTCACGTCCTACGCCAGCGCCGACGACCTCCAGCAGGTGCTGGACATGGGCGTCGTCGAAGGATCGACGGCCGCCATCAACCAGATCGACGACCTGCTCGCGGCCGACGCCGCCTGAGCCCGCCCCACCACCCGTTGCACCGAGAGGACCCACCGCATGCGCCCCATCGTCGTCACCGAGTTCATCACCCTCGACGGGATCGTCGAGGCCCCCGGCGGAGGTGACCACCCCCACGCCGGCTGGACCTTCAAGGACGTCGCCTTCGAGGAGGCCGCCTACGACATCAAGGGCCGCGAGACCGAGCAGGCCTCCGCCCTGCTGCTCGGGCGGCAGTCCTACGACGAGTTCGCCCCGGTCTGGCCCTCGATGGAGGAGTTCACCACCTACAACGCGATGCCCAAGTACGTCGTGTCGACCACGCTCGAGGGTGACACCGCGCCGTGGGGCGACGGCGAGGTCTCCGTGCTGCGCTCCCTCGACGACGTGGCCGCCCTGCGCGAGTCCGACGGCGGCGAGATCCACGTCCACGGCAGCCCCACGCTGGCGCAGGGCCTCGCCGCGGCCGGCCTCGTCGACCGCTACCACCTCCTGGTCTTCCCGCTGCTGCTCGGCAGCGGCAAGAAGCTGTTCGGCGACGGCGCGAAGACCTCGCTGCGGCTCACCGAGCACGCGGCCTACGCCAACGGGATCACGCTGCAGGTGCTCGAGGTCGTCCGCTGATCGCGAACGACCTCGCCTGAGGAGGGCCCGACCCGCCAGACTCGTCCGGTGGAACTCGCCCTGCTGCTCGTCTCGATGGCGGCCGTCGTCCTGGCCGCGACCGCCGTGAGCGACCGCCTGCACGTCCCGGCCCCCCTGCTGCTCGTCGTGGTGGGGGCCGTGGCGTCGTACGTCCCCGGCGTCCCGACCATCCACCTCGAGTCCGAGGTGGTGCTGCTCGGCCTGCTGCCGCCGCTGCTCTACGCCGCCGCCATCCAGACCTCGCTGGTCGACTTCAACGCCAACCGCGGCTCGATCCTGCGGCTGTCGGTCGTCCTGGTGGTGATCACCTCGCTCGTCGTCGGGGCGGTCGTCGAGTGGCTGGTGCCGGGCATCGGCTGGGCCGCGGCGATCGCGATCGGGGCCGTGGTCGCGCCGCCGGACGCGGTCGCGGCGACCGCCGTCGCGCGCCGGATCGGGCTCCCCCGCCGCGTGGTGACGATCCTCGAGGGCGAGTCGCTGCTCAACGACGCGACCGCGCTCGTCGCGCTCGGCACCGCGACCGCCGCACTGAGCGGGAGCGTCACGATGGGCGCGGTCGGGCTCGACTTCCTGCTCGCCGCGGGCGGCGGCACCGCGATCGGCGTGCTGTTCTTCGTGGTCGTGGCCTGGCTGCGCAAGCGGCTGACCGACCCGCTGCTCGACACCGCGCTGTCCTTCCTGACCCCGTTCGCGGCATTCGTCGCGGCCGAGGAGATCCACGCCTCGGGCGTCATCGCGGTGGTGGTGGCCGGCCTGCTGCTGGGCCACAAGGCGCCGATCATCCAGACCGCCCAGTCGCGGATCACCGAGCGGATCACGTGGCGCACGGTCGCGTTCGTCCTGGAGAACACCGTCTTCCTGCTGATCGGGCTCCAGCTCGACTGGATCCTCGCCGACGTCGCCGAGTCGACCCTGACCGGCGCCCGGATCGCCCTCGTCTGCGCCGCCACCTTCGCCACGGTCATCGCCGTCCGCATGGCCTGGGTGTTCGGCACGCTGCTCTTCCGCCGGCTGGGCTCGGACCCGCTGCCGGCGTCGTGGACGTTCCTCATCGGCTGGGCCGGGATGCGCGGCGTGGTGACGCTGGCCGCCGCCTTCGTCATCCCCGAGGACGCGCCGCACCGCGAGGTGCTGCTGCTGGTCGCCTTCACCGTGGTGGCCGGCACCCTGCTGGTCCAGGGGCTCACCCTGCCGCCGCTGACCCGGCTGCTGCGGGTGCCCGCCCCCGACCCCGCGGAGGACGCCCTGTCGCGTGCCGGGCTGCTGCAGCAGGCGGCCGACGCCGGCCTGGCCAAGCTCGAGGAGCTGGACTTCGACGACCACCACGGCGTCGACGCGCAGGTGCGCGCCCGGATCGACCAGCGCACGTTCGCGGCCTGGGAGCAGCTCTCCACCGCCGAGGGCGAGGAGACGCCGTCCGAGCTCTACACCCGCGTGCGCCGGGAGATGATCGCCGCGGAGCGCGCCAAGGTGCTGCTGGTGCGGAGCAAGGGCAGGCTCGCCTCGGAGGTCGTCAGCGAGGTGCTCGGCATGCTCGACATCGAGGAGTCGATGCTCGACGCCGGCACCGAGGCGCGCGCGAGCGTGCGCAACACCTCGATGGCGTTCACCGCCGGCCGGGTCTGCGACGACCTCGCCGAGCAGCCGGCCATCGAGACCGTCGCCGACCCGGCGTGCGCGTCCTGCCTGGCCGACGGCACCCGCTGGGTGTCGCTGCGCCAGTGCCTGACCTGCGGCCATGTCGGCTGCTGCGACTCCTCGGTCGGCAGGCACGCCACCGCGCACTTCCACGACACGCTCCACCCGGTCATGCAGTCCGCCGAGCCGGACGAGCAGTGGCGCTGGTGCTACGTCCACAACCTCACCGGCTGACGTCGTCCCTGGTATCTACGGACGTTCTGGTGGGCGAAATGGCCTGAACACCCACCACAACGTCCGTAGATACCAGGACGGGACCCGGCACTAGGCTGGCGGCATGGGAGCACCCGCGATCGTGGTCGCGTCGGCGAACCACGGTGAGGTCCTGGCCGACACCTTCGCCCGCTACGAGCGGGAGTACGACGTCCGGCTGGTCCGCGACGAGGCCAGCGCGAAGCAGACGGCGAAGGACCTCGTGGCCACCGGGCACCAGGTGGCGCTGTTCGTGATCGACACCGACCACGACGAGCAGATGCTGTTCGCGCTGTTGGGCGGCACCCGCAAGGCGGTGCCGACCGCGCGCCGGCTGCTCGTCTCGCACATCAGCCGGTTCCGCGCCGACAACCCGACCTTCCGCCACGCCGTGGCCGCCGGCAAGGTCGACGCGCTGCTGCTGATGCCGCAGGGCCCGCGCGACGAGGAGTTCCACGGTGCCGTCGGCGAGCTGCTCAACGAGTGGAACGCCACCGTCGCCGCCCCGGTGGTCGAGAACGTCCGGATCATCACCCCCGAGAAGGACGCCCTCACCCGCGAGCTGCTCGACTACCTCAGCCGGGTCGGGCTCCCCGCCGGGGTGCACCACCCCGACAGCGAGGTCGGGCGCGCGGTGATGGCCGACTGCCCCGACGACGAGGGCCGCTGGCCGGTCGTCTCGTCGCTCGCCGGCTGGTGCGGGCACTGTCCCGACGTGCGGTCGCTGGCCAACCAGCTCTACGGACGTCCCGACGAGATCGACGTCGACGAGGTCGTCGACCTGGTGGTGGTCGGCGCAGGACCCGCCGGGCTGGCGGCGAGCGTGTACGCCTCGAGCGAGGGCCTGCGCACGATCTGCCTCGAGGCCGAGGCGATCGGCGGCCAGGCCGGCACGAGCTCGATGATCCGCAACTACCTCGGCTTCCCGCGCGGTATCTCCGGCATGCGGCTGGCCCAGCGGGCCCGCGGTCAGGCACTGCGCTTCGGCACCCGCTTCTTCACCGGCTGGCCGGCCACCGGGATCTCGCCGTGCGAGGACGGCGGGCACCACGTCGTGCACACCGACGGCGGCGACGTGCACACGCGCTCGGTCCTGGTCTCGACCGGCGTCGACTACCGCCGGCTCGGGGTCGAGGCGATCGAGGAGATGGTCGGGCGGGGTGTCTTCTACGGGGCCGCGATGGCCGCCGCCCGTGAGCTCGCCGGCGACCACGTGGTGATCGTCGGCGGCGGCAACTCCGCCGGCCAGGCCGCGATCCACGCCGCCCGGTTCGCGAGCCGGGTGACGATCCTGGTCCGCCGCCCCGGCCTGGCGGAGACCATGTCGTCCTACCTCATCGACGAGATCGAGTGGAACCCGCGCATCGAGGTGCGCGGCTCGGCCTGCGTCGTCGACGGCGGGCCCGACGACGTGGGCCACCTCGCATGGCTGGAGGTCGAGGACCAGCTCACCGGGGAGCGCGACCGGGTCGAGGCGCGCGGGCTCTTCCTGCTGCTCGGCGCCGAGCCCGAGTGCAGCTGGCTCCCCGAGGAGGTGCTGCGCGACGCCCGCGGCTTCGTGCTCACCGGCCGCGACGTGCCGCGCGAGCTGTGGGTCCACGACGTCCCGCCCAGCGACCTCGGCACCACCGTCCCCGGCGTCTTCGCGGCCGGTGACATCCGCTCGGGCTCGATGAAGCGGGTCGCGTCGGCGACCGGCGAGGGGGCGTCGGTCGTCTCCGCGGTGCACGCCTGGCTGGCGTGAGGCCCGCCGTCAGAGCTGCAGCAGCACGAACAGCACGGCGAGGGCCGGCAGCGTCCCCTGCGTGACCGCGGCCCGGGCCATCGACCGGTCGTGGGTGACCAGCACGAGCGCGGCCGCGAGCATCGACCCGGTCCCGGCGAGGATGAGCGTGGCTCCGACGGTGGTGTCGGCTCCCCCCGCCAGGATGCCGACGATCACCATGACCGCCAGGAAGAGGTTGTAGAAGCCCTGGTTGTAGGCCAGCGGCTTCGTGATCTCGGCGTCCGACTCGGACGTCCCGAAGGTCCTGCGGGTCGCGGGCTCGGTCCAGCGGAACGACTCGAGCACCCAGATGTAGACGTGGAGAAACGCGGCGCCGGCCGCGAGCACCTCGGCGAGGATCGTCATGGACGCACCCTAGGGCGCCCTACCCCTCCGTGGGTGGCACGACGGCGGCCGTGGGCGGAGAGTGAGGCGCACGGCGATCCCCGCCGTGAGGATCGAGGAGGTCCAGCGTGGGACGACTGATCGGCATCCTGCTCGTCGTGTGGCTCGTGATCGGAGCGTTCGCGGCCTACCAGCGCGGCTACTTCGACGACGCCGACACCAACTGCTCGGAGACCAGCGACATCGTGCTCAACATCGTCGCCGGCCCGCTCAACTACACCGGGATCAACCCCAAGACCGACTGCCCGGACGTCGAGGTCCCCGAGCCGTCGCAGTAGGGCCTCACCGCCAGGGCAGCACCCAGTCCGCCGGCGGGTCCTCGCCGACGCGACCGTCGACGGCCTCGCGGAGCAGGTCGGCGTGGCCGGTGTGGCGGGCGTACTCCTCGAGCAGGTCGCACAGCAGGCGCCGCAGCCGCGGGTGGTTGCCGTTGCCGTCGTCGACGTGGGCGACGAGGTCGAGCCCGCCCTCGGCGAGAGCCTCGTCGATCCGGCGGTTGTTGCGACCGACCGCCTCGTCGAAGACCGCGTACGTCTCCGCGGCGGTGAGGGCCTCGACGCCGGCCTCGAACTCCCACTCGTCGGTGCCGTCGTGGCCCAGCGACCGCCAGGGCTCGACGAGCTCCTCGCCGCGCAGCTTCGTCGTCAGGTAGTAGTCCTCGGCGAGCGCGAGGTGGAGCAGCAGCCCGCCCAGCGACAGCGCCGACGAGGGGATGCGGTGGCGCAGGCCGGCCTCGTCGAGGCCGTCGGCCTTCCACCGCAGCGTGGCGCGCATCCGGCCCAGCGCGCCGGTGAGGTGCTCGGCCTCGGTGCCGTCGATCGGGGGCTCCCACGGGGGCGGCACCCAGGCGTCCGGGGCGTGGTCGGTGTCGGTCTCGCTCATGGGCCCATCGTGCACCCGGTTCCGGACGATCGGCTTCCGCTGGCACCTCTGGACAACCGCACCGCGGCCCAGCAGGCTGGCCGGATGCGACGACTCGGACCCCTCCGCACCCCCGCCCTCCTCCTCTCCGCCCTCCTCCCGGCCCTCGCCCTCGCGGTGCCCGCGACCGCCGGCCCCGGCAACGGGCACGGCAACGGCAACGGCCACGGGCCGAAGACCTCTGACCCGTTCCGGCACGGCTGGGAGGAGAAGGTGCTCGACGCCGACCAGAACTTCCGCGGCCTCGACGCGGTCTCGCGGAAGGAGGCGTGGGTGACCGGCGAGAGCCTCACCGACGGTGCGGCCGCGAAGGTCTTCCGCACGACCGACCGCGGGACGACCTGGGTCGACGTCACCCCCGCCGACACCGAGGGCCTGTCGTTCCGCGACGTCGAGGTGGACGGGAAGGTCGCCCACGTGCTCGCGATCGGACCCGGCGAGGCGTCGCGGATCTACCGCTCCACCGACGGCGGCCGGAGCTGGACCGAGGCCTTCCGCAACGACGACGAGAACGCGTTCTACGACTGCATGGCGTTCTACCCCGGCGGCCGCAGGGGCCTCGCGGTCAGCGACCCGGTCGACGGCAAGCTGCGCATCCTCTCCACCCGTGACCGCGGCCGCAGCTGGAAGGTGCTGCCGTCGGCGGGCATGCCCGACAGCGCCGACGAGTTCGGCTTCGCGGCCAGCGGCGACTGCCTGGTCACCGCCGGCAAGGCGGCGTTCATCGTCACCGGCGGCGCCCAGAGCCGCGTCCTGCGCAGCGACGACCGCGGCCTCACCTGGACGGCCGTCGAGTCCGGGATCCCGGCGGGTGAGTCCGCCGGCGGCTTCGCCGGTGCCTTCGCCTCGCCCCGCCGCGGCATCGTCGTCGGCGGCGACTTCGCCGACGCGTCGGACACCGCCGACACCACGGCGTATACCCGCGACGGCCGCTCCTGGACCCTCGGCGCCGACCTGACGCACGTCGGCGAGGACGTCACGTTCGTCCGCGGCTGGAAGGTCGCACTCGCCACCGGCGACTACGACGGCTCGGTCGGCTCCAGCCTCACCACCGACGGCGGGCGCACCTGGAAGCGGGTCAGCGACCTCGGCTACCACGTCGTCGACTGCGTGGCCAAGGTCTGCTGGGCAGCCGGCAGCGTGGGCCGGGTCGGGCGCGGCTGACCCATCCGGTCCCCCGCGGGCCTCGAACCACCCGCGTGACCGACACCTTCTTCGCCAGCCGGAGCGTCCCGCGGCACCTCGTCCGCGGGGCGCTCGGGCTGCCGCTGATGGTGGCCGCGTTCGTGCTGGTGCCGTGGTGGGGCCCGCTGGCGCTGCTGCTCGCGGTGCCGGCTGCGGTGCTGCTGCGGGGCTGCCCGACCTGCTGGGCGCTCGGCCTCGCGCAGACCTGCGCGGTGCGTGACGCCGCGCGGGTCCCGGACTGACCTACTCGACCGGGCGCAGCGGGTGGATGGCCACCTCGCCGTCGAGCGCGCCGCCAGCCGCCGCGAACGCGGCCGCCACGTGCGGCGTCGCCATGTGCGCGTCGAGCGCCGCCTGGTCGGTCCACCGCTCGACGGTCACGAACGTGCCGGGCGCGGCCGCCGACTCGAACAGGTCGTAGGCCAGGCAGCCCTCCTCGCCGCGGGTCGCGGCGACCAGCTCGGTGAGCGCCGGCCGGACCTGGTCGACGGCCTCGGGCTTGACGGGGATGGTGGCAACGACGTGGAGCTCGCTCATGGGTTCCCTCTCGCAGGCGGACCGCCAGTCTGCCCGCCGCGGCCGCCCGGGGCCATCCCCCGGCTGGCTAGGCTCGGACCGTGCCCGACCTCTCCCGTCTCCCCACCGCCCCCCTGCTCGCCGCCGGCCTGGTGGGCGGCTTCACCCTCGCCCAGCGCACCGGCGTCCGCCCCCTCGGCGGCGCCGCGATGCTCGGCGCGAACGCCCTCGCCGCGCGGCAGTGGTACGCCGTCGGCGGTGCGCCGCTGACCGCCGGCCTCAGCGCGGCCTACTGGGCCGCGATGGGCGTCTCGCACCCGCTGGCCCGGAAGATCGGCACCTGGCCGTCGGTGCTCGGCGTCACCGCCGCGGCCGCCGGCGCGGCGTACGCGCTCGCCGACCGCCGGGCCTGAGCCCCGGGCCCGTCCGGTTCAGTCGTCGGGGAGGGCGGCGAAGGCCGCCTTCATGTCGCGGTACCACCCGAGCGACTTCCGGGGGTGGCGCCAGCGAGCCTTCATCTCGTCACGGGCGGGCTGGTGGGCGGCGTCGCCGTCCTTCTCGGCCTGCTTGAGGTGCTGGTCCTGCGCGTTGATCACGTCGTCGTGGGTCTCGCCGCGGTGGGCGAGGTCGCACGGGCCGCCGAGCTGGCGGCAGGTCATCGTCTTCATCGTGTCTCCTTCTGTGGTGAAACCTGGTGGTGTCACACCCCGAGCCATCTCCCAGGGCGGCGCGGGGCCTGGTGCGTCACGGGCCGTGTCGCCACGAGGCGGTGGGTGTCCCCGGACGTGACCCACCCCGGGGGCAGGACGCGGGCCCTCACCGCCGGTCCGGACCGTCGCGGCGCACGACGCGGGCCAGCAGGTCGGGCGCTGCGCGGAACGTGATCGCGCGGACCCGGCCGCCGGCGACCTCGAAGTCGAAGACCACCCTGGCCTCGCCGCGCAGGAACCACGCGGACGCGGGCCGCTCGTCGACCAGGACCGGCAACGCGGACTGCGCGCTGCCGCTGAAGAAGGCCGCGACCTCGTCGCGACCCTCGATGCGCGCCGGGGTGCCGGCCAGGACCGCGGCCTCGTCGGCGCCGACGACCGCGTCGGGGGCGAGCAGCTGCAGCAGCCGGGGCAGGTCGCCGCCGCGCGCCGCGGCCATGAAGGCGTCGACGACCTCCCAGTCGGCGAGCGCGTCGGCGGAGGCAGGCTGGGCGACCTTGGCCCGGGCCCGCGAGGCGAGCTTGCGGGCGGCGGCCGGGGTGGTGTCGAGGAGGGCGGCGATCGTGGGGAACTCGAAGCCGAAGCTGTCGTGCAGCACGAACGCGACCCGCTCGCGCGGGGTGAGCCGGTCGATCACCGCCTGCAGCGCGATCCCGACCGTGTCGGCGAGGGCGACGTCGTCGGCGGGGTCCACCGACGACGACACCGCTGCGGCGTCGGCCAGCGCGTCGTCGTCCACCGGCACCGGCGTCCTCGAGCGCAGCCGGTCCAGGCACAGGCGGGTGGTCACGGTGGTCAGCCAGGCTGGGAGGCTCTCGATCGCGTCCGCGTCGCTCCGGCGCGCGCGGTCCAGCCGGAGCCAGGCCTGCTGCACGACGTCCTCGGCCTCGGCGTGGTCGCCGAGCACCCGCGTGGCGAGGCCCACCAACCGCGGTCGCTCGGACTCGAAGTCCTCCGCGACGCGCGCCGCCCGGTCGTCCGTGTGCTCCATGTCCCCCGCCTCTCGTCCGGCATCCTCACCCCTGTGACGTACGGGCGCGACCCGGTGTGACCGGATGCCGCGACCCATTTCTGGGAATCGTCGCGCACACTGGAGCGATGACGACGCTGCGCGCGAGGGACGCGGGCCGGCTCGCCTCGGCGGCGACGGCCCTGGTCCTGCTCGTGGGCTGCTCCTCGACCCCGGACGACGACCCGGCGACGAGCGGACCCGCACCGTCCTCGTCCCCGTCCGACCCGGCGCCGTCGGAGGAGCCCGCCGAGCCGGACCCGAGCGAGGAGTCGACCGAGGAGCCGACCGAGGAGCCGACCGAGGAGGCGACCGAGGAGGCGACCGAGCAGCCGCGCCCGATCTCGCTGGCCGCGCTCGCCCAGGCCGACCTCACCGGTGGCGGGCTGCGCCTGGGCGCGGTCCGCGAGCGCACCGCGACCTACACCTCGTACGACGTGACGTTCCGCTCGACGACGGCCGGGGCCGGCACCGCCCCGCTGCGGATCAGCGGGGTGCTCAACGTCCCGTCCGGGCGCGGTCCCTTCCCCGCCGTCGTGCTCGCGCACGGCTACATCGACCCCGCCTACTACGTCCGCGGCCAGGGGATGACCCGCGAGCGCGGCTTCCTCGCCGAGCGCGGCTTCGTGGCCCTGCACGTCGACTACCGCAACCACGCCGAGTCGACCGACGACCCGCGCATCGAGACCGCTGTCCGGCTCGGCTACGCCGCCGACGTGGCCGCCGCGGCCCGCGCCCTCGCCGCGTCCCGCGAGGTCCGGGTCGACCCCGACCGGATCGCGCTCTTCGGTCGGTCGATGGGCGGCGGGGTGATGCTCAAGGCGCTGGCGGCCGATCCCGGCCTGTTCGCCGCCGGTGTCGGCTGGGCCTCGGTCTCGAGCCTGGAGGGGCAGAACTTCGACCACTTCCAGCGCCCGGACGCACCGGTCGACGCCCTGCGCGCCGGGTTCCGCGGCCGGCACGGCCTGCCCGACGAGGACCCCGCCTTCTGGCGCGGCGTCTCGCCGCGGCCGGTCTTCGGCGACATCACCGAGCCCGTGCTGATGGTGCACGGGCGCTTCGACGACACCTGCCCGCCGCCGTGGGCCCGCGCCACCCAGCGCGCGCTGACCGCGGCCGGGGTCGACAGCACGCTGGAGTGGTACGACGACGGGCACGCGTTCGGGCCGGCGTTCGTCGCCGCGATGGACCGCACGGTCCGCTTCCTCCGCGCGCGCATGCCCGCCTGAAGGAGCCGACCGGCGCCACCGGACGTCCCATCCCCGTGCGCCACCTCCTCGGGACCGTCCTCGCCTGCTCCGTCCTCGCCTGCGCGACCGGCTGCGGGGACGACCCGCGTGACGTCGTCCTGCAGCCGGACGGGCCCCCGCCGTCGGCGACGACCGGCGCCAGCAGCCCGACCAACAGCCCGACCAACAGCCCGACCAACAGCCCGACCGACAGCCCGACCAAGCCGCCGACCGAGGGCCTGGAGAAGCTGCGCGTCGTCGGGCAGGTCGTCGAGGTCGGTGACTGCGTGGTCGTGCGCGACGACAACGGGACGGCCTGGACGATGACCGGCGACCTCGCACGCGAGCTGGTCCTCGACGACCAGGTCCAGGTCACGGGCACTCCGCTGCTCGCGGCCACCGGGTGCGGTGGGCCGCCCGTCGAGGTCGCGCGCGTCACGGTCCTGCCCCTCCCGGAGTAGGTCGCGGACACGACGGAGGGGCCGGGAGCCCACGGCTCCCGACCCCTCCGGTGGTGCGTCAGGTCTGCGTCAGGTCACTGCACGCGGATCCGCATCCCGGTGCCGCTCTGGGACAGCACCCGGATCTTCACCCCGACGCCGGCGACCTTGACCCCGACGCGCGGCAGGCCCGCGTCGACGAAGGGCTGGAAGTACCGGTTCGGGTCGCTGTCGTCGAACAGCGGGTTGGCGGCACGGCCCCGGACGTAGGAGCGCTGGCCACCGGCGGTGAGGTAGAACGAGTCCGACTTCTGCAGGCCGAACGGCGCGTCGTAGGTCTGGATGCGACCGCGCCACGCCGTGCCCTGCAGGTTGTAGTGGGCCTGCGGGTTGGCGTCGACCGGCAGCACCAGGCCACCACCGGGGTGCTGGCTGGTGTTGTTGTCGGTGTAGGACGAGTCCCAGTAGTTGACCACCAGGCCGTCCTGGTAGGGGAACTTCTCCACGAAGTCGGGCCGGGTGTCGGGGAAGCTGAAGTTGTACGGCCCGGTCTGGAGGTACTGGTCGTAGGAGGTGTAGGTGCGGTTGCTGGCCAGGTAGAACTGGTCGTAGGCGGTGTCGTAGCCCGCGCCGATCGAGCGGAAGCCGTCGAGCGTCCAGCCGTTGGGCGTGGTCTCGGCGCCGTCGGCGAAGACCGTGGTGCCGCCGTTGGTCACCTTGATGTCGTCGACCAGCAGGCCCGACCAGCCCAGGCTCGCGTCCTGGCCCTGCACCGCGCCGTCGGTGACGTAGCGGGCGCGCAGCCCGATCGTCTGGCCGGCGTAGGCGGACAGGTCGAAGGTCGCGGCGACGTAGCCGTTGCTGACGCCGTCGATGCCGGCCTCCTTGGCCGGGTCGTTGGCGGGGTTGGTGTCGCCGTCGGTGTCGGGGTCGATCGCGGAGGTGTCGAGCGGCGTCCAGGTGCCGCTGCCGGCGGGCGCCTCGACCTCGAGGTAGCCGAAGTCGTAGTCCTCCTCGATGTTCCACGCGGCCTTGAGCGACAGCGTGGTGGTGCCGGCCGGGACCGCGAGGTCGGCGCGCGACATCGAGGCGGAGTAGCCGTCACCGGAGCCGGAGAACCACTGCTTCGTGCCCTCGGCCGGGGTCACCAGGTTCGTGGTGACCTGCTTGTCGGGCAGCACCACCGCGACGCCCTGCGCCTTGGCCGAGTTGTACTCGTGGGGGCCGAGGTCGACGGTGCGGTCCTGGCCCGCGACGACGGTCTCGTAGTCGAGCCAGCCGAGCTGGAGCTTGTCCCAGACGCCGAGGTCGGCGGCACGGGTGCCGATGCCCTGGTCGCCCGCGGCCGACACGCGGCTCTGCGCCATCAGTGTCCACCAGCTGACCGGGTTGTCGCCCGAGGCGGCGGTGTCGTAGTGGTCGGGCAGGCCGAGGTCGTGGCCGTACTCGTGGGCGACCACCGAGATGCCGCCGTTCTCCGGCTGCACGGTGTAGTCGGCGACCCAGATGCCGGTGTTGCCGATCTGGGTGCCGCCGTCGGGGTTGGCCACGCCGGCGACCGTCGGGCCCTGGCCGGTGCCCTGGAACGCCTTCCAGCGGTGGCTCCAGATGGCGTCCTCGCCGTAGATCGGGTCGCCGTCGGCCTGGTCGCCGCCGGAGTGGATGATCTGGAAGCGGTCGATGTAGCCGTCGGGCTCGTCGAAGTTGCCGTCGCCGTCGAAGTCGTAGCGGTCGCGGATGTCGTACTGCGACACGATGCGCTTGATCTGGGCGTCGGTCTTGCCGGCGGCCTTCTGGTCCGCGACCCACTGGGTCATGCCGTCGGAGACGAGGTTCCAGGTGTTGTTGCAGACGTTGCCGGCGCACGGGTAGCCGTTGCTGCGGCCGTAGCGGGCCTCGTTGTAGGGGACGGTCGTGAAGTCGGTGACCATGCCCTCGACGCTGTAGCGGCCCGAGGACTGGCGCTCGTAGTAGCTCTTGAGCGAGTCGGCCAGCTCGCCGTCACCGAAGTAGAGGTCCTTGTAGTACTTCTTCGTGTAGGTCCGGCGCCACTGGGTGGAGTTGTCGTCGGCCCCCGGCTTCGGGATCTCGTTGAACCCGGGGCCCTCGAACGTGGTCGGGCCCGCGACGGCCGGATCGGTGTCGCGGTCGGGGTAGTCGGGGTGGCGCTGGTTGCCGAAGTCGACGAGGAACACGAAGACCTTGTCGGTGCGCTCGTTGCTGAGCTCGACGTACTGGTCCTGGGTGGCGGCCGCCTTCCGGCGCGCCTGCGTGCTGCCCGCCGCGGCCGGCTCCTTGCCGACCTTGAGCACGCGGTTGCCGGCGATCGTCTGCGGCGAGGCCTCGCCGCTGAGCACGTCGGCCCAGGCCTGCTGGCGCAGCGCGGCCTGCTTCTCCGCCTCCGGGTTGGGCAGCACGTGCTCGGTGTTCGCCGCATGCGCCTCCCCGACGCTGCGGTGAGCCGACTGCGGTGCGGCTGCTGAGGGAGCCAGGGACAACGCCCCGGCTCCGGTGATCAGGGCAAGGGACAGCCCGAGGGTCGTGGATCTCACGAGTCTTTCCTTTCCGAGAGACAGCCGGTCGGGCGGGTCCGCCCCGAGAACCTGCTGTCGGTCGAAACCCTAGGCGTGACCTACGACACTGACCAGACCCTCGTCCCGGTCCCTCGTCGGCTCAGGCGCCGGGCTGCGCCTCCACCTGCTGCGGGGGCGCGGCCGCGTAGGCCGACGACAGCCGGCGGTAGGGCGCGGAGGCCAGCGCCAGCAGCACGGTCACGAACATGATCGCGCCGGCCAGCATGAACACCAGGGCGATGCCGCGGGCGTCGCCGTCGCCGACCAGCCACCCCCAGGCGTCGCGGCCCTGCTCGGACTCCATGTAGGGGATGAGGGCGAACTCCGCGATCGGCCCGATGAGGAAGGCCGAGAACGGGCTGGCGGCCACCTCGACGCTCTGCGCGAAGCCGAAGACCCGGCCCTGGGTGCGGAACGGCACCACCCGCTGCAGGATCGTCTGCTCCGCGGACTCGGCGGCCGGGATGATCGCCATGAAGACGAAGATGCCCAGGACGTAGAGCGAGGCCCACTCGCGCACCGTGAACGTCATGCCGAGCACGGCGACGCCGAGGTTGACCAGGAGCAGCGTGCGGACCGGGTTGGCGCCGAGGCCGAACCGGGCCACCAGGCCGCCGCCGACCACGAAGCCGAGGCCGGTGACGCCGAGCACCAGGCCCCACGCCTCGACGCTGAACAGCTCGAGGCCGTAGGGGTCCATGAGCGCCATGTAGACGCCGCCGACGAGGTTGTTGAACGTGGAGAAGGCGATCAGCGCGACCAGTCCGGGCACCGGGGTGATCGCCGCGACCGCGCCGCGCACGTCGAAGCGCGAGCCGCCGGCCTCCGGGTCGGGGGGCAGCTCGGGGATCTCGATGGGGAGCAGGTGGAGCAGCGAGAGGCCGGTGAGCGCGACCGCGATGCCGACGGTCCAGCCCATCCCGAGCAGCCCCACGCTGAGGCCGCTGAAGACGCTGGTGATCATGAAGGCGATGCCCTGGACGGTGCCGACCAGGCCGTTGGCCTTGTCGCGACCGTCCTCCGGGACGAGCAGCGTCACGGTCGTCGACAGCGCGATGTTGCGCAGGCTCTCGACCACGCCACCGACGAGGATCACCGCGGTGAACAGCCAGAACCAGGCGCTGCCCCAGTCGGCGAGCCGGTCCTCGCCGAGCAGCAGCCACAGCCCGCCCGACGCGGCGTAGGCGACGAGGGTGATGGTCGAGGAGGTGACCATCACCTGCTTCTTGCGGTGGTGGTCGACCAGGGTGCCGAAGAAGGTGCCGAGGACGGCCGTGAACAGCATGTAGCCGCCGCCGATGATCGCGGTGGCCATCACCGAGCGGGTCTCGAGGTAGGCCCAGAACGTGAGCGCGAACCAGAGGTAGCTCGAGGTGACGTTGGCGACGAGGGTGTTGCCGAGGACCTGGCGGAACGCACGGAGCGTCTCCGGGCCGCGGGTCACGCCCGGCGGCAGGTGAGCCTCGAGCTGCGGCGCGGCCGGGTCCGCCGGGATGGGGTCGAGGTCGTCGAGGGGCACCCGAGGAGCGTAGGCGTCACCACCGACACCGCGCCTGCTACTTTCCGGTCGGCGACCACCCGTCCCACATCGCCGCGACGTGGCGCGCGTCGGTGCCGCAGCAGCCGCCGACCACCCGGACCGCCGGGAGCGCCGAGGCGAGGGCGCGGGTACGGGCGGTGAGGTCGGGCACGTCGCCCTCGTCGAGCTCCTCGGCCTCGTCGAGCTCGGCGTGGCTGAGCCGCGAGGAGTTCACCCGCAGCCCCGCGACCCGGTCCTGCCACGCCCCGCCGTCGAGGGCCGGGGCCACGTGGTCGGGGTGCGCGCAGTTGACCAGCAGGTGGGCGGCGCCCGCGCCGGTCGCCGCGTCGAGCGCCGCCACCGCCTCCCCCAGCGGGGTCCCGTCGGGCAGGCGGGCGTCGGTCTCGACGGTGAAGGACACCGCGACCGGCAGGTCGGCGTCCTGCGCCGCGCGCACCACGCCGACGGCCTCCGCGACCGTGGTGAGCGTGTACGCCGTCGCCAGGTCCGCGCCCGCCTCCGCGAACGCGCCGACCTGGTGGCGGTGGTAGGCGGCGTAGGCGTCGGCGTCGAGGTCGCCGGCGGTGTAGCCGTCGCCCCGCGGGCCGACCGACCCGCCCACCAGCATCCCGGCCACCTCGCCGGCCGCGTCGCCGGCCAGGCCGCGCAGGAACTCGACGGCGTCCCGGTTGACCCGCGCGGTCGCGTCCGCGTCGTAGCCCAGCCGCTGCCCCCAGTCCGTGCTGGCGCGCCAGGTAGGGGTCTCCAGCAGCAGGCCGGCCCCCGCGCGCGCGGCGACGTCGGCGTAGGCCCGGTAGTAGTCGGCGAGGACCCGGCGACCGTCGGCGTCGTCGAGGAGGGGGAACGCCGCGAAGTCGGGCAGGTCGATCCCGTGGTGGAAGAGCAGGTCGGTCTCGAGGCCGCCGTCGGTCACCCAGCCCCGGTCCGTCGCCGGCAGCTTCCAGGTCGTGGTCATGGGCACCTCCGCGGGTCGACCTCCCGGTCTAGCACCGCCGACGTCGCGCGTCACCGCGGTCTGGACCGGTGGCCGGGGGTCACGGCACCGGCACCTCGGGGCGTACGGCGCCCTCGTCCGGCACGGCCTCCGGCGAGGCGTCGGCGCCGCGCCCGCGCGGGTCGGCGAGGACCAGCAGCACCAGCGCGAGCGCGGTCAGCCCGGCGCCGGCCCAGATCGGGGAGACGTAGCCCAGGCCGGCCGCGATGGTCACGCCGCCGAGCCAGGCGCCGAGCGCGTTGCCGACGTTGAAGGCGGCGATGTTGGCGCCGCTGGCGAGCGTGGGTGCGCCGCCGGCGTGGGTCATCACCCGCATCTGCAGCGCCGGCACCGTCGCGAAGCCGAAGCCACCCATCAGCACCAGACCGAGCACGGTCATCACCTGGCTCGAGGCGGTGAGCGCGAAGACCGCCATCACCACGACGAGCGCGGACAGCGCGACGAGCAGCGTGCCGCGCACGGAGCGGTTGGCGGCACGCCCGCCGAGGACGTTGCCGGCGACCAGGCCGACACCGAAGAGCACCAGCAGCCACGGCACCGCCGACGGCGCGAAGCCGCTGACGCCGGTCAGGGTGAAGGCGATGTAGGTGAAGGCGCCGAACATGCCGCCGTAGCCGAGGACGGTGAGCAGCAGCGAGACCCAGACCTGCGGCTCGGCGAACGCCCGGACCTCGCGGCGGAGGTCGGCGCCGGCGTCGCCGCGCTGCGCAGGGACGAGCACCGCGATCGCGACCAGCGCGAGGACGCCGATGACGGTGATCGCCCAGAACGCCGCACGCCAGCCCCACTGCTGGCCGACGAGCGTGCCGGCCGGGACGCCGAGGACGTTGGCGAGGGTCAGCCCGCCGAACATCAGGGCGATGGCGCCGGCCTTCTTGTCCGGAGCCACCATGTCGGCCGCGACGACCGAGCCGATGCCGAAGAACGCGCCGTGGCAGAGCGCGGCGACGACGCGCCCGACGAGCATGGCGTCGTAGGTCGGGGCGAGCGCGCTCAGCGCGTTGCCGACGACGAAGAGGCCCATCAGCCCGAGCAGCACCTGCTTGCGCGGGAGGCGGGTGACGCCGGCGGTGAGCGGGATGGCGCCGATGGCGACGGCGAGCGCGTAGCCCGAGATCAGCCACCCGGCGGTCGCCTCGTCGACGGCGAAGTCGGCGGCGACCTCGGGGAGCAGGCCGGCGATGACGAACTCGGTCAGGCCGATGCCGAATCCCCCGACGGCGAGTGCCAGCAGTCCTGGCTTCATGGTGTCCTCCAGTGGTGAGCGTGTGCAAATACAGGCGTGTGCAACTTCTTGGTCGAGGTTAGTTGCACACGCTGCATGTTGCAAACGCTGGTAAAGTGACACCGACGACATCCCGACCACGGAGGAACCGATGGGCATCAGCGACGACGCCGTCGAGGTGCGCGCCCGCGGCTGGCGGCGGCTGGCCGCGCTGCACCAGCTGATCGAGGCGCGGCTCGAGCGCGCGCTGCAGGCCGGGCACGAGCTGTCGGTGGTCGAGTTCACCGTGCTCGACGCGCTGTCGCGCCAGGACGGCTGGCACCTCCGGATGGCCCAGCTGGCCCGCGCCACCGGCCTCTCGCCGAGCGCCACCACCCGGCTGGTCAACCGGCTCGAGGGCCGAGGCCTGATCACCCGCATCCTGTGCGAGGACGACCGCCGCGGGATCTACACCGAGCCGACCGACGCCGGCCGGGCACTGCTCCGGGCCGCCCGGCCCACCCACGACCAGGTCCTCGACGAGGCGCTGCGCGAGGCGGGCGAGACCCCGGAGCTCAGCGACCTCGCGCGCACCGTCGTCGAGCTCGTCTGAGCCGGCGCCGGCCGAGGACCCGCCGGGCTCGCGACGGGCTCAGTCCAGGGTCGGTCGCGCAGCCCGGCGCTGCAGGCGACGCTCGACGCCCCAGAACACGGCCGCGACGACGAGGCCGAAGAGCAGGATGACCAGCAGCGTCACCGACACCGAGGCGTAGCCGAACTCCTCGACGTTGGCGAAGCCGTAGGGGTAGGCGTGCACGACCGCGCCGCGCGCCAGCATCCACCCGATCCACGCCAGCGGGACCACCAGCGCCAGGGGCACCTCCCGCAGCGTGATCCACCCGCGCGGGCCCCACACCACCCACACCAGCACGGTGAGGGCCGGCGTGACGACGTGCAGGACCGGGTCGGTCAGCAGCGACCAGCCGGTCACGTCGACCGACGGCGCCAGCAGCACCTGGTAGACGATCGCGGTCACCGTGATCATCAGCAGGCCGGTCAGGCGCAGCACCCGGACCACGCGGGTCGCGCGCAGCGGCCGGGCGAGCAGCAGCGTCACCGACACCGCGACCACGACGTTGGACCAGATCGTGAAGTAGCTCAGCGTGTCGACCACCCGCGCGACGGTGCCGGCCGCACCCCGCGCGGTGTCGCCGTAGAGCCCGGCCTCCACCGGCACCCGGTCGTAGCCGTCGAGCGCCGACACCACCAGCGTCGCCGCCACCCCGAGCCAGGCGACCCCGGCGTTGAGGGCGTACGCCGCGCGGGCGGCGGTGGTCGGCTCGGTCTCGCTCGCGGCAGGCGTGGTGGTCACGGTCGGAGTATGGCGCTCAGGCGGGCGGGAGGGACTCCGCGACCTGCCGAAACCGGGCGACGTACCGTCTCCCCGTGAGCCCGCACGTCCACGCCCTCCACGTCGCCCCCGGCCGCCGGCTGCCGACGAAGTCGGTCGACTCGGTGGACGCCGAGGCGGGCGCCGGCCTGGTCGGCGACCGCTACCACGGCAGCCGTCACCGGCACGTCACCGTGCAGGCGCTCGACGACCTCGAGACCGCCGCCGAGGTCCTCGGCCGCCCGATCGACCCCGGCCTGACCCGGCGCAACGTCACCGTCGACCGCGGACCGCTGCCGACGCGTCCCGGCGAGCGGATGACGATCGGCGACGTCGAGCTGGAGGTGGTCCGGATCGCCGCCCCCTGCCGGCTGCTCGACGACTGGCTCGGCGAGGGCGCGATGGCCGCGCTCAGGTCGCCCCGCGGCGGCACCGTCTTCCGGCTGCTGACGTCCGGCACGATCCGCGTCGGCGACCCCGCCACCTGGCAGTAGACCGGGAGTATCAGGGGTTCTGCACCAGCCGCAGCAGGGTGCCGTCGGGGTCGACGAGGTAGCCGATCCGCATCCCGGAGGCCTCGACCGTCGGGGCGTGCAGCCGCGGCCAGCCGGTACGCCGCTCGGGCAGGCCGGCGCGCACGCACGCGGCGTACAACCCGTCGAGGTCGTCGACACGCAGGCAGCAGCCCGCCGCGGTCGTGGCCGGGTCGACCGAGGGGTCGGGGAACAGCTCGAGGGCCAGGCCGCCGCGCTCGAGGATCATCCAGCCCGGGTCGCGGTAGGTCACGACGAACCCGAGCGCGGCATAGAACGCGGCGCTCGCGTCGAGGTCGCGGGACGGGAGGTTGGGCGTCGCGTGGTCGGCCATGGAGCCACGCTAGAGGTCACATCCGTGCGCGCAGCACGTCGAACTCGCACCCGGGCGAGTCCGGGTCGAAGCCGTGCTCGAGCAGCCAGCGGGCCGCGAGCAGGCTCCGGGCCGACCACCAGCCGGTGACGACGTCGACGTCGACCCCGCCGCCGTAGCCCGACACGACGTCGGCGAGCCGGTCCTCGTGGCCCAGGGTCAGCACGGCGAGGTCGTACGCCCCGTCGCCCGGGCCGGCCTCCGACCAGTCCAGCACCCCGGTGACGGTGTCGCCGTCGACGAAGACGTGCATCGTCTGCAGGTCTCCGTGGGCGAACACCGGGTCGTGGGGTCGCAGCGCCGGTCGGGCCACCTCGAGGTTGCGCTCGACCAGGTCGGCGGGCAGCCGGCCGAGCGCGAGCACCGGCGGGGTGTGCCACAGCACCGGCGCCGTCGGCACCGGCGCCAGCCGCATCGCCTCGACCTCGCGCGCGGACCGGTCCGGGTCGGCGTCGACCTTCACGAACACGTCGCCGACGCGGAGCGTGGCCCGCTCCCGGTGCGCGACGACGACCTCGACCTCCTCCACCCGGCCAGTATCACCGCCCGCGGCCGCCGTGCCACCGCCCGGACGCACCGCGGCCCGGGCCCCACGACGGGGACCCGGGCCGCGGGCGTACGACGGTGGCGTCAGGCCGTGACGTCGTAGCGGTCGTTGTCCATGACCTTGGCCCACGCGGCCACGAAGTCGCGGACGAACCGCTCGTGGGAGCCGTCCTGGGCGTAGACCTCGGCGACCGCGCGCAGCTCGGAGCTCGACGCGAAGACGAGGTCCGCGCGCGTCCCGGTCCAGGCGTTGCCGCCGACGCTCGCCTCGAAGCGGTCGTTGGAGCCGGCCGGGCTCCAGACCGTGCCGAGGTCGAGGAGGTTGACGAAGAAGTCGTTCGTCAGCTGGCCCGGACGCTCGGTGAGGACCCCGTCGGTGGACGCGGCGGTGTTGGCGCCGAGCACCCGCAGGCCGCCGACCAGCACGGTCATCTCCGGCGCCGTGAGGTTGAGCAGGTTGGCCTTGTCGACCAGCAGGTACTCCGCCGGCAGCTTGGCGTCGGACCGCTTGAAGTTGCGGAACCCGTCGGCCTGCGGCTCGAGCCAGGCGAACGACTCGACGTCGGTCTGCTCCTGGGTGGCGTCGCCGCGACCCGGGGTGAACGGCACCTCGACGCTCACGCCGGCGGCCGCAGCAGCCTGCTCCACGCCGACGTTGCCGGCCAGGACGACCGTGTCGGCGAAGGTGATGTCGTGGGCGTCGGCGATGCCCTCGAGGACGGTGACGACGCCGGCCAGCTGGCGCGGGTCGTTGGCCTCCCAGCTGCGCTGCGGCTCGAGGCGGATGCGACCGCCGTTGGCGCCGCCACGCTTGTCGGAGTGGCGGTACGACGACGCGGCGGCCCAGGCGGTCGAGACCAGCTGGCTGACGGTCAGGCCGGCGTCGGCGATCGCCTGCTTGACCGCGGCGACCGTCTCCTCGGTGGCCACGTGGGCCGGCGCCGGGATCGGGTCCTGCCAGAGCAGCTCCTCGCTCGGGACCTCGGGGCCGAGGTAGCGCGCGACCGGGCCCATGTCGCGGTGGGTCAGCTTGAACCACGCGCGGGCGAAGGCGTCGGCGAACTCGTCGGGGTTCTCCAGGAAGCGGCGCGAGATGGCCTCGTACGCCGGGTCCATCCGCAGCGCGAGGTCGGTGGTGAGCATCGTCGGGAGACGCTTCGCGCCGCCCTCGTCGGGCGCCGGGATGATCGCCTCGGCGTCCTTGGCCACCCACTGCGCGGCGCCGGCCGGCGACTTCGTGAGCTCCCACTCGTACTGGAAGAGGATCTCGAAGAAGCGGTTGCTCCACTGCGTCGGGACGTCGGTCCAGGTGACCTCGAGGCCCGAGGTGATCGCGTCCTTGCCGACGCCGGTGCCGTAGGTCGACAGCCAGCCCATGCCGCCGGTCTCGATCGGCGCGCCCTCGGGCTCGGGGCCGACGTGCTCCTCCGGGTCGGCCGCGCCGTGGGTCTTGCCGAAGGTGTGGCCGCCGGCGATCAGCGCGACGGTCTCCTCGTCGTTCATCGCCATCCGGGCGAAGGTGTCGCGGATGTCGTGGGCGGCGAGGACCGGGTCGGGGTTGCCCTCCGGGCCCTCGGGGTTGACGTAGATCAGGCCCATCTGGACCGCGGCCAGCGGGTTGTCGAGCTCGCGGTCGCCCTTGTAGCGCTGCGCGCCGCCCTGGTCGCCACCGAGCCACTCGGTCTCCGGACCCCAGTAGACGTCGGCGTCCGGCTCCCAGGCGTCGACGCGACCGCCGGCGAAGCCGAAGGTCTCGAAGCCCATCGACTCGAGCGCGACGTTGCCGGTCAGCACCATCAGGTCGGCCCACGAGATCGCGTTGCCGTACTTCTTCTTCACCGGCCACAGCAGGCGGCGCGCCTTGTCGAGGTTGCCGTTGTCGGGCCAGGAGTTGAGCGGGGCGAAGCGCTGCTGCCCCGTGCCGGCGCCGCCGCGGCCGTCCTGGACGCGGTACGTCCCGGCGCTGTGCCACGCCATGCGGATCATCAGCGGGCCGTAGTGGCCGAAGTCGGCCGGCCAGAAGTCCTGGCTGTCGGTGAGGACCGCGGCGATGTCGGCCTTGAGGGCCGGCAGGTCGAGGGCGGAGAACGCCTCGGCGTAGTCGAAGTCGGCGCCGAGCGGGTTGATGGCCGGCTGGTTCTTCGCGAGGATCTTGAGGTTGAGCCGCTCGGGCCACCACTCGCTGTTGGCGTCGCCCTGGGTGGGGTGGACGTTGCCGCTGTGCAGGACGGGGCAGGACGTGGCGCCGCCCTGCTCGTTCATCTCGCCGACCTCGGCGTTGGCCTCGTTGCTCGCCGAGGTGTCGGTCGAGCGGGAGGAGTCGTTGGGCAGGTCGTCGGACATGCGGGTTCCCTTCAGGTGGGGTTGGCGGTGGTGGGGGAGGTGGACGGGGTGCTGGCGCAGGCGGGGCACAGGCCCCAGTAGGTGACCTCGGCCTCGTCGATGACGAAGCCGTGGTCGTCGGACGCGTCGAGGCACGGCCGGTGGCCGACGGCGCAGTCGACGTCGGCGACCGTGCCGCACGAGCGGCAGACCACGTGGTGGTGGTTGTCGCCGACGCGCAGCTCGTAGCGGGCGACCGAGCCGGCGGGCTGGATCCGGCGGACGAGGCCCGCGTCGGTGAGGGCGCCGAGGACGTCGTAGACCGCCTGGTGGGAGACGGTCGCCTCCTCGGTGCGGACGGCCGCCAGCACCGTGCCGGTGTCGGCGTGGGGGTGGCGGCGGACGGCACGCAGGACGGCCAGGCGCGGGCGGGTGACCCGCAGGTCGGCGCCGCGGAGCAGGTCGTCGAAACCCGGCTCGGTCGTGTGGTCGTCCATCGCCACCACCCTGCCCGCGTTTCTTGAACGAGTCAAGTTTTCTTCGGGCGGCCGGGTGTAGTCCAGTGAGGGATGGCTGTCGGACGGCCTCACGGGCAGCCGACCGTCACTGGACTACCACCCCCCGCCGGACGGTCTGACGAGCGAGGGGCGTACGCCGTCGGGGCTGCCGGGCGTGTCCGCGCGGCGCGGTCAGGGGCGCGCGGGCAGCCCGTGCCAGTCGCCCGCGAGCACGGCCCAGACCTCGAGGTCCTGGCGCTCCTCGCCCACCCGGAAGACCTCGCGGAGGGTGCCCTCGTGGGTGAGCCCGAGGCGCTCGGCGACGCGCCGGCTGGCGAGGTTGCCCGGCGCGCAGCGCCACTCGACGCGGTGCAGGCCGCGCTCGTCGAAGGCCCAGTCGAGCATCGCGGCGACCGCGCGGGTCACGATCCCGCGACCGCGCGCCGGCGAGGCGAGGAAGGCGCCGGCCTCGGCGATGCCGGAGCGGGCGTTGATGCTCGGGAAGAGGGTCCCGCCCATCAGCTCGCCGCCGACCCACACGCCGTACAGCCGCCGCGCGCCGTCCGCACGGCCGCGGACGAAGCCGTCGACGAAGCCGCGGGCGCCGTCGACCTCCTCGAAGCCCTGCCACGGCAGCCAGTCGTAGAAGTCCGGGCCGTGCGCCCGGAAGAGCCCGGCGAGCTGCTCGGCGTGCCACGGCTCGAGGTCGGCGAGGTGGACGTCGTCGTCGATCGGCAGGCTCAGCACGCGCGCCACCCTAGGCGACGTCCGCCCCGGGGTAGTCCAGTGAGGGATGGCTGTCGGAAGGCCTCACGGACAGCCAACCGTCACTGGACTACCCGACGAGGACAGCCATCCGTCACTGGACTACCCCCGGGCCCGAGCGCGCAGGGCCAGGCGAACGCCCGCGGCCAGACCTACGCCCGCGGCCGCCGGCCGTCACGGCAGCCCGGCGGCGTCCTCCAGCCAGGCCCAGGCCCGTGCGAGGGCGTCGGCCGAGGGGCGGGTGGTGGGCAGCAGGCTGGTCGGGCGCGGGACCCGGTCGTGCCAGAACCGACCGGTGGGCGGCGCGGGCTCGACGGCGGCGAGCCAGACGCTGGTGTCGGCGCCTTGGGCGTCGTCGCGCAGCACCCGCCGGGTGATCTTCTGGAACGTCGGCAGGGACTCCTGCACGCCGGGGGTGTCGGCCCAGCCGGGGTGCATCACCGCGACGGTGATGCCGTCGCCCGCCCAGCGCTCGCCGAGCAGCGGCGCCAGCTCGACCTGCATTCGCTTGGAACGGGCGTAGGCGGTGGTGGGCGAGTAGTCGCCGGTGAGGTAGCCGGGGTCGTCGGCCCGCAGCGACTGGGCGTACATCCCGCCGCTGCTGACCAGCACGACCCGTCCGCCGGCGAGCGGGCCGCGCAGCGCCTCGGTCATGACGACCGGACCGAGGACGTGCACGGCCATGCTGAGCTCGTGGCCCTGGGCGGACTCGGTGCGCTCGGGCGGCATCACGCCGGCGTTGTGGACGATCGCGTGCAGCTCGGGCACCTCGGCGGCGAAGGCGTCGGCGAAGCGGCGCACGTCGTCGAGGTCGCCGACGTCGCAGCGCCACAGCCGCAGCTGCGCAGCCGGCTGCTCCGTCCGGATCCGGTCGGCCGCCCGCTCGCCCTTCGTCTCGTCGCGCACCAGCAGGTGGACCGTCGCGCCGAGGTCGGCCAGCCCGGCCGCGGTGGCGATGCCGAGGCCCGAGCTCGCGCCGGTGACCAGCACGTCCCGCCCGGCGAGGACGCCGGGTGCGGGGTCGGCCGGCCAGCCGGGCAGCTTCTTGCGCACGGCGAGGCCGATGGTGGTGTAGCCGAGCACCAGCGACCGGTCGAGGACCGAGTCGACGGCGCGCGAGAGCAGCGGACGGCCCGCCGGAGGCGCCACGGCCATCAGCTCGCGTCGAGCCGCGCGAGCTCGTCGGCGGTGAGGTCGAGGGCGGCCGCCGCGGCCGAGTCGGTGATCGAGGACGGCCGCTTGGCGCCGGGGATCGGGATGACGACCGGCGACTGCGCCAGCTCCCAGGCCAGCGCGACCTGCTGGGCGCTCACGCCGCGCTCGGAGGCGACCTCGGCGAAGGCCGGGTGCTTCTCGGCCAGCTCCTTGGCGTCCGACAGGCCGCCGAGCGGGCTCCACGGCAGGAACGCGATGCCGAGCTCGTCGCACACGTCGATCTCCGGCTTGCTGGACCGGAACTTCGGGCTGAACTGGTTCTGCACGCTGACGAGCGCGTCGCCGAGCACGGCGTGTGCCGCGCGGATCTGGTCGGGGTCGGCGTTGGACAGGCCCACGCCCGCGACCTTGCCGCTGTCGGCGATCTCCTTGATGGTGCCGATCACCTCGTCGTAGGGCACCGCCGGGTCGGGACGGTGGTGCTGCCACAGCGCGATCTGCTCGACGCCGAGGCGCTGGAGGCTGGCGTCGACGGCGCCGCGGAGGTGGTCGGCGGAGCTGTCGAGCCCCCAGCCGCCGCCCTCGGTGCGGACGTGGCCGCCCTTGGTGGCCAGCAGCACGCGGTCGCGGACGCCGAGCTCGTCGAGGATCGAGGCGATCAGCCGCTCGTTGGCGCCCTGGGCGTCGGCGCCCAGCTCCTCGCCGGGGCCGTAGGCGTCGGCGGTGTCGAAGAGGGTGACGCCCGCGTCGAGCGCGGCGGTCACGGTGTCGAGGAGCTGCTGGCGCGGCTGCGCGCCGGTCTGGTCGAAGGTCATCAGGCCGAGGCCGATCGCGCCGACCTGGTGGCTGCCGAGGGTGCGTGTCTGCATGCCCCCGAGACTACGAGGGGTCGACCAACCCGTTGCGCTGGGCCCAAAGCGCCGCCTGGGTGCGGTCGGCGACGCCGATGCGCTGGTAGGCCGAGGTCAGGTGGGCCTTCACGGTGCGCTCGGTGACCCCGAGCCGCTGGGCGATCTGCTTGTTGAGCAGCCCCTGCACCACCAGCCGCAGCACCTCGGTCTCGCGCGGCGAGAGGCCGGCGGTGGGGTCGGGCGCGGCGTCGGCCCGGGCCGCCAGCAACCGCCGGGCGGCGCGCGGGTCGATCGGCGACTCCCCGCGCGCGACCGCGCGGATGCCGTCGAGCAGCACCTCGGGCTCGGCGTCCTTGAGCAGGTAGCCCACCGCGCCGGCGTCGATCGCGGCGTGGATGCGCGCCTGGTCGGAGAACGACGTCAGCACCAGCACCTCCGTGCCGAGCGCCTCGGCGAGGATCGCGCGGGTCGCCTCCACCCCGTCGACGCCCGGCATCTGCAGGTCCATCAGCGCCACGTCGGGCCGGTGCTCGCGGACCATCTCGATCGCCTCGGCCCCGTTGGTCGCCACGCCGACGACCTCGAGGTCGTCGGTGGAGTCGATCAGGCCGGTGAGCCCACGTCGTACGACGTGGTGGTCGTCGGCCACCACCACTCGGATCATCGGACCGGCACCTCCATGCGCAGCGCGGTCCCGTCCCCCGGAGCCGACTCGACCTCCAGTGTGCCCCCCGACTCCCGGACCAGGCCCTCGAGGTTGCGCAGGCCGAAGTGTCCCTCGGGTCCCTCGGCGTCCGGGTCGAAGCCGCGGCCGTCGTCCACGACCTCCAGCACGAGGGTGTCGCCCTCGCGGCGCACCGTGACCGACACCCGGGTGGCGGAGGCGTGGTGGACGACGTTGCGCACCGCTTCCTGCGCGACCCGCCAGGTGAGCGCGACGACGCCCTCGCTGGCGCCGTCGTCGCCGGACACGTCGACGTCGACGGCCGTCCCGGTCGCGGTGAGGGGGGCGGCGAGGTCGTGCAGCGCGGCGGACAGCCCGCCCGCGTGCAGGTCGGGCGGGTAGATCTCGACCAGCAGCGACCGCAGCGAGCGCATGCTGGTGCGCAGCGACCGGCTCACCTCGTCGAGCTCGCCCCGCACCTGCGGGGCCAGGGAGCCGGACGAGGAGACGGTCGAGAGGGCGAAGGACGAGCCGGCGAGGTCCTGCACGACGCCGTCGTGCAGGTCGCGCGCGATCCGCAGGCGCTCGGCGTCCGAGGCGCGCACCGCCGCCTGCAGCAGCTCCTCGCGGACCCGCGCCCCGCGCGCGATGCGCCGCGCGAGCAGCAGCACGAGCGGGGTGGTGAGGGCGAGCAGGACGATGAGCGACCCGAGGGTGATCGGGAGGAAGCGGGCCAGCACGGCCTCGCGCTGCCGGCCGATCTGGCCGGCGGTGAAGTAGGCCTCGAAGAGCAGGGGCTCGCCCTCGGGCGACCAGATCTGGGTGTAGACCTCGAGCAGGTCGGGGCCGAGCTCGCGCTCGAATCGGTTCTCGGGCTTGGAGAGGTCGGACAGCTCGGCGTCGGTGCGCCCCTCGCGCAGCGCCTCGAGCTCGTCCTCGTCGAGCGGGTAGACCGACCCGATCAGCTCGGTGCGGTCGCTGTAGACGATGGTGCCGTCGGCCTTCCAGATCTTGATCCGGCGCACGTCGCCGACCAGGAGCCGGTCGAGCACCTTGCGGTCGAGCCGGTCGATCGCCGCCGGGTCCGCGCTCACCAGGCCGCGCGGCACCGCCGGCTGCGCCACCGAGCGACCGAGCACCTGGGTGAGGGTGCGGGCGTCGTCGATCGCCTCCTCGTCGGCGGCGTCGCGGCTCAGCCAGCTGGTCGCGACCCCGACGAGCACCAGCACCACGACGCCCGCGGCGAGGAACTGCACCACGGGGTGGGTGAGCCAGCGCATGCGACCTCCTGTGTGGTCAGTAGTGGACCACACCCCGGCAGACCTGTCCCCCGTACGTCGCGCGGAACGCGACCTTGTCGGTGCCGGCGAGGTCGACGATCGTGCGCTCGACGTCGAAGGAGCCGCTCGGCCCGGACGTACGCCCCCGGCCGCGCGCGGTGACCGAGCCGTTGTGGCGCAGCTTCCAGTCCCACTGCTGGCCGGAGCGGCCGCTGTCGACCTCGCCCTCGACCTCGAGCCTGCCGTCGTCGGACTTGACCTTGACCTTCCACTCGGTGCCTCCGCCGCGGCAGGAGCCGCGCGCCTCGACCCGGTCGTCGCCGGCGCGGCCGGAACCGCTGCTCGTCGAGCCGCCACCGGAGCCGCCCGAGGCGCTGTCGTCCACGCCGTCGTCCGCGCCGCCCCCGCCCGAACCGCCCGACCCTCCCGAGCCGCCCGAGTCGTCGCCGCCCTCGCCGCCGCCCGGGTCGAACCGCACGGCGGAGTCGCCGCCGCCGTGGGCGGAGGCGGGCGCGGCGAGCGGCGTCACGAGCGCGACGGCACCCACGACGACGGCCGCCGTGGCGCGGGCGAGATGGGGTCGGTTGAGCACAGGTCCTCCTTGTCGGGACAAGCGTGCCGCAGCCCGGCCCGGCGCAGAAGGTGTCCGATGGTGCTAGTACCCCGACGGCCGGGAGCGCCCGACCGGTGGTCGCGGCTCGTGCGCGCCAGCCGGGACGGGCATGGCCTCAGGATGCCTTGCCGTAGCGGATGGTCCTGGCCAGGGACTTCGCGCGCTTGCCGGTGCCCTTGGTGACGGTGACGGTCACCGTGACCTGCTTGCCCTTCCAGCCGCGCTTGACCTTGAGGGCGCGATAGCCGCGCGACACGACCTGCGCGGGCTTGCCCTTGGCCTTCACGGTCCACACGTACGCGACGTGGGTGCCGGCGGCGCGGGTCTCGGAGATGGTGAGGTTCGAGCCGATCTTCGCTGTCGGCTGCGCGTACGCGTACGACCACGCCTGCACGGGGATGCGTGCGCTGTTGTCTCCGGCGAGGTCCTCACAGGAGGGGCGGGTGGTGTACCCGCTGGTGGACCCGGTGTAGGTGTAGGGGTCGTAGCCGGGCTTGGTGACGGTGAGCGTGTAGTCGATCGAGGGACCGAGACGGTCGCTGATCGCGGACGGGCGATGGGTGGCGTAGCGCGGGTCCTCGCCGAACCCGACGTAGATGAAGGCGTCGAAGCCGCGCAGCGTCGAGGTGCGCTCGGTGACCACCTCTCCGCACGACGACAGCACCGCGCGCAGCGTGGTGTCCTTGGTCTCGCTGGTCATCACCGTGGTCGGGGTGCCCCCGAAGGGGTGCAGGGAGAACTGGATGCCCGCGAGGCTCGACGTGGAGAGGAGCTCCTGCGCCGACACGTCGTAGAGCACGAGGGTCTCGGCCTCCGGAACGGGCACCGCAGACGCGGGGGCGGCGGCCGCGCCGACGACGAGCGTCGACGCCGCCGCCGCACCGATCAGGGTGGTGAGTCGGCCGAAGCCTCGGCTGGTCTGGCGCGCGATCATGACGTCCCCCTCGTGGACCGGCCTCGGTGCCGGGTGGGAGAAGACTAGGCAAGCGCGCCGGCGCGCGCTGCAGACCTGTCCGATCCGACGCCACGGACCAGGTGGGGGGCTCAGGCCGTGAGGCCCTGCACCAGCAGCAGCAGGCCGAAGACGACGAAGGCCGCGGTCGCGCCGTAGCGGATCGCCTTCTCCGGCAGCCGGCGACCGAGGACGGCGCCGACGCCGATGGCGAGCGCGTCGGCGGCGACCATGCCGACGGTGGAGCCGATCCAGGTGCCGAACCAGCCCTCGTGGGTGGCGAGGGTGATCGTGGCGAGCATGGTCTTGTCGCCGAGCTCGGCGAGGAAGAACGCCACGCTGACGGCGAGGATCGCCGCACCCTGGCTGCTGCGCGCCTTGTCGGCCTCCTCCTCGGTGAGCTCGTCGCCGCGCAGGGTCCAGGCGGCGAAGCCGAGGAAGGCGAGGCCGGCGACGACGTTGATCGCGGCCTGGTAGTCGCCGAACGCCGACCCGATCGCCGCGCCGATGCCGACGGAGGCGAGGTGCACGATCGCGGTCGCGACGGTGATGCCGATCAGCACGTCGCGGGCGCGGTAGCGGGCGGCGAACGTCATCGCCATGAGCTGGGACTTGTCGCCGAGCTCGGCGACGAAGATGACGGCGGTGCTCAGGAGCAGCGCATCCATGGGTTCCTCTCCGGCCCGGCCGGAGGTGTGTCCCAGGGAGAACCAGGGTGGACGCGCCTTCGACCAGGCACGTCCATCAACAGGGTCGTGTGCTGGTCGAAAGTCTCGTCCGCCACCGTGACGGTGGCCGGCTGCACCGGACCCGGAGGTCAGTGTGTCGACGCAGCTGTTGGGGACTACTCCCTTTCAGCCTCCACCCTAGGCACGCTCAGGCCCGTGCGCCCAGCCGAGCGGGCGAGGGCTGCGTCACACCCGGGGTCAGACCGCGGTGCGGCGGAACCGCTCGAGCAGCTCGAAGGCCGACTCGGCGTGGGTGTCGAGGTCGCGGCCGACCGAGTGCTTGACGAACGCGGTGTAGCCGACCGTGTCGGCGACCTCGCGGGCGCTCACGTTGCGGAATCCCATCGACCAGGTGGCGAACGCGCGGGCCGCCACGGTGCGGCGGTCGAGGACCTCGATGCGGGTGTGCCGCTCGTCACCGCAGATCGCGTCGAAGACGCTCATCACGTCGGCCTCGGAGCCCTCGAGCGTCTGGATCACGTTGCCGCCGCTGTAGAGCAGCAGGCCGGTGACGCCGAGCTGCTCGTTCTTCGGGCGGATCTGCTCGATCAGCTCGACCAGCTCGTGCACCGTGAGCAGCTCGGTGGCGGTGCTGGTGTAGGTCAGGGTGAGCACGGCACCCTCGACGTGGGCCTCCGGCTCGGCGGTCATCGCACTCATAGCCCGAGCACGGTAGGCACACCCGAGCGGCCGGGACCACACCCGTGGGTGGGGGCGCGGCCGCTCGCGGGGTGATCCCGATCTCAGACGGTGATCGCGATCTTGCCGCCGGGGCTCCCCTCCTCGGAGAGCCGGTGGGCGTCGGCGATCTGCTCGAGCGGGAAGGTGCGGGCCACGGTCACCCGCAGCCGTCCCTGCTCGACCAGGTCGGCGAGCGCGTCGAGGCCGTCGCGGTCCGGGCGCACGAAGACGTAGTGGCCGCCGAAGCCCGCCACGACGTCGGCGTCGGTGACCGTCGCGATCCGCGCGGGGTCCTTCACCTGCGCCGGGGCGTCGGCCAGCGCGTCGCCGCCGACGAGGTCGAGGACCGCGTCGACCGGACCGCCGTGCCCGGCGAGCTGCTCGCTCACCGGTCCGGCCGTGTGGTCGAGGAGCACGGAGGCACCGAGGCTGCGGACCAGGTCGTGGTGGCGCGCGGACGCCGTGCCGATGACCTCGGCGCCGAGCGCGACGGCGATCTGGACGGCGAGCTGGCCGACGCCGCCGGACGCGGCGTGCACGAGCACCCTGTCGCCCGGTCCGACCTCGAGGGCCTCGGTGAGCGCCTGGTACGCGGTCAGCCCGGCGAGCGGCACGGACGCGGCCTCCTCGAAGGAGAGGCCCTCCGGCTTCAGTGCGACGGTGCGCTCCGGGGCGGGCACCAGCTCGGCGGCGGTGCCGGCGTGCACGTCGTCGCGCCGGACGTAGCCCCAGACCTCGTCACCGACCCGCAGCCCGGTGCGGACCGCCGGGCCCACGGCCTCGACGACGCCGGCGACGTCCCAGCCCGGGATGATCGGGAGGTGGTGCGGGAACGCGCCCTGCAGGTAGCCCTCGCGCACCTTCCAGTCGACCGGGTTGACGCTGGTGGCGCGCACCCGCACCAGCACGGTGTCGGGACCGACGGGCGGGTCCGGCCGCTCACCGACGGTGAGGACCTCGGGTCCGCCGAAGCGGTCGTAGCTGGCTGCGCGCATGGGGGTCTCCTCGGGGGCAGGGGATCGGGCGCCGGTGCAACGCCACACCCGGTGGTGGATGTTCCGGCGAGCGGCGGGGTCAGTCGTCGAGGTCGATCGTGCCGACCCAGCGCTCACCGGGGTCGCCGCCCCAGGCGTCCCACGCGACGCGGCCCGGTGAGGGAAAGCCGTCGCCACCGCGGCTGAAGCCCTCCGCGTCCTTGTCGACCTCGTGGCGCGAGAAGTACGCCTGCATCTTGCGCACGACGTCGTCGCTGACCTCCGAGCCACCCGCCAGCTGCGTCGCGCGGCGACGACCGGTGTCGGTGAACCCCTTGCCTGCCTTGCCGTCCTCGATCCAGCGCACGGCCCGCTGCGCGGCCTCCTGCACGTCCTTGGGGGGCTGGTGTCCCACGTGTTCCTCCTCGTCGGTCGGGTCCCGCCCACGCTAGGCACGCCCCGCCCGGCCCCACCTCACCCCCGCGGGCCTCGCCGGCCGGTCAGTCGGTCCCGGGCGCGCCCCCGAGGTCGCGCAGCAGGGGCAGCACGTCGGCGCCGAAGGAGGAGAGGAACTGCTCCTGGTCGTGGCCGGGTGCGTGCACGACGAGGTGGTCGAAGCCCGCGTCGACGTAGGGCCGCACCGCGGCGACGACCTGCTCGGGGGTCGTGGCGATGATCCAGCGGGACGCCACCTGCTCGATCGGCAGCCGGTCGGCGGCCGCCGCCATCTCGACCGGGTCGTCGAGCTGGTGCTTCTGCTCGGCGCTGAGCGACAGCGGCGCCCAGAACCGGCAGTTCTCCAGCGCCTCCTCCTCGGTCGGGGCGTAGGACAGCTTGATCTCGATCATCCGGGCGAGGTCGCCGGGCGAGCGGTCGGCGGCCGCGAGGCCCTCCTCGACGGCCGGCAGGAGCTTGTCGGTGTAGAGGTCCATGCCCTTGCCGCTGGTGCAGATGAAGCCGTCGCCCACCCGGCCGGCGTACTTCGCCATCTGCGGGCCGCCGGCGGCGACGTAGATCGGGACGCCGCCCTCGGGTCGGTCGTAGATCGTGGCGTCGACGGTGCGGTAGTAGTCGCCGTCGAAGGTGACCCGCTCGCCCTCCCACAGCGCGCGCATGAGCCGCACCGCCTCGCGCATCCGGGCCCAGCGCTCCTTGAAGTCGGGCCACTCCCGGAGCCCGACCGAGATCTCGTTGAGCGCCTCGCCGCTGCCGATGCCGAGCACCACCCGGCCCGGGTTGAGCAGCGCCAGCGTGGCGAACTGCTGGGCCAGCACCGCCGGGTTGTAGCGGAAGGTGGGGGTGAGCACGCTGGTGCCGAGCACCACCCGCTCGGTGCGCTCGCCGATCGCGGCCAGCGCGGCCAGCGCGTTGGGGGCGTGGCCGCCCTCGTGCCGCCAGGGCTGGAGGTGGTCGCTCACCCAGACGCTGTCGAGCCCCACCTCCTCGGCCCGGACGCCGAGCTCGACGAGGTCGCGGGGGCCGAACTGCTCGGCCGAGGCCTTGTAGCCGATCGAGAGCGTCATGGGTCGATCCTGTCCCTTCGGGGGCTGTGGGTGCGGGTGCGGGGTGGGAGGGTGGTCGGGTGAGCGACGACCTCCCGGTGCTGGGCCTGGGGCTGCCGGTCTCGGGCCGGTGGGCGACCCCCGCGACGATGATCCACCTCGCCCGGATGGCCGAGGACCTCGGCTGGGCGTCGCTGTGGACCTTCCAGCGGCTCCTGCAGCCGGTCGACGGCGCGCTGGACCCGGGGTGGGAGGCCACGCACAACCCGTCGGCGCGGCCGATCGGTGACGAGGCGTACGCCGCGGTGCACGACGCGGTGCTCCCGCTCGCCCTCGTCGCCGGCCACACGTCGCGGATCGGCCTCGGCACCGCAACGCTCTGCGCGCCGTTCGTGCCTCCCGTGGTGCTGGCCAAGCAGATGGCCACCCTGGACCACCTCAGCGCCGGCCGCGTGACGGTCGGGCTGGGCCTGGGCTGGCTGCCGCAGGAGTACGCGGCCGCCGGGGTGCCGTTCGAGCGCCGGGGCGCCCGGATGGAGGACTACCTCCGCTGCCTGGTCGCCCTGTGGACCGACGACCCGGTCGAGCACGCCGGGGAGTTCTACGCGGTGCCGCGCTCGCACGTGCGGCCCCGTCCAGTCCAGGACCCGCACCCGCCGCTCCTCGTCGGCGGCGCCGCCGACGCCGCCCTGCGCCGGGCCGGTCGGCTGGCGCAGGGCTGGATCGGCAGCACCGCGACCGACCTCGACCGGCTGGAGCACTCGGTGGGCCTGGTCCGGTCGGGGGCCGAGGAGGCCGGGCGCGACCCGGCGGGCGTACGCATCGTGCTGCGGGCCGTCGTGGAGCTGACCGACGCCGACCCGGGGCGCTCGCGCCGTCCCTTCCGCGGCACGGTCGCGCAGGTGCTCGACGACCTGGCGCTGGTCCGCGCGGCGGGGGCCACCGAGGTCTTCGCCGACCTCAACCTCTCCGCCGCGACCCACGACGACGCCGGGCGGGCCGTGGGGCGGGCCGAGCACCTGCTCGACTCCCTCGCTCCGGCCCGCCACGGCTCCGCGGGGGACTAGGACGCCTCGACCTTCGGCATGATGTCGTTCTTGAGGCGCTTGAGGTCGTCGAGGGTCTTCGAGACCGGGACGTCGGCGAAGGGCGGCCAGAGCAGCGGCATCGTCATGCCCGCCTCCTGGTAGGTCTTCAGCATGTCGACGATCTGACGCTCGCTGCCGACGAGGATGTTCGACACCTTGCCGTTGTCGCTCTGGTCGACGTCCTCGTCGGTGATGGTGAACCAGATCATCGAGCACATGTCGAGGTCGTCGATCGACTTGCCGAGCTCCTCGAGCTCGCGGCCGATCGCGGTGCGCCACTCGGTGAACTCCCGCGGGGTGTCCTGGATGCCGATCCAGCCGTGCAGGCCGTACTTGGCGACCCGGTTGGCCGAGCGCTTCGGGTCGCGCAGGCCGCTGAAGTAGATCGGCGGGTGCGGGTCCTGCACGGGCTTGTGGCCGAAGCCGCAGGGCTCGAAGTCGGCGTGCTCGCCGTGGTACTCGAAGGTCTCGTTGGTCCAGATGCCCTGGCAGATCTCGATCGTCTCGCGGACGTGCGAGTGCCGCCGCGCGAACCGCTCGGGGACGCTCGCCGCCGCGAACTCCTCGGGCATCCAGCCCGACCCGATGCCGACGTTGAGCCGGCCGTTGGAGAGGTGGTCGATGGTGGCGCACTCGGCGGCGAACAGCGCCGGGCTGCGGAAGGGCGTGTTGGTGATGCTCATGCCGAAGCGCAGCTTCTCGGTGCGCGCCGCGAGCCACGGCAGGATCGGCCAGCCCTGGAACCACTTGCCGTGGGACTCGACCGGGAGCTGGGTCGGGAACTCCTTCATCATGCCGAAGGGGTACTGCAGCTCCCCGCGGTCGGACGCCTCGGGCGTGACCAGCCGGTCGAGGGTCCACACGGAGTCGAAGTCGAGCTCCTCGGCGAGGTCGGTGAGGTCGGCGAGCTCCTGCACCGTGACGTGGTTGCGGTAGGTCGGCAGGTAGAGGGCGAGCTTCATCGGGTGGTCTCCTCGGGAGCGGACTCGGCCGGTCGGGCCCTTGTGACGTATGACACATTCAGCGCCGCACCGCCCGCAAGGGTGGGACCGCTCATGGTTTCCTCAACGCGCGTCAGAGCAGCTCGCGCAGCTCGCGCTTGAGGACCTTGCCGTAGTTGTTGGTGGGCAGGGACGCCACGAAGCGGTACTCCTTGGGCCGCTTGAAGCGCGCGATCCGGTCCAGGCAGGTGCGGTCGAGCTCGTCGGTGGGCGGCTCGTCGCCGTCGGCCACCACGAAGGCGACCACGGCCTCGCCCCACTCGGGGTCGGGCCTGCCGACCACGGCGACGGCGGCGACCCCCGGGTGGCACAGCAGCGCCTCCTCGACCTCGCGGGGGTAGATGTTCATCCCCCCGCTGATGATCAGGTCCTTCGACCGGTCGCGCAGGGTGAGGAAGCCGTCGTCGTCGAAGCTGCCGACGTCGCCGGTGTGCAGCCACCCGCCGCGCAGCGTCTCGGCGCTCGCGTCCGGCTGCTCCCAGTAGCCCGACATCACCACGCCGCCGCGGACGACGACCTCGCCCACCTCGCCGGCCGGCAGCTCGCGGTCGTCCTCGTCGACGACGCGCACCTCGACGTCGGTGCGCGGGAAGCCGACGCCCTGGACCCGTTCGCGCCACCGCGGGTGGCCGGTGTCGGCGTGGTCGGCCTTGGACAGGCCGGTGATCGTCATCGGGGTCTCGCCCTGGCCGTAGATCTGCGCCAGCCGCGGCCCGAAGGTCGCGAGCGCGTCCTCGAGGTCGGCGAGGTACATCGGCGCGCCGCCGTAGATGATCGTCTTGAGGCCGGCCAGTCCCGACGGGCCCGCGTCCACCAGCGCCGGGTCGGCGGCCAGCCGCTTGACCATGATCGGGGCGGCGAAGAACGACAGCCCCGGCCAGGCCCTCGTGAGCTCGAGCAGCTCGGCGCCGTCCATCGGGCTGCCGGTCGGGAAGACGCTGACGGCACCGCGGGCGACGTGCGGGAGGCCGTAGAGCCCGGAGCCGTGCGACAGCGGCGCGGCGTGCAGGACGCTGTCGGTGGCGGCGACCGGGTCGATGTCGGCGAAGTAGCTGAGCGAGGCCATCAGGAGGTTGCCGTGGGTGAGCGTCGCGCCCTTGGGCCGTCCGGTGGTGCCGCTGGTGTAGAACAGCCAGGCCGGGTCGTCGCGGCCGCGGTCGGCCAGCGGCAGCGGGTCGCGGGCGCGCAGCTCGTCCCACTGCGGGCCGGGGGCGCGCACGACCGCCTCGAGCGACGGCACCTCGCCCAGCAGGGACTCCACGTCCGCGGCGTGCGCGTCGTCGGTGACGACGACCCGGGTGCCGCTGTTCGCCAGGATGAACGCCACCTCGTCGCGGTGCAGGCGGGCGTTGACCGGCACGGCGACCAGCCCCGCGTGCCACGCGGCGTGCTGGACCTCGAGGTAGGCCGGGCAATTGGCCATCACGATCGCGACCCGGTCGCCCGGCTCGAGCCCCATCGCGCGGAACCCGGCCGCGCCACCGGCGACCCGCGCCGCGAACCCGGTCCACGTCGCCGTGACGCGCGCGCCCTCGGCGAGGGCGGGCCGGTCGCCCAGCCGACGACCGTTGCGCGCCACCCACGAGGCGAGGTTCATGGACGACAACCTCGCCCCTGGCCCCCGGCGGGTCAAGCGGTCCGGGGCGACGTTGAGCAACGCGTGATGGTGCTCGGCGCCGACGTCGGCGAGGCTGGGGGGCACCGGCACCGCGACCCACCGGGAGGACCCCATGCGGCTGGACCAGGAGACGGCAGCGGCCCGTCTGGACGCGCACGTGCACGGCGTGTTCTGCACCCTCCACCCCGAGCGCGGGCCGGCCCCGCTGCCCGTGGTCTACGCCGTGGTCGACGGCCACGTCGGGGTGCCGATCGACTCGGTGAAGCCGAAGAAGTCCTCCCGGCTCCAGCGCGAGGACAACCTCGCCGCCGACCCGCGCGGCTCCCTCCTCGTCGAGCACTGGGACCCCGACGACTGGTCGCGGCTGTGGTGGGTGCGTGCCGACACCGAGCACGTGCCCGACCCGGACCCGGCGCTGGTCGAGCGGCTCGCCGACGCGCTCGCCGGCACCGTGCGGCAGTACGCCGACAAGCCGTTCCACCGGGTGCTGGTGTGCCGGATCGTGAACCTCACCGGCTGGGCGGCCAGCGAGGACTGAGCCCCGGTCGGCTCAGGAGGCGGACGCCTGCCGCGCGGGGTCGGGCAGCCCGCTCGCGGCGAGCGCCGCCGCGGTGGCCGGCCCGACGCCGTGGCGCACCGCGTCGCGCAGGTCCTCCACGGTGTCGACGTCGAGGCGGGCGGCCGCCGGGACGTCGTCGAGGGACGTCAGTGCGAGGCCGCGGTGACCGCCGCGACGCGGGACCGTACGCGGTCGCGGTCGGCCCGCCGGGCGCCTGCAGGACGATCGTGGTCCCGGTGCCGGCGCGGTCGGCCACGAAGGCACCGGTCCGCGGGGCGAGCGCCGCCGCCGCGTCGCCGGTCGACGTCGGCGGCCCGCAGGCACGGGAGGTCGCCGGGGACGACCACCACCCACGCGTGCGGGTCGGCCTGCCGCGCGCGCGTCCCGGTCCGCACCGACGCCACGAGGTCGCGACCGCGGTCGGGCACGACGCGCGCCCCGAGCGCCTCGACCTGCTGGGCGACGACCGCGTCACCGGTGACGACGACGACCGCGGCGACCCGGGTGCTGGCCGCGAGCGCGGCCACCGTGTCGAGGGCGAAGGCCAGCGCGAGGTCGCGGCGGTGCTCGTCCGCGAGCGCGAGGCGGGACTTCGCCAGGTCCAGCCGCTTCACCGGCACCACGGCGGTCGCGCGCCGCGTCACGGACCGACCCCCGCCCCGTCGGGCAGCCGGAACTCCATCGTGGTCCCGGCCGACCCGGTCGCGCCGACCCGCAGGTCCCCGCCCATCGCGGACACCAGCCCGTGCGCGAGGCCCAGGCCCAGGCCGATGCTCTCCTCCTGCGCCCCCTCGTCGAGCGCGTCGACCGCGGTGCGCCCCGGCGCGGGGACGCCGCGCGCGTACGGCGAGAAGATCCGGTCGACCAGCTCGGTGGGGATGCCGGGACCGTCGTCGGCGACCGTCACCAGCACCGTGCGGTCGGGGCCGCCGGCCGCACGGACCTCCACGCGCCCACCCGGGTGGCCGTGCCGGATCGCGTTGGCCACGAGGTTGAGCACGACCTGGCGGAGCCGACGCCGGTCGGCGAGCACCACGACGTCGCCGCAGGCGGACCCCAGCACCACCCGGCGCTGCTCGGCGCGCGCGGCCAGCAGGGCGTACGCCTCGGCCACGACCTCGGGCACGAGCACCGGCTCCAGCCGCAGCGGCAGCGCGTTGGCCTCCAGCCGGCTCAGGTCGAGGACGTCGGAGAGCAGGTCCATCACGTGGCCGGCCGCAGCGCCGATGTGCCCGAGCGCCTCGCGGCGGCGCGCCTCGTCGAGGTCGATGGTGCCGAGCAGCTCGGCGAAGCCGACGATCGCCTGGATCGGGGTGCGGGCCTCGTGGCCGACGGCGGCGAGCAGCTCGGACTTGGCGTGGGAGAGCTCCTCGGCGGTGCGGCGCGCGGTCTCGGCCTCGAGCCGGGCCCGGCGCTCCTCGATCAGCCGGGCGTGGTCGATGGCGACCGAGGCGAGGTGGGTGAAGCGGTCCACCAGCGCCTGGTCGCGCTCGGTGGGGGCGTGCGGCAGCGGGTGGTAGACGGCGAAGGTGCCGACCGGGAGGCCGTCGCGGCCGTCGATGGGGGTCGACCAGCAGCTGCGCAGCCCGGCGTCGGTCGCCAGCGCGCGGTAGCGCGGCCAGCGCGCGTCGGTCAGCACGTCGACGGCCACGACCGGTGCGTTGGTGGCGGCGGCGGTGCCGCACGAGCCCTCGCCGTCGCCGACCGCGAGCCCGTCGATGGCGGCGACGTAGGCCTCCGGGAGGCTCGGCGCGGCGCCGTGGTGGAGGGTGCCGCGCTCGCGGTCGAGCAGCAGCACCGAGCAGCGCCCGCCCCCCATCAGGTCCTCGAGCGAGGTGAGGATCTCGGTGAGCACGTCGGCCAGCGGTGCCGCGCCGGCGATCAGCTCGAGCACGGCGGTCTGGCGGTCGAGCAGTGCCTGGACGTCGTCGAGGGCCAGCCCCGCGGACGGCTCGCGCGGCAGGGCGCTCACGGCTCGTCCACGAGCTGGTAGCCGACGCCGCGCACGGTGCGCAGCAGCCGCGGCGCGGACGGGTCGGGCTCGAGCTTCAGCCGCAGCCGGTGGACGTGCTCGGTCACGGTCGCCTCGCCCAGCCACTCCGACGAGGAGTTCCACACCCGGTCGAGCAGCTGGCTGCGGGAGAAGACGTGGCGCGGGTGGGTGGCGAGGAAGACCAGCAGGTCGAACTCCTTGGGCGTGAGGTCGACGTCGGTGCCGCCGCGGGTCACCCGGCGGCTGGCCGGCTCGATCCGCACGTCCGCGACCTCGACCGCCTCCTCGGCCAGCTCGGGCGACGTCCGCCGCAGGACCGAGCGCACCCGCGCGGCGAGCTCGCCCGGGGAGAACGGCTTGACCAGGTAGTCGTCGGCGCCGAGGTCGAGGCCGACGATGCGGTCGGTCTCGCCGTTGCGCCCGGACAGCACGATGATCGGGGTGTCGGAGCGGCCGACCCGCCCGCCCCGGACCGAGCGGAGGACGTCGAGGCCGCCCAGGCCGGGCAGGGAGAGGTCGAGCACGACGAGGGTCGGGTGGTCGTCGCGGATCCGGCGCAGCGCGGTCGGGCCGTCGTCGGCCTCGACCACCCGGAAGCCGGCGTCGTCGAGCTGCCAGCGCACGACCGTGCGGATCGCCTCGTCGTCGTCGACCACGAGCACGACGGGCGCGCGGGCGTCGCCGCTGCGCTCGGTCGCTGCCTGACCCATGGGTGATGGGTACCACAGGCGGGCGCGCCGGTCACGCGAGCCGAGCGACGCGTTGTGCGTGCGTTGAGGTCGCGTTGGCCACGAGGTGAGACGGAGGCCCCAGACTGGCTGCCATGACGGCCGGCGACCGCGCATGATGCGCGCATGACCTCGTTGCTGCAGCTGCCGACCGCGGAGCTCCTCGGGCGGGCCGCGGCGCGCCGCGACGCCCTGTTCGGGACGCGGGTGACGTACTCCCCCAAGGTCTTCGTGCCGCTGACCACGCTGTGCCGCGACCGCTGCGGCTACTGCACGTTCGCGGAGTCGCCGCGCACCGCCCGCGCGCCCTACATGACGCCGGAGGAGGTGCTGGCGGTCGCCCGGCAGGGCGCCGCGGCGGGCTGCCACGAGGCGCTCTTCACGCTGGGCGAGGCACCCGAGCTGCGCTACCCGGAGGCCCGCGCCTGGCTCGACGCCCACGGCCACGCCTCGACGGTGTCCTACCTCGCCGAGGTGGCCGGGCTCGTGCTCGAGGAGACCGGGCTGCTGCCCCACGCCAACGCCGGCGCGCTGGCCGGCGAGGAGCTCGCGCTGCTGCGGACGGTCAGCGCGTCGCAGGGGATGATGCTGGAGAGCCTGCGCCCCGACCTCGCCGCCCACCGCGGCGCCCCCGACAAGGAGCCGGCCCGCCGGCTCGCGACCCTGGACGCGGCCGGCCGGCTGCGGATCCCGTTCACCACCGGCATCCTCGTCGGGATCGGCGAGGACGAGGCCGACCGGCTCGAGGCGGTGGAGGCGATCGCCCGCTCGCACGCCGAGCACGGCCACGTCCAGGAGGTGATCGTCCAGAACTTCCTGCCCAAGCCCGGCACCGCGATGCGCGACGCGCCACCGGCCCGGCACGAGGACCACGTCCGGGCCATCGCGCTGGCGCGGCTGGTGCTGCCCGACGACGTGCGCGTCCAGGCGCCGCCCAACCTCTCCGCGCCCGAGGAGCTCGCCGGGCTGCTCGCCGCCGGCATCGACGACTGGGGCGGGGTCTCGCCGGTCACGCGCGACCACGTCAACCCCGAGCGGCCCTGGCCCTCCCTCGACGTGCTGCGCGGCGCGACCGAGGCGGCCGGCCACCAGCTCGCGCCGCGGCTCACGATCCACCCCCACCTCGCCGCCGACCCCGGGCGCTGGCTCGACCCCGCCCTGCGGTTCCCGGTCCTCGACCGCGCCGACGCCGAGCTGCTCGGCCGCGACGACCCGGGCGCGCTGTGGCCGGAGCGGCACCAGGACGCCGCCAACGTCGGCACCGGCGCGGAGGTGGTCCAGGTCGGGCGACGGTCGACCGCGTGGTTCTCCGGGGCCGGCGTCGACCCCGTCCCGGTCCGCGCCGGGACCGCGGCGATCGGCGGTCCGGTGCGCGAGGTGCTCGACGGCGTACGCCTCGGGCAGGAGGTCGGCGCCGACGAGCTGCTGGCCCTCTTCACCGCCCGCGGCGGCGAGGTCGCGGCCGTCGCCGAGGTCGCCGACGAGGTGCGCCGGCGGGTGGCCGGCGACGAGGTGACCTTCGTGGTCAACCGCAACATCAACTACACCAACGTCTGCACCTACCGGTGCACCTTCTGCGGCTTCTCCAAGGGCCCGCTGTCGCTCAACCTGCGCGGCAAGCCGTACCTGCTGACCCTCGAGGAGGTCGCCGAGCGCAGCGCGGAGGCGGCGGCGCTCGGCGCGACGGAGGTCTGCCTGCAAGGCGGCATCCACCCGAGCTTCGACGGCAACTTCTACGTCGACGTGGCGCGCGCCGTGCACGAGCGGGTGCCGGGGATGCACATCCACGGCTTCACCGCGCTCGAGGTGCTCGAGGGCTCGCGCCGGCTCGGCGAGCCGCTGGCCGACTACCTGCGCCGGCTCCAGGACGCCGGCCTGCGCTCGCTGCCCGGCACCGCCGCGGAGATCCTCGACGACGAGGTGCGCGCGGTGCTGTGCCCCGACAAGGTGACCACCGAGGAGTGGCTCGAGGTGCACCGGCAGGCGCACGCGGTCGGGCTGCGCAGCAACGTCACGATGATGTTCGGCTCCGTCGAGCACCCGCGGCACTGGGTCACCCACCTGCTGCGCACCCGCGCCCTCCAGCGCGAGACCGGCGGCTTCACCGAGTTCGTCGGGCTGCCGTTCGTGCACATGGCCGCGCCGGTCTACCTCAAGCGCGCCGCCCGCCGCGGGCCGACCTGGCGCGAGACCGTGCTGGTCCACGCCGTCGCCCGGATCGCGTACGCCTCGGACATCCGCAACGTGCAGGCGTCCTGGGTCAAGCTCGGCCCCGTCGGCGCCCGGCAGCTGCTCGCCGCGGGCGTCAACGACCTCGGCGGGACGCTGATGGACGAGAACATCAGCCGCGCCGCCGGCGCCAGCCACGGCCAGGGACTCACCCCCGCCGACCTCGCCGACATCGCCCGGGACGCTGGACGTCCGCTGCGCCAGCGCACGACGCTCTACGGCGAGGTGCCGGCGGCGGCGCCCGTGGCCTGAGGTCGCGCGGGGGGCAACCCCGTCCCCGACCGGGGGTAGTCCAGTGACGGATGGCTGCCCGGAGGCCGTCCTGACAGCCATCCCTCACTGGACTACCCCGAGGGGGTCTGCGGGATCGTCCTCGACGGGCAGCGGGCGTCAGCCGGCGTACCGGTCGGCGACCGCCTCGAACCGCTCGCGCGACATGGCGACGATGGTGGAGAAGTCGTCCTCCTCGTCGAGGTGCAGGATCCGCATCAGGGGTGCGATGTCGCCGTGCTGGGCGGCGTGCGCCCCGCGCTCGACGCTGCCCTCGGGGGAGGTGATCTCGTACGACATCACGCACGCCAGGCCCACGGCCGCGCTCACGACGGACAGCTCGTCGTGCACCTCGTGGTGGTCGCGGATGCCGGCGACGATCGTGCGGGGCAGGCCCCACGCCTCGGCCACGGTGCTCCCGATGTCGGCGTGGGTGAGGCCGAACACCACGCGCTCGGTCTCGAGCTGGTCGACGCCATCGGTCTCCGAGGCCAGGGCCAGCATCTGGACGATCTGCTTCCCGAAGTGGCTGGCCAGCACGACCATGCCGAAGTCGTGCAGAAGGGCCGCGGTCGCGACCTCCGCCGGGACCGGCGTGTGCGCACGCGAGCGGATCACCTCCGCGGCGATGGACGCGGCCACCGAGCGCCGCCACAACGCACCGGGCTGCAGCCCGTAGGCCGGCAGCGCCTGCCCCATCCGACCGCTTACGCGCGAGGCCAGGACCAGGGACAGCAGCGTGCTCGGGCCCAGCCGGACGACGGCGGACCGCACCGACGTGACCTTGATCCGGCCGCCGAGGGCGGCGGAGTTGGCCCGGCGCAGCAGGTCGGCGGTCAGCACCACGTCGAGCGACACCGTCTCGGCGATCTCGCGGACGTCGCAGTCGGGGTCGGCGACCAGGGTGGCGAGGCGCGCGACCGTGTGCGGGAGCGGCTCGACGGACTCGGCGGCCGCCAGCAGGTCGGCGCGGTCGACCAGCGGGGGGGTGGTCATGTCCGTGACATCGGCCGGACCGGCCGTGACCTGAGGGCATTGCGGCACACCGGCCGGCGCTCCGGGTCGAGCGCGCGGAGCACCGCGCCCCGGACGTCGCTCAGCCGGCCGCCATGTCCACGAAGCGGGAGTAGTGACCCTGGAAGGCGACGGTGAGGTCGCGGGTGGGGCCGTTGCGGTGCTTGACCACGAGCAGGTCGGCCTCGCCGGGGCGGGTCGACTCCTTCTCGTAGACGTCGTCGCGGTGGAGCAGGATCACCATGTCGGCGTCCTGCTCGAGCGAGCCGGACTCACGCAGGTCGCTCATCATCGGGCGCTTGTCGCCACGCTGCTCGGGACCACGGTTGAGCTGGGACAGCGCGATGATCGGGCACTCGAGCTCCTTGGCGAGGAGCTTGATGTTGCGGGAGAACTCCGAGACCTCGAGCTGGCGGGACTCGACCTTCTTGCCCGAGCTCATCAGCTGCATGTAGTCGATGACGATGAGCTTGAGGTCGTGGCGCTGCTTGAGCCGGCGGGCCTTGGCCCGGATCTCCATCATCGTCATGTTGGGGCTGTCGTCGATGAACATCGGTGCCCCGGAGACCTGGCCCATCTTGCGCGCCAGCTTCTCCCAGTCGTCGTCGCGCATCGTGCCGTTGCGGATGTGGTTGAGCGGCACCTTCGCCTCCGCGGAGAGCAGGCGCATCATGATCTCCGAGCGCGTCATCTCGAGGCTGAAGAAGACGCTGGTCAGGTTGTTGTGGATCGACGCCGCGCGGCAGAAGTCGAGGGCGAGGGTCGACTTTCCCATGGCGGGTCGCGCCGCGACGATGATCATCTGGCCGGAGTGCAGGCCGTTGGTGAGGTCGTCGAGGTCGGCGAACCCGGTCGGCACGCCGTAGAGCCCCGCCTCCCGGTTGCCGATCGCCTCGATCTCGTCGAGGACGCCGCTCATGATGTCGCTCAGCGGCGCGTAGTCGACGGCCGCGCGCCGGTCGGTGACCTTGTAGACCTCGGCCTGGGCGGAGTCGACGACGTCGTCGATCTGGCCCTCGCCGGCGTAGCCGAGCTGGGCGATGCGGGTGCCGGCCTCGACCAGGCGGCGCAGGATCGCCTTGTCGCGCACGATCTCGGCGTAGTAGCCGGCGTTGGCCGCGATCGGGACGTTGGCCGAGAGGGTGTGGAGGTAGGGCGCACCGCCGATGCGCTGCAGCTCGCCCCGCTTCTGCAGCTCGGCGGCCACGGTGATCGGGTCGGCCGGCTCGCCGCGGCCGTAGAGGTCGATGATCGCGTCGTGGATGACCTCGTGGGCCGGGCGGTAGTAGTCGACGGCCTTGATCACGTCGACGACGTCGGCGATGGCGTCCTTCGACAGCAGCATCGACCCGAGCACGCTCTGCTCGGCCGCGTTGTCCTGCGGCGGGGTGCGGTCGCCCGGGGAGCGCGGGGACTCGCCCGGCTCGTAGGCCGCGGGGCCGTCGCCCCACGCCTCGTCGGTGTCCCCCTCGAAGGCGATGCTCACCGCTGCTCCCTTCCCTGCTCGCTGGACCCGACGCTAGGCCAGACCTCCGACACCGTCGCCGGATCCCGGGACCGCATGTCGCGACCGACGCACGTCCGGGTCACCGGCACCTGGCCCGACTGCTGGTCCGCGCGAGACCGTACGCGCTGGCGGGGCGTTCCGGGAAGCCGACGAGCCCGAGTTATCCACAGGCCATGTGGACAAGCTGGGTACGACCGTGGACGACACGCCGCGGGCTGCGTACACAGCGTGGACAGACCTGTGGACAGAACGCGGGAACCGGCCGGGTGTAGCGCTCTGACCTGCGCAAACGCCTCGGTCGGGCTGTGGACGCAAAGTTTTCTCCCGGATGTCGTCGTTCACCCGTCCGCCATCTGGGAGACGCCTGTTGCTTTGTCGACACGGCGTCGTGACCCCGGCCACCCGTCGCTCATCCACACCGCCATTCACAGGTGGTCCGAACGGGCTATGTACACCCGCCGGGCCGGTTCGGTAACGGCCCCCGCGGACGGCCGGTGGCCCCTGGCCGGGGGCGGTTCCTAGGGTGGAGCCGTGAAGGCCGTCGACCGGGAGATCCTCCGCCTGGCCGTGCCGGCCTTCCTCGCCCTGGTCGCCGAGCCGCTCTTCCTGCTCTCCGACGCAGCGGTCGTCGGGCACCTCGGCACCCCCGAGCTCGCCGGCCTCGGCGTCGCCGCGGTCGTCCTGCAGACCGTGGTCGGGCTGTGCGTGTTCCTCGCCTACGGCACGACCGCCAGCGTCGCGCGCCACCTCGGCGCCGGGGACCTGCGCGCCGCGCTCGCCCAGGGCGTCGACGGCGTCTGGCTCGCGGTGCTGATCGGCACGATCGCGACGGTCCTCGGCATCGCGCTGACCCCGGCCCTCGTGGGTGCGTTCGGCACGGGGGCCGAGGTCGCGGACCACGCCGAGACCTACCTCGCCATCGCCTTCCTCGGCACCACGCCCCTGCTGGTCATGCTCGCCACCACCGGGGTGCTCCGCGGCCTGCAGGACACCCGGACCCCGCTGCTCGTGGCGGTCGCCGGCAACGGCCTCAACATCGTGCTCAACGTCGTCCTGGTCTACGGCCTGGGCCTCGGGATCGCCGGCTCCGCGATCGGGTCGGTCGTCGCGCAGGTGCTGTCCGCCGCCTGGCTGGTCACCGTCGTCGTGCGGGCGGCCCGCGAGCACGACGCCCCGCTCTCCCCCGACCGGGCCGGCATCCGGGCCGCCGCCCACGCCGCCGTCGCGCTCGTCGTCCGCACCCTCGCGCTGCGCGCCTGCCTGCTGGTCGGCACGTACGCCGTGACCCGCGCCGGCGGCCACGACGTCGACGTCAACATCGCCACCCACCAGGTCGCGATCACGCTCTGGTCCTTCCTCGCCTTCGCCCTCGACGCCATCGCGATCGCCGCCCAGGCCCTCACCGGCCGCGCGCTCGGCGAGGGCGACGTCGCCACCACCCGCCGCCTCACCCGCCGGATGGTGCAGTGGGGGTGGGGCAGCGGGCTGGTGGCCGGGCTCGCGCTCGCGGCCGCCGCCCCGTTCGTCGGAGCCCTGTTCACGACCGACCCCGAGGTCCGCGCCGCCCTGGTCCCGGTGCTCCTGGTCGCGGCCGCCGGGCAGCCGCTCGCCGGGCTGGTGTTCGTCCTCGACGGCGTGCTCATCGGCGCCGGTGACGGCACCTTCCTCGCCCGGGCCGGCCTCGTGGTGCTCGCGGCGTACGCCCCTGCCGCGCTGTTCGCCGCGACCCTCCCCCACGGCCTGGTCATGGTCTGGGTCGCGATGACCGTGGTCTTCATGGGCTCGCGCGGGGCGCTGCTGTGGTGGCGGGCGCGCGGCGACGCCTGGCTCGTAACCGGGGCGACGCTCGCCCGTTGAGCCTCTCGGAGGGAGCGCCGGCACCCGGCTGGGCGCACCGGAGGGAGTCCACCATGACCACGACCCGGGCACGCCGACCGGCGAGCGCCCTCGTGCTCGTCCTGGCCACGTCTACCCTGCTCGTCGCGGGCACCGCTCCGGCGGGAGCCGAGCCCGGCTGCCTCGACGAGTCGCCGCCGACCGTGATCGGGCTCCCGAGCGGCAACGGCTGCGACGACTCGACGCCGCCGGACACGCTCCTCACGCCCTCCACCGCGCCGAACGGGGCCGGCATGGTGCCGACCGCGACCATGTCGTTCAGCTTCACCGCCGCGGTCTCCGACGCCGACGCCGGGCCCTTCGGCTTCGAGTGCGCCTTCGCCACCCCGGCCGCTCCGTCCCCGGCCTGGGAGGCGTGCACCAGCCCGGTCGCGCTGCCGGCGCAGGCCGACGCCCCGGCCGGCTCGTACGGCTTCCGCGTCCGCGCCGTCGACCTCGGTGACCGCTCGCGGACCCCCGACACCAACCCGCTGCTGCCGCCGCAGGTCGCCGACACCCCCGACGAGGACCCCACCCCGGCCTCCCTCACCTGGGGGCAGGACACCAAGGCGCCCTTCGTCTTCATCACCCGCAGCGCCTACGACGAGGCGACCCCCACCCAGCCGGTCATCACCACCCCCAGCGTCCCGCTGCGGCTCGACAGCAACGAGCCCGGCAGCACCTTCGAGTGCCGCGACGGCGAGCGGGCCGTCGCCTGCACCGGCGGCCGCTGGTCGCTGGCGGACCCGCGACCCGGGCGCCACGTCTTCACCGCCCGCACCGTCGACGGCGGCGGCAACGTCAGCGAGTGGGCCGACCCCGTCGAGTTCTTCGTGCCGTCGGACCTGCGCCGGACCCGCGGCTGGACGAAGGTCCGCGGCGATGGCTACGTCGACGGCGACGCACTCCGGGCGACCCGTCGTGGCGCCCGGCTGGTGCTGCCCCGGACCGCGGTCGGCGAGCTGCGGCTGATCGCGGCCTCGGGGCAGCGCCTGGGCTCGGTGCGGGTGCGCGTCGGCCGGCGCGACTGGCACGTCGTCGACCTCTCCGGCCCCCGGTCCCCGCTCGTGCAGCACGTCGTCATCGACCGCTACTCCGGGATGCGCACCGGGCGCATCGTCATCGAGTCGCTCTCCGCACGGCCCGTGGTCGTCGACGCCGTCGTCGCCCGCCCGAACCGCTTCCCCGCCGGCCACCAGCGCACCGGCGCCGACGGCTGACGCGGAACGTCGCGCCCCGCCCGCGCGTCCGACCCCCATGACGATCTCGGTACGTCACCTCATCGTCCTCGCCACGTGCGCCACCCTGCTCACCGCCTGCGGCGGATCGAGCGACCCGACCCCGGAGGACGCCGTGGACCCCAGCGCCTCGTCCAGCCCCTCGTCCAGCCCCTCGTCCAGCCCCTCGTCCAGCCCCGCGGACGGCTCGCCCCCGGTCACCGGCGCGACCCGCGAGGCGGTGGCTGACCTGGCGCAGCGGCTGGGCCTCGAGCCCGGCGACGTGGAGGTGGTCGCGGTCGAGGACGTGACCTGGCGTGACGGCAGCCGCGGCTGCGCCGAGCCGGGCACGATGTACACCCAGGCGCTGGTCGAGGGGACGCGGATCACGCTGCGCGCCGACGGCACCGACCACGAGTACCACTCCGGCGGCGGCCAGCCGCCGACGCCCTGCGAGCAGCCCACCGAGTAGCCCGCTGCCCTCCCCGCCTGCCCCCGCCTCCCCGTCTCTGCCCGCCCCCGCTGTCCACATCCCTCGAGATAGTCCGCTGCGACCGGCCGGTTCAGCACGCCTGCGGACCGGCCGATCGCAGCGGACTATCGGGGAGGGTGTGGACGGCGGGCGCGCGGGGACGGGCGTACGCGCGGGCATAGCGCGGGCTCACGAGCGGGCAGCGGGCGGCCGCGGACGCGCAACGGCCCGCCACCTCCGGGGAGGGGCGGGCCGTGCGACTGGGTCGTGCGTCAGGCGGTGATCAGGCCGGGACGACGTTGAGGGCGACCGTGGCCGACACCTCGTCGTGCAGCTTCACCGACACCTCGTGGGCGCCGAGCGACTTGATCGGGTTGACGACCACGATGGTGCGGCGGTCGACCTTCTCGCCCGAGACCTCGGCGATCGCGTCGGCGATCTCCGCGGTCGTGACGGCACCGAACAGACGGCCGCCGGCACCGGCGCGGACCTTCACGTTGACCCCGCTCGCCTCGAGCTTGGTCTTGATCTCCTGGGCGTGGCCCTCGTCGCGCGCGGCGCGAGCCGAGCGGGCGGTCTTGATCGACTCGACGGTCTTCTCGCCGCCGCGGGTCCACTTGATGCCGAGGCCACGGGGGACGAGGTAGTTGCGGCCGTAGCCGTCCTTGACCTCGACCACGTCACCGGGGGCGCCGAGCCCGTCGACTTCCTGGGTCAGGATGAGCTTCATGTTCCGTGCTCCTCTCAGCGACCGGTGGACGTGTAGGGCAGCAGGGCGAGCTCGCGCGCGTTCTTGACGGCGATGGCCACGTCGCGCTGGTGCTGGACGCAGTTGCCGGTCACGCGACGGGCGCGGATCTTGCCGCGGTCGGAGATGAACTTGCGGAGCAGCGTGGTGTCCTTGTAGTCGACACCGGTCGCCTTCTCCTTGCAGAACTGGCAAACCTTCTTCTTGGGCTTGCGCAGAATTGCCTTGGCCATTGTGGTGCTCCCTTTCAGTGAGCCCGGCCCTGAAGGCAATCAGGGACGGAATGGAATGAATGTGTTGCTGGGTCTTCCGGATCAGAAGGGGGGCTCGTCGTTGCCGCCGCTGACCCCGGGCGTGGCCCACGGGTCGTTGGCGGGCGCGGACTGGCCGCCACCCTGCGGCTGGCCCTGGGACTGTCCGCCCCAGCCGCCGCCGCCCTGGGCGGGTGCCGGGCTGGCCCACGGGTCGTCGGCCGGTGCGGACTGCTGCCCGCCACCGCCACCGCCCGCGTAGCCGCCGCCACCGCCGGAGTAGCCGCCGCCACCGCCGCCGGACCGCTGCGTCTTGGTGACCTTCGCCGATGCGGAGCGCAGCGACGGGCCGACCTCCTCGACGTCGATCTCGAAGACGGTGCGCTTCTCGCCCTCACGGGTCTCGTACTGACGCGACTTGAGGCGACCCTGGACGATCACGCGCATCCCTCGCTGGAGGGACTCGGCGACGTTCTCCGCGGCCTGGCGCCAGACAGCGCAGGAGAGGAACAGCGTGTCGCCGTCCTTCCACTCGTTGCTCTGGCGGTCGAAGGTGCGCGGGGTCGACGCGATCCGGAAGTTCGCGACGGGTGCCCCCGAGGGGGTGAACCGCAGCTCCGGGTCGTCGACCAGGTTGCCGACAACGGTGATCGTGGTCTCGCCTGCCATGTCAGGTCTCCTCTAGATGTCCCTGTTGATCCGGGGTGCTCCCGGTGCCATGCCCATCAAACAGGCACGGACCGACAGCGGGAAGGTGCTATCCACAGATGCCGCGAGGGCGATCAGTGGGCGTCGGGACGCATGACCTTCGTGCGCAGGATCGACTCGTTCAGGCCGAGCTGGCGGTCGAACTCCTTGACCGTCGCGGGCTCCGCGGTCAGGTTGACGACGGCGTAGATGCCCTCGGCGTTCTTCTTGATCTCGTACGCCATCCGGCGACGACCCCACACGTCGACGGACTCGACCGAGCCGCCGTCCTTGCGGATCACGTTGAGGTACTTGTCGAGCGAGGGCTCGATGGTGCGCTCGTCGAGACTCGGGTCGAGGATGACCATCACTTCATAGGCACGCATAGCGGTCTCCACCTCCTCTGGGCTAGAGCGGCCACGGGCTTTCCGTGGCAGGAGGGCTGTGCGTCCGCGGCGCCTGGCATGGGGCCGGACCCGCGGTCGGTCGCCCGGAGGCAACCGGGAGAGGCTACCAGCGCGCGGCCGGCGCGCCGGAATCGTCGTGGGCCGACCGCGGTGGCCGGCACGGCGAGGCGTGGGTCAGGGAGCGGCGCGGCGCAGCGCGGCGAGCGCGGTGCCCGCGATCGAGCCCAGCAGCGCGAGCCAGTAGCCGACGCCGCGACCCTCGTCGAAGAGGTCGCACAGCGCTCCGAGGTCCTTGCTGCAGTCGGGCCCCGGCGTCGTCACCAGGGCGAGCAGGGTGAGCAGGGTGCCGAGCGCGAAGAGGGCGAGCACGACCGTGCGCGCGGGCAACCGGATGGCTGAGCCCACGAGGTGCAGCACCAGAACGGCAGCGCCGGCGAGGGCGAGCAGTGCCCCCAGCCAGCCCCACGCCCCGTGCCAGGCCGTGATCGAGGTGGTGTTCGACGCCGGCATCGGCACGTCGACCGACCACGTGTAGTAGGGCAGGAGGGAGCCCAGGAACACCAGCAGGCCGGCACCGATCGTCGCGAGGTCGAGCGGGTTCGCCTTCCTCAGCGTGGCGACGGCCTCGTCGGCCCGGCGCGAGGCGTCCGCGCTCGACCAGCCCGACCCCGGGGTCGCGGGATCGGGCGTCGGCTCGGGCGTCGGCTCGGCGCCGGGAGTGGTGTCGGACATGGGCTCTCCCCCTCTGGGTGGCCCGCGACCGGGGCCGTGCACGCGACGACGATGGCGTACGCCCCGGCCCGTCGGCAAGGGTGCTGGCACCAGGTCCGGACCAGCCGGTCACGGTGGTCGACGGGGTGGTCGGGCCGCGCGACGAGGGCTCCGCGCGTTCGTGCGCCGGGCACCCTGTGGAGGAACGCCCACGGACGGCCGAGGCGCCGTAGCGTCGGGACGTGTCCACGCACCCACGCTCCCGGTCCGGCACCGTGGTGGCCGGGCGCTACGCCCTCCTCGAGCAGGTGGGCGCGGGCGGCATGGGGTCGGTGTGGCGGGCCCGTGACGAGCGCACCGGCGACGAGGTCGCGGTCAAGGTGCTGGGCAGGCCCGGGTCGGCGCTGCTCGCCCGCTTCGTGCGGGAGCAGGCGGTGCGGGTGCGCCACCCGCACGTCGTCGCACCGCACGGCTGGGCGGCCGAGGACGACCTGGTGGTGCTGGCCATGGAGCTGGTGCGCGGCGGCTCGGTGGCCGACCTGCTGCGCGAGCACGGTCCGCTCGACGCCGGGACGGTCGCGCTGCTGGTCGAGCAGCTGCTGATGGGGCTCGGCGCGGTGCACGCCGCCGGGCTGGTGCACCGCGACGTCAAGCCCGCCAACCTGATGCTCGAGGCCACCTGCGACGGGGGGCCGCACCTGCGCCTGGGCGACTTCGGGGTGGCCGCACCCGTCGCCGACCGCCGCTTCACCACCGTCCCGGGCGCGATCGGCACCGACGGCTACATGGCGCCCGAGCAGGCACGCGGCGCCGCGCCCGACCCCACGCAGGACCTCTACGCGGTCGGCCGGGTCGCCCTCGAGCTGGTCACCGGGCTGCCGCCGCTGGAGCAGCGCGAGATCCCGTCCCACCCGCTGCGACCGCTGCTCGAGCGCCTGCTCGTGCCCGACCCCGAGCAGCGGATCGTCTCGGCGGAGGCCGCGTTGCGCCTGCTGCGCCGCCTGCCGGTGCCGCCGCCGGAGTGCCCCGCGGTCCCGGACCGCCTCGACCGCGCGTCCACCGGTGCCCCCGGCCCCGGGACGCCCGGTGCCGACGTCGTCGGCTGGGCGGCGGTCGCGGGCCTGCTCACCGTGATCGCGGGCTGTCTGTGGGTCCTCCTAGGGTGGTGGGCATGAGCACCCCGTCGCCCGCCCTCCCCGTCGGCGCCCACGTCGAGCAGACCGACCCGGTCGCCGAGGCCGTGGCCCGGCAGACCACGCTCGTGCAGTTCTTCCTGGGCGACCCGCAGGGCTACAAGGGCCCCGAGATCCGGTTCGAGGGCGGCGCGGCCGCGCTCCGCACGGCGGCTGCGGAGGCGGGGGTCGACCTCTACGTCCACGCGCCCTACGTCGTCAACGTCGCCACCACCAACAACCGGATCCGGATCCCGAGCCGCAAGCTGCTGCAGCAGCACATGGACGCCGCCGCCGAGATCGGCGCGAAGGGCCTGGTGGTCCACGGCGGCCACGTCGGCAAGGACGACGACCCGGCGGTCGGCTTCGACAACTGGCGCAAGGCGATCGAGGCCACCGACCTCAAGATCCCGCTGCTCATCGAGAACACCGCCGGCGGCGACAACGCGATGGCCCGCCACCTCGACCGGATCGCCGGCGTCTGGGACGCGGTCTCCTCCGCCGAGGGCGCCGACCGGGTCGGGTTCTGCCTCGACACCTGCCACGCCTGGGCGGGCGGCATCGAGCTCGGCGACGCGGTCGAGCGGATCCGCGCCATCACCGGCCGCATCGACCTGGTCCACGCCAACGACTCGCGCGACGCCTTCGACTCCGGCGCCGACCGGCACGCCAACTTCGGCCAGGGCCACCTGCCGCCCGACGAGTTCGCCGCGGTGGTCCGCGAGGCCGGCGCCCCGGTGATCTGCGAGACGCCCGGCGGTGCCGCCGAGCACGCCGCCGACTTCGCCTGGCTGCGCGAGCGCCTCTGACCCGGGTCCCCGCGCTCGAGGAGAGCGCGGCGAGGGCGCGGGCGACGGCGATCGGGAAAACCTGTCAAGAAAGTTCTGACACGGGTGCAACCAAAGCGGTGCGAGCGGCGTCTGTACCGGTGAAGGGACCAGACACGTACGGGGGTCGTGTCTGGTCCCTTGTAGCCTCTCCGGAGTGACGACCCGCCTGACGCTCCGCCCGATCTCCGCGCAGGAGCACCGCGACTTCATCGCCGGCCAGTCGTCCGCCAGCTTCCTCCAGACACCCGCGTGGGCGTCGGTGAAGGCGGAGTGGCGCTCGGAGTCGGTCGGCTGGCACGACGGCGACACGCTGGTCGGCGTCGGCCTCGTGCTCTACCGCCAGCTGCCGAAGGTGAAGCGCTACCTCGCCTACCTCCCCGAGGGCCCGGTCATCGACTGGGCCGACGACGACCTCGCCGCCTGGCTGGCCCCGCTGGTGTCGCACCTGAAGGCCAACGGCGCCTTCGCGGTGCGGATGGGTCCGCCCGTGGTGACCCGCCGCTGGTCGGCCGAGCAGGTCAAGGCCGGCATCGCCGACCCGGCCGTACGCCGCCTCGGCGACGTCCCGCCGCTCGAGCGCTGCCAGCAGGGTGCCCGGGTGGTCGCCCAGCTGCACGAGCTCGGGTGGCAGCAGCAGGGCACCGAGGGCGGCTTCGCGGCCGGCCAGCCGCAGTTCAACTTCCAGGTCCCGCTGGTCGGTGACGACGGCGCGCCGCGCACCGAGGCGGACGTGCTCGCCGGGATGAACCAGCTGTGGCGGCGCAACATCAAGAAGGCCGACAAGTCGGGGGTCGAGGTGCGTCGTGGCGGTCCCGAGGACCTCGAGGCGTTCCACGCCCTCTACGCCCACACCGCCGAGCGCGACCACTTCACCCCGCGCCCGCTGTCCTACTTCCGCACGATGGTCGACGCGCTCGGCGCCGAGGACCCCGACCGGATCCAGCTCTGGCTGGCCCGCCACGAGGGCGACCTCGTGGCGGCCACCATCGCGATCCGCGTCGGCACGCACGCTTGGTACTCCTACGGCGCCTCCTCGACCGAGAAGCGCGAGGTCCGCGGCTCCAACGCCGTGCAGTGGGCCATGATCCGCCACGCCCTCGCGGCGGGGGCCGCCGTCTACGACCTGCGCGGCATCACCGAGACCCTCGACGCCGACGACCCGCACGTCGGGCTGATCCAGTTCAAGGTCGGCACCGGCGGCCAGGCGGTCGAGCACGCCGGCGAGTGGGACCTGCCGCTCAACCGGGCGATCTACAAGGCGTTCCAGCTCTACCTGGCCCGGAGGGGGTGACGACGTGAGCCTCACCCTGACCGTCGACGGCGCGCGCTGGCGCGCCCACCTCCTCGCCACCGCCACCCGGAGCCCCGGCCTGGTCCCGGTGGCCAAGGGCAACGGCTACGGCCTGTCGCTCGGGCGCCTCGCCCGCCGGGCCCAGTGGCTGGCCGACCACGTCGCCGAGACCGGCGCCCCCCTCGACCTGCTCGCGGTCGGCACCTACGACGAGCTCGGCGAGGTGACCCCGCGCTACGACGGCGACGTCCTGGTGATGACCCCGTGGCGGCCCTTCGGCGCCGCCCTCGACCTCGACGACCGCACGGCCGCCCGGGTGGTGCACACGGTCAGCCGGCCCGACGACCTCGCCGCGCTGCGCGAGCGGCACCCGTCCGCCCGGTTCGTCCTCGAGCAGCTCACCTCGATGCGGCGCCACGGCATGACCCGGCGCGAGCTCGAGGCGGCGGCCCAGGCGCTCGGGACCGCGCGCAGCGGCCTGCGCGGCGTCGCGCTCCACCTGCCGCTGGGCACCACCTCCCACCTCGGCGAGGTGAGCCGGCTGGTCAACGACGTGGTGGCCTCCGGGCTGCCCACCCGCACGGTCTACGTCTCGCACCTCACGCACGCCGAGATGGGCACGCTCTCCAGCCGCTACCCGGACTTCACGATCCGCCCGCGGATCGGGACCGACCTCTGGCTCGGCGACCGCGGCGCGCTGCGGGTCACCGCCACGGTGCTCGACGTGCACCCGGTCGAGCGGGGCGACGTGTTCGGCTACCGCGGCCGCAGCGCCCCCAAGAGCGGGCACATCGTCGTGGTCAGCGGCGGCACCGCCCACGGCATCGGGCTCGAGGCACCCACCGGTGACCAGTCGCTGCGGGCGCGGGCCGCCACGCTGGCCCGCGGCGGCATGGACGCCGCCGGCTTCGTCCGCTCGCCGTTCTCCATCGACGGCAAGCAGCGGCTGTTCGCCGAGCCGCCGCACATGCAGGCGTCGATGCTGTTCCTGCCCTCAGGCGCGCGCACGCCCCGCATCGGTGAGCAGGTCGACGTCCGGGTGCGGTTCACCGCCACCGACGTCGACCGCGTCGTCGTCGACTGACGCGTCGGCCAGGACCGCCACCACCAGCCACAGCAGCCCCACCGTGCGGACCAGCACGGCCAGCCAGTAGGCCCGTACGTCGTCGGTCACGGTCGGCTCGATCGCCCCGCCGACGTACCAGCCGGTGACCACCCAGCTCACCACCTCGCAGGCCTGCCACACCAGCAGGTCGCGCCAGCGGCGCACCGCGAGGGCGGCGAGCGGCAGCACGACCAGGCCCAGCTCGGGTGCCGCCGAGCCGGACACGAGGATCGCCGCCACCAGCAGGACCAGCCCCGCGCCGGCGGCGGTGCGCGGTCCGCGGCGACCGGTCCGGGCCACCATCCACGCGACCGCGGCGGCGGCCAGGGCCAGCACCGCGACGGCGACGACGGTGCGGGTGGTGCGCGACGGGGTGTGGCCGGCCTGCTGGAGGACCAGCCAGAGCGAGCCGACGTCGGCCCGCTCGAGGTCGGCGCGCCCCGGGACGGTGACCACGACGTACGCCGCCGCCGCGGCGAGCACCGCGTCGAACCGGTCCCGCAGCCCGGCCCGGCCGTCGCGGCGGCCGACGGCGAGGACACCGGCGAGGGCCACCGCGACCGGCAGGGCCACCGCCGCGCCGATCCCGGCGCCGACGCCGGCGAGCCAGGGCCGCCCGGTGGTCCACCCCCAGAGCAGGACCGCGACGCCGACCGCGGCGAGCGCCTCCCACGACAGCCAGTGGACGACCAGGACGGGCGCCATCGCCCAGCCGGCCGCTGCCCACGGCCGCCGCGGGTCGACCCGCGCGAGGAGAGCGGTGGCGAGCAGGAGGAGCGGCGCGAGCAGGAGCGCGAGGCCGACCGCCGTCGCGACGGTGCCCGACCCCGGGACCAGCCCCGCGACGCGCTCCAGCAACCCCGTCACCTCGGGCGGGCCGGCCGAGGTCACCGGCCGGCCGGCGAGCGCGGTCCAGCAGAGCTCGGCGTAGGGCTGCTCCTCGTTGCCCCACCCGGACGGCACGCAGGCCGACTTGCTGACCATCCCCGCCGCGAGCGCGACGCCGGTGGCGCCGAGCAGGATGCGGGTGGGGGTCCACCACGGGTGGGTCCCGGCGTGCTCGCCGAGGGGTCCGCCGACGACCTCCGAGAGCCGGGCCGCGGTCGGGTCGGCCCGGGTCGGCGACTCCACCGCGGTCTCGTCCATCGCGGCGTCAGGGTCGGACGTCGGCACCCGGCCGCGCGGCCTGCCGCGGCGTCGTCGTCGGCGGCGGGGTCTCGGTCGGCGTGGTCGGGACCGGCGTGGTCGGGACCGGCGTGGTCGGCACGGGCGTGGTCGGCACGGGCGTCGTCGGGACCGGCGTCGTCGGGACCGGCGTGGTCGGCGTCTCCGTCGGGCTGGGCGTCTCCGTCGGGCTCGGCGTCTCGGTCGGCGTGATCGTCACGCCGCCGGTCGGCTTCTTCGTCGGCGAGGGCTTCGGCGGCGGCGGGGGCGGCGGGACGTACTCGTGGCCGTCCTCGGGCGCGTCGCCGTCGACGTAGGCCGGCTCCGGGAAGTCCTCGACCTCCATGCCCTCCATGACCTTGCCCATGATCGAGGTCCAGGTCTTGGCGGGGTAGTTGCCGCCGAAGTAGCCCGAGCGGCCGTCGGAGCTCGTCGGCAGCCACAGGTCGGCGCCGTCCGGGCGCAGCTCGTCGAGCGACTCGCGGCCCTTGCCGCGGACGTACATCACCGCGGTCGAGACCTGCGGGGTGAAGCCGACGAACCACGAGGACGACACGCCGCCGTCGTCGTTGGTGGCGGTGCCGGTCTTGCCGGCGGCCGGGCGGCCGAGCGCGAGCGCCTCGGAGCCGGAGCCCGACTGGACGACCTGCTCGAGGGCGTAGGTCACGTCGGAGGTGATGTCCTCGTCGACCGTCCGCTTGCTGCGCGGCTGGGCCTCGTAGATCGTCTCGCCCTCCTTGTTGACGACCTTCTGCACGACGTGGACCTCGTTGCGGCTGCCGCCGTTGGCGAGGGTGGCGTAGGCGTTGGCCATGTTGATCGGGCTGACCTGCGCGGTGCCGAGCGTGACGCCGACGTTGTCCTGCAGGTCGCTCGAGGCGCGCGGGATGCCCCACGACGCGCCGTCGTTGCCCGGGATGCCGAGGTCCTCGGCGGCCTGGATGACCTTCTGCGGGCCGTCGTCCATCGAGTCGACCATGTCGACGAAGGCGGTGTTCACCGAGTTCTCGGTGGCGGTGATCATCGAGACGGCCGAGCCGTAGTCCTCGTCGCCCTGGTTCTCGAACTCGGTGCCGGCGATGTCGATGGGGCTGTTGCCCTCGAAGGTGTCGTTGAGCGAGAAGCCGTCGCGGATCGCGGCGACGTCGGTCGCGGCCTTCATCGTCGAGCCGGCCATGCCGCCGGCGACGGCCCAGTTGATCTGCGAGTCGAGGTAGTCCTGGCCGCCGTAGAAGCCGAGCAGGGCGCCGGTCCGGGTGTCGACGGTGGCGGCGCCGATGTGCAGGTCGGCGTTGCCGGCCTCACCGGGCATGCCGGCGTCGGGGCGCTGCTCGTCGACCGACGCCTGGATCTCGCTCATCACCTGGGGGTCGAACGTCGTGGTGATCCGCAGGCCGCCGCCGTCGATCTCCTCCTCCGAGGCGATGCCGCGCGCGAGCAGCTCCTTCTTGACCAGCGCCAGCATGTGGCCCTTCTGGCCGCCGAACTGGCTCTGCGCCGCGATCTTGGGGAACTTGGGCAGCCGCTTGAGCGCGGTGTCGCGCTGGTCGGCGGTGATGGTGCCCATCTTCTCCATGGAGTCCAGGACGTACTCGTAGCGCCCCTTGAGGTCCTCCTTGGCCTCCTTGCCGTTCGCCGGGTCGTACTGCTGGGGGTTGTTGAGCACCGTCGCCAGCACCGCGGACTCGCGCAGGTTGAGCTCGGAGGCCGGGTGGTCGAAGTAGGCCTCGGAGGCGGCCTGGATGCCGTAGGCGCCGCGGCCGAAGTAGATGGTGTTGAGGTAGCCCTCGAGGACTTCCTTCTTGCTGAGCTGCTGCTGGATCTTGAGCGAGACGATCGCTTCCTTGATCTTGCGCTTGTAGCTCTGCTCGCTGGTCAGGTAGAGGATCTTCACGTACTGCTGGGTGATCGTCGACGCGCCCTGGCGGGCGTTGCCGCGCGCGTTGGAGAACAGCGCGCGCAGGATGCCCTTGGGGTCGATGCCCTTGTCGGTCCAGAAGGTCTGGTTCTCGGCCGCGACCACCGCGTCCTGGATCGTGTCCGGCATCTCCGCGAGCGGGATCGACTCGCGGTTCTGGTCCTCGTAGTACGTCCCGAGCTCCTGCTTGCCGTCCTGGTAGTAGACGAAGGTCGTCTGCGCCTGGAACGCGGAGTTCGGCGTCGGGATCGAGATGGCCTGGTAGAGCACCACCACGACACCCGCGAGCACGAGGGCGCCGACGACGCCGAGGATCGCGACGATCTTCGCGACCTTGGCGAGGCGCTGGCGCGGAGTGCGGCGGGGCTTCGGTCGACGCTTCTGTGCCGGACCGATGGCCCTCCTCTTCTTCGCAGTCACCCGGAAAGGGTACGGGTGGCGCTCGGAGATCCCTGATTCGTCGTTCTCGGATATATCGGTACGATAGATCGCATGGCACGCCGTGGTGACACCATCGAGCTCGCAGTCCTCGGACTGCTGCACGAGGGACCCATGCACGGCTACGAGCTGCGCAAGCGGCTCAACCTGATGCTGGGGTGGGGCCGGGTGCTGTCCTACGGCTCGCTCTACCCGGCACTGAAGAAGATGCTGCGCGCCGCCCTCATCACCGAGGCCGCGACGACGACCACCACGACGAGCCGCCGTCCGCGGATCGTCTACGAGGTCACCGAGGCGGGGCACGAGGAGTTCCACCGCCTCATGTCGGAGGTCGGTCCCACCGCGTGGGAGGACGACAACTTCGACATCCGGTTCGCCTTCTTCTCCTCCACCGACATGGAGATCCGCCTGCGCGTCCTCGAGGGACGTCGCTCGCGGCTCCAGGAGCGCCTGGCACGGGTCCAGGCCGAGCTCGAACGCACCCAGGCCGAGGTCGACCGGTACGCCGGCGAGCTCCAGCGCCACGGCGTGGAGTCCGTCGAGCGCGAGGTGCGGTGGCTGTCGGACCTGATCCGCGCAGAGCGCGGCGACGACACCCCGGCGGCACCGCCGACCAGCCAGCAGTCCAGCTAACCAGCAATCACAGACCCAGCAACGAGAAGGAGAGCCCCATGGGTTCGGTACGAGTAGGGATCGTCGGAGTCGGCAACTGCGCCACCTCCCTCGTCCAGGGCGTGGAGTACTACAAGGACGCGGACCCGTCCGGCACCGTCCCCGGGCTCATGCACGTCGTCTTCGGTGACTACCACGTCAAGGACGTCGAGTTCGTCGTCGCCTTCGACGTCGACGACAAGAAGGTCGGCAAGGACCTCTCCGAGGCCATCAACGCCTCCGAGAACAACACCATCAAGATCGCCGACGTCCCGACCCTCGGTGTCGAGGTCAAGCGCGGCCCGACGCTCGACGGCCTCGGCAAGTACTACCGCCAGACCATCGAGGAGTCGGCCGCCGAGCCGGTCGACGTGGTCCAGGCGCTCAAGGACGCCGAGGTCGACGTCCTCGTCTCCTACCTCCCGGTGGGCTCGGAGGAGGCCGACAAGTTCTACGCCCAGTGCGCCATCGACGCCGGCGTCGGCTTCGTCAACGCGTTGCCCGTCTTCATCGCCTCCGACCCCGAGTGGGCCAAGAAGTTCGAGGACGCCGGCGTCCCGATCGTCGGCGACGACATCAAGAGCCAGGTCGGCGCCACCATCACCCACCGCGTGATGGCCAAGCTGTTCGAGGACCGCGGCGTCGCGCTGGACCGCACGTACCAGCTCAACGTCGGCGGCAACATGGACTTCAAGAACATGCTCGAGCGCGAGCGCCTGGAGTCGAAGAAGGTCTCCAAGACCCAGGCCGTGACGTCCAACCTCACCGGCGAGCTGGCCGACAAGATCGACAGCAAGAACGTCCACATCGGCCCGTCCGACTACGTCGCGTGGCTCGACGACCGCAAGTGGGCCTACGTCCGCCTCGAGGGTCGCGCGTTCGGCGACGTCCCGCTCAACCTCGAGTACAAGCTCGAGGTCTGGGACTCCCCGAACTCGGCCGGCATCATCATCGACGCCGTGCGCGCCGCGAAGATCGCCAAGGACCGCGGTATCGGTGGCCCGATCATCCCGGCCTCGACCTACCTGATGAAGTCCCCGCCGGTGCAGATGCCCGACGACGTCGGTCGCGCCGAGCTCGAGAAGTTCATCCGGGGCGAGTGACCCCCGGCTGACGCCCCCGCGGCGCTCAGCCACAGAGAACTGCGGCCGTACGACGACCCGGATCCGTCCGGAGTGGTCGTGCGGCCGCAGTTCTTCGTGCATCACCCGGCTCCATCACCCGGCCGGACGTCTCGCCCCGTGGCGTCGGGCGAGGGCTTCGCGGCCGGCCTCGGTCCAGCAGGACTCGCGGTAGAGCGTGGTCCACGCGCGGATCCGCTGCGGCTCGTGTGGGCGCCCGAGGACGGCGTCGGCCTCGCGCAGGATGCTCGCCGGTCGACGGAGCACGTCCTCGTCGGTGTACGCCTTGAGCACCCAGTCCGCCCCGCTGACCCGTCGGTCCCGCCGACGGTCCTTGCGTTGCTGGCGCCGGTCGGCGTGGACCGCGCCGTCGTAGTCGACCAGGGTCCTGGTGCCGACCAGCCACAGGTCGCCGCGCGCCACGAACCCGCCCTGCTCGTCGCGCACCGTGCGCTGGGTCTCCACCTCGATGCCGCACACCACGTGCAGCACCCTCAGCAGGGTCTCCATGACCGAGTCGGCCTCGGGATCGGCCAGCGCCACGGCGTCCCGCAACCGTCCCACGCCCCTGCGGTGGTGGCGACACACCAGGTGCAGCTCGAGGAGCTCGATGTCCTTGGCGCGCAGCGCACTGTCCACGAGCACCACCAGGTCGAGCAGGCTGAGCAGAGGCGCGCAGCTCAGCAGGGTCTCCGCCGCGGTGGTCAGCCGCAGTCCGTCCCGGACGTCGTGCGGGGGCACCAGCCGATGACGGGTGACCCGGAGGGCTCCGGGGCGGACGGGCGCCGTCACGCCGTAGGGCATCGCCACGCACACCGGCAGTCGCTCGGGCAGGGGAGGCAGGTCCCAGCCGCGCCGGTCGGCGGCGGTCAGGGCCGAGAAGGCGGCCTCGTCCGGGAGGAGCGCCTGCCAGGCGAGCAGGTCCGCGCCCGCGGGGTCGGCCACGTCAGCGCGACGGTGCAGCCCCCGGCTGACGCGTACCCACTCCCGACCGCGGCGGCAGCCGACCGTCACCACCGCGCCGTCCTGGTCCCCTGCCTGCGCCACCGGCCGACCGTGCCGTGTCCGGCCGGGTCGGCGCACCCGGCCCGTCCCCGGCCTGTGGAGGACGGCCGCGTGCCACGACCTGTGGACGGATCCTGACCCGGACCCCAGGGGGGAGACCCGGAGGACCGGGCCGAGCCGGGACGCGGAGAACTGCGGCCGTACGACGACCCGGATCCGTCCGGAGTGGTCGTGCGGCCGCAGTTCTTCGTGCATCCACCGGACCGGGGGGCGAGCCCGGGGTCGGGCCCCGCACGTACGCTCGCCGGCGTGACCGCACGCACCCCCCTCGTGGTCGGCTTCGACCTCGACCTCACGCTGATCGACACCGCGTCCGGGTTCCGGCAGGTGCTGCGAGCCCTGGGCGACGAGCTGGGCGTGGACTTCCCGGTCGAGGAGATGACCTCCCGGCTGGGCCCGCCGCTCGACCACCTGCTGGCGCCCCACCTGCCCGCCGAGCAGGTCGGCCCGGCCGGCGACCGGTTCCGCGAGCTCTACCCCGATCACGCCATCACCACGGTCCCGGCGTTGGCCGGCGCCCACGAGGCGTTCGCGGCCGTGCGGGAGCGCGGCGGCCGGGTACTCGTGGTGACCGGCAAGTACACCCCCAACGCCCGGCTGCACCTCGACCACCTCGGCCTCGAGGCCGACCACCTCGAGGGCTGGGTGTGGGGCGTGGGCAAGGCCGACGTGCTGCGCCGCGAGGGCGCCCTGGCCTACGTCGGCGACCACGTCCACGACGTCGAGGGAGCCCGGGCGGCCGGGGTGCTGAGCGTGTCGGTGCTGACCGGCGGGTGCACCCGCGAGGAGCTGGTGGCCGCCGGCACCGACGTCGTCCTCGACGACCTGACGCAGTTCCCGGCCTGGCTCGACGGCCAGCTCACCGAGCGCCGCGCCTGAGGCCGCTCAGCGAGCGGCCCACCACTCCCGCAGCGCCGCCTCCGCCTGCTCGGGCGTCTTCGGCCCCTCGTCGAGGCGCAGGTCGAGCAGGAACCGGTAGGCCTCGCCGACCTCGCGGCCCGGTCCGATGCCGAGCAGCCCCATGATCTGGTTGCCGTCGAGGTCGGGCCGGACCGCGGCGAGCTCCTCCTCCTCGGAGAGCCGCGCGATCCGCTCCTCGAGCGAGTCGTACGTCCGGCGCAGCCGGTCGGCCTTGCGCTGGTTGCGGGTGGTGCAGTCGGCGCGGGTGAGGATGTGCAGCCGCTCGAGCTGGTCGCCTGCGTCGCGGACGTAGCGACGCACCGCGCTGTCGGTCCACTCCCCCGAGCCGTAGCCGTGGAAGCGCAGGTGCAGCTCGACGAGGCGCGCGACGGCGTCGATGTCGTGGTTGGAGAAGCGCAGCGCCTGCATCCGCTTGCGGGTGAGCTTGGCGCCGACGACGTCGTGGTGGTGGAAGGTGACCACGCCTCCGGTCTCGAACCGGCGCGTGCGGGGCTTGCCGACGTCGTGCATGAGCGCCGCGAACCGGCTCACGAAGTCGGGACCGCCGCCGAGGCGGTGCTCGAGGTCGATGGACTGCTCCAGCACGGTGAGGGTGTGCTCGTAGACGTCCTTGTGCCGGTGGTGCTCGTCGCGCTCGAGCGCCAGCGCCGGCAGCTCGGGCAGCACGTGCTCGGCGAGCCCGGTCTCGACGAGGAGGGTCAGGCCGCGGCGCGGGTGCGGCGCGCAGACCAGCTTGACCAGCTCGTCGCGCACCCGCTCGGCGGAGATGATGTCGATCCGCCCGGCCATCTCGGTCATCGCGGCGACCACCTCGGGCGCGACGTCGAAGCCGAGCTGGGCGGCGAAGCGGGCGGCGCGCATCATCCGCAGCGGGTCGTCGGAGAACGAGTCCTCGGGGGTGCCGGGAGTGCGCAGCACCCGCTCGGCGAGGTCGACCACGCCGCCGAACGGGTCGACGAACTCGCGGCCCGGCACGCGCACGGCCATCGAGTTCACGCTGAAGTCACGGCGGCCGAGGTCGCCCTCGAGGCTGTCGCCGAAGTCGACGTCGGGCTTGCGGGACGAGGGGTCGTAGCTCTCCGAGCGGTAGGTCGTGATCTCGACCTGCCACGGCCCCTTGCGGCAGCCGATCGTGCCGAACGCGCGACCCATGTCCCACACCGCGTCGGCCCACCCGGAGACCAGCTGCTCCGTGACGTCGGGGTGCGCGGAGGTGGTGAAGTCGAGGTCGTTCTGCAGCCGGCCGAGCATCGCGTCCCGCACCGGGCCGCCGACCAGGGCGAGCTCCTCGCCCGCGTCGGCGAAGCGGGTGCCGAGCTCGTCGATCACCGACCCGATCCGGTCCAGCTCGGCGCCGACACGGTGCTGGATCTCCACGATCGTGAGCGGGGGCGAGGCGACGTCGGACACGGCGGCCAAGTCTAGGGGGAGATCGGCGGGCGCCCTCATCCGAGCGCGGTCGCCCGGCCGGTGACGGGGCGCCGGGGCGTGCGCGTCACCCGGAACGGGTCCCCACCGGTCATCTAGAGTTCGTCCGTGCCCCGCCCGTCCGTCCTCCGTGCTGCCCTGGCGGGACTGGCGGCGCTGGGCGTGGTCGCGACGGGCGTCTCGACGCCACCGCCCGCGGCCGCCGCCGAGGAGGCCGAGCCCCTCGTCGTCCACCTCGACGAGATCGACCCGACGGTCCCGCGCCGCGGCGACATCCGGATCAGCGGCACCGTCACCAACACGAGCGACGACACCTTCACCCGGGTCAACATGCACGCGTTCGCCTCGCAGAGCCCGATCCTGGACTCCCTGACCAACGCCGCCGCCATCCCGGCCTCCGCCGACGTCGGCCCCCGGGTGACCGTCCCGGGGACCTTCGACACGATCGACACCCTCGCGCCCGGTGAGACCGCGCCGTTCACCGACTCCGTGCCGGTCGACCTGCTCGGCATCCCCGACGAGGCGGGCGTCTACTGGATCGGGGTTCACGCGCTCGGCGACGGCGCGGTGCCGCGCGACCTGGTCGCCGACGGCCGGGCCCGCACCTTCATCCCCGTCCTCCCGCGCGGCGACGGCAACCTCGACGCCTCCTTCGTGCTGCCCGTGCGCAACCGGGTCTGGTACGACGCGGACGGCCGGATCGGCGGGACCGAGCGCTGGCTGCGCCGGCTCTCCGACGGCGGCACGCTGTCGGGCGTCCTCGACACCGCCGACGCCGCCGGCACCACGCCGTACACCTGGCTCGTCGACCCCGCCGTGCTGCTCGCGATCACCCGGCTCTCGCTCGGCAACCCGGAGCGCTCGCTCGCCCCGGACCCGACGGTCCCCGGCCAGGAGCCGACCGAGGAGCCGAGCCCGTCGGAGTCGGAGGAGCCCGCGCCCGTCGCCCTCGACCCGGCGGTGCCGCCCGGCGGCCAGGTCGACCCGGAGGACGCCGCGCTCGCCGAGGCGGCGTCCGCGTGGCTCACCCGCTTCCGCACGCTGGTCGGCTCGGGCAGCGTGCTCGCGCTGCCCTTCGGCGACCTCGACGTCTCCGCGGCGGTGCGCCAGGCACCCGAGCGCTACACCCAGGCGCTGGCCCGGAGCGCCGAGGCGATGGCGAGCCTGCAGGTCCCGGCCGACCTCGCGGTCGCCCCGGCGGGCGGACGGCTGAGCCCCGAGGCGATCGCGGCCACCCCCGAGGACGTCCAGCTGATCCTGGGCGACAGCGCGTTCGCCGTCCCGCCGAGCACCACCACCTCGGTGGTCCGGCTGCTCGGCCACGAGGCGCTGCTGACCAGCACCGGCGCCGAGTCCGGCGGGCCCGGCCCGACGGACCCCACCGACCCCCTGGCCCTGCGCCAGCGGGTGCTGAGCGAGGCCGCGCTGCGGATCGCCCGCGACGAGCAGGCGCCGCTGGTCGTGACGCTGCCGACGACGTGGCGCGAGCAGGACGCCGAGTCGTTCTTCGACGGCCTCGAGCAGCCGTGGCTCGACACGGTCCCGGCGACCTGGATCGCGGCGCGCCGGGCCACCGGCGTGAACGCGGCGAACCTCGCCTACGAGACCCTCGACGTGGAGGCCGAGCTCCCGGCGCCGGGCTTCGCGGCCGCCGACCGCGCCGACGAGTCCGCCGCGCTCCTCGAGCAGGTCCTCACCCTGCAGACCCGGCTCGGGCAGCAGGTGGGCGACGAGGTGCTCGTCACGCTCTCCGAGCAGCACCGCCAGCGCCCGCGCGGAGCCCGCGCGGCCGCCGCCCGGGTCGACGACGCGCTGCGCTCCGACCTCGGCCTGATCACCATCGAGGCACCCACCCGGGTCACGCTCTCCGGCGACTCGGGCGGCCTCGGCGCCACGCTGGTCAACGGCCTCGACCAGCCGGTGTCGGTGGGGATCGGCATCACCACGGACGGCGAGCTGACCCTCACCGGCGACAGCGTGCGCGACCTCGGTCCCCGGGCCCGCAGCGTGGTGCGGTTCACGGCCACCACCGGCCAGGCCGGCATCCACCTGGTGCGGCTGCGGGTCACGAGCGTCGACGGCGTCCCGCTCGGCTCGGCGGACGAGCTGCCGATCCGCGCGGCCCGGGTCAGCGCGCTGATCTGGATCGTCATGGCCGCGGGTGCCCTCGTGCTGTTCGGGATGATCGGCTACCGGCTGCCCGGCCAGATCCGTGCCCGTCGTGCCGAGCTCAGGGCCAGCGAGCACCGCGCGGCCGCCGAGCCCGACCCGGAGCCGGCCCCGGGCAACCCCTCCGACGCCGCGATGGGACAGGTGTGAGCGACCAGAAGGTGCTGGCCTCCTCGGCCGTCATGGCCGCGGGCACGGTGGTGTCCCGCGCGTCCGGCTACGTCCGTGCGGGACTGCTCGTGGTGGCGCTCGGGTCGGGCGTGCGCGGTGACCTCTTCGCGATCGCCAACACGCTGCCCAACATGGTCTACATCCTGCTGGCCGGGGGCATCTTCAACGCCGTCCTCGTGCCCCAGCTGGTCCGCCGGATCACCGAGGACCCGGACGGTGGCGACGCCTACGCGAGCCGGGTCATCACGCTCTCGGCGCTCTTCCTCGGCTCCGTCACGCTCCTCCTGGCCCTGGCCGCGCCGCTGGTGCTGCGGCTCTACCTCGACGCGTCGTTCTACGGCCCCGAGCTCGAGGCCCAGCTGGAGTCCATCGTCGACCTGACCCGGTGGTGCCTGCCGCAGGTGTTCTTCTACGGCATGTACGTGCTGGTCGGGCAGGTCCTCAACGCCCGCGGCCGGTTCGGCCCGATGATGTGGGCGCCGATCGCCAACAACCTGATCGCGGTCGCGGTCCTGCTGGCCTACCTGCTGGTGTTCGGCCCGACCGGCTCGAGCGCCGCGCAGGACGCCCTTGGGACCGGCGCCGAGACCCTGCTCGGCCTCGGCTCGACGCTCGGCATCGTCGCCCAGCTCGCGGTGCTCGTGCCCTACCTGCGGTCCTCGGGCTTCCTCTACCGTCCGCGCTTCGACTTCCGCGACCCCGAGCTGCGGCACACGCTGAGCCTCGGCAAGTGGACCGTGCTGTTCGTCGTGGTCACCCAGCTGGCCTACCTGCGGGTGGTCCAGCTCGCCTCCGGCGGCAGCGCCGAGGGCGGCACCGGCTTCGTCGTCTACTCCAACAGCCTGCTGATCATGATGGTGCCGCACGCGATCATCACCGTCTCGCTGGCGACCGCGATCCTCCCGCGGCTGTCGACGTACGCCCACGAGGGCCGGCTCGCCGACCTCGGCAGCACGGTCGGCTCCACCCTGCGCACCGCGCTCGCGCTCGTGCTGCCGTTCGCGGTGCTGCTGCCGATCACCGCCGTCGACGTCGCGAGCGTCGCCTTCAGCTGGGTCGACGCGGACCAGGCCGCCCGGTTCGCCCCCACGCTCGCCGTCTTCGGGCCCGCCCTCGTCTTCTTCACCGTCCACTACTTCATGCTCCGCGGCTTCTACGCGATGGAGCGCACCCGGCTGGTCTTCCTCATCCAGGTCGCGGTGTCGGCCACCAACGTCGTCGTCGCCAGCGTGCTGGTGCCGCTGGGGTCGCCGGACGACACCGCGCCGCTGCTCGTGGTGGCCTACCTCGCGTCCTACGTCGTGGGTGCCGTGGTGAGCTTCGTGGTGCTCCGCCGCACCGTCGGTGGCCTCCAGACGCCGCAGCTGGTGCGGTTCCTGGTCCGCATGGCGCTGGTGCTGCTGGTGGCCGGCGTGGTCGCGTGGCTGGTGGAGCGCTCGCTCGCCGGCTTCGGCGCGTCCCCCGGCCCGCTGCTGTCCCTGGTGCGGGGCGGGGCGAGCGCGGCCGCCGGGATGGTGGTCGTGCTGGCCGGGGCCCGGCTGCTCCACGTGCGGGAGGTCACGAGTCTGGTCGACACCGTCGCGGCGAGGGTGCGTCGTCGCTGAGGTTCCCTACGATGAACCTCCGGGGTGGGGTCGAGCGGAACGAGGTGAGGAGGTGAGGTCGATGCAGGCCGGAGACGTCCTCGCCGACCGCTACCGGCTCGACGACCTGCTCGCCGAGAACGGCACCGGCCGTTTCTGGCGTGCCTACGACCGCGTCCTGCACCGCGCCGTCGCGGTCCACGTCCTCGCCGCCGACGACGAGCGCGCCGAGCCGCTGCTCGAGGCCGCCCGCCGCGCCGGACCCGTCATCGACCGCCGACTGCTGCGCGTGCTCGACGCGGAGGTCGCCGACGGGCGCTGCTACGTCGTCAACGAGTGGGGCCAGGGCGACTCCCTCGACGTCCTGCTCACCCGCGAGGGCCCCCTGCCGCCCCGCCGGGCCGCGTGGCTGGTCGCCGAGGTGGCCGACAGCATCGCCGAGGCGCACGCCCAGGGGCTCGCCCACGGCCGGCTCGCCCCGGAGAACGTGCTCGTCGACCAGCACGGCCAGGTCCGGATCATCGGCTTCGGCGTCGACGCCGCCCTGCGCGGCCTCGGCCCCGGCCGCACCGGGGTCGACGAGATCGACCTGGTCGGCCTGCTCTACGCCGCCCTCACCGGCCGCTGGGCCGGCGTCTCGCAGTCGACGCTCCCGCCCGCCCCGGAGGCGCACGGCACCGTCCTGCGCCCGCGCCGGGTCCGCGCCGGCATCCCACGCGTCCTCGACGCGCTGTGCGACCAGGTGCTCGCCCCGCAGCACTCGTCGGCGGCGGCCTCCGACCTCAGCGCCCGGGCCGTGCGCGACCTGCTGGCCGACTACGTCGGTGAGCTGACCGGCACCCACGTCCCGGTCGCCGGCACCCGACCCCCGGCGTCCCCGGCGTCCCGCCGCACCCGCCTCCGGCCGGCCACCCCGGACGCCGACGCGACCGCGGTCACGCCGCCCGTCACGCCCGCCGCGGAGGGCGAGCCGGCGGACCCGACCGAGGCGATCGGGTCCACGACCCCGCCCACGACGCCCGTCACCCCCGCGGAGCCGCTCGAGGCGCCGGCCACCGGCGACGTGTCGTCGACCGACCTGCCCACCCAGGCCGGGATGCCGGTGTTCCACGACGACGACGAGGTCGACTGGCTGCGCGCGCGCACCGACAGGCCGGCTCCGCCGCCGCCGCTCGACGAGCCCGCGCCCAAGCCGCTGTTCGCCCCCGACCCCCCGGAGGGAGAGCCCGTCCGCCGTCCCCGTCCCGGGAGCCGGGCCGCGTCGGCGGGCCCGGACTACTGGCCGTGGGACGCCTCCTCGCCGGGCCCGGACTCCGGCGTGCGCCCCGTCTCGCGCGACACCGGGGGCTGGGGCACCGGCTCGTGGTCCGACGACCGCTGGGGCACCGGCGACGGCCTGCAGGACACCGGCGACCAGGTGCCGGGCCGCAGCTGGTTCCGGCTGGCCCTGGTGGTCGCCGTGCTGGCCGTCGTCGCGGTCGCGGCCGTGGCGGCCTACCAGCTCGGCCTGCCCGCCGCGATCGACGACGCCACGGACGACCCGACCACCTCGACCTCGCCGAGCGCCGCGGCGCCGACGCCGTTCACCGGCCTCGTCGCCGACGACTTCGACCCGCAGGGCTCCGAGCCCCGCGAGGAGAACCCGGAGTCTGTCCCGAACGTCGTCGACGGCGACCCCGCGACCACGTGGACCACCTCCACCTACCGGCAGAACTTCGGCCCCGGCGGCCTCAAGACCGGCGTGGGCCTGGTCGTCGACCTCGGTGCCGCCAAGGACGTACGACGCGTGGTGGTCACCACCGAGGGCGGGCAGACCGCGTTCGCGGCCTACGTCACCAGCGAGGCCCCGACGGCCGTCGCCGACCTGAGCCCCGTGGGCACGGCGTCGGGCACCGGCGAGCTGGCCGTCGACCTGTCCGAGGCGGTCTCCGGGCGCTACGTGACCGTGTGGCTCACGGTGTTGCCCGAGACGGGCGACGGCTTCCGCGGCACGATCTCCGAGGTGCAGGTGCTCGGGTGAGCGACGACCAGACCCCCGGACGCTCCGACCAGGACCTGCTCCGGGCCCACGTCGACGGTGACGCAGACGCCTTCGGCGAGCTGTTCGCCCGCCACCGCGACCGGCTGTGGGCCGTCGCGCTGCGCACCATGGGCAACCCCGAGGACGCTGCCGACGGCCTCCAGGACGGCATGATCGCGGCCTTCCGGCGCGCCGGCTCCTACCGTGGCGAGGCCGCCGTCACGACGTGGCTGCACCGGGTCGTCGTCAACGCGTGCCTCGACCGGATCCGCGCGGCGAAGATCCGCCGTCTCGAGGCGCTCCCCGACGACGTCGAGGACCGCGGATCGCTGGTCGCGACCGCCGAGCACGACGACGAGCCGGACGCGGCCGCGGAGGCCGCGGAGCGCCGGCAGCGGGTGCTCGACGCGCTCGCCACCCTGCCGCCCGACCAGCGCGCCGCGCTGGTGCTGGTCGACATGGAGGGCTACCCCGTCGCCGAGGTGGCCGAGATGCTCGGCTGTGCGGAGGGCACCGTGAAGTCCCGCTGCTCCCGGGGCCGGTCCAGGCTCGCCGCCCTGCTGGTCGACCTGCACCGACCCCCGGGTGAGGTGCCTCACGGGAACCCTCCGCCGGACGGGCCCGTCCCAACCACGGTGCGCCCGCGAGGCCCGCCGGCGCCCTGAGCACCCCGACCCCCGACCATCCACGCGCGCCCCGAGGAGGTGACCCGATGACCGACGCACCCGACCTGCCGCCCGAGCACGACGCCGTACGCCGGATGCTGGCCGACGCCCGCCACCGCGACGCCACGCCTCCCGAGGTCGTCGCCCGCCTCGACGAGGCGCTCGCCGGCCTGGTCGCCGAGCGGGCGACGCCGTCCGCCGAGCCGACACCGGCCGACGACCGCAGCCCGGCGGCCTCCGTCGTCGACCTGGCCGCGCGCCGTCGTCGGCGCGCCGGCGCGGGCCTGCTCGTCGCCGCCGCGGCCGTCGTGGTCGCCGGCGTCGCGGTCGGCCAGGTCCTCCCCACCGGGGGCGGCTCCGACGACTCGGGCGGCGACTCGGCCTCCTCCGCCGAGGGCGGCGGCGAGCCGGGGGCCACGTCCTCCCAGCAGGACTCCTTCGGCGCGGAGGCGGGCCCCTCCGACGGCGACGAGGAGCTGGGCTCGGCCGAGACCAAGCGCGAGATCACGCCCCAGTCCGGGCTCCCCGGCCTGTCGAGCGCCGACGCGGGGCTCCGCGATCGGCTGCTGGCCCTGCGATCCGGCGCGGCGCGGGGTCCGGCCGCGCTCGACCAGCTCCAGGCGGCCAGCGCGTGCCGCACCACGGCCACCGGTCCCGGTCGACGCCTCCCCGTCGAGGTCGACGGCCAGGTGGGCCTCGTCGTCTACCGCGCCCCGGCCGGCGCCGACCAGGACGCCGTGGTCTACGTCTGCGGCACCCCGGAGCCTGTGCGCACCGTCACCCTCCCGGCTCCCTGAGGCGTCGGCCGCGCCGGGAAGAACGCTGGCCTACGATCGGTTGACACCGTCGTACGCACACCACCGAGCACAGCCAGGAGCAACCAGTTCTCATGAGCACCGAGACGCGCAACGTCATCATCATCGGCTCGGGGCCCTCGGGCTACACCGCAGCCGTCTACGCGGCCCGCGCGGCGCTGCAGCCGCTGGTCTTCGAGGGCTCCGTCACCGCCGGCGGCGCGCTGATGAACACCACCGAGGTCGAGAACTTCCCCGGCTTCCGCGACGGCATCATGGGTCCGGCCTTGATGGACGAGATGCGCGCCCAGGCCGAGCGGTTCGGCGCCGAGCTGATCGCCGACGACGTGGTCGAGGTCGACCTCACCGGCGACGTCAAGGTCGTGAAGACCGCCACCGACACCTACACCGCACGCTCGGTGATCCTGTCCACCGGCTCGGGCTACCGCAAGCTCGGCCTGCCCCGCGAGGACGAGCTGTCCGGGCGCGGCGTCTCGTGGTGCGCGACCTGCGACGGCTTCTTCTTCCGCGAGCAGGCCATCGCCGTGGTCGGTGGCGGCGACTCCGCCATCGAGGAGGCGACGTTCCTGACCCGCTTCGCCTCGAAGGTCTACCTGATCCACCGCCGCGACGAGCTGCGCGCCTCCAAGATCATGCAGGAGCGCGCCTTCGCCGACCCCAAGCTCGAGATGGTCTGGAACGCCGAGGTCGCCGAGATCAACGGCGCCGACAAGCTCGAGTCGATCACGCTGCGCGACACCGTCACCGGCGAGGAGCGCGGCCTCGACGTGACCGGCCTGTTCATCGCGATCGGCCACGACCCGCGCTCGGAGCTGCTCACCGGCCAGGTCGACCTCGACGACGACGGCTACGTCCTCGTCGAGCACCCCTCCACCAAGACCAACCTGCCCGGTGTCTTCGCCGCGGGCGACCTGGTCGACCACCACTACCGCCAGGCGATCACCGCCGCCGGCACCGGCTGCGCGGCCGCCCTCGACGCGGAGCGCTTCATCGCCGCCCTCGACCACGAGGCCTCCACCGCCGGCGACGCCGCCGCGACGGTCGAGGCGATCGAGGAGCAGGTGCAGACCGCCGGCGCCTGAGCCGGCCACCGCGGCGGGGAACAGATGTCCCCGGGGCGGTGTTGACTAGGACGTCGCCGCTCCCGCGGCAACCCGACACTTCCGATGAAAGGGGCAAGTGCAGTGGCCGACATCGCCGCCGTGACCGACGCCGAGTTCGAGGCGCAGGTCCTCAAGTCCGACAAGCCCGTCCTGGTGGACTTCTGGGCTGAGTGGTGCGGCCCGTGCCGCCAGGTCGCCCCGATCCTCGACGAGCTCAACAAGGAGCACGGCGAGAAGCTGACGTTCCTCAAGATGAACGTCGACGAGAACCCCGTCACGCCGTCCTCCTACCGCGTGACCGGCATCCCGACCATCAACGTCTACCAGGGCGGCGAGGTCGTGAAGTCCATCGTGGGCGCCAAGCCCAAGGCTGCGCTGCTCAAGGAGCTCGAGGGCATCATCTGAGACGAGCAGCTGGCCGCGAGGAACGAGCGGCCAGCGTGGGCTCGGCCAGATTGAGCAAGTCCCGCGGCTGAGGAACGAAGCCGCGACGGACGCGTCGAAGTCTCCCAGGCCCGCTAGTCGCTCGAGGCGGCCCGCACCGATCCGATCGGGCGGGTCGCCTTCTGCGTGGGCCGCACCGCGCCCCACACCCGCTCCAGCGCCGCCTCGACCTCGTCCTTCCAGCTGAGCGCGGTGCGCAGCTCCATCCGCACCCGCGGCGTCGTGGGGTGCGCGCGCTGGGTCTTGAACCCCACGCTCCCCCAGAACTCCGCCGGCAGCACGCACCCGTCCGGGCGGCCGCGGGTGTCGCCGTACGCCTCGATCGCGGTGTGGCCGCGCGGCACGAGGTCCGCGGCCATCGCCTGCACCAGCAGCCGCCCGAGACCGCCGCGGCGCCACGCGGGGTCGACCCAGGCGGTCGCGGCCAGCACCGCGTCGGGCGAGGTCGGCGCGGTCGGGAGTGTCGCGGCCCCCGGCAGCCGGGAGGCGGGGGCGTACACGATGTGCCCGACGGTGCGGCCGTCGACGCGGACCACGCGTCCGCACGATCCCCAGTCGCGCAGCACCTCGGAGAGCCACTGCTCCTTCTGGGCGGTGCGCTCCGCGACGTCGAGCCGTGCCCGGTCGACCGGCCCGAGCTCCCAGAACAGGCACGACCGGACCGGGTCGGCCAGCTCCGCGAGGTGGTCGACCGTCAGGCGCGCGGTCTTGCGGGACACACGTCGATGCTAGCGGGACGCAGCGCCTGAGAGGATGGGGTGTGCGCCCGATCCGACAGAGCAAGAAGCTGCAGGGAGTCCGCTACGACGTGCGCGGACCGATCCTCGTCGAGGCCCAGCGGCTCGAGGCAGAGGGGCACCGGATCCTCAAGCTCAACATCGGCAACACCGCACCGTTCGGCTTCGAGGCCCCCGAGCAGATCCTCGCGGACATGATGCACCACCTCCCGCAGGCCCAGGGCTACGCGGACTCGCAGGGGATCTGGTCGGCGCGCACGGCCGTCATGCACTACTACCAGTCGCGAGGGTTGCGTGACGTGGGCGTGGAGGACGTCTTCATCGGCAACGGCGTGTCCGAGCTGATCTCGATGGTGCTCCAGGCGTTCGTCGACGACGGCAACGAGATCCTCGTCCCCTCGCCCGACTACCCGCTGTGGACCGGGGCGGTCACCCTCGCCGGCGGCATCCCGGTGCACTACCGGTGCGACGAGGAGGACGACTGGAACCCCGACCTCGCCGACATCGAGTCGAAGATCACCGAGAACACGCACGCCCTGGTGATCATCAACCCGAACAACCCCACCGGCGCCGTCTACAGCGAGGAGACGGTGAAGGGGCTCGTCGACATCGCCCGGCGCCACGAGCTGGTCGTGATGGCCGACGAGATCTACGAGAAGATCCTGTTCGAGGACGCCGTCCACCACCACGCGGCGACCCACGCCGGCAACGACGTGCTGACGCTGACGTTCTCCGGGCTGTCCAAGGCCTACCGGGTGTGCGGCTACCGCGCGGGCTGGGTGATGGTCTCGGGCCCGAAGGAGCTCGCGACCGACTTCCTCGAGGGCCTGACGCTGATCGCCAACATGCGGATGTGCGCCAACGTGCCCGCCCAGCACGCCATCCAGACGGCGCTCGGCGGCTACCAGTCGGTCGAGGAGCTGATCGGTCCCGGCGGCCGGTTCTACGAGCAGTCGATGCTGGCCCACCGGCTGCTCAACGAGGTCCCCGGCGTCTCCAACGTGAAGCCGCGCGGCGCGCTCTACTGCTTCCCGCGCCTCGACCCCGCGGTCTACCCGATCGAGGACGACCAGGACTTCGTGATCGAGCTGCTGCGGGCCAAGAAGATCCTCGTCACCCACGGCACGGGCTTCAACTGGCCCGCCCCCGACCACTTCCGGCTCGTGACGCTGCCCGAGGCGAGCGTGCTCGAGGAGGCGATCGGCCGGATCGCCGACTTCCTCGCGACGCGACGCTGATCACGAAGGGTCGCGGGCACGGCTCGCCGGACCCTAGGCTCCTCGCCATGCGCGACGTGACCTACCCCCCGATCATCGTCACGGCCAAGGCGGCGTTCCGGGCGCTGGGCCAGAACTTCCAGATGACCGGAACCGAGCACGTCCCGCGGGACGGCGGCGTGCTGCTGGCCTTCAACCACATCAGCTACGTGGACTTCGTCTACGGAGGCTTCGCGGCGAACCCGTCCGGCCGCCTGGTCCGCTTCATGGCCAAGCGTGAGCTCTTCGACCACCGCTACGTGGGTCCGCTGATGCGCTCGCTGCACCACATCGAGGTCGACCGGGGCGAGGGCGTCGCGAGCTTCCACACCGCCGTCGACTACCTGCGCCAGGGGGAGGCCGTCGGGATCTTCCCCGAGGCGACCATCTCGCGGGCGATGGAGCTCAAGGAGCTCAAGACCGGTGCCGTACGCATCGCGGCCGAGGCCGGCGTACCGCTCGTGCCCGTGATCCTGTGGGGCACCCAGCGGATGATGACCAAGGACCACCCCCGCGACTTCTCCCGGGGCACGACCATCGCGATCCGGGTCGGCGAGGCGATGCACCCCACGGGCGCCGACCCCGTCGCGGAGACCGCCGAGCTCCGCGACCGGATGTCCGCCATGCTCGCGACCACGGTGGCGGAGTACCCGGCCGACGAGCAGCCGCCGGGCTCCTGGTGGGTCCCGGCGTCGATGGGCGGCAGCGCCCCCACCCTCGAGGAGGCCGCCCGCCTCGACGCCGAGGAGAAGCGGGAGCGGGCCCGCAAGCGTGCCGAGAAGCGTGCGAAGCGACAGGCCGACTCGTAGACATCTCGACTTGTCGACAGGTCGATCTGTCGCTTTGTCGACATTTGTCCTGATCCAGCGCGTGGGCTGACCAGCCCGCCCAGGCCCTGTCACGCCCTCGGGCGGCCGGCGTCGGCGCCGCCGCGGGCATGGTCCGCACCGGACCGCTCCGCCATCCCGCAGGCCTGCGGCACCGTCGCAGTCGGCACCGCAGCCCCCGGTGGCCAAGCGACGACCTCCGGGCCGTCCCCGCTACGCGTTCGACGGACGCCCGCACCCCGCCACCGCGGTCTATCTGAGGACGTCCTGCAGCCCGAACGGCCCTCCGGGACTGCACCACGTCCTCAGACGTCTGGCACGGGCCTTCCAGGGCATGGTTCCCGGACCACCTGCCGCGGCACGCTCCCGCCGCGGGAACCACCACTGCGGCGCCGGGTCCGACAAGCCGCCAGCAGGTGTCTGAGGACGGCCCTGGACCACAACGGCTCTCCTGGGTCCCACCCGTCCTCGGATGGGTCGTCTGCGGGGCCTCCAAGGGCAGGCGCGCACCGCGCGCCCACACCTGCAACGCCGACAACCCGTCGACGCCGACCCCGCAGCGCCCACCGGCAGCCGGCGGTCGAACACCGGATCACCACCTGCGGGTCATCTGAGGACGCCCTGCAGCCCGGAACGCCGCCCCCAGCTGCACCACGTCCCCAGATGTCTAACCGGGGCTCCTCCGGGCATGGCTCCCCGGCCACCCGCCGCGGCACGCTCCGCCGTCGGCCGACCGAAGCAGGCACTGGAACCGCCCGGACCAGCTCCGGAAGCCGGCGCCCACGAAGCCGCCAGCGCTGCCTGAGGACGCCCTGGGACCCAGACGGGCTCTCCTGGGTTCCCACTCGTCCTCAGACAGCTCGTCTGCGGGGCCTCCCATGGCGCGGTCCGCACCGCACGCCGACACCCGCACGCCGACACCCGCGCGCCGCCAACCGCTCAACGCCGACCCCGGCACCGCCCACGCACAGCCGGCACGTGATCACCCGGCCACCACCTGCGGGTAATCTGAGGACGCCGTGCAGCCCGGAACGCCGTCCCCAGCTGCACCACGTCCTCAGACAGCTGGTCCCTCGCCCGGCGAGAGCCGGCGACACCGTCGCAGCCACCCCGAGGCCGCCGGAGCGCGACCACCGCGGACCACCGCCACACCGGGCTGTCTGGGGACGCCTCGGGACCAGAACGACCCCCCGAGTCCCACCACGTCCTCAGACAGCTGGTCGTCGGAAGGATCTGGGGTCGGACTCGCCCGCCGCCCGAGACGCTCGCCGCCGGCTCCGCCCCGACGGCTCGCGAAGATCCGACGGACGCCCTGCGACGTCAGGAGACGCCGTCACCGGTGGGCTGTGACGTCGCCGGCCCCTGGGCCACGAGAGAGCCAGCCGACGCTGTCTGAGGACGTCCTGCAACCCGAACGGCCCCTCTTGGCTGCACCACGTCCTCAGATGACCGAGGGGCGGTGCTGGAGGCCGGCAGGCGGCGCCCGGTCCCGGTCAGATCGGGCGGTCGTTGCGGTTGCGCGGGTCCATCACGTCGACGATGCGGCGCAGGTCGTCCATGCTGGCGAACTCGACGGTGATCTTCCCCTTGGCCTTGCCGAGGTCGACCCTGACCCGGGTCTCGAGGCGGTCCGAGAGCCGCTCGGCGAGGTCCTCGAGACCGGGGGCCACCGGGCGCTTGCGCTGCACGCGGGGCGAGGCCTCCTCGACGCCCATCGAGACGATCTCCTCGAGGCCCCGCACCGAGATACCCTCGGCCGTGACCCGCGCCGCGAGACGGTCCTGCAGGCCGTCGTCGTCGACGCTGAGCAGCGCGCGGGCGTGGCCGGCGGACAGCACGCCGGCGGCGACCCGGCGCTGGACGGCGGGCGAGAGCTTGAGGAGCCGGAGCGTGTTCGAGATCTGCGGGCGCGATCGACCGATGCGCTGCGCGAGCTCGTCGTGGGTGCAGCCGAAGTCCTCCAGGAGCTGGCCGTATGCGGCCGCCTCCTCGAGCGGGTTCAGCTGGCTGCGGTGCAGGTTCTCCAGCAGCGCGTCGCGGAGCATGTCGTCGTCGTCGGTCTCCCGGACGATGGCGGGGATCGTGTCGCGTCCCGCCTCCTGCGACGCACGCCAGCGCCGCTCACCCATGATCAGCTCATAGGCCTCGTCCCCGGTCCGCCGCACCACGACCGGCTGCAGCAGCCCGACCTCACGGATCGAGTGGACGAGCTCGGCGAGCGCCTCCTCCTCGAACACCTGGCGCGGCTGGCGGGCGTTCGGCCGCACCTGGCCGATCGGCAGCTCGGCGAAGTACGCCCCGGCCACCGTCGCCGGCTCCGCATCCGGCCGTCCGGCCGCGCCCCCAGCCGTCCGATCACCCGCGGCTGCCGCCTCGACGGCCGCGGTGGTCGCCGACGTGGGCGCCTCGGCCGGCGTCGGCGCGGGACCGGTGGGGATGAGCGAACCGAGCCCTCGGCCCAGGCCTCGACGCGGCGGGGTGCTGCTCATGCGGTGGCTCCTCTGCTCCTGCCGGCGATCTCGCGGGCCGCCTCCAGGTAGGAGAGCGCGCCTGCCGACGCAGGATCGTAGGTCATGACGGTCTGCCCGTAGGACGGCGCCTCCGACACGCGCACCGATCGGGGCACGGCCGTGCGGAGCACCTGGTCCCCGAAGTGCGACCGCACCTCCTCGGCCACGCCCGCCGCGAGGCGGGTGCGCGCGTCGTACATGGTCAGCAGGATCGTCGAGACCTCGAGCTGCGGGTTGAGGTGCTGGCGCACCATCTCGACGGTCTCGAGCAGCTGGCCCAGCCCCTCCAGCGCGTAGTACTCCGCCTGGATCGGAATGAACATCTCCCGTCCGGCGACCAGTGCGTTGAGGGTGAGCAGGCCGAGGGAAGGCGGGCAGTCGACGAAGACGTAGTCGAACCGGTCGTCTCCGACCTCCGCGGCGCTGCCGACGAGCGGGTGGGCGTTGATCGCACGGGCGAGGCGCTGCTCGCGCGCGACGACGCTCACCAGCTCGATCTCGGCGCCGGCCAGGTCGATCGTGGCCGGGACCACCCAGAGCCCGGGCAGGTCACCGCACTCGGTCATCACGTCGGCGAGGGCGTGGCCGTCGACGAGCATGTCGTAGGTCGACGGCACCCCGCGGTGGTGGTCGATGCTCAGCGCCGTGGAGGCGTTGCCCTGTGGATCGAGGTCGATGACCAGGACCTTCTGGCCGAGCTGGGCGAGGCCCGCGGCGACGTTGACGGTTGAGGTGGTCTTGCCGACGCCGCCCTTCTGGTTGGCCACGACGAAGACCCGGGTGGCGTCGGGGCGCGGGACGCCCTGGCGTCGGAGGCCGCCCGTGCGCGCCAGCACGGAGTGCTGCGCGGCCTGCGCGAGCGGCGTGTTGTGGTGCTCGAAGTCGTCGTGCCCGGCGGCCAGGTCGGCCGCCGTACGCACCTGCCAGGCCGGCTTGGTTTCACGTGGAACATCGGCGCCGGTTTCACGTGAAACGTTCGCAGCGGTTTCACGTGAAACGCCGGCCGGCGTCGTGCCACCAGAGACCTCCGCGGACGACCCAGCCTGTGGATGAACTGCCCCAACCTGTGGAGACTCCCGCTCAGCACCCGTGTTCCAACCGGTGGAAAACTCCGAGTCACGTTCCTGGGAGGCCGGGCGCGAACCCTGCTCCGGACCGTCGGTCACGTCACTTCACCTTTCGCTGGGCGGTACGCCGACCCCGGCGCTGCGAACCCGCACGCGTGCTGCCTGCCAGGGGCCAACCTATCTGGGACGGATCCGCCCACGGCACCCGCACCAGGGTCGTCGGCGGATCGACGATCCCGTCGCCGACCACGCTCACCTCCGGGGTGCCGCACCGGTACTGCGCGAGGACGGATCCAGCGGCCTCGATCTCGTCGGTGACGCTCTGGCCCTTCATCGCCACCAGCGCCCCGTGGGCGGCCACGAGGGGCATCGACCACGTGAGCAGCCGCTCGAGCGGGGCGACCGCGCGTGAGGTGACCACGTCGAAGGTGTCGACGCCGTGCAGCGACTCCGCCCGCCCCCGGACGACGCGGACGTGGTCGAGGGAGAGCTCGGCGACGACCTCCTCGAGGAAGGTCGTCCGCCGCAGCAACGGCTCCACCAGGGTCACCCGGGTGTCGGGCCGCGCGATCGCCAGGACCAGCCCGGGCAGCCCGGCCCCGGTGCCGATGTCGCACACCGAGGCTCCGTCGGGGATCGCCTCGGCCATCACGGCGGAGTTGAGCACGTGGCGCTCCCACAACCGGGGAGCCTCCCGCGGACCGATCAGGCCGCGTACGACCCCCTCGGTCGCCAGCAGCGCGGTGTAGCGCTCGGCGAGCGGCAGGCGCTCGGACGCGAACACCCTCCGCGCCACCTCGGGCACGGAGGGTGTTTCACGTGAAACGTCGTCGCTCACGAAGGCAGGATCACCACGTGGCGCTTGGGCTCGGCGCCCTCGGACTCCGATGTCAGGCCGGCGGCGGCGACCGCGTCGTGGACGACCTTGCGCTCGAAGGCGCTCATCGGCTCGAGGGAGAGGGCCTCGCCCGACTCCTTGACCTCGGCGATCGACGTCTCGGCCAGCGCCACCAGACGCGTACGCTGCTCGGCGCGGTGACCGCCGACGTCCAGCATCAGCCGCGAGCGCTCTCCGGTCTCCCGGTAGACCGCCAGCCGGGTGAGCTCCTGGAGGGCCTCCAGCACCTCGCCGTCGCGACCGACCAGCTGGCTCAGGTCGGCGCCGCCGATCTGGACGCTGGCCCGGTCGCCCTCGACGTCCATGTCGATGTCGCCGTCGAGGTCGGCGATGTCGAGGAGCTCCTCGAGGTAGTCGGCGGCGATGTCACCCTCGTGCTCGAGGCGCTGCAGCTTGGAGGGCCGGGCCGCCGCGGCAGCGTCCTGCTCGGCCTCGGTGCCGCCCGCGGCGTCGGTGATCTGCTCGGTCACGTCAATCTCCTGGTGGTGTCGTGCAGGGACGGTGGACCGGGCGAGCCCGCCACCGTGGGGTTCGTGGGGTCAGCGCTTCTTCTTCTTGTTGGTGCGCTGCGCCTTCGTCTGCCGCTGGGGCTGGACGCGCGTCTGCGACTTCTCCTCGCGCCGCGCCTCGGCCTCGGCGGCCAGGCGCTCCTCCTCGAGCTGGGCCGGCGTCTTGACGCCCTTGCGCTCGGCCTTCGCGCGGTCGCGCTGCTCCTTGGCGTCGGCCGCCGGGGTGCCCGGGGCCGGGTTGTTGCGGATCACGTAGAACTGCTGGGCCATCGTCCACAGGTTCGAGACGGTCCAGTAGACGAGCACGCCGATCGGGAAGGCGATGCCGCCGACGGCGAAGACGACCGGGAGGACGTAGAGCAGGAGCTTCTGCTGCTGGGCGTACGGGCCCGACAGCGCGTCGGCCGGCATGTTCTTGCTCATCAGCTGGCGCTGGGTGAGGAAGGTCGTGGCCGTCATGGCGAGGACCAGCAGGGCGGCGAGGACCATCACGCCCACGACCCCGCCGGAGTCGAGGAACGTGCCGGAGACCGGGATCGTGTCGAAGAGCTTGGAGTCGCCGAACTGCCGCGCGAGGGTCTCGTCGAGGAACCCGTGCGCCTTGCCCTTCTTCGACGCCTGGTCGAGCATCCGGAACAGCGCGAGGAAGATCGGCATCTGCAGCAGGATCGGCAGGCAGGACGCGAACGGGTTGGTGCCCGAGTCCTTGTAGAGCTTCATCGTCTCCTGGGCGAGACGCTCCCGGTCGTGGCCGTACTTCTTCTGCAGCTCGCGCACCTTGGGCTGGATCAGCTGCATGTTCCGGCTGGACTTGATCTGCTTCACGAACAGCGGGATGAGCGCGGCCCGGATCGTGAGCGTCAGGCCCACGATCGACAGGATCCAGGCGGCACCGCTCGCCGGGTCGAGGAAGGTCGAGAAGAGACTGTGGAAGCCCACCAGCACGAACGACACCGCGTAGTAGAGCGGCGTCATGATCGCGCCGCCGATGGTTCCGAAGAAGTCGAGCACTCAAGCTCCTCGAGTTGCAGGTGACTCCGCGGCCTTGGTGGCGCGGGAGGGAACGGGGTCGTAGCCGCCGGCGGCCCACGGGTGGCAGCGGGTGATCCGGCGCAGGGCCAGCCAGGTGCCGCGGACCGCCCCGTGCTCGGTGACCGCCTCGAGGGCGTACGCCGAGCAGGTCGGGTGGTAGCGGCAGACCTGGCCGTAGAGCGGGCTGATGGCGAACCGCCAGGCCTTGATCAGGCCGATCAGGACGTGCTTCATGCTCTGCTCACGCGCTCGAGGCTACGACCCAGGTCCGCGGCGAGCGCGTCGTACGACGCCCCGGCCGCGGCCGGGAGTGCCCGGACCACGAGTGCAGCACGACCCGGAAGCTCCTCCAGCGAGGGGAGGTGCTCCCGGGTCAGGTGACGAAGTCGTCTCTTCACGCGGTTGCGTGTGGCGGCGTTGCCCACGGCCTTGCTGACCGTGAACCCCACCTCGACCGGGCCGGCGACACCGTCCGGGTCCACCCAGAGGTGCACCACGAGCGTCGACGAGCCGGCGCGGCGTCCGCCACGGACCGCGCGACGGAATCCGTCGCTGTCGGTCAGGCGGTGGGCCGGGGGGAGCACGGCGGGTTGGCCGTGGGCCGGGGCCGTCAGACAGCCAGGCTCTTGCGGCCCTTGCGGCGACGGCTCGACAGGATCGCGCGACCGGCGCGGGTCCGCATCCGCAGGCGGAAGCCGTGCACCTTGTGACGGCGACGGTTGTTCGGCTGGTACGTACGCTTGCTCACGGCTATTTCTCCGAAGGTTTCGAGGGATGTCCACTCCACTGCGCGGGAGGTGCTGGCCCAGATCGGGCACGTTCGGCCGGCACCGCCCACCCACGTGGCCACCTGGTGGTGGATCGTGGACATGCGGCACCCGTCGACACGGAGCGACCGGCCAACGGTACGCGGTGGCCGAACAGGGGGTCAAACCCGCGCGGCCCCCTGTCGCGGACCCCTGTGGATGACGTCTTGCCCACCCCCTCGCCGGGTTGTTACGTTTCCCGCCTCCACGGCCTGTGGAATTCGCCGGCCGCCTCGGTTCCCCGCTCGGGTGCACGTCGCTGCGGTGAACCCCGGAAATGCCTGCTGACCTGCACCGACAGGGGGACGGGCGGCGAAGCACGAGCTGTGGAGAACTCAGCCCCCGCGCGGGGCGCAACGAGTTCACAGCTTGTGGACAACTCTGTGGACCAACTGGTCAGGCCGAGCCCGGCAGGACCCAGACGACGGTGACCAACGAAGGCGGTCCGGTGGACGAGCAGCAGGTAGACCTCGGGACGGCATGGCAGCAGATCGTCGAGGACCTCCAGCCCAACCAGCGCGCCTGGCTGCGCCCGAGCGTGCCGATGACGCTGCACGAGAACACCGCGATCATCGCGGTGCCCAACGACTTCACCCGCAACCAGCTCGAGGGCCGGTTGCGCAACCACATCGAGGACGCGCTCACCGAGGGCTTCGGTCGTGAGATCCGGATGCTGGTCACGGTCAACCCGGCGCTGGAGGACTCTCCCCTGGTGCCGGAGGAGTCGACTGATCGACATGTCGCTTTGTCGACAAATGACTCCCTCGACCTCGCGACGGACCACTCCGCCCACGCCGAGGCGACCGAGCCCTCCGGCGCCGGCGCCTCGACGGGTGAGCGTCGGCCGTCCGCGCTGGAGACCCGGCTCAACCCCAAGTACACGTTCGAGACCTTCGTCATCGGCTCGTCCAACCGGTTCCCGCACGCGGCCGCCGTCGCGGTCGCCGAGGCGCCCGGCAAGGCGTACAACCCGCTCCTCGTCTACGGCGAGTCCGGCCTGGGCAAGACCCACCTGCTGCACGCCATCGGCCACTACGTCCGCAGCCTCTACAGCAACGCGAAGGTGCGCTACGTCTCCAGCGAGGAGTTCACCAACGAGTTCATCAACGCGATCCGCGACGACCGGCAGGACCGGTTCAAGCGGCGCTACCGCGACGTCGACGTGCTCCTGATCGACGACATCCAGTTCCTGGAGGGCAAGACCCAGACCCAGGAGGAGTTCTTCCACACCTTCAACACGCTCCACAACGCCAACAAGCAGATCGTGCTGACCTCCGACCGCGCTCCCAAGCGGCTCGAGGCGCTCGAGGACCGGCTGCGCAACCGGTTCGAGTGGGGCCTGATCACCGACGTCCAGCCGCCCGACCTCGAGACCCGCATCGCGATCCTGCGCAAGAAGGCCGCGATGGACCGGCTCACCGCGCCGCCGGACGTGCTCGAGTTCATCGCCTCGAAGATCCAGACCAACATCCGCGAGCTCGAGGGCGCCCTCATCCGGGTCACCGCCTTCGCCAACCTGAACCGCCAGGAGGTCGACATGACCCTGGCCGAGATCGTGCTCAAGGACCTGATCCCCGAGGGCGGCGAGCCCGAGATCACCCACGCCCTGATCATCGCCCAGACCGCGGCGTACTTCGGCGTCTCGCTCGAGGACCTGACCGGCCCCTCGCGCGGGCGCCACCTCGTCATGGCCCGGCAGATCGGGATGTACCTGTGCCGCGAGCTCACCTCGATGTCGCTGCCGCAGATCGGGCGCGAGTTCGGCGGGCGTGACCACACCACCGTCATGTACGCCGACCGCAAGATCCGCCAGCTGCTCGCCGAGCGCCGCGCGGTCTTCAACCAGGTCAGCGAGCTCACCAACCGGGTGAAGATGCAGGCCCGCCAGGGGTGAGCCCCCACCCGACGCACCCGCACCACGACCACCGTCACGGCCGCCCGACGCACCCGCGTCGCGGCGGCCGCTGTCGTGTGGAGAAGTTGTGATTCGGTCCCGCCGTTCCTCCCCACCCCCTGTGGACACCTCGGGACGAACTACACGGATCCCGGTCCCGTCCACACCCGGTGCCATGGGCGGCCGAGGTCGTACACACCCGTCGTCAACAGGGTCGTGGCCCGCTGACCAGCGCAAACCCCGCTCATCCACAGTTTCCACGGACCCTACGACGACTGTGAACCTCAAGACTGGCCAGATCTCCCACCAACACCGAACGGCCCCTCCTCTGGGGAGAACCCTGCCGGTCGGCTCGGTGCGCGTGGCAGGATGCACTTCCCACGCGCATGCGCGTCGCCCGACCGCGCCTGCCGGTCGAACCGTCGCTCACCCACCTCTCCCGAGGAGACCCTTGTGAAGTTCCGCGTCGAACGAGACGTCTTCGCCGACGCCGTCGCCTGGGCTGCCCGCAGCCTGCCGGTCCGCCCCAGCTCCCCGGTCCTCGCCGGCCTGCTGATCGAGGCCAGCGACGCGGGCCTGGTGCTGTCGACCTTCGACTACGAGACCTCCGCCCGCGCGACGCTCACCGCGGAGGTCAACGACGAGGGCCGCGCCCTGGTGAGCGGCCGCCTCCTCGCCGACATCTGCCGCAGCCTCCCCGCGAAGCCGGTCGAGCTCACGCTCGAGGGTCCGCGGGTCTCGCTCACCTGCGGCTCCGCGCGCTTCAGCCTGCAGACGATGCCGGTGTCGGACTACCCGACGCTGCCCGAGATGCCCTCGGCCACGGGCACGGTCTCCAGCGCCGACTTCGCGCACGCCGTGTCCCAGGCCGTCACCGCGGCCGGCCGCGACGACATGCTGCCGGTCCTGACCGGTGTCCGGATCGAGATCGACGGCTCCACGATGGCGCTCCTGGCCACCGACCGCTTCCGGCTCTCGCACCGCGAGCTGACCTGGAACCCGCAGTCGCCCGACGAGTCCGTCGCCGCGCTCGTGCCCGCCAAGGTGCTCGGCGACACCGCCAAGTCCCTCACCTCGGGCGTCGAGGTCACCATCGCGCTCAGCGCCAGCGGTGCCGGCGAGGGCCTGATCGGCTTCGAGGGCACCGGGCTCGGTGGCGTACGCAGCACCACGACCCGCCTCCTCGACGGCGAGTTCCCCAAGGTCCGCTCGCTGTTCCCCGCCGAGCACCTCACCGTCGCCAAGGTCAACAAGGCCGAGCTGATCGAGACCGTCAAGCGCGTCGCGCTCGTCGCCGAGCGCAACACCGCCGTCCAGCTCAAGTTCGCCGACCACCAGATCGTCCTCGACGCCGGGTCCGGCGACGAGGCGATGGCGACCGAGGCGGTCGACGCCGAGATCACCGGCGACGACCTCACCACCGGCTTCAACCCGCAGTTCCTGCTCGACGGCCTGACCGCCATCGACGGGGAGTTCGTCGACCTGTCCTTCACCCAGGCGACGAAGCCGGTCGTCATCTCCGGCACCGACGCCGACGACGACACCAGCTCGTTCCGCTACCTGCTGATGCCGCGCCGGCTGCTGTCCTGACACGCTGCCCCGCCAGGGCCGGCCGGCACCCCCGAGCACCGGTGCCGCGACGTGAGCGGCACGGCTAGGCTCCCGGTATGGACATCGGACTGATCGGTCTCGGCAAGATGGGCGGCAACATGCGCGAGCGCATGCGCCGCGCGGGCGTCACGGTCGTCGGCTACGACCGCAACCCCGACGTCAGCGACGTCGGCTCCCTCGCCGAGCTGGTCGACGCGCTCCCGAGCCCGAAGGTCGTGTGGGTGATGGTCCCCGCCGGCGACGCGACCCGCGCCACCGTCCAGGAGCTCGGCGAGCTCCTCGGTGAGGGCGACGTCGTGGTCGACGGCGGCAACTCGCGCTGGACCGACGACATCGCCAACGCCGAGCTGCTCGCGAAGAAGAAGATCGGCTACGTCGACTGCGGCGTCTCCGGCGGCGTCTGGGGCCTGGAGAACGGCTACGCGCTGATGTACGGCGGCGACGCCGACGACATCGCCAAGGTGCAGCCCGCGTTCGACGCGCTCAAGCCCGAGGGCGACTTCGGCGCCGTCCACGCCGGCAAGGTGGGCGCCGGGCACTTCTCCAAGATGGTCCACAACGGCATCGAGTACGCGATCATGCAGGCCTACGCCGAGGGCTGGGAGCTGCTCGACAAGGCCGAGCTCACCGACAACGTGACCGAGGTCTTCCGCTCGTGGCGCGAGGGCACGGTCATCCGGTCCTGGCTGCTCGACCTCATGGTCAACGCCCTCGACGAGGACCCCGGGCTGAGCAGGATCGCCGGCTACGCGGCCGACTCGGGCGAGGGACGCTGGACCGTCGAGGCCGGCATCGAGCACGGCGTCGCGACCCCCGCGATCACCGCCGCGCTCTACGCCCGGTTCGTCTCCCAGCAGGACGACTCGCCGACGATGAAGGCCGTCGCCGCGATGCGCAACCAGTTCGGCGGGCACGCGGTGCGGTCGTCGGCCCCCAAGGGCGGCGACGCCGAGGGCTCGGCCGGTGCCCAGCAGTCGGAGACCTCGAGGAAGGCCGGCGCGGGCGACGGCGCGGAGCCCGGCGAGAGCTAAGTGCACGTCGCCCACCTCTCCCTGCACGACTTCCGCTCGTACGCCGACCTCGACGTCGCGCTGGAGCCGGGGGCGACGGCGTTCATCGGACGCAACGGCCAGGGCAAGACCAACCTCGTCGAGGCGATCGACTACCTCTCCCGGCTCTCCTCGCACCGGGTCGCCACGGACACCCCGCTGGTCCGCGCCGGCGCGGACCAGGCGATCGTGCGGGCGTCCGTGGTCAAGGAGGGGCGCACCGCGCTGCTGGAGGTCGAGCTCAACCCCGGACGTGCCAACCGCGCCCGGATCAACCGGTCCCCCCTCCCCCGGCCGCGGGAGCTGATCGGCCTGGTCCGGACGGTGGTCTTCGCCCCCGACGACCTCACGCTGGTCAAGGGCGACCCGTCCGACCGGCGCAAGCTCCTCGACGACCTGCTGGTGCTGCGCACGCCCCGCCTCGCCGGGGTGCGCAGCGACTACGACCGGGTCCTCAAGCAGCGCAACAGCCTGCTGAAGACCGCGGGCCTGGCCCGCGGCGGGTCGCGCGACGCGGCGCTGGCCACCCTCGAGATCTGGGACGAGAACCTGGCGCGGGTCGGCGCGGAGCTGCTCGGCGCCCGCCTGGCGCTGGTCGAGGAGCTGCGCCCCTACCTCGGCAAGGCCTACGAGGCCGTGGCCCGCGGCGCGAGCCGCGACGACGCCGACCTGGAGTACCGCGCGAGCATCGAGGTCCCCTCGGTGACCGGCGATGCGGTGGTCGAGGCGGAGGCTCCCGAGCGCCCTGACGAAGGCTCGCGGCCTCCCCTGGAGCAGGCGCTGCTCGACGCCATCGCCGCGCGCCGCAAGGACGAGCTCGACCGCGGCATCTCCCTGGTCGGCCCGCACCGCGACGAGCTGCTGCTGACCCTCGGCACGGGACCCGATCCCGGGGACCTGCGCCTGCCGGTCAAGGGCTACGCCTCGCACGGCGAGTCCTGGTCGTTTGCGCTCGCGCTGCGGCTGGCCTCCTACGACCTGCTCCGCGCCGACGGCGACGACCCGATCCTGGTGCTCGACGACGTCTTCGCCGAGCTCGACACCGAGCGGCGCAGCCAGCTCGCCCAGCTGGTCGCCGGCGCCGAGCAGGTGCTGGTCACCGCCGCGGTGGCCGCCGACGTCCCCGAGGCGCTGCGCGGCACCCGGTTCCGGGTCGCCGACGGGCAGGTCACCCGTGACGACTGAGGACGGGCCGGACGAGGGGTCCGGGACGCCGGAGGTGCCGGAGACGCCGGAGACCGCGGTGCCCGAGCACCAGCCCGACGGGCTCGACCTCGCCCGGGCCGCCGCCGCGCGCCGCGGCCAGCCCCGGCACGCCCCCGGCGCGGCGGCGCGGCCCGGCGCGGCGGCGTACGCCCGGCAAGGCGACCGGGGCGCGTCCGACGACCGCGACCCGCAGCTGCTCGAGCAGGCGATGGGTCGCCTGATCGCCAGCCACGGCTGGGAGGTCGACCTGCGGGTGCAGGGCGTCTTCGGCCGCTGGGCCGAGCTGGTGGGCGAGGAGGTCGCGGCCCACTGCACCCCGGAGTCCTTCGACGACGGCCGGCTGGTCGTCCGCACCGACTCGACGGCCTGGGCGACCCAGCTCAAGCTGCTCGCGCCGACCGTCGTGCGCCGGCTCAACGAGGACCTCGGGCACGGGACGGTCACCCTCATCGAGGTGCTCGGCCCGCACCTGCCGACCTGGACCAAGGGCCGGCTCTCGAGCCGCGACGGCCGCGGCCCGCGCGACACCTACGGCTGAGGGCGCCGCGCCGACGCGAGGCTAGATCTGCCGATCTGCGGGCCTCGCGGTGGTGGGGGGCCCCACCAACCCCCCTGTTCGGCCGCGAGACGCGGCCCTGTGGGCCCCCTGAGGGAAGAAATGTGGTCCCGTCCTCCCCTGCTGCCGGGTTGGTACTGGGGTTCAGGGCCTCCCACGGGTAGTATGGAGCAACGAGTCGCAGTCGGATCTGCTCGCGCAGCCGCAGCGACTCGACTCATGTCGAGCGCCCCGTGGGCGAAGAGCAGAAGGCCGTGCCTTGAGCGAAGAGAACCCCGAGTTCACCCCAGGTCAGATCTCCGACTCCGCTCCAGACCCACAGTCCGCCTCCCCCTCCGAGGGTCCCAGCGAGGCCGAGCGCGCCGAGGCGCTCGCCGAGTCCGTCGCCGACGCGACCGAGGCCGTCGAGAAGCGCTCGAGCACCGCGGTCGACGAGGGCACCGAGTACGACGCGTCCGCCATCCAGGTCCTCGAGGGGCTCGAGGCGGTCCGCAAGCGTCCGGGCATGTACATCGGCTCGACCGGTGAGCGCGGCCTGCACCACCTGATCTGGGAGATCGTGGACAACGGCGTCGACGAGGCGCTCGCGGGTTACGCCGACCGGATCGTGCTGACCCTGCAGGCCGACGGCGGCGTGCGGGTCGAGGACAACGGCCGCGGCATCCCCACCGACACCGCGCCCGGCCAGGAGATGCCCGCCCTCACGATGGCGTTGACCATGCTCCACGCCGGCGGCAAGTTCGGCGGCGGCGGCTACAAGGTCTCCGGCGGTCTGCACGGCGTCGGCGTCTCGGTCGTCAACGCGCTGTCCACCCACCTCGTCGCCGAGGTGAAGAACCGCGGCCACGTGTGGCGCCAGTCGTTCCAGCTCGGCGTCCCGGACGCCGACCTGGCCCAGGTCCGGCCGATGGAGCCGGGCGAGCGGACCGGCACGACCGTCACCTGGTACGCCTCCGAGGACATCTTCGAGCACACGACGTACCACCTCGAGACCATCACCTCGCGGCTGCGCGAGATGGCCTTCCTCAACAAGGGCGTCGAGTTCGTCGTCCGCGACGAGCGCGCCGACGCCGAGTCGCGGGTCGACGCGGTGGAGGACGAGACCATCGACAACACCATCGACAACGCCGGCCACGACGCGATCAAGCGCGCGGAGACCGGCGGGCTCGAGCAGGTCTTCAAGTACGACCGCGGGCTCGTCGACTACGTCGAGCACCTCAACCGCCGCAAGACCGTCGCCAACGCGACCGTCATCTCCTTCGAGGCCGAGACCGCCGAGGGCGCCACGGGCCAGCACATGAGCCTCGAGGTCGCGATGCAGTGGAACACCTCCTACACCGAGTCGGTCCACACCTTCGCCAACAACATCAACACCCACGAGGGCGGCACCCATGAGGAGGGCTTCCGCGCCTCCCTCACCTCGCTGGTCAACAGCTGGGGCGAGGAGTGGGGCCTGATCAAGAAGAAGGAGGACCGCGTCTCGGGCGACGACATCCGCGAGGGCCTGACCGCGATCATCTCCATCAAGCTCGGCGAGCCGCAGTTCGAGGGCCAGACGAAGACCAAGCTCGGCAACACCGAGGCCAAGGGCTTCACCCAGCGGATCATGAACGACCAGCTCGGCGCCTGGCTGGAGCAGAACCCGGCCGAGGGCAAGGAGATCGTGCGCAAGTCGCAGGCCGCGGCCAACGCCCGCATGGCCGCGCGCAAGGCCCGCGAGCTCGCCCGCAACCGCAAGGGCCTGCTCGGCGGCGGCGGCCTGCCCGGCAAGCTGAGCGACTGCCAGTCGACCAACCCGGCCGAGTGCGAGGTCTTCATCGTCGAGGGCGACTCCGCCGGCGGCTCCGCCCGCCAGGGCCGCGACCCCCGCATCCAGGCGATCCTCCCGATCCGCGGCAAGATCCTCAACGTGGAGAAGGCCCGCATCGACAAGGTGCTGGCCAACACCGAGGTCCAGGCGATCATCTCGGCGCTCGGCACCGGCATCCACGAGGAGTTCAGCCTCGAGAAGCTGCGCTACCACAAGGTCGTGATGATGGCCGACGCCGACGTCGACGGCCACCACATCAACACGCTGCTGCTCACGCTGCTGTTCCGCTTCATGAAGCCGCTCATCGAGCACGGCTACGTCTACATGGCCCAGCCGCCGCTCTACCGGCTGCGCTGGAACAAGCCCGCCGAGCACGAGTTCGTCTACTCCGACGCCGAGCGCGACGCGCTGCTGCGCGACGGCCAGGCCCAGGGCAAGAAGCTGCCCAAGGAGAACCCGGTCCAGCGCTACAAGGGCCTCGGCGAGATGAACGCCGACGAGCTGTGGGAGACCACGATGGACCCCGACGCGCGGCTGATGAAGCAGGTCACGCTCGAGGACGCCGCCCAGGCCGACGAGATCTTCTCGATCCTGATGGGCGAGGACGTCGAGCAGCGCCGCTCGTTCATCCAGCGCAACGCCAAGGACGTGCGCTTCCTCGATATCTAGGCCGCTAGTCGCCTCTACGACCAGCCCTAGACATCGTTAGAACGCTTCAGAGAGACGAATCATGACTGAGATCCCCACGGACAACGCCGGCGGCGGCGACGGCTTCGGCTTCGGCGACGACCGCATCCAGCCGATCGAGCTGCAGACGCTGATGCAGCAGTCCTACATCGACTACGCGATGACGGTCATCGTCGGGCGCGCGCTGCCCGACGTGCGCGACGGCCTCAAGCCGGTGCACCGCCGCATCCTCTACGCGATGTACGACGGCGGCTACCGCCCCGACCGCGGCTTCTCGAAGTGCTCGCGCGTCGTCGGCGACGTGATGGGCCAGTACCACCCGCACGGCGACACCGCGATCTACGACACCATGGTGCGCCTCGCGCAGCCGTGGGTGCTGCGCGCGCCGCTGATCAACGGCCAGGGCAACTTCGGCTCGCCGGGCAACGACTCCGCCGCCGCCATGCGTTACACCGAGTGCCGGATGGCGCCGCTGGCGATGGAGATGGTGCGCGACATCGACGAGGACACCGTCGACTTCCGCCCCAACTACGACGGTCGCTCGCAGGAGCCGACCATCCTGCCCTCGCGGTTCCCCAACCTGCTGGTCAACGGCTCGGCCGGCATCGCCGTCGGCATGGCGACCAACATCCCGCCGCACAACCTCCGCGAGGTCGCCGAGGGCGCGACGTGGGCGCTCGAGCACCCGGACGCCACCAAGGAGGAGCTCCAGGACGCGCTCGTCGAGCGGATCAAGGGCCCCGACTTCCCCAACGGCGCGCTCATCGTCGGCCGCCAGGGCATCGAGCAGGCCTACCGCACCGGACGCGGCTCGATCACCCAGCGCGCGGTCGTCGAGATCGACGAGGACGCCAAGGGCCGGGTGATGCTCGTCATCAGCGAGCTGCCGTACATGGTCAACCCCGACAACCTGGCGCTCAAGATCGCCGAGCTCGCCGACTCCGGGCGGATCCAGGGCATCTCCGACGTCCGCGACGACACCAGCTCGCGCACCGGCCAGCGCCTGGTCATCATCCTCAAGCGCGACGCCGTCGCCCGCGTGGTGCTCAACAACCTGTTCAAGCACACCGAGCTGCAGAGCAACTTCTCCGCCAACATGCTGGCGCTGGTCGACGGCGTGCCGCGCACGCTGCCGATCGACCAGTTCATCTCCAACTGGGTCACCCACCAGATCGAGGTCATCCAGCGGCGTACGCGCTTCCGCCTCGCCGAGGCCGAGCGCCAGGCCCACATCTACCGCGGCCTCGCCAAGGCCCTCGACGCGCTCGACGAGGTGATCGCCCTCATCCGGCGCAGCCCCGACGTCGAGGAGGCCCGCAGCGGCCTGATCCGGCTGCTCGACATCGACGAGGTCCAGGCCAACGCGATCCTCGAGATGCAGCTGCGCCGCCTCGCGGCCCTCGAGCGGCAGAAGATCATGGACCGCCTCGCCGAGCTCGAGCGCGTGATCGCCGACCTCGAGGACATCCTGGCCAACGAGCCCCGCCAGCGGCAGATCGTCGCCGACGAGCTCAAGGAGATCACCGACAAGTACGGCGACGAGCGGCGCACGCAGATCATCGCCGCCGACGGCGACCTGTCGATGGAGGACCTGATCCCCGACGAGGACCTCGTCGTCTCCATCACCCGCGGCGGCTACGCCAAGCGCACCCGCGCCGACCAGTACCGGCTGCAGAAGCGCGGCGGCAAGGGCGTACGCGGGGCGACGCTGCGCGGCGACGACGTCGTGCAGCACTTCATCTCCACCACCAACCACCACTGGCTGCTGTTCTTCACCACCGCCGGTCGGGTCTACCGCACGAAGGCCTACAACCTCCCCGAGGCGGCCCGCGACGCGAAGGGCGGCCACGTGGCCGGCCTGCTGAGCTTCCAGCCCGACGAGGACATCGCCCAGGTGCTGGCGATCCGCGACTACGAGCAGGCGCCCTACCTCGTGCTTGCCACCCGGACCGGACTGGTCAAGAAGACCAAGCTCGGCGACTACAACAGCCCGCGCCAGGCCGGCGTCATCGCGATCAACTTCCGCGAGGACGACGACGAGCTGATCGGCGCCGAGCTGGTCAACGGCGACGACGACATCCTGCTGGTGTCCCGCAAGGGCCAGTCGATCCGGTTCAAGGCCGACGACGAGCAGCTGCGTCCGATGGGGCGCGCCACCGGCGGCGTACGCGGCATGAAGTTCCGCGACGGCGACTCGCTGCTGTCGATGTCGGTGATCCGCGCCGCGCAGGTCGAGGCCGAGGAGGCCGTCGAGGGCGACGCCGCGGAGTCCGACGAGGTGAAGGAGCAGTACGTCTTCACCATCACCGACGGCGGCTTCGCCAAGCGCAGCCGGATCTCGGAGTACCGCCTGCAGTCGCGCGGCGGCATCGGCATCAAGGCGATGTCGCTGTCCAACGAGGACCGCGGCGGCCTGGTGGGCGCGTTCATCGTCGAGGAGGAGGACGAGGTCCTCTCGATCACGAGCAGCGGGCAGGTCGTGCGGAGCCCGATCGACGCCAACTTCCGTCCCACGGGTCGCTCCACCATGGGCGTGAAGTTCGTGACGCCGAAGAAGGGCGACACGGTGGCCGTGGTGGCCCGCTCGGTCGAGGCGAAGGTCGTCGAGGAGGCCGAGGAGGCCGGCGCCGAATCGCCCGAGGTGGTCGACGGTGCAACAATCGATGGTCAGGACGCCGTCGAGGCGCCCGCCGACACCAGTCCCGAGACCGCCGACGAGAACACCGAGGAGTGATCCATGTCGGACCGCACCGCGACTCCGCGTCGTCCGTCGGACAGTGAGCCTGCCCGCCGCTCGTTCGCCGGGAAGCTCCAGGACACCCTGGCCGGCGCGGCCGAGGAGCACCGGGCCAACGCCGCGCCCGCGAAGAAGGGCCGGCGCTCGGGCTCGGGTCCCTCGCGCCAGCCTCGCCGGGCCCGGCTCCGGCTGACCCGCGTCGACCCGTGGTCGGTCATGAAGACCTCGTTCCTGCTGTCGGTCGCGTTCGGCGTGGTGACGTTCGTCGCGATCTTCATGGTGTGGTCGGTGCTGGGCGCTGCCGGCGTCTGGGACTCGATCAACTCCGCGGTCGCGAGCATCGTCGAGGGCGACAGCGGCAACTCGACCTTCGACGTCACCGACTACGTCGGCATGTCGCGGGTCCTGGGCTTCACGCTGCTGGTCGCGGTGCTCGACGTGGTGCTGCTGACGGCGATCGCCACGCTGACCGCGTTCCTCTACAACCTCGCGGCCGCGCTGCTCGGCGGCATCGAGGTCACCCTCGCGGAGGACGAGCGCTGATCCCCGATTGGCACCGCCCGACCGAGGTCGGGTAACCTCTGGCGTCGCCGCACTGCGGCGGATGCGGGCCTATAGCTCAGACGGTTAGAGCGCTTCCCTGATAAGGAAGAGGTCACAGGTTCAAGTCCTGTTAGGCCCACCGCACACCCCTCGACGTCCTCGACGCAAGGAGAGAGTCCGTGAAGAAGCTCCTGCTGGTCGTCATCGCCGCCGCCGGCGCGGCGTTCGCGAAGCGCAAGATGGACGAGGGCAAGTCCGAGCAGGCCCTCTGGGCCGAGGCCACCGACACCGTCGAGCGGGCCTGAGCCTTCCACGCTTCACCACCAGGGGCCTTGGCGCAATTGGTAGCGCACCTGCTTTGCAAGCAGGGGGTTAGGGGTTCGAGTCCCCTAGGCTCCACCAGCTCTCCTCCCGCTCCGGTGTGATCTCGCGCCCATCCCTCGGGAATCGCGCAGCACCCGGCACGTCGAGCCCCACACTGGTCCCGTGCTGGGCATCACCGACCTCCCGACCTACCTCGTCGGCCTGGTCCTGATCGTCCTGCTGCCCGGGCCGAACTCGCTCTACGTCCTCTCCGTCGCCGCGCGACGCGGGGTGCGCAGCGGGTACGCCGCGGCGGCGGGCGTGTGGACGGGCGACGCGGTGCTGATGACGTTGTCCGCGGCCGGCGTCGCCTCGCTGCTGCAGGCCAACCCGACCGCGTTCGGCGTGGTGAAGTGGGTGGGCGCGTCCTACCTGCTGTGGCTGGCGGTCGGCATGCTGCGCGCGGCGTGGGGCATGTGGCGCTCGCGGCGCAGCGTGGGCGACCAGCTCGCCGACGCCACCGCGGAGGCCGGCGTCGAGGCGCGGGCGCGCGGCGAGCGGCCGTACCGCCGGGCGCTGCTCATCAGCCTGCTCAACCCCAAGGCGATCCTGTTCTTCGTCGCCTTCTTCGTGCAGTTCGTCGACCCCGCCTACCCGCGTCCCGTGGTGTCGTTCCTCGTGCTCGGCACCCTCGCGACGCTCGCCAGCGCGGCGTACCTCAGCGTGCTCATCGTCAGCGGCACCCACCTCGCGGAGGCGTTCCGTCGGCGCAGGGCGCTCTCTGCGGGCGCGACGTCCGCGGTGGGCGCGGTGTTCGTCGGGTTCGCGGTCAAGCTCGCGCTCGCCTCGGCCTGAGCCCGGCTCGGACGTCCTCGGGCCATCGGGGTCGCGGCGGTCACACGCGCGGGCCCCGTCGGCCCGGCCGCTGGAGTCGCGTGACCGGGCGGCTGGGACAATCGAGGTCGTGACCTCCACCCGCCGGCCGCCGCTGCTCACCGACCTCGGTGCCGCGGTGCTGGCACTGGTCCTCGTGGCGCTCGCCGGTCGCCTCGGCCTGTGGCAGTACGACGCCTGGCAGGCGCACCGCGTCAACGAGGCGCGCGACCTCACCGAGCTCGCGCCGGTGCCGCTCGACGACGTGATGGGCAACGACGACCCGTTCCCCGCGCCCGACGTGGGGCGGCCCGTCGACGTGTCGGGCGACTGGCTCGACGGCGGCTTCTGGGTCGCCGACCGGGCCTTCGACGGCCGCGACGGCTTCTGGGCGGTGAACCCGCTGCAGGTCGGCGACGAGGCGATCCTGGTGGTCCGCGGCTGGGCGCCCGAGCCGGACGCGGGGCTGCTCGCCGTGGACGGGTCGGCGGACCTCACCGGCTGGCTGCAGCCGCCCGACGGGAGCCTCGCCGTCGACGACGACCCCACCGACGACGTCTTCCCGGAGATCCGGGTCGCCGACGCCGTCCAGCGCGTCGACGTCGACCTCTACTCCGCCTTCGTCGTCGACCAGGAGCCCGGCCCCGGCCTCGAGGTCGCCGAGCTCGCGTCGCTGCCCGACCCCGGCACCTTCACCGGCGTGCGCAACCTGCTCTACGCCTTCGAGTGGTGGATCTTCGGCGCGTTCGCGGCCTTCATCTGGTGGCGCTGGCGACGCGACGCCACGACCGCGGAGGAGACCCCGGTCACGGGGACGGACGCTCCCACCGACCGTGAGCGGATCGACCAACCGGTCGACGGATAGGTTGGCGGCCGTGCAACGCAACCTCACCGCGTACCGCGTCATGGCCACCATCGTCGGTGTGCTGCTCGTGGTCCTCTGCCTGATCGGCGTCCCGCTCGCGAACTTCGACGGCTCCTCGATGTGGGGCTTCTTCGACAGCACGCCGTCGTGGGTGACGCCCGGCTCGGACGTCCAGGAGGCCGGCGAGCTGATCACGACCTACCTCGGCGTGGCGCACGGCTGGCTCTACATGATCTTCCTGTTCAGCGCCTTCATGCTCTCGCGCCGCGCGCGCTGGGGCCTGCCGTTCACGCTGGTCACGCTGGTGTGCGGCACCGTCCCGGTGCTGTCGTTCTGGGCCGAGCACCGGGCCACCCGTCGGGTGCGCGCCGAGCACCCCGAGCTCTCCTGAGCCGCCGCGCGTACAGCCCGCCCCGTCGCCTAGCGGTGCGTGAGCCACCTTTCGTACGCGGAGAATGTGGGTGGGACACCTCTCGCGGGTGTGTCGACCCCGGACACGCCACGAGCGGTGCCCCAGCCACAGTCCGTACGCACGGAGTGTGGGTGGGCCACCGCTGGGCCGCGCGTCGCTCGCGGATACGCCGGGAGCGGTGCGCCAGCCACGTTCCGTACGCGCGGAAAGTGGGTGGGACACCGCCAGCGGTGCGTGAGGGGGCTTCTCGAGCACCGGAATCCCCCTCACGCACCGCTCATGGGCGGGTCGGCCCCGGACACGACACCGGGCGGTGCGTGAAGGGGGTTTTCCGCTCGGGGAATCCTCCTCACGCACCGCCCGGGTGGCGTGAAGTCGGGGTCAGTCCTTCTTCGGGACGTCGTCGACGTCGATGACCTCGGCCGGGTCGTCGGGCGTGGTGGCGGGGTGCGCCTCCTCGACCGAGTCGCTGATCGCCTCACCGGGGGCGCCGCCGCCGATGTCGTCGGAGGCGGGCGGGTCCTGGGTGACGACGTCGTCGGCGGTCGGCGCCTCGAGGAGCGGGTCCGTCAGCGGGTCGGGGGTCGCACCTGAGGCGGGGGCGGCCGGCGAGGCCGGGGTGGCGGGAGCGGCCGGCGACGCCGGCTTCGGCGGGGCGGGCGGCACGTAGGTCGACTGCCAGTTCGCGCCGTCGTCCTGCTTGCCCTTGAGCTTGCTGAAGATGAAACCGCCCAGGGCCAGCAGGCCGCCGAGCAGCAGGACCTTCTTGAGCTTGCCGCCCTTGGGCTCGGGCTCGATGCCGCGCAGCTCGTTGACCTTCGCGGCGGCGATCTCGCGGCTCGCGGCCGCCTTCTCCGCGGCGAGCGACGCACCCACGGACGCCTTGTCGGCGGCGGTGGCGCGGGCCTCGGCGAGCAGCGGCGCCGCCTTGTCGCGGGCCTCCGTGGCCTTCGCGGCCAGGACCGGGCCGGCCTTCTCGCGGGCCTCGGTCGCCTTGGCCGCGGCCACGGCAGCGCCGACGTGCGCGGTCTCCGTCGCCTTGTCGCGGGCGTCGGCGAGGATCGGGGCCGCCTTGTCGCGGGCGTCGGCGATCGCCGGCCCGGCCTTGTCCACGGCCTGCTCCCATGCGTGCTCCAGCTGGGGCAGCACGGTGTCCGAGAGCTGCTCGACGTAGTCCTGGGCACGGTCCTTCAGGGACTTCTTGCGGCCGAAACGCATGCGGTGACCTCCTGTGATCAGTGTGGCTCCATCTCACCATGCCGCCCCTAGGGCCAACAGGCCCGTCCGGGTGAAGGACCGGCGGGTGGGTGGTGCGTGGGAGGATCGGGGCCGCAAGCACGACCCACACCGAGAGGCACATCCATGGCCGACCTGAAGGCGACCCTGAAGACCAACCGGGGCGACATCGTCATCGACCTGTTCCCGAACCACGCCCCCGAGACCGTCGAGAACTTCGTCGGCCTGGCCGAGGGCACCAAGGACTACCGCGACGACGCCGGCCGCAGCGGCGAGAAGTACTACGACGGCCTCGGCTTCCACCGGGTGATCGACGGCTTCATGATCCAGGGCGGCTGCCCCCTCGGCACCGGCACCGGCGGCCCGGGCTACACGTTCAAGGACGAGATCCACCCCGAGCTCGTCTTCGACAAGCCGTACCTCCTCGCCATGGCCAACGCCGGCCCCGGCACCAACGGCTCGCAGTTCTTCATCACCGTGGGCGCGACCCCGTGGCTGAACCGCAAGCACACCATCTTCGGCGAGGTCGCCGACCAGGCCAGCCGCGACGTCGTCGACGCGATCGCCACCACGGCCACCGGCGCGATGGACCGCCCGGTCGAGCCCGTGGTGATCGAGTCCGTCACCGTCGAGCGCTGACCCACCCGCACGATGACCCAGCCGTCCGACGGCCAGCCCGCGACCGGGGTGCCCACCTGCTACCGGCACCCCGGTCGTGAGACCTGGATCCGCTGCCAGCGCTGCGACCGCCCGATCTGTCCCGACTGCATGCGCGACGCCGCCGTGGGCTTCCACTGCCCGCAGTGCGTCGCGGAGGCCAACCGGGGTTCGCGGCAGAACCGGGCCATGTACGGCGGCCAGCGCAGCGGGGACCCGCGGCTCACGTCGTTCGTCCTGATCGCCCTCAACGCGCTCGTGTGGCTGTCGATCTCCGCGACCGGCGGCGGGTCCTCCCGCGTGCTCGCCCTCCTCGGGCTCACCCCGAGCGGGCGCTGCGAGCTCGCCGACGGATCGGGCCGCTACTACCCCGGCGTCGGCAGCGAGGCGCTCTGCGGCACGCTCCCGACGACGTCGTGGCACCCCGGCGTCGCGGACGGCGCGTGGTGGCAGCTGCTCACCAGCGCCTTCACCCACGTGCAGGTCTGGCACATCGCGATGAACATGTTCGCGCTGTTCCTCTTCGGCCCCACCCTCGAGGCCATCATCGGCCGCACCCGCTTCCTCGCGGTCTACCTCGTCAGCGCGCTCGGCGGCTCGGCGGCCGTGATGCTGCTCAGCAGCCCCGGCGGGTCCACCGTGGGCGCGTCCGGGGCCCTGTTCGGCCTGCTCGGCGCCCTGCTCGTGGTGGCCCGCAAGGCGCGGCTGAACTCCCAGGCGCTCGTGCAGAACCTGATGCTCGGCATCGTGATCACGGTCTACGGCCTGTTCACCGGCGGGATCTCCTGGCAGGGCCACCTCGGCGGCTTCGTCGCCGGCGCCGCAGCCGCCGCGGTGATCGCCTTCGCGCCGAAGCGGCAACGCGCGCTCGTGCAGTGGGGCGGCCTGGCGATGCTCACCATCGCGCTGGTGGTGCTCGTCCTGGTGCGGGTCACGGCGCTGACCTGACGCCTGGCCCGGTCCGACCCATCGGCCCCCGCTCCCCGTCGTACGACAGGGGGCGGGGGCCGCTGCATTTCCCACAGGTGTGCACACAACTGTGGACAACTACACCGGTGTAATTCTCCACAGGAGTTATCCACAGTGTGGAGAACGACGACCCGCTCGGGAGCGGGACTACGGCGGGGGACAGCCTGTGGACAACCGGGGCGGCGGGCCGGGTCGGTTGTGCACAGTCGGCGCACGGGGCGCTCGTCCGGGGACGTGCCGGGGTGCCCCGAAATCGACTCGAGCGGTGAGAGAGACGCCTTCCCTTCCCCAGGAAGGCGCCTCACTCACCGCTCGAGGCGCGGGACCGGCGCACCGGTCAGGGAGAACCTACTCCCACTTGGTCGCGAAGCTGAAGCCGACCGCCATGAACGCGATGCCGACGACGAGGTTCCACTGGCCGAGGTCGTTGAAGATCCACAGCTTCGACAGGTCGTCGGAGAAGACGTAGAAGGTGCAGATCCACAGCAGGCCGACGAGGAAGCAGCCGAGCATCCCGATGACGACGCCGCGGCCGCGCCCCAGCGGGGTCGAGGGGTGCGCGCCGACCATCAGGCCGAGCATGAACAGGCCGAAGCCGATCGCGTAGTTCCAGCGGCCCAGGTCGGCCACCGCCTTGGGCGAGCCCTCCACCGGCGGGAACGCGAGCGGGTTGCCGCGGGCCTGGGTGTAGTAGAAGACGAGCCAGCCGATGCCGGCGACGACGAGCACGAGGGTGATCAGGAACCTGACGGAGAAGAGCCTGCTCTTCTTCTCGGCAGCGAGGTTCGTGGACTTCGACACGGGTGCTCCTGGGGATCGGCCTGCGGCTTGCGTACGGCGGTCGCGGGCGCGTGGCGCCCGACGGGGGGTTAGCGTAGTCGCCATGGCCTCGCAGTCCCACGCATCCCCCGGACGCCGCCGCGTCTGGCGGGTGGCGACGCCGGTGGTGGTGATCCTCAGCGGGACCCTCTTCGCGGTCAGCGCGGAGCAGAGCGACGGCACGGACCTGCGCGGCGGACGCCTCACGGACCTCGGCTCGGTGGTCCGCGCCGAGCGCGACGAGGCGGGCGACCTGACGGCGCAGGTGGCCGACCTCACCACGGAGGTGGAGTCGCTCAGCGCCGAGCTCGGCGACCGGTCGGTGGCGCGGGCCCAGGACGAGATCGCCACGCTCGTCGATCCGGCCGGCCTCACCGAGAAGTCCGGCCCGGCGGTGCAGGTGACGCTCGACGACGCGTCCTTCGACGCCCGGGTGGCCTACGAGGGCGACCCCAACGACCTCGTCGTGCACCAGCAGGACATCCAGGCCGTCGCCAACGCGATGTGGAACGCCGGCGCGGTCGCGGTGACGATCCAGGGCCAGCGGGTGATCTCCACGACCGGCATCAAGTGCGAGGGCAACGTCGTCAAGCTCAACGGCCTGTCCTACTCCCCGCCCTACGTCGTCGTCGGCATCGGCGACCCGCTGCGGATGGAGGCCGAGCTCACCACCGACCCGATCCTCGCGACCTACCGCGACTACACCGACGAGCCCGGTGGAGGCGTCTCGTGGGACATGACCGAGCTCGAGTCGGCCACCGCTCCCGCCTACACCGGCCTGCTCGACCTCACCTGGGCGACGCCGATCCCGGAGTGACGCGCCCCGGGACGACCCGGCCCGTCGTCGGCGTCTCGGTCGGGACGGTGGGGGTCTCCGTCGGCACCGTCGGCGTCTCGGTGGGCGTCTCCGTCGGGGTCTCGGTCGGCGTGACCGGCTCCTCGTAGGCGGAGACGAACAGCGTGATGGTGCTGTTCTGGTCGGCCGTCCCGCCGACCGGGATCTGGTCGACCACGGTGCCCTTGGGCTCGACCGAGGTGGCGTCGACGCGGACGTCCGGCACGAAGCCGGCCTCGCGGATGGTGCGCTCGGCCTCGCCCTGCTTGAGCCCGCGGACGTCCGGCACCTTCTCCGGGCCGTCGGAGTAGTAGACCGTCACGGTCGTGCCCTCCGCGACGGGCGTGCCGGCGGCCGGCTCGGTGCGCAAGACCTGGAACCTGTCCTCGTCGGAGTCCTCCTCCTGGAAGCGCACCCTGAGGCTGGCCTCGACCAGGCGGGCACGGGCCTCCTTGCGGAGGCTCCCGACGACGAAGGGCACCTCCACCTCGGGCTTGCCGAGGGAGAGCACGAAGCTGATGGAGTCGCCGGGGTCGCGGAAGACGTCGCGCGCCGGGTCCTGGCTGATCACCTGGTCGGCCTGGACGGTGTCGGAGGTCTCCCGGGTGATCCGGCCGACCGAGAAGCCCGCGTCGCCGATCGCCGCGCGCGCCTCGTCCTCGGTCATCCCGACCAGGTTCGGCACCGCGGTGCGCTCGGGCGCGTCGTCGAACAGCAGCCCGTTGAGGAACCAGGCACCGAGGCCGAGGAGCAGGACGAGGAGCAGGCCGCCGAGCACCCATCCGGCCCGTCCGCCGCGTCGTGGCTCCTGCGGGGGCGGTGCGGCGGCTGCCGCGCCACCCATCCCCGCCAGGGTCGTCGTGGCGTCCGGGGGCGGCACCGGCGGGACGTACGCCGTCGCCGCGGGGGCGGGTGCCACGGCGGGCGCCTGGATCGGGTGGCCCGCGAGGTAGCGCTCGATGTCGGCCCGCATCGCGGCAGCACTCTGGTAGCGGTCCTCGACGCGCTTGGCGAGCGACTTCATCACGATCGCGTCGATCTCGGGGTCGAGCTGGTCGTCGAGGTCCGACGGCGGCGAGGCCGGCTCGCGGACGTGCTGGTAGGCGACCGCCACCGGGCTGTCGCCGACGAACGGCGGGCGCCCGGTCAGCAGCTCGTACATCAGGCAGCCGGTGGAGTAGACGTCCGAGCGCGAGTCGACGGTCTCGCCGCGCGCCTGCTCGGGGGAGAGGTACTGGGCGGTCCCGACGACGGCGGCGGTCTGGGTCATCGTGGAGGACGCGTCGGAGATCGCGCGGGCGATGCCGAAGTCCATCACCTTGACGTCGCCGGCCGGGGTCAGCATCACGTTGCCGGGCTTGATGTCGCGGTGGATGATCCCGGCGCGGTGGCTGTAGTCCAGCGCGGACAGCACGCCGGCGGTGATCTCCAGGGCTCGCTCGGGCAGGATCTTGCGGCCCTCGCGCAGGATGTCGCGCAGCGTCCGGCCCTCGACGCACTCCATCACGATGTAGGGCTGGGCCACGCCGGAGCCGTCGGTGGCCATCTCCTCGCCCGTGTCGTAGGTGGACACGATCGCGGGGTGGTTGAGCGAGGCCGACGACTGCGCCTCACGCCGGAAGCGCGCCTGGAACGTCGCGTCGCTCGCCAGGTCCGTGCGCAGCCGCTTCACGGCGACCGTGCGGCCCAGGCGCAGGTCCCGGCCCTTGCGGACCTCGGCCATCCCACCGCGGCCCAGCAGCTCGCCGAGCTCGTAGCGTCCGCCGATCAGCGTCGGCTCCGACTGCGTCATCGCTGTGTGCCACCTTCCTCGTCCTTCTGCTGACCGGGTGCGCCCTCGGGCCCGGTGCCCGGTCCGCCGGGGCTGCCGGGTCCGCCCGGTTCCTGTCCGGGCGGGACCTTGCCCCAGAAGCTCACCGTGACCTGGGCGCCCTCCTCGAGGGTGCCGGACGGCTCGACCGACGCGACGACGCCGTCCTCCTGGTCGCCGGGGTTCTCCAGCTCCACCGGCACCGGCTCGAGGCCGAGGTCGCGCAGCTCCTTCTCGACGTCCTTGCGGTCGCGACCGACGTAGGCCGCGGGGTCCACCTCGACCGTCGCCGGCTCCTCGGTGGGGGTCTCGCTCGGCGTCTCGCTGGGGGTCTCGCTGGGGGTCTCGGACGGCGTCTCCGACGGGGTCTCGGACGGCGTCTGCGAGGGCTGCTGGCTCGCGCTGCGCGTCGGGTCCTGCGAGCCGGCCCCGGTGTCGGTGGTGTCGCCGCCGCGGGAGCCGAGCCACACGGCCAGCAGCACGGCGGCCGCGACGGCGAGGAGACCGACCAGCAGGGGCCACGGCGTACGCCGCTCGCGCGCCTGCCGCGGCGTGGGAGCCGGCGTCGGAGCGGGCGTCGGGATCGGCGCGGGCGGCCCGCCGGCGCGGCCGCCATCACCTGCGTGGCCTCGCCGCGGGCATCGGGGCGGCGACGGTGGCGGTCGAGGCACCGGCACCGGCCACGGAGGAGGGGTCGCGCAGCGCGCGGGCGAGGGCGGTGCCGTCGGGGAACCTCTCCTCGGGGGACTTGGCGAGGGCGCGGCGCACGACGGCGGCCAGGTCGGCCGGCACCCGCTCGGGGAGCTCGGGGACGGGCTGGCGCAGGTGCGCGAGGGCGGTCGCGACGGGAGTGTCGGCGACGTAGGGCTTGCGCCCGGCGAGGCACTCGAAGGCCACGACGCCGAGGGAGTAGACGTCGGAGGCCGGCGTGGCCGTGCGGCCTCGGCCTGCTCGGGCGAGATGTAGGCGGGCGTGCCGAGGACCTGGCCGGTCTCGGTGAGGGCCATCCCGTCGGTGGCGCGGGCGATGCCGAAGTCGGTGACCTTGATCCGCCGGTCGGGGGTGACGAGCAGGTTGGCCGGCTTGACGTCGCGGTGCACGATCCCCGCCGCGTGGGCCTGGCCGAGGGCATCGGCGGCCTGGGCGAGGAGCGCCGCCGCGGCGGCGGCGTCGAGCGGCGCGTCGGGTCGCAGCAGCGCCGAGAGCGGCTGGCCCTCGACCAGCTCCATGACGAGGTAGGGGCGCGGGGCGCCGGAGGAGTCGTCGACCTCGCTCTCGCCGAAGTCGAAGACGGCGGCGATGCCGGGGTGCTGCAGGCCGGCGGCGTGGCGGGCCTCGGTCTCGAACCGCTGCCGGAACAGCGGGTCGTCGGCGTACTCCGGCTTGAGCACCTTCACGGCCACGGACCGCCCGAGCACCGTGTCGCGGCCCGCCCAGACCTCGCCCATGCCGCCGGTGGCGATCCGGGACGAGAGGACGTAGCGGCCGGCGCCGTCGACGGCCTCGCCCGGGGCGAGGGCGCTCACCGGTTGATCACCGCCTCCATGATCGCCTTCGCGATCGGGCCGCCGAGCAGGCCGCCGGCGATCTCCTCGCGGGCGGTGTCGCTGGACTGCACGAGCACCGCGACCGCGACCTGGGGGTCGTCGGCCGGGGCGAAGGAGACGAACCAGGCGTAGGGCGGGCGCTCGGCGGTGGACTGCGCGGTGCCGGTCTTGCCGGCGACCTCGACGCCCGGGATCTGCGCCGGGGTGGCGGTGCCGGTGTCGACGGTCGCGACCAGCATCTTCGTGAGCTCGTCGGCGGTGGTGCTGGAGATCGCCTTGCTGATGCTCTGCGGCTCGGTGCGGTCGAGGACCGACAGGTTGGGCGCGCGCACCTCGTCGACGACGTAGGGGCGCATCACGTCGCCGTCGTTGGCGATCGCGGCGGCCACCATCGCCATCTGCAGCGGGGTCGCGGTCACGCTGGACTGGCCGATGCCGGACATCGCGGTCTGCGGGGCGTCCATGTCGCGCGGGTAGAGCGACCTCGCCTGGCCGCCGAGGTCCTCCAGCGAGGTGTCGTTGAAGCCGAACTTCTCGGCCTGGTCGGCCATCGCGTCGTTGCCGAGCTCGTTGGCGAGGCTGAGGAAGGTGACGTTGCAGGAGACCTGCATGGCCTGGGTCATGGTGATCCGGCGGCCGCCGCAGTCGCCGCCGTCGTGGTTGCCGATGACGGTGGACGACTGGGGCAGCTTGAACCCGGAGCCGCCGGGGACCATCGAGTCGGCGTCGTAGTTGCCGGACTCGATCGCCGCGGCCGCGGTGACCAGCTTGAACGTCGAGCCGGGCGGCAGCGTGGTGCCGATGGTGCGGTTGATCAGCGGCTGGCGCGGGTCGGCGTTGAGCTTCTCGCCCAGCTCGCCCACGGCCGTGAAGTCGTGGGAGGCGAAGTTGTTGGGGTCGAACGTCGGCGTCGAGGCCATCGCCAGGATCCGCCCGGTGGTGGGCTCGAGCGCCACCACGGCGCCCTGGGCGTCGCCCGGGAGGTTCTCCAGGCCGTTCCAGGCCGCGTCCTGCGCGGCGGCGTTGACGGTGAGCTGGACGTTGCCGCCCTTGGGGTCGCTGTTGCTGAGCAGGTCGACCAGGCGGGTGACGAACAGGCGCGAGTCGTCGCCGGACAGCACGTCGTTCTGCGAGCGCTCGACGCCGGTCTGGCTGAACCAGGAGAAGTAGCCGGTGATGGGGGCGTACTTGAAGGGCTCGGAGTAGGTCCGCTGGAACTTGTACTGGTCGTCGGAGGGCACGCTGCGCGCGATCGCCTCCTTGCCGACGAGGATCGCGCCGCGCTCACGGGAGAACGTCGCGGTGATGATCCGGCGGTTGCGTGGGTCCTGCGCGAGGTCGTCGGAGCGCACGGCCATCAGGTAGGTGGCGTTGACCAGCAGCGCGAGGAAGAGCAGCAGGCAGAAGACCGAGACGACGCGGATGGGCTTGTTCACTTCAGCTTCACCACCTGGGTGTGCTCGCTGTCCGCCTCGGCGTCGTCGACGGGGTCGAGGCGGGGAGCGGGACGGCGGGCCTGGTCGGAGATGCGCAGCAGCAGCGCGACCACGACCCAGTTGGCGACCAGCGAGGAGCCGCCGTAGGACAGGAACGGGGTGGTGAGGCCGGTCAGCGGGATCAGGCCGGTGACGCCGCCGATGACGACGAAGACCTGGAGCGCGACGATCGCGCCGAGGCCGACGGCCATCAGCTTGCCGAAGCCGTCGCGCGAGATCAGCGCGATCCGCAGCGCCCGCTCGACGATCAGGCCGTAGCAGAGCACGATCGCCATGACGGCGGTGAGGCCCAGCTCCTCGCCGATCGCGGCGATGATGTAGTCGGACTCGGCGTAGGTGATCCGCTCGGGGAAGCCGTTGCCGAGGCCGCGGCCGATCAGGCCGCCCCAGCCCATGCCGAAGAGCGCCTCGACGGGCTGGTAGCTGCCGGGGGAGGCGTCGTAGTAGTCCATCGGGTGCAGCCAGAAGTTGAACCGGTTCTGCACGTTGCCGACGAAGGTGTACGCCGCGACCGCGCCGGCCGCGAACAGCAGCCCGCCGACGACCAGCCAGCCGGGCCGCTCGGTGGCGACGTAGAGCATCACGAGGAACAGGCCGAAGAACAGCAGCGAGGAGCCCAGGTCGTTCTGGAGCACCAGGATCATCATCGAGATGCCGAACATGGCGAGGATCGGGCCGAGGTCGCGCCCACGCGGCAGGTCGACGAAGACCACCCGCCGTCCGGCGAGCGCGAGCGCGTCGCGGTGGAGCACGAGGTACCCGGAGAACGCGATGACCAGCAGGACCTTGGCGACCTCGCCGGGCTGGAAGCTGAACCCGGCGACGTTGATCCAGATGTTGGCGCCGTTCTTGCCGCTGCCGATGACCGGCAGGAACGGCAGGACCAGCAGCAGGATGCCGCCCAGGCCGGCGGTGTAGGTGAAGCGCTGCAGGACGCGGTGGTCGCGCAGCAGCACCAGCGTCGCGACGAAGAGGATGACGCCGAGGGTCATCCAGACCAGCTGCTGGCGGGCGAAGTCCTGGTTGGCGCGGTCGAGCGCGGCGTAGGTGAGGTCGAGCCGATGGATGACGGCCAGGCCCAGGCCGTTGAGCGCGGCCACGAGCGGCAGCAGCACCGGGTCGGCGTAGGGCGCGACGAGGCGGACGGTCACGTGGGCGACCACGATCAGCCCGGTCAGCCAGCCGCCGTAGCCGACCAGGTCGGCCGGGACGACGCCCTCGACGCCGAGCCCGACCGCGGCGTAGGCGCCGATGCCGACCGCGAGGGCGAGCAGCAGCAGGAACAGCTCCGCGCCCCGGCGGCGCCGGTGCACGAAGCCCATCAGGGTGCCGTTCTGGCTCATCGAGTGCCTCCCGTCACGCTCAGCCGACGTCCTGGCGCGCGGCGTAGTTGTCGACGGTGAGGCGCGCGTCGTCGAGCGAGTCGGCCTCGATGCCCTCGCGCACCTGCTCGGCGTCGATGTCGCTCAGCCGGTCGAGGTCGACGTCGGTGGTCTCGTAGGGGTGGGACAGGGAGACGCCGGGCAGGGACGCGTCGATGCCGCGGAAGATCGCGACCTTGCCGTCCTGCTCGGCGACGTAGAACTGCTGCTGGCTCCACGACCAGCCGGCGGCCAGCACCACCCACGCCACGCCGAGCACGACGGCGAGGACGAGCAGCCGGCGCAGCCACGCGAAGCGGCGCGGGGGCCGCGGGGCGTAGCGGGCGGTCTCGTGGTCGATCGGGTCGGCGGCGAACGCACCCTCGGGCACGTCGCCCGGGACGGGCGGGATCTCGCCGGTGTCGCCGGAGCGGTGCCCGCGGAACAGGCCGCCGACGGCGCCCGCGGCCCCGGAGAGGGGCGTACGCCGCGGCAGGTCGGCCGCGGCACCCACGAGCAGCGGCGCCAGGTCCTCGGCGGGCGGCTGCTCGCTGACCTCGGCGACCACGCAGGTGACGTTGTCGGTGCTGCCGGCCTCGAGGCTGGCACGCACCAGCTCGACCGCGGCGTAGTCGGGCGTGCCGCTGGCGAGGATGTCGGCGATCCGGTCGTCGGTGAGCGTGCCGCAGGCGCCGTCGCTGCAGACCAGGACCCGGTCGCCGGGCTCGGCGGGGAACTCGAAGAGGTCGGGCTCCTCGTGGCGGATCCCGTCGAGGGCCTTGAGGATGAGGTTGCGGTGCGGGTGGGTCCGCGACTGCTCCTCGGTGATCCGGCCCTCGTCGATGAGCGACTGGACGAAGGTGTGGTCGTGGGTGAGCTGGCGCAGCTGGCCGCGCCGCTGGAGGTAGGCCCGGCTGTCGCCGATGTGGCCGATCGCGAACCGGGTGCCGTCGAAGAGCGCGACCGTGGCGGTGGTGGAGGTGCCGTTGAGGGCGGGGTCCTCCTCGACCAGCTCGGCGATCCGGTCGTCGGCGCGGTGCAGGGCCCCGGCGACCTGGCCGACGACGTCGTCGTCGGGCTCGCGGTCGAGCTTGCGGAGCGCCTGGACGGCGGTGCTGGAGGCGAGGTCGCCGCGGACGGCGCCGCCGACGCCGTCGCAGACCGTGAGCAGCCACGGACCGGCGTAGCCGCTGTCCTGGTTCTCGCGACGCACCCGCCCCACGTCGGAGATCGCCGAGTAGTGGAGGTACATCACTTGCGCAGCTCCAGGATCGTCTTCCCGACGCGCACCTGCACCCCGAGACCGATCGTGGTGGGCTGGGTGATGCGCACGGGACCGACGTAGGTGCCGTTGGTGGAGCCGAGGTCCTCCACGAACCACTCGTCGCCGCTGCTGGCGATGCGGGCGTGGCGGGTCGAGACGTAGTCGTCGTCGAGCTTGATCGCGGCGTCGCTGCCCCGCCCGATGAGGAGGGGCGCGTCGGCGAGCTCGGCGCGGACGCCGGGGTTCTCGCCCTCGACGACCAGCAGGTGGGTCGGCGCGCCGCGGCGCGGCTTGCGCGGCGCCTTGGGCTTGCGCCCGGTCGGGACCGGCCCGGAGCCGCGGGCGGTCTCGGGGACGCGGGCCCCGAACATGTCCGAGCGGATCACCGAGATCGCCGAGAGGACGAAGATCCAGAGCACGGCGAGGAACGCCGCGCGGATCAGGAACAGGGTCAGCTCAGACATTCCAGCCCCCGGCCTCGTCGCGGCCGCCGTCGATGCGGACCGTCATGTCGGTGTGGCCGATCCGGATGGTCGAGCCGTCGCGCAGGCGCGCCCGGGCCACCTTGGAGCCGTCCACCAGGATCCCGTTGGTCGAGCCGAGGTCGACCGCCTCGACCCCGTCGACCGACACCTCGAGCTCGAGGTGGCGCCGGCTCACGCCCGGGTCGTTGATCCGCAGGTCGGCCTCGGTGCCGCGCCCGACGACCAGGCCCGGCGGGCGCAGCGGGTGGCGGGTGCCGTTGACCTCGAGGGTCGCGTGCGAGGCACGCGTGCGGGTGCGTTGGTCGTTGTCGGTGACGCTGGCCTGCGCCTTGCTGCGGATCCGGAAGCGGCCGGTGGTGAGGTCGTCGGCCTCCTCGAAGGCGATGGTGACCGGACCGGTGAAGACGTAGCCCTGCGCGTCGGCGTGGTCCTGCAGCTGGTCGACGAGGTCCTGCTCGAGCGCGCGACCGAGGCCGCCGATGCGCTCGAGGTCGGTCGCGGACAGCTCGACGTGGAAGTCGTTGGGCACCAGGCGGCGCTGGCGGCTCATCACCTGGGCGTTGTTGTCGCACTCGCGCTGCAGCGCGGCCGCGATCTCGACGGGCTGCACCGCGCTGCGGAAGGCGCGGGCGAAGACTCCGGAGATGAGTCCCTCGAGCCGCTGCTCGAAGCGCTGCAGGGCGTTCATCGGCGGGGCCTCCTCTCCTTGCGCTCGGGTCGCGTCGTCGTGGTGGGCAGGCGTCACTGGACCGCCCGGCCGGTGCGGCCGAGCGTACCGGCCGAGCGCCGTCGCGCCACTCAGCCGCCCCGGTCGCCCACCCGTCCGAGCGAGACGTCACGGTGCGCGGTCGCCGGCACGACCACGCACCATGACGTCGCGCGAGGCGGCCGATTGGGAGGCCGCGCGCGCCGTGGGGTAGCCTGAGCCCGCTTCTGGCGCGAGTGGCGGAATAGGCAGACGCGCACGGTTCAGGTCCGTGTGTCCGAAAGGACGTGGGGGTTCAACTCCCCCCTCGCGCACCAGCATCGAAGGCCCCGGACATCGTCCGGGGCCTTCGTCGTTCCCGACCGCGTTGCCAGCGCGCGTCCGACCGCCGGGACCTCCGGCGCGCCGCCCCCACCCGGGCGCGTCGAGGGGGTGGCACGCACGGGTCACCCGCGTCGGGACCTCCGTCCCGCGGGCGCCGGGACCATGGGCCCGATCGCTCCCGCGCCCCTCAGGAGCCCCCCGCCGGGGCCGATCCGAGGCTCGACAAGACCTCTCTGGTCTTCCCTGCGGACGGAGCCCACGTTGGATGCCATGGACGGCCTCGACGAGATCATCGGCGAGTTCCTGGTCGAGAGCCACGAGAACCTCGACCAGCTGGACCGCGACCTCATCGCGCTGGAGCGCGACCCCTCCTCCTCCACGCTGCTCGCCAGCGTCTTCCGCACCATCCACACGATCAAGGGCACCAGCGGCTTCCTGGCGTTCTCGATCCTGGAGTCGGTGACGCACGTCGGCGAGAGCCTGCTGGCCCGCCTGCGCGACGGCGAGCTGGCCCTGACCCCCGGCCTCACCAGCCTGCTGCTCGAGGTCGTCGATGCCGTCCGCTCCCTGCTCACCAACATCGAGCACACCGGGGCCGAGGGCACCGAGACGTACGACGGGCTGGTGGCGCGCCTCGCGGCCGTGCTCGACGGCGAGCTGCCCGAGGACCCCGCCGCGCCCGAGGCCGACGAGGCTGCCGACGAGACCGACTCCGACGAGCCGGCCGAGGAGCCGGCCGAGGAGTCGGAGCACGACCTGCCCGCCCCCGCGACGCTGGGTGTCGTCCCGGCCCGCACCGACGCCGCCGACGTGCCGGACACCGCCGCCGCCGAGGAGCCGGCCGAGGGCCGCCGCTCGGTGGCCGACAGCACCATCCGCGTCGACGTCGCGCTGCTCGACTCGCTGATGAACCTGGTCGGCGAGCTGGTGCTCACCCGCAACCAGATGCTCCAGCGCGTCGCCACGCGCGAGGACGTCGAGCTGGCCCGCACCACCCACCGGCTCAACCTGGTGGCCGGCGAGCTGCAGGAGAGCGTCATGAAGATGCGCCTGCAGCAGATCGACACGCTGTGGAGCAAGCTGCCCCGCGTCGTCCGCGACCTCTCGGTGCAGCTCGGCAAGAGCGTCGAGCTGGACATGCGCGGCAAGGAGACCGAGCTCGACAAGACCATCCTCGAGGCGGTCCGCGACCCGCTGACCCACCTGGTCCGCAACAGCATCGACCACGGCATCGAGAAGCCCGACGTCCGCACCGCGCAGGGGAAGCCGGCCCACGGCACCCTGTCGATGCGCGCCTTCCACGAGGGCGGCCAGGTCAACATCGAGATCACCGACGACGGCGCCGGCATCGACCCCGCCCGGCTGCGCGACAAGGCCGTCTCGAAGGGCCTGATGGACCGCGAGACCGCGGCGCGCCTGAGCGACCACGAGGCCGTCAACCTGATCTTCACGCCCGGGTTCTCCACCGCCGAGGGCGTCACCAACGTGTCGGGCCGCGGCGTCGGGATGGACGTGGTGCGCACCAACATCGAGCGCATCGGCGGCGCGATCGACCTCTCCAGCGAGCCCGGCTCGGGCACGACGGTCCGGATCCGGATCCCGCTGACGCTGGCGATCATCCCCGCCCTGGTGGTCTCCGCGGCCGGGCACCGGTTCGCGATCCCGCAGGTCAACCTGCTCGAGCTGGTCCGCCTCGACGCGGCGCAGGCCGCGACCGCGATCGAGAGCGTGCACGGCTCGCCGGTCTACCGGCTGCGCGGTCGCCTGCTCCCGCTGGTCGACCTGCGCGAGACCCTCGACCTCCCCGGCGTCGAGCGCGAGACGACCTACGTCGCGGTGCTCAAGGCCGACAACCAGCAGTACGGCCTGGTCGTCGACGACATCCTCGACACCGAGGAGATCGTGGTGAAGCCGCTCGGCACGCACCTGCGCCAGCTGCCGCTCTACGCCGGCGCCACCATCATGGGCGACGGCGCGGTCGCGCTCATCCTGGACGCCACCGCCCTCGCCCGGCGCGCCGGCATGACCCCCGAGGCCGAGCTCGGCACGCTCGCCGCGCACGGCGCCGACGCCAGCGAGGACGCGGCCTCCCTGCTCCTCGTCGAGCTCGGCGACGGTCGTCGCGCGGCGATCCCCGTCGCGGCGGTCGACCGGCTCGAGGAGATCGAGCGCGGCCGCATCGAGCGGGCCGGCCACCACGAGGTCGTCCAGCACCGCGGCCAGATCCTCCCGCTGGTGCGCCTCGACCACGTGCTCCACGGCGACGCCGGCCACCAGGGGCTCTCCACGCTCCAGGTGGTGGTGTGCCGCCAGGGCGAGCAGCAGGCCGGGGTGGTCGTCAACGCGATCCTCGACATCGTCGAGGCCACGCTGGACGCGCGTACGCCCCTCGACTCCACCGGCGGCGACGGCTCGGCCGTCGTGTCGGGCCACGTCACCGAGCTCGTCGACATCGCCCAGGTCTTCGCCGGACTCCCGTCCGGTGACCGCCTGGCCTGGTCGGCCTAGGAGGCCCTGATGTCCCAGTACTGCACCTTCGCCCTCGACGGACACGTCTTCGGCGTCCCGGTCTCCTCCGTCCAGGAGGTGCTGCGCTCGCAGGACCTCACGGTGGTGCCCCTGGCACCCGACGAGATCGCCGGCCTGCTCAACCTCCGCGGCCAGATCGTCACGATGCTCGAGCTCCGGGCCCGGCTGGGGCTCCCGCCCCGCGAGCCCGACGCCCCGTCGGTCAACGTCGTCGTGAAGTCGCCGGACGGCAGCGCCGTCAGCCTGGTCGTCGACGAGATCGGCGACGTCCTCGCTCCCTCGAGGGACGCCTTCGAGGCACCGCCGGACACCGTGCCGGCCTCCATCCGCAGCCTCGTGACCCGCGTCTGCAAGCTCGACACCCACCTCATGCTCCTGCTCGACACCGAGCGCGCAGTCACCTCCGAAGGAATGTCATGACCGTGCTGAACCCCCCGGCCAGCCGCACGCAGGCCGTCCGTGCCCGCAGCGGGCGCGCCCAGGCCGCTCCCACCTCGCGGCGCGGCCTGCTGGACCGCTTCCGGGACCTGCCGACCGCACGCAAGCTGCTCGTCGGCTACCTCGTCCTCGTCGCGATGATGGCGGTGGTCGGCGCGATCGGGCTGCAGCAGCTGAGCGCGTCCGAGAACCGGATCGAGTCGCTCTACACCGACAGCTACGAGGCCTCGCTCAACCTCGCCGCCATCAACGTCGACGAGGCGAACGTCTCCGCGGTGCTGGAGGAGGCGATGCTCGACGGGATGACGCCTGAGCTCAAGGCCGAGATGGACAAGCTCGCCACCGACGTCAACGCGAACTGGGACGCCTACCTGGCCACCGACACCACCGGCCGCGAGAAGGTCATCGCGCAGTTCGAGAAGTCGCTCGCCGCCTTCCGCTCGGTCCGCGACGACACCGTCCTGCCCCTCCTCGCCGACGGCAAGCTGGGCCAGGCCAACACCGCCAAGCACGAGCAGCTCGACCCGGCGGCACAGCAGCTGACCGACGACCTCGGCACCGTCATCGACACCGAGAAGGCCATCTCGAAGGACCTCATCACCGCGTCCAAGAGCGCGTACGCCAACGCACGGGTGCTGATCATCGGCCTGGTGCTCGTGGCCGGCGCCCTGGGCATCGCCCTGGCCGTGTTCCTGGGTCGCCTGGTGGCGCGTCCGCTGCAGCGCACCGTCGAGGTGCTGGAGCTCGTGGCCGCCGGTCGCCTGGACCAGAGCCTGGAGGTGGACTCGGCCGACGAGATCGGGCGGATGAGCACGGCGTTGAACGGTGCGTTGGGGAAGCTGGCGTCGGCGATGGGTCAGATGGATGCGAATGCGCGGTCGTTGGCGTCGGCGTCGGAGGAGCTGTCGTCGGTGTCGGGTCAGATGAGTGGGTCGGCGTCGGAGTCGTCGTCGCAGGCGGGTCTGGTGTCTGCGGCGGCGGAGCAGGTGTCGCGGAACGTGCAGACGGTGGCGACGGGGACCGAGGAGATGTCGGCGTCGATCCGCGAGATCGCGCAGAACGCGTCGAATGCTGCGGGTGTGGCGGCGCAGGCGGTGGTGGTGGCGGAGTCGACGAACGCGACGGTGGCGAAGCTGGGTGATTCGTCGGCGGAGGTCGGGAACGTGATCAAGGTGATCAACTCGATCGCGGAGCAGACGAACCTGTTGGCGTTGAACGCGACGATCGAGGCGGCTCGTGCGGGTGAGGCGGGCAAGGGTTTCGCGGTGGTGGCCAACGAGGTCAAGGAGCTGGCGCAGGAGACGGGGAAGGCGACCGAGGACATCGGGCGTCGGATCGAGGCGATCCAGTCGGACACGGAGGCTGCGGTGGCGGCGATCGCTGAGATCGCGGAGATCATCGGTCAGATCAATGACACGCAGGCCACGATCGCGTCGGCGGTGGAGGAGCAGACGGCGACGACGAACGAGATGAGCCGGAACGTGGCGGAGGCGGCGACGGGGTCGAGTGACATCGCGGTGAACGTGACGGGTGTGGCGCGTAGTGCCTCGGACACGCAGGCGGCGGCGAACTCGACGTCGCAGGCGGCTGACGAGCTGGCCCGGATGGCGGCCGAGATGCGCACCCTCGTCGGCCAGTTCCAGTACTGAGCGACGGACCGAGGAGGAGGACGCGATGTCGCGAAAGGTACGGGTGCTGGTCGTCGACGACTCCGTCGTCGTGCGCCGGCTCGTCGCCGAGGCACTGGCCGCGGACCCGCAGATCGAGGTCGTCGGCACGGCCGCCAACGGCCGCGTGGCACTGGCCAAGATCGCCCAGGTGAACCCGGACCTGGTCACGCTCGACATCGAGATGCCCGTGATGGACGGGCTCGAGACCCTGCGGCACCTGCGCCCGCTCCACCCGCGGCTGCCGGTCGTGATGTTCTCCACCCTCACCGAGCGTGGTGCCACCGCGACCCTGGACGCCCTCGAGCTCGGCGCGAGCGACTACGTCACCAAGCCGGCCAACGTCGGCAGCGTGATGGCCTCGATGGAGGCTGTGCGGCAGCAGCTGGTGCCGAAGATCCACGGCCTGTGCCGCCGGATCATCGCCCCGCCCGCCCCGCCGCGGCCCCTGCTGACCGCCCCGGTCGCACCGCTCGCACCCCGTGGCCGGCCCGCGACGGCCACGAACCAGGTCGACGTGGTGGCGATCGGGGCCTCCACCGGAGGCCCCGACGCCCTGTCCGCGGTGCTCGCCGCCCTGCCCGCCGACCTCGGCGTCCCGGTCGTGGTCGTGCAGCACATGCCCCCGGTCTTCACGCGGCAGTTCGCCGACCGGCTCAACGGCAAGGTCCCGCTCCACGTGAGCGAGGCCAGTGCCGGCGACCCCGTGGTGGCCGGCGGCGTGCTCGTCGCGCCCGGTGACCACCACCTCCGCTTCCGCGGCACGCGGGCCCTCCCCTCGGGCATCGTGGCGGCCCTCGACCAGGGCACCCCGGAGCACTACTGCCGCCCGGCCGTCGACGTGATGTTCCGGTCGGTCGTCGAGACGTGGGGCGGCCACGTGCTGGCCGTCGTGCTCACCGGCATGGGCTCCGACGGGGCCAGCGGGTGTGCCGCGGTCGTCGCGGCCGGCGGCTCCGCGCTCGTGCAGGACGAGGCCACCTCGGTCGTGTGGGGGATGCCCCGGGCGGTCGTCGAGGCCGGCGTCCCCGCGCAGGTCCTGCCGCTCCACCAGATCGGTCCAGCCATCGTCGACCGCGTGCGCCGCGGGCGCCGCGGCCCCTACTCCCCCCGAGAGGCGGCCCTCGCATGAGCCTGTCCCCCCGCTCCTTCACCTTCGTGGCCGACCTGGTCCGCCGTGAGGCGGCGATCGTGCTCGAGTCCGGCAAGGAGTACCTCGTCGAGGCCCGGCTGCAGCCGCTCGCCCGTGCCGCCGGGTTCGCGGACCTGGACGCCTACGTCACCCACCTGCAGTCCGGCGCCGGCTACCCCGGTCGCGCGGCGGTGGTGGAGGCGTTGACCACCAACGAGACGTCGTGGTTCCGCGACCGCGAGCCCTTCGACGTGCTGGCCTCCCACGTGCTGCCGGACCTGCTCGCCCGCAACGCCGCCCGGCGCAAGATCACCGTCTGGTCGGCCGCCTGCTCGAGCGGGCAGGAGGCGTACACGATCGCCATGCTGCTGGCCGAGCACGTGGTGCCGCGCGGCTGGCAGGTGGAGATCTTCGCCACCGACATCGCACCGAGCATGGTCGCCCGCACCCGCGCCGGCAGCTACAGCCAGCTCGAGATCGGCCGCGGGCTCCCCGCGCCGCTGATGGTCAAGCACTTCCAGCGCCAGGGCACCCAGTGGCAGGTCTCCGACCAGCTGCGCTCGATGGTGCGGACCCAGGTGATGAACCTGGCGGCCCCGTTCCCGCCGATGCCGGTCTTCGACCTGGTCTTCCTGCGCAACGTGCTCATCTACTTCGACCAGCCGACCAAGCGCTCGGTGCTCAGCCGGGTGCGCCAGGTGATGTCGCCCGACGGCTACCTCTTCCTCGGGGGCGCGGAGACCACGCTCGGCATCGACGACACCTGGCACCGACAGCCCGTCGGCCGGCTCACCCTCAACCGTCCCCGCCCCCCCGCGACACCCGCTCCGGTCCCGCCGCGCACCGTGCCCGGCCTCGTACGACCGACCCGACAGGAAGCGATCTGACATGCACGCCCTCGTGATCGACGACTCCCGCACGATGCGGATGATGCTCGCGCGCCAGCTCCAGAGCCTGGGCTTCGACGTGCTCCAGGCCGGCGACGGCAAGGAGGCGCTCGAGGTGCTCGAGGAGCACCGCGGCGATCTCCCGGTGCTCGCGACCGTCGACTGGAACATGCCGGTGATGAACGGGCTGGAGTTCGTGCACGCCGTGCGTGCGGATCTCGGCCTGCGCGACGTCACGCTGATGATGGTGACCACCGAGGCCGAGCAGGGGCAGATCGTGCGGGCACTCGCCGCCGGCGCCCACGAGTACCTGATCAAGCCGTTCTCCGCCGAGGCGTTCGTCGACAAGATCGACTACCTCGGCCTCAACCCGCAAAGGGGTGTCGCATGAGCTCGAACGTCCAGGAGTCGCCGGTCACGCCGGACGACCTCCACCTCCTCGGCGAGGAGGTGCTCACCGCGTTCCTGCTGCAGGACGCCCCGCCCGCGTCGTCGCCGGAGGAGGAGCAGACCGGCCGGCTGCGGGCCTCGGTCGCCGTGCACGGCCAGTGGACCGGGTGGATCACCCTCGAGGTGTCCCGCGCGGCCGCCGCCGACCTGACCCGCCGCATGCTGAGCGACCCCGAGGTCAGCGAGGAGGACGTCCGCGACGCCGTCGGCGAGCTCGTCAACGTGCTCGGCGGCAACGTCAAGAGCCTGCTCGTCGACGGCAGCGTCCTCGGCCTCCCCGAGGTCCTCGACGCCGACGCCGCCGAGTGGCCCCACGTCGAGATCTGCCAGGCCCTCCTGTGGTGGGCCGGCCACCCCGTCGAAGTCCGCGTCTGGGGCGCCGACCCGGTCCGCCCCGCCCTCTGAACCAGGAGACACCCCCATGAAGATCCTCATCGCCGACGACAGCCGGGTGATGCGCCAGATCGTCATCCGCACGCTGCGCCAGGCCGGCTACGGCGGCCACGACCTGATCGAGGCCGAGAACGGAGCCGTGGCGCTCGAGCTGGTGCACACGCAGTCGCCCGACCTCGTCCTGTCCGACTGGAACATGCCCGAGATGAACGGCATCGACCTGCTCCGGGCGCTGCGCGCCAGCGGCCAGCAGGTGCCGTTCGGGTTCGTCACCTCCGAGGGGACCCCCGAGATGGTGGACCGCGCGATGTCGTCGGGCGCGCTGTTCCTCATCGCCAAGCCGTTCACCGCGGACTCCTTCCGCGACCAGCTCGACGCGGTGGTCGCATGAGCACCGACCTCGACCTGGTCCGCTCGCCCAGCGCGCTGGAGGTGCGCGAGCTGCTCAGCGGGCTGTTGGGCCGTGACGTCAGCCTCGAGCCGGCGGAGGGCTTCAGCGGCGACTCCGCCGCCGGGTCGACGTTCGCCGTCTACGTCGACGACCGGCTCACCACCCGTGCGGTGGCGGTCGTGGACCTCCCGCTGTCGGCGTACGCCGGCGCCGCGGTCGGCCTGCTGCCGGCCGGCGGGGCCCAGGACGCGGTCGCCGAGCGCGACCTGACGCCGATCCTCAAGGAGAACCTCGCCGAGGTGCTCAACGTGATGGCGGCGCTGCTCAACGAGGAGGGCCGTCCGCACGTCAAGCTGGCCGACGTCCACCACGTCGGCGCCTGGCCGAGCCCGCAGGTCTGCGCGGACGCCGCCGCCACCGGTCGGCGCCTCGACCTCTCCGTCACCATCCCGCTCTACGGCGCCGGCCGGCTCTCGATCGTCGGGGTGCGCTGACCCGGTCGACGCAGGATCAGCGCCCGACGAGGGCGGCGAGCCCGTCGAGGGTGCGCTCGAGGCCGAACGCCCAGGCGTGGTCGGCCGACCACGCGCTGCCCTGTGCCTCGCCGGCAGCGGTGCCGACCCGCACCGCCCGCGGGTAGGCGGCCGGGTCGAGCGCGCGCTCCAGCACGGGCCGGTTGGCGGCCCACCAGTCCGCGTCGCTCATCGCCGAGTCCGTCGTCGCCCGCGCCGCGTCGTGGACCGCGCGGCAGTGCTGCTGGACGAACCCGAGGAGGTGCGCCAGCGCCGCGTCGGTCTCGACGTCGGGCAGGCCGGTGCCGTCGAGCGCGGCCAGCTCGTGCTCGTACTTGCCCATCACCCCGGGGCCGAGCGGCGGGCGGCTCAGCGCGGCGACCTCGGTGAGCCACGGGTGGGCGGTGAGCAGCCGCCGGTTGTCCTCCGCGACGGCCCGCAGCCGGTCGCGCCAGGGCTGGTCCGTCCAGGGCGTCCGGTCCATCGCGAGGTAGCAGCGGTCCACCATCAGGTCGAGCAGCTCGGGCTTGCCGGGGACGTAGGTGTAGACCGACATGGCGGAGACGCCGACCCGCTCGGCCACCGCCCGCACGGTCACCGCGGCGAGGCCCCGTTCGTCGGCGATCCCGACCGCGGCCCCGACGACCGTGTCCACCGTCAGCGACCGCGCCGGCCCCTTGCGGGGCGCGTCCGGCGCCGTGCCCCACAGCAGCGCCAGCGTCCGGCTGGGCTCGCCGGCCCCGGTCCTCTCGCTCACGGGAACCATTCTGGCACGCGTTCGTTGTACGGTGTACACCGTACAAAGTACGGTACAGCAACCGAGGAGGACCCCGTGCACGTCACCGCTTCCGCCCTGTCGCTCAACGTGCCCGACGTGGAGGCGTCGGCCGCGTGGGCACGGCAGCACCTGGGCTTCACCACCGCCATGGAGGCCGACGGCTTCTGCTCCCTGGCCCATCCCGACGCGGGGTTCCACCTGATCTTCCTGCGCACCGGCCTGGCGTCCTTCAAGCCGTCCTTGGCGGCCGGCAGCGCCGACGGCCTGCTGGTGGTCCTCACGGTCGAGGACGTCGACGCCGAGCACGCCCGGCTGGTGCGGGAGGGCGTCGAGGTGGTCACCCCCCTGGAGACCGAGCCCTGGGGCGAGCGCTACTTCCAGATGACCGATCCGAACGGCGTGGTCTTCCAGCTCGTGCAGTGGGTCGAGGCGCCCGACCCGCAGTACGCCGGCTGAGCCGGGCCCGGGCTGGCATCCTCGTCGGATGGGCGAGCCGACGGAGGACGAGAAGTGGCTGGTCGTCGACGGCCGGCGCTGGCGGCGTACGGACCCGGCGGTCCCCGCCGACGCGCTCGCGCGGCTGAAGTCCCACCTGGGCCGGGGCCGCTCCGGGGTCCGCTCCGCTCCTGACGACGCCGCGCTGGCCGCGACGCGGCACCGCACCCAGCTGGCGAAGGTCGGGCTCGGCGAGCGCGGCACGCCCTGGTGGGAGCAGTCCGACGACGAGCGACGCGAGCGGTGGGAGTCGGCGCTGGCCGAGCTGGACGCCCTCGACGACTGAGCGAGACCTCTGAGGACGCGGAGGCTAGGGAAGCCCGGTCACGTCCGGACGCACCCGATGGCGCGCGCGCATCGTTCGTCCGGGTGGTGTGACAGGGCCGAAGGTCCCGATCTGCCCCCGAAGTAGGTATCTCGACGTCGAGATTGCCGTTCCATGGTCCTGTCCCTGATCGACCATCCTTTCTCTGCAAGTTGACGCTGGTTCTCCACGGAATCCGCGGCAACATCTCGGATGCGGACCAGACCACGGAGAAACGTCGTGACCGCCGTCCTCACCCCGCCCGCCACCCGTACGTCCCCGCCCGCCCCGCGAGCGACCCGTCGTCGCGCGGGCGCGACCGAGACGCCCCGCGCCACCTCACCCGGACTGCTGGGCCGCTTCAAGGACCTGCCGACGGCGCGCAAGCTGATGATCGGCTTCCTGCTGATGGTCGCCCTGATGGCCGTGGTCGGCGGTCTCGGGATCGTGCGGCTCGCCTCGGCGCAGGACCGCGTCGAGGTGATGTACCGCGACAACTTCGAGGCCACGCTGTGGCTCGCGGACACGGCCGACGCGATGTCCAGCAGCACCGACGCCCTGCACGACGCCGTCATCTCGGGGGAGCGAGCCTCCATCCCTGACCTGCGCTCGACCCTCGCCGAGGCAGACGCGGCCCTCGACGAGTCCTGGGCCCTCTACACCGGCACCGACATGACCGGTCGCGAGGAGGCCCGGGACGCCTTCGCCGCGGCGGTCGCCGACTACCGGTCGTTGCGCGACGACACCCTGGTGGCGCAGCTGGAGGCCGGGCAGGTCGACGACGCGATCGTGACCCTCCAGGAGGGCCTGGAGAAGCCCGAGAAGGCCGCGTCCGACGCCCTCGACGAGCTGACCTCGATGGAGACCGGCATCGCCGGGGGCTCGCTCGCGGAGTCCCGCACGGGCTACACGTCGGCGCGCGCGCTGATCATCGGCCTGGTGGTGGTGGCCGGGATGCTGGGGGTCGCCCTGGCGATCGGCATCGGTCGGATGGTGGCGCGTCCCCTGCAGCGCACCGTCGCCGTCCTGCAGCAGGTGGCCCAGGGCCGCCTCGACGACAGGCTGGCGGTGGAGTCCGCCGACGAGGTCGGCGAGATGGCCGTGGCGTTGAACGCGGCGTTGGGGAAGTTGTCGTCGGCGATGGGTCAGATGGACCACAACGCGCAGTCGTTGGCGTCGGCGTCGGAGGAGCTGTCGTCGGTGTCGGGTCAGATGAGTGGGTCGGCGTCGGAGTCGTCGTCGCAGGCGGGTCTGGTGTCTGCGGCGGCGGAGCAGGTGTCGCGGAACGTGCAGACGGTGGCGACGGGGACCGAGGAGATGTCGGCGTCGATCCGCGAGATCGCGCAGAACGCGTCGAATGCTGCGGGTGTGGCGGCGCAGGCGGTGGTGGTGGCGGAGTCGACGAACGCGACGGTGGCGAAGCTGGGTGATTCGTCGGCGGAGGTCGGGAACGTGATCAAGGTGATCAACTCGATCGCGGAGCAGACGAACCTGTTGGCGTTGAACGCGACGATCGAGGCGGCTCGTGCGGGTGAGGCGGGCAAGGGTTTCGCGGTGGTGGCCAACGAGGTCAAGGAGCTGGCGCAGGAGACGGGGAAGGCGACCGAGGACATCGGGCGTCGGATCGAGGCGATCCAGTCGGACACGGAGGCTGCGGTGGCGGCGATCGCTGAGATCGCGGAGATCATCGGTCAGATCAATGACACGCAGGCCACGATCGCGTCGGCGGTGGAGGAGCAGACGGCGACGACGAACGAGATGAGCCGGAACGTGGCGGAGGCGGCGACGGGGTCGAGTGACATCGCGGTGAACGTGACGGGTGTGGCGCGTAGTGCCTCGGACACGCAGGCGGCGGCGAACTCGACGTCGCAGGCGGCTGACGAGCTGGCCCGGATGGCGGCCGAGATGCGCACCCTCGTCAACCAGTTCCAGTACTGAGCCCTCCGGCGTGGCGACGCCCCGGGACCAACGTCCCGCCGGACCGGACCCCTGGGGCCAGCGCGGCGCGACCGGACGGACCAGTCGACGCCCGACCAACGTCCCGAGCCTGCCGGCGATGGTCCCGACGTGTGGTCCGGTCCTCACCGGGACGCTCGAGCGGCCGACGAGGGAGCTGACCCCCGCACGCGTGGCCGAGCATCCGCGCACCCTGAACGAAGGAACGCCATGACCTTGCTGTCCACGTCGGCACCAGCCACCCGTCCTTCCACCGCGTCGCGGACCGCGACCGGGTCGCGGCCGCCCGTCGGCCCGTCCGTCACCTCGCGCGGGAAGCGGAACCGGGTCGGGCAGGCGCTCGTCGACCTCGACACGGGACGCAAGCTCGCCCTGCTCACCGCCGTGTGCCTGGTGCCGTCCGTGCTGATCGGCGTCGTCGGCTACTCGACGATGAACCGGCTGTCCGAGGACACCCACACGATCGACGCCATGCGCATCGCGTCGGGCGAGCTCTTCCACCTCGACAACCGCAACAGCGAGGTCAAGGCCGACGCCTTCCGCGCCCTGGTCCCGGGCGCCGACATCGAGGTCGCGGTGGCCGACGCCACCGACGACGTCGCAAGCGCGCGGGAGGTGATCGCGACCATCGAGGAGCTCGAGCTCCCGGCCGACGTCCGCGCCGCCCTGGCCGACCTCGTGCCCGCCGCCGAGGAGTACTACGACTTCACCGAGGCCTTCGTGGCCGACGCTGCCGACGGCGAGGGCCCGACGCTGTCGGAGGTGGACGTCATCGACGCCAACCACGCGATGGACGCGACCCTCGACGAGCTGCGGGCGGTCGTCGACTCCGACATCGCCGAGCGGGAGCGGGACTTCGCCGGTGCCGAGAGGACCGCGGACGCGATCTTCATCAGCCTGGTGCTGCTCGGCGTGGTGGCCGGCGCGTCCGTCGCGGGCCTCATCGCGCGCGGCATCGTCCGCCGGCTGCGCGGGACCGTCGGCATGCTGGAGCAGGTGGCGGTGGGCCGCCTCGACCAGCGGCTCGACGTGGACTCGACCGACGAGATCGGGCGGATGGCCGGTGCGCTCAACGCGACCGTCGCCAAGCTCGGCGAGATGATGGCCCAGATGGACCACAACGCCCACTCGCTGGCCTCCGCCTCCGAGGAGCTGTCCGCGGTGTCGGGCCAGATGAGCGGCTCGGCCGCGGACTCCTCCGCCCAGGCGGGAGTCGTCTCGGCGGCCGCCGAGCAGGTGTCGCGCAACGTGCAGACCGTCGCGACCGGGACCGAGGAGATGTCCGCCTCGATCCGCGAGATCGCGCAGAACGCGTCCAACGCGGCCGGCGTCGCGGCGCAGGCCGTGGTGGTGGCCGAGTCCACCAACGCGACCGTGGCCAAGCTCGGGGACTCCTCGGCCGAGGTCGGCAACGTGATCAAGGTGATCAACGCGATCGCCGAGCAGACCAACCTGCTCGCGCTCAACGCCACGATCGAGGCGGCGCGCGCCGGCGAGGCGGGCAAGGGCTTCGCGGTGGTGGCCAACGAGGTCAAGGAGCTCGCCCAGGAGACGGGCAAGGCGACCGAGGACATCAGCCGCCGGATCCAGGCGATCCAGGCCGACACCGAGGCCGTCGTCGTCGCCATCGCCGAGATCGCCGACATCATCGGGCGGATCAACGACACGCAGGCCGTCATCGCGTCGGCGGTGGAGGAGCAGACCGCCACCACCAACGAGATGAGCCGCAACATCGCCGAGGCCGCGACCGGGTCCACGGACATCGCCCAGAACGTCACCGGCGTGGCCCGCACCGCCTCCGACACCCAGGCGGCGGCGAGCAGCACCAACGAGGCGGCCGACGAGCTGGCCCGGATGGCGGCCGAGATGCGGGTCCTGGTGGGTCAGTTCCAGTACTGACCTGCTGGCAGACTCGGGGGCATGACCACTCTCTCCGACTTCTCCGCGACGGCGATCGACGGCACCGACACGGACCTGTCCGCGTACGACGGCAAGGTCGTCCTCGTCGTCAACACCGCCTCGCAGTGCGGCTTCACCGGCCAGTACAAGGGCCTCCAGCAGCTCCAGGACACCTACGCCGACCAGGGCCTGGTGGTCCTCGGCTTCCCCTGCGACCAGTTCGGCAACCAGGAGCCGGGCGACGAGGCGGCGATCTCGGAGTTCTGCGAGCGCAACTTCGGGGTCACCTTCCCGCTGTTCTCCAAGGTCGAGGTCAACGGCGACGGCGCGCACCCGCTCTTCCAGTGGCTCAAGGACTCCAAGGGCGGGCTGCTCGGCAGCAAGATCAAGTGGAACTTCACCAAGTTCCTCGTCGGCCGCGACGGCCAGGTGATCGACCGCTACGCCCCCACCACGGAGCCCGAGAAGCTGTCGAAGGACATCGAGAAGGCGCTGTGAGGACCGCCGGCGCCCTCGCCGCGACGCTCGTCGCCGCGGTGGTGGCGTCGGCTGCTCCCGCAGCGGCCGCGCCGCTGGTCGAGCAAGGCGCCCGGCCGCACCCGCTGGTCGAGGAAGGCGCTCTGGCGCCTGTCACGAGACCCCTTCGCCGGGCGGCCGGCACGGTCGTCGGCGCCGGCACCCCCGCGTCCTGCACGTCGCGCGCGGTCGTGCGGGCGGTGGCCGCCGGCGGCCGGATCTCCTTCGACTGCGGGCCCGACCCGGTCACCATCGCGATGCGGCGGACCGCGAAGGTCGTCAACACCTCCGCGCGGGTCGTCCTCGACGGTGGCGGGCTCGTCACCCTGAGCGGGCAGGGCCAGCGGCGGATCCTCTACATGGACACCTGCGACCGCGCCCAGGTCTGGACGAGCGACCACTGCGACGACCAGGCGACGCCGCGGCTGGTGGTGCGGCGGATGCGCCTCGTCGACGGCAGCGCGGCCCGCGAGGACGAGGGCGGTGGTGCGGTGTACGCCCGTGGCGGCCGGCTGCGGATCCTCGACTCCGTCTTCGAGGACAACCGCTGCCGCCGCACCGGGCCCGACGTCGGCGGTGGAGCCGTCCGGGTCTTCGACCAGCACCGCGACCGGCCCGTCGTGGTGCGCGGCTCGACCTTCACCGGCGGACGGTGCAGCAACGGCTCCGCGCTCAGCTCGATCGGTGTCTCGTGGCGCATCTCCGGTTCGACCTTCACCGACAACCGGGCGGTCGGCCGCGGCGCCAACCCGGCGCGCCCCGGGACACCCGGCGGCGGCTCGGGCGGGGCGATCTACCTCGACGGCAACGACATCCACCTCACCCTCGAGGGCTCGACGCTCACCGGCAACCACGCGCGCGAGGGCGGTGGGGCGATCTTCTTCGTCTCCAACGACCGCACCGGCACGCTGACCATCCGCGACTCCCGCCTCGCCGACAACCCCAGCGACGGCTTCGAGACGCTGCCCGGGATCTTCTTCCTCGGGGCGAGCCGCTCGATCACCGGCTCGGTGGTGCGCTGACCTCAGCCCGCGACGAGGTCGGCGTAGTCGGGGTGCTTCTCGATCCACGACGCGACGTAGGGGCAGGTCGGGCGCACGGCCAGGCCCCGCGCGCGGGCCGCGTCGAGGGCGCCGCGGGCGAGCGTCGAGGCGTGGCCCTGGCCGGAGTGGGCCGGGTCGACCTCGGTGTGCACCAGCACGATCGTGCCGTCGCGCAACAGGTAGTCGACGAAGCCGACCAGCTCGTCACCGGCCCGCAGCTCGAAGCGGCTGCGCGAGGGGGCGTCGGAGAAGACGGTGTCCATCCGGCGAACACTACGACCACAACCCCGCCGACCACCGAGGTGACTTGCCCGTAACCCCGGCGGGACGAGAGGGTCGGGGCATGGCAGCAACCGCGTCGTCGTACTCGATCACCATGCGGTTGTACACCGCCCCCGACCACGGCGTGGTCGGGCACGTCGCGACCACCATCGCGCGCAACGGCGGCATCGTCACCGCGATCGACGTCACCGAGTCGCGCCACGACCGGCTGACCGTCGACGTGACCTGCTCGGCCGCCGACGCCAGCCACTCCCAGGAGCTGGTCGCCGCCGTCGACGCGGTCGCCGACGTGACCGTCCACAAGGTCAGCGACCGGACCTTCCTGCTCCACCTCGGCGGCAAGATCGAGGTCAGCTCCAAGGTCCCGCTCCGCACCCGCGACGACCTGTCGATGGCCTACACGCCCGGCGTCGGCCGGGTGTCGATGGCGATCCACGACAACCCCGAGGACGTCCGCAAGCTCACCATCAAGGGCAACTCGGTGGCGGTCGTCACCGACGGGTCCGCCGTGCTCGGCCTGGGCAACATCGGCCCCGGCGCCGCGATGCCGGTGATGGAGGGCAAGGCCGCGCTGTTCAAGCGCTTCGCCGACATCGACGCGTGGCCGATCTGTCTCGCCAGCCAGGACACCGACGAGATCGTGAAGGCCGTCGAGATGATCGCGCCGGGCTTCGGCGGCATCAACCTCGAGGACATCGCCGCGCCGCGGTGCTTCGAGATCGAGCGGCGGCTGCGCGAGTCGCTCGACATCCCCGTCTTCCACGACGACCAGCACGGCACCGCGATCGTCGTCCTCGCCGCGCTGACCAACGCGCTGCGCTGCGTCGACAAGGAGCTGCCGTCCGTGCGGATCGTGGTCTCGGGCGCGGGTGCGGCCGGCACGGCCATCGTCACCCTCCTGCTCGCGGCCGGTGCCCACGACGTGGTCGTGGTCGACCGCTTCGGCGCGCTGTCGGCCGACGACGAGACCCTCTCGCCGGCCCACCGCGACCTCGCCGGCGCCACCAACCCGCGGCGCGCCACCGGCTCGCTGCAGGAGGTGCTGGTCGACGCCGACGTCTTCATCGGCGTCTCCGCGCCCGGCATCCTCGACCCCGAGTGGATCCCGACCATGGCCCCCAAGCCGGTCGTCTTCGCGCTGGCCAACCCGGACCCGGAGGTCGACCCCGCCGAGGCCGACCGCTACGCCGCGGTCGTCGCGTCCGGCCGGTCGGACTACCCGAACCAGATCAACAACGTGCTCGCCTTCCCGGGTGTCTTCCGCGGCCTGCTCGACGCCGGCGCCGACGAGGTCACCACCGACATGCTGCTGCGCGCGGCCCAGGCGATCGCCGACACCGTGACCCCCGACGAGCTGCACGCCGCGTTCATCATCCCGAGCGTCTTCCACCCCGACGTGACCAAGCGCGTCGCCGCAGCGATCAGCGGTCGCGTGGGCTGACTGTCTGGCGCTCGCTCCGCTCGCGCGTGCTCGGCGCCCCGGAGGACGTCGCCTTCCCTCCTCGCTCGACGGCGCTGCCTCGCTGCGCTCGTCGCGCTTGCTCGCTCGTCAGTCCAGGCGACGTGGGGCGCCGAGCCTCCGCGGCTCGGCGCCCGTCTCGCTCAGCCGGTGACCTTGCGCGGCCACCAGAACTTCTCGCCGAGCGTCATCGCGAGCGCGGGCACCAGCACGGTGCGGACCACCAGCGTGTCGAGCAGCACGCCGACGAAGATGATCGCGCCCAGCTGGGCCAGCACGACGAGCGGCAGCACGCCGAGCACCGCGAACACCGCCGCCAGCAGGATGCCGGCGCTGGTGATCACGCCGCCGGTGGCGGTCAGTGCGCGCAGCATGCCCGTACGCGTCCCGTGCTCGCGCGCCTCCTCCCTCGCCCGGGTGACGAGGAAGATGTTGTAGTCGACGCCGAGCGCGACGAGGAACAGGAACGCCAGCAGCGGCACCCCGGTGTCCATCGCGGCGAAGTCGAAGACCGTGCGGAACAGCCACCACGACGCGCCCATCGCGGCTGCGTAGGTCGCGAGCACCGTCGCGACCAGCAGCAGCGGCGCGACCACCGAGCGCAGCAGCACCACCAGCGCACCGAGCACGAGCAGCAGGATCAGCGGCAGGATCAGCAGCCGGTCCTGCGCGGCGTAGTCCTTGGCGTCGACCGCCTCGGCGTCGCCGCCCCCGACGTGGGTGTCGTCGAAGTCGGCCACCGCGGCGCGTACGTCCGCGACCAGCGCCCGCGCCTGCTCGCTGCCGGGCTCGGCGTCGGGGATCGCGTCGATCTGGGAGATGCCGTCGGCGCTGGTCGTGATCCGCGCCGAGTCGACGCCGTCGACGTCCTCGACCGCGCCGAGCACCTGGTCGGCGTCGGCCCGGGTGACGACCTGGATCGGGTCGCTGGTGCCGGCGGCGAAGGACTCGCCGAGCCGCTCGGCGGCTGCGATCGCCTCCGGCCGCTCGAGGAACTGGTCGGACGGCTTGAGCCCGGTGCTGATCGAGAACGTGCCGCTGGCCAGCACGGCGAGGGCGACGATGGTGCCGACCACGAAGGTGCGCGGTCGACGGGAGACCGCCTCGCCGACGCGGTGCCACAGCGAGTTGGAGTCGACCAGGACGGTGTCGCCGACGTGGGGGACCCGGGGCCAGAAGACCCAGCGACCGAAGACCACCAGCGCGGCGGGCAGCACGACCAGCGCGAAGGTGGCGGCGATCAGCACGCCGACGGCACAGGCGAGGCCGAGGCCGCGGGTCGTCGGGATGCTCGACAGCAGCAGGGTCAGCAGGCCGAGGACGACCGTGGTGGCGCTCGACAGCACCGCCTCGAACGTGCGGCTCAGCGCGTGGGCCATCGCCTCGAAGCGGTTGTCGGTCGTCTTGAGCTCGTCGCGGTAGCGCGAGATGAGCAGCAGCGCGTAGTCGGTGCCGGCGCCGAACACCAGCACGCTGAGGATGCCGACGGTCGACTCGTCCCACGCGACGCCCGTGAGCTCGAGGACGTTGGTCGCGATGATCGCGGCGAACCGGTCGGCGATGCCGACCACGATGAGCGGCACCAGCCACAGCACCGGGCTGCGGTAGGTGATGATCAGCAGGATCGCGACGACCAGCGCGGTCGCGCCGAGCAGCCGGAAGTCCGCGCCGTCGAAGACCTGGCCGATGTCGGCCTGGATGCCCGCCGGGCCGGTGACCTGGACCTCGACGCCGTCGGGCGCGTCCTCGCGCAGCGTGTCGCGGAGCTTCTCGACCTTGCGGATGTTGTCGGTGGCCGACGACGACGTCACCGGCACGGCGACGAACGCGGCGGTGCCGTCCTCGGCGACGACGACGGGGGACTGCTGCCCGCCGCCGCCCTGGCCGCCCTCCGTGGCGCCCGGCGGGGGACCGCCCTGGCCGCCGCCCTGGCCGGACTCCCCGGAGCCCCCGGCGTCGGACAGCAGCGCGACGGCCTGCTGGGTGAGGTCGCCCTGCACCTGCTCGGAGAGCTCCCCGTCCTCGGCGGTCCAGAGCACGATGGCGACCTGTCCCTCGTCGTCGGGGAGGTCGTCGAGCAGCTGGGCGGCCAGCGTGCTGTCGGCGCCGATGGGCGAGGTGTCGGTGCTGGTCGTCTCGCGCTCGCCCTCGGGGAGGAACGCGAGGACGGCCAGCGCGAGCAGGATCGGCACGAGCGCGACGACCCAGGCCGTACGCCGTCCGGCGATGAACCGCGCCGCGGCGGGAGTTCGGTGGGGGGACACAGGGGCTCCTCGGACGTATTGCTAGTCAGGGTGGTTGCTAACCAAGTTACTCATCAAGTTAGCGGTATACTCTGACGACAGGCAAGTACGGGGGCGACCGGCGTCACCCCCGGAGGTGAGCGAGAGAAGGTCATCCGAGTGCGAGGTGGGTCATGAGCGACCAGCCGCAGCCTCCGGCTGCGCCCGTGTGGGTCGAGCGCGGTGCCGAGCAGCACCAGCCGCCCACGCTGATGGCGCTGCGCGACCTGGTGTCGGCCGGCAGCCGGGTCACCCACGTGGTCTCCCGCCGGGCCGGGCTGAGCGAGTCCGAGCTGGTCACCCTCGAGCACCTCAGCCGCGAGCAGATCGGTCCGGCGGAGGTCGCGCGCCGGCTCGAGGTCTCCACCGCCGCCGCCACCGGCATCGTCGACCGGCTGGTGTCCCGCGGCCACGTCGAGCGGCGCCCGCACGAGGTCGACCGGCGCCGCACCGAGCTGCACATCACCGACTCGGGGCGCGGTGAGATCGTCGGCCACCTGATGCCGATGTTCGCGGCGCTCGACCGGCACGACGCGTCGTTCTCCGAGGAGGAGAAGGCGATCGTCGAGCGCTACCTGCGCGGCGCCACCGCCGCCTTCGAGCAGGTCAGCGGCCCGATGCCGCGCCCCGGCGGCTGACGGGTCGCCCGGCCCGGTTGCGAGGGGCGTACGCCGGTGGGGACGCCGCGCGGGCGGTCAGTCCGCGAGCCCGGCCTTGCGGTGCGCGACGAGCGCGGCGCCGACGATGCCGGCGCGGTTCTGCAGGCTGGCGGGGATGATCTCGGTGTCGATCTCGATGAGGTGGCCGAACTTCTCCCACGACTTGCTCACGCCGCCGCCGACGACGAACAGGTCGGGGGTGAAGAGCCGCTCGACGTGGCGGAAGTAGCGGGTGAGCCGCGCCGACCAGTCCTCCCACGAGAGGCCCTCGCGCTCGCGTGCGCTGGTGGCGGTGGTGACCTCGGCGACGGCGCCGTCGAGCTCGAGGTGGCCGAGCTCGGTGTTGGGGACGAGCTCGCCGTCCCAGATCATCGCCGAGCCGATGCCGGTGCCGAGGGTGATGACCAGCACCTGGCCGCGGCGGCCCTTCGCGGCGCCGAACTCCGCCTCCGCGAGGCCGGCCGCGTCCGCGTCGTTGACGACGTGGACCTCGCGACCGAGCGCCTCGGTGAAGATCGCGTCGGCGTCCTCGCGGATCCACGACTTGTCGATGTTGGCGGCGGACAGCACCACGCCGCGGCGCACGATGCCGGGCACGGTCACGCCGACCGGGGTGCTGGAGGCGGGGAACGAGCCGACGATCTGCTCGAAGACCTGCGCCACTGCCGCCGGGGTGGCGGGCTTGGGCGTGTCGATGCGGACCCGGTCGTGGGCGAAGTCGCCGACCTCGAGGTCGACGGGCGCGCCCTTGATCCCGGTGCCGCCGAAGTCGATGCCGAAGGGGTGATCCATGGCGCACAACCTATCGCCAGCGCCCGCCCACTGTGACGCCGGCAACAGGCGTGTGAGACGTGTGGGATGCGTTCAGCGATCCCCGGTCAGCCGGGGATCGCTGAACTTGTCAGGCGTTGCAAAGGCCGACAAGTTCAGCGAGAGCCGGTCAGCCGGGGATCGCTGAAGTTGACAAAGGAGCCCCTCTTGTCAAACGAGGTGTACAGAACCTATGGTCCTGTAAACCCCACGGCAGGAGGTTCGCAGATGCCCGGTTACCCCACTCGACTCGCCCCCAGCGGCACGGTGCCCGAGGGCACGACCGCGCTGTGGACCGACCGCAAGCGCTACCTGTGGCTGATCGGCCTGGTCGTGCCGAGCCTGGCGTTCGTCGCGTTCGGCGGCTACGTCGCCACCGGCTGGAGCGTGTGGTTCTGGGTCGGCCCGATCGTCATCCTCGGCATCGTCCCGGCGATCGACCTCGTCGCCGGGCTCGACCGCTCGAACCCGCCCGACGACGTGATCGAGGCGCTCGAGCAGGACCGCTACTACCGCTGGATCACCTACCTCTTCCTCCCCATCCAGTACGCCGGGTTCCTCGGCGCGATGGCGGTCGTCGGCGGGTGGGACGCCTTCGGGGTCCTCGCCGACGACCCGCTCGGCACCCTCGACAAGGTCGGCCTGGCGATCTCGATCGGCTGCATCGGCGGCATCGGCATCAACACCGCCCACGAGCTCGGCCACAAGAAGGAGGCCAACGAGCGCTGGCTGTCGAAGGTCGCGCTGGCGCAGGTGTTCTACGGCCACTTCTACATCGAGCACAACCGCGGCCACCACGTCCGGGTCGCGACGCCGGAGGACCCGGCGAGCTCGCGGCTGGGGGAGAGCTTCTACCGGTTCTGGCCGCGCACGGTCGGCGGCTCGCTGCGCTCGGCATGGCGGCTGGAGAAGCGGCGCCTCGCTCGCCGCGAGCAGGGCCCGTGGCGCCTGGACAACGACGTGCTCAACGCGTGGCTGATGAGCGTCTCGCTCTGGGCCGTGGTGGTCGTCGCGTGCGGCGTCGAGGTGCTGCCGTACCTCCTCGTCCAGGCGGTCGTCGGGTTCTCGCTGCTCGAGGTCGTCAACTACATGGAGCACTACGGGATGCTGCGGCAGAAGGTCGGCGAGGGCGAGCGCCGGCGCTACGAGCGGGTGCTGCCCAGCCACAGCTGGAACTCCAACAACATCGCGACCAACGTCCTGCTCTACCACCTCCAGCGGCACAGCGACCACCATGCGAACCCGACCCGTCGCTACCAGACGCTCCGTGACTTCGAGGAGAGCCCGGTGCTGCCCACCGGCTACGCCGGGATGATCGTGCTGGCCCTCGTTCCGCCGGTGTGGCGCCGGGTGATGGACCAGCGGGTCGTGGACCACTTCGGTGGCGACGTGACGCTGGCCAACATCAGCCCGCGCAGGCGGGAGGCGTACGTCCGCCGGTACGGGGCCGCGGGTCTCGAGGCTCGCTCCGCTCGCACCTCGACCGACGAGGGGGTGGCGGCCGCGGCGCAGGAGGTGATGGCGGCCCGCTGCCCCGGCTGCGAGTACGTCTACGAGGTGGCCGCGGGCGACGAGCACGAGGGCTTCGCGGCCGGCACGGCGTGGGCCGACATCCCGGCCGACTGGTGCTGCCCCGACTGCGGGGTGCGGGAGAAGGTCGACTTCGTGCCCTGCGAGCCGGAGCGCGCTGCCTAGACTGCGCGCATGGCGACCACCCGCGACCGCATCGTCGCCGCGGCCGTGGAGCTGACCACCTCCGAGGGGTGGGCCGCGGTGACGATGGCGCGGCTGGCCGCGGCGGCCGGGGTCAGCCGACAGACGGTCTACAACGAGGTCGGCTCCAAGCCGGCGCTGGCCGAGGTGATGGTGCTCGACGAGCTGGCCCGCTTCCTCGGCGTCGTCGAGCAGGCCTTCGACGCCGAGCCCGACGACCTCACCCGCGCGATCGAGCGGGCGGTGCGCGACGTGCTCACCCATGCCCGCGCCAACACCCTGCTGCACGCGGTGGTGAGCGCGACCCACGGCGCCGACACCGAGCTCCTGCCGCTGCTGACCACCAACGCCGGCTCGCTGCTCGGCGTCGCCAAGGAGGTCGTGGGCGCCCGCGTGGTGCCGTACGCCCCCGGGATCGACGCCGCCCACCTCGACCCCGCGATCGACATGGTCGTGCGGGTCGTGCTGAGCCACGTCATGCAGCCCTCGTCGTCGCCCGAGCAGACCGGGGCCGACCTCGCCTGGCTCGCCGGGCGCGTCCTGAAGGCGACATGACACAGGTCGCGTGGGGCACGCCGACGGCGCGTGGCGTCGTCGCGGCGGCCGTGCTGGGCTCCGGGATGACACTGCTCGACGGGACCGTCGTGAACGTCGCGCTGCGCACGATGGGCACCGACCTCGACGCCTCGCTCGCGCAGCTGCAGTGGATCACCAACGGCTACTTCCTCTCCCTCGCCTCGCTGATCCTGCTCGGTGGCGCGCTCGGCGACCGGCTGGGGCGGCGGCGGGTCTTCGTCGTCGGGACGGTCTGGTTCGCGGCCGCCGCGCTGCTGTGCGCGCTCGCACCGACGGCCGGGGTGCTCGTCGCGGCCCGCGTGCTGCAGGGAGTCGGTGGCGCGCTGCTGACCCCCGGCAGCCTGGCGATGATCCAGGGTGCCTTCCGCGTCGAGGATCGCGGCCGGGCGATCGGCGCATGGGCCGGGCTCGGTGGCGTGGCGACGGTGCTCGGCCCCCTGGTGGGCGGCGTCCTGGTCGACCACGCGTCGTGGCGCTGGATCTTCCTCATCAACCTGCCGCTCGCGGCGCTTACGGTCTGGCTCGCGCTGCGCTGGGTGCCGGAGACCCGCGACCCGGGAGCCCATGGACGCTTCGACGTCCACGGAGCCGTGCTGGCCACGTTCGCGCTCGCCGGCACGACGTGGGCGCTGACCGACGCCGGCGGCCCGACCACCTGGCTCGCGGTCGCGGTCGGCGCGGTCGCGGCGGTCGCGTTCGTCGTCGTCGAGCGCCGCTCGTCCGCGCCGATGGTGCCGCTGGGCATGTTCGCCGAGCGCACCTTCAGCGCTGCCAACGCCATGACGCTGCTGGTCTACGCGGCGATCGGGGCAGTTCTCTTCTTCCTGGTGCTGCAGCTGCAGACGGTGGGTGGCTACGACGCGTTGCAGGCGGGGCTCGCGACCCTGCCGATCACGGCGTGCATGCTGCTGCTCTCCTCCCGCGCGGGCGCCCTCGCGGAGCGGATCGGGCCGCGGGTGCCGATGACGGTCGGACCCCTGGTCATGGCGGTCGGCACCGCGTGGCTCGTCGTCGTCGGCCGTGACGTCGTGTGGTGGCGCGACGTCGCCCCGGGCCTGACCGTCCTGGGTCTCGGACTCGCCCTCACCGCGACGCCGCTGACGGCGGCCGTGATGGCCGCTGCGCCCGACGAGCTGACCGGCATCGCCAGCGGCGTGAACAACGCCGTCGCCCGCGCCGGCTCCCTGCTCGCGGTCGCCGCGCTCCCGATGGCCGTCGGGCTCTCCGGCGACGACTACCGCGACCCGATCGTGTTCGACGCGTCCTACGACGCGGCCCTGATGATCTGCGCCGCCCTGCTCGTGCTCGGCGGGCTGGTCTCCTGGATCACCATCCCGCACCGGTTGCGTCCGGAGCCTGCCTAGGCTTCTCGCATGGGTGCACGGAGGGGGGCTGGGACACGACTGGCGGCGACGGCCGCCCTGGTCCTGCTGCTCGGCGCGTGCAGCGAGCGCGCCGATCCCGGACCGGCCCCGGCGACGGGGAGCCCGTCGACCCCGACCTCCGGCGAGCCGACCGTGCCCGTCGCCGACCCCGCCCACGCCGTCGACCCGCCCGGACCCCGCAAGGACCGGCTGTGGAGCGCGGACGTCCTCGTGCAGTGGGACCGGTCGATCGACGCCGCGACCGTCAGGCGGATCGAGCGGCTGGACGGGGTCGCGCACACCGAGCGGATCGGGCTGGGCCAGGTCAGCCTGGAGAACCGGGTGCTGACCGTCGCCGCGGTCGACCCGGGGGCCTACCGGCTCTTCACCCGCTCCGACGTCGCCGACCTGCAGGAGGCGTGGGACCGGGTCGCGGGAGGCGAGCTCGCGACCGACGAGAAGGTCGCCCGACGGCTGGCCGACGACGACGCGATGATCCGCCTGGGCACCGACGACTCCGCGCCCGTCCTGCACGTGGGGGCGTACGCCCCGCAGGTCCCGACGATCGACCTCGTCGTCAACACCGCCTGGGCGCCGGACATCGAGATGTCCACCGACAACGGGCTGCTGATCTCCACCGACAACGCCACGCCGGCCAGCATCCGCAAGCCCCTGGAGCGCCTCGTGGGCAAGGGCGCGTCGGTCCAGATGCTCGACGTCGCGTCCCGGCTCGGGCTCGACCCCGACGCGAGGCTCACCGCGATCCCCACCGGCGGCACGCTCGGCAGCCTGGTCGGCACCTACCGCTACCGCGTCCTGGGCGGCGGCCGGATCGCGCCGGACCCGGCCTGGGTGGCGGCCAACATCCGCACCGAGGTGGTCCCGATCCTCGGGAGCGTCACCTGCCACCGGGACCTCTTCCCGCAGCTCCGGGCGGCGCTGCTGGAGGTGCAGCAGCGCGGGCTGGCCGACGAGATCCATCCCGGTGAGTACGCCGGGTGCTACTACCCGCGGTTCATCGCCGGCACCACCACGCTGTCGAACCACTCCTTCGGCCTCGCGCTCGACCTCAACGTCCCCGGCAACCAGCGCGGGACGGTGGGCGACATCGACCGCGACGTGGTGGCGATCTTCGAGACCTGGGGCTTCGCCTGGGGCGGCGACTGGAAGTACACCGACCCGATGCACTTCGAGCTCCGCCAGGTGAAGCGGCCCGGGTGACGACCACCGCTGGTCGAGGGAGGACGGAGTTCCGCCCTTCCGCTGGTCGAGGAAGGACGGAGTCCTGTCACGAGACCCCTCAGCCTCCGGGTCGGCGGGGTCTCGTGACGGTCGCTGCGCGACCTCCTCGACCAGCGGGACGGGTCGGTGGGGTCTCGTGACGGTCGCTGCGCGACCTCCTCGACCAGCGGGACGGGTCGGCGGGGTCTCGTGACGGTCGCTGCGCGACCTCCTCGACCAGCGGGACGGGTCGGCCGGGTCTCGCGACGGTCGCTGCGCGACCTCCTCGACCAGCGGGAAGGGCCCGGGTGACTAGGGTCGGCGCATGCGCGCAGCCCAGGTCGTCACGCTCACCGGTCCCACCGACGTCGAGGTGCGGGAGGTGCCCGAGCCCAGCCCGGGTCCGCACGACGTGCTGGTCGAGGTGCACAGCGTCGGCATCTCCTTCCCCGACCTGCTGCTGAGCCGCGGGGAGTACCAGTTCAGGCCCGAGCCGCCGTTCACGCTCGGCGTGGACTTCGCCGGCGTCGTCCTCGACCCCGGCTCGCCGGAGTCGAGCGGCTTCACTGTGGGCCAGCGGGTCGCGGGCGTGAACCTGCACGGCGGCGCGGCCGAGCAGGTGGCCAACCCGGCGATCTTCACCTTCGCGCTGCCGGACGCCCTGTCGTACGACGAGGGCGCGGCGCTGCCGATGAACTACCTCACCGCCCTCTTCGCGCTCGAGGAGCGCGGCGGGCTGCGGGACCGGGAGACCGTCCTGGTGCACGGCGCGGCCGGGGGCGTCGGCACCGCCACCCTCCAGGTCGCGAAGGGCCTCGGCGCCCGCACGATCGCGGTGGTCAGCACCGAGGCGAAGGCCGCGTTCGCCCGCGCGGCCGGTGCCGACGAGGTCGTCGTCGGTCCGGACTTCAAGGACGCGGTCAAGGAGCTCACCGGCGGCCGGGGCGTCGACGTGGTGCTCGACGTCGTCGGCGGCGACGCCTTCACCGACTCGCTGCGCTGCCTGGCCGAGCAGGGCCGGATCCTGGTGGTCGGCTTCGCGGCCGGCCAGGGCATCCCGGAGGTGAAGGTCAACCGGCTGCTGCTCGCCAACACCGACGTGCGCGGCGTCGGCTGGGGCGCCTACGCGATGACCAGGCCCGGCTACATGCAGAAGCAGTGGCACCGGCTGGCGCCGATGATCGAGGCGGGCGTGGTGCGCCCGCCGGTCGGCGCGACCTACGACCTGGCCGACTTCGGCGCGGCGCTCGTCGACATGGACGAGCGCCGCACCCTGGGCAAGTCGGTCGTCCGGGTGCGCTGAGGGCCACGCGGGGTGGTGTGCGGGGCTAGGGTCGGGCGGGTGACGATCCTCGACGCCGCCCGCGAGGGCATGAACCCCGACATCCGCCCCCAGGACGACCTGTTCGGCCACGTCAACGGCCGGTGGCTCGACGAGACGGACATCCCGTCCGACAAGTCGAGCTGGGGCGCCTTCATCGCGCTCGCCGACGACGCGGAGCAGCAGGTGCGCGACATCATCACCGAGCTGGCCGACCGGCCCGCGGACGACCTCGACGAGGACGCCCGCAAGATCGGTGACCTCTACGCCTCCTTCATGGACACCGCCACCATCGAGGCCAAGGGCCTCGACCCGGTCCGGGGCCTGCTCGCCCAGGCCCGCGCGGTCGGCGACCTCACCGGGCTCGCGGCGTTCGTCGGCATGTTCGAGCGCATCGGCGGGCCCGGCCTGTTCGGCTCCTACATCACCCCCGACCGCGGCGACGCCTCGCGCAACATCGTCTACCTCGCGCAGGGCGGCCTCGGCCTGCCCGACGAGTCCTACTACCGCGAGGACAAGTTCGCCGAGATCCGCGAGAAGTACGTCGCCTACCTCACCACCCTGCTCGAGCTCAGCGAGCACGAGGACCCGGCCGGCGCGGCCGCGCGCGTGCTGGCCTACGAGACCCGGCTCGCCGAGGGGCACTGGGAGGCGGCGGAGACCCGCGACGTCCAGAAGACCACCAACCACAAGTCGCTCGACGAGCTGCGCGAGCTCTGCCCGGCCTTCGACTGGGTCGCCTTCGTCACCGCCCTCGGCGGCACCGAGGAGACGCTGCGCCGCACCATCGTGATGCAGCCCGACTTCTTCAGCCACCTCTCCACGGTGCTCGAGGAGACCCCGATCGAGACGTGGCACGACGTGCTCCAGGTGCGGGTCGTGCGCAGCTCGGCGCCCTACCTGCCCGAGCCCTTCGTCGAGGCCAACTTCGACTTCTACGGCCGCACCCTCAACGGCACCCCCGAGCTGCGCGCCCGCTGGAAGCGCGGCGTCGACTTCGTCGAGGGCGCGATCGGCGAGGCCGTCGGCAAGGTCTACGTCTCGCGGCACTTCCCGCCGAGCTCGAAGCAGATGATGGACGAGCTGGTCGCCAACCTCGTCACCGCCTACCGTCGCTCGATCGAGGCGCTCGACTGGATGGGTGAGGACACCAAGCAGCGGGCCTACGACAAGCTCGACCGGTTCTACCCGAAGATCGGCTACCCCACGGAGTTCCGCGACTACTCCAGCCTCACCGTCTCCGCCGACGACCTGATGGGCAACGTGGCGTCGGCGTCGGCGTTCGAGACCGACCGCCAGCTCGAGAAGGTCGGCCAGCCGGTCGACCGCGACGAGTGGCTGATGCTCCCGCAGACCGTCAACGCCTACTACCACCCCGGCACCAACGAGATCTGCTTCCCGGCCGCCATCCTCCAGCCGCCCTTCTTCAGCCCCGACGCCGACGAGGCGGAGAACTACGGCGGTATCGGCGCGGTGATCGGCCACGAGATCGGCCACGGCTTCGACGACCAGGGCGCGCAGTACGACGGCGACGGCAACCTGCAGGACTGGTGGACCGCCGACGACAAGGCCGCGTTCGAGGAGAAGTCGCAGGCCCTGGTCGCGCAGTACGACGCCTTCGAGCCGCGCACGCTGCCCGGCGAGCACGTCAACGGCAGCCTCACCGTCGGGGAGAACATCGGCGACCTCGGCGGCCTCACCATCGCGCACAAGGCGTACGTCATCGCCCGCGGCGGCGAGGCCAGCACGGAGGAGCGCCGCACGCTCTTCCTCAACTGGGCGCACGTGTGGCGCACCAAGCGGCGCAAGGAGCAGGAGCTGCAGTACCTCACCATCGACCCGCACAGCCCGGCCGAGTTCCGTGCCAACATCGTGCGCAACCTCGACGAGTTCCACGAGGTGTTCGAGACCGCGCCCGGCGACGGCCTGTGGCTCGAGCCGCAGGACCGCGTGCGGATCTGGTGACCCGCTGAGGTCGGGACCTCCGACCCCCGCAGGACGGCCCCTTCGGCCCGGGTGGTGGGCCAGGCCCCGTCCCTAGGCTCGGTCCATGGCCGGCGGCACGGACACCTCAACCCCCGACGGGGTCGTGGTGGGGCACGACGGGTCCCACCGCTGCGACACCGTGGTGGTCCGAGCCGCCGGCCTGGCACGCCGCCTTGGGCTCCCGCTGCACGTCGTCCGGGTGTGGTCGCTGGCGACGGCTCCGCGACCCGCGTCGATGACGACGACCTACGTCCCTCCTCTGGCCGAGTTCGAGCAGGCCGTGGTGGCGGCGCTGACCGCCCAGGTCGGGGTGCTCGACCTCGGGCCGGACGCCGAGGTGCACCTGCACGCCCTCAAGGGCCAGGCCGCCGAGCGGCTGGTGGCGTTCGCCGCGGAGGCCGAGATGCTGGTGATCGGCGCGCGCGGCGCCGGAGGCTTCCCGGGCCTGAGCGTCGGGTCGACGGTCAGCCAGGTGGTGCGGCACTGCGCGGTGCCGGTGCTGGTCGTCCCGACCGCGACGTCCTGAGCGTCTCTCCGGTCCTCCTCGCAGGACGAGCCGGGGCGGGCCCGTCCTGCGGATCCACCCGGTGGGGACGAGTGGGTGAGGAGGATCGGCAGTGGCCCGTGTGGACGGGCCGTGGGGTGGTTGTTCACGTGCGTTTCCCCAACGGTACGTCGCGCGCGGCCGTACCGCGACCCCCGGCGTCGAATTCCCTGCTCGTGTCTGGACCGGGGGACGGCCGCGGTTGAATGGGCGGGTGACGATCCCGGGCCACGACCAGTCCAGCCACCGCCTGCGCACGGAGTGGGGTCCCACCGGCGCGGAGGCCGTCCCGGCGGACGTGGCCGTCGTGGTCGACGTGCTCTCCTTCACCACCACCCTGAGCGTCGCGGTCGAGCGCGGCATCGAGGTCTTCCCGTTCCGCTGGAAGGACTCGCGCGCGGCCGCGCACGCGATGCGGCACGGCGCGACCCTCGCGGTGGGCCGCTTCGAGGCGCTCTCGCGCGGCGACGCCCGGCACGTGTCGCTGTCGCCGGCCAGCCTGGCCGAGGTCGAGGGCGTCGCCCGGCTGGTGCTGCCCTCGCCGAACGGGTCGACGATCGCCTTCTCGCTCGCCGAGGCCGGTGCCCGCGTCGTCGGGGCGTGCCTGCGCAACGCCTCCGCGGTGGCGGCGTGGCTCGCGCCGCAGGTGGCCGCCGGCGCCAGCGTGGTCGTCGTACCGGCGGGGGAGCGGTGGCCCGACGACACCCTGCGCCCCGCGGTCGAGGACCTCTGGGGCGCCGGGGCGGTGCTGCAGGCGCTCGTCGACCTGCTCGGCGCCGACGCCGACGCCAGCCCCGAGGCGCGGGCGGCGATGGCGGCCTGGCGGGCGGTCGACCTGCCCGCCGACCTGCTCGGCTGCGCGGGTGGGCGCGAGCTGGCCGACGTGGGGTTCGTCGCCGACGTCGAGATCGCCGCGCAGCACGACGTCAGCACCGTGGTGCCGGTGCTGGCGGGCGAGTCCTTCCGCGACGCCTCCGTGCCCGACGACGACGCGGGCGCCCGCCACCTGCGCCGCGTCGACGACCCGTCGACCTGACGGGCCGCCACTGGTGCGGTGTCCCCGGCCGTGCCTAGGGTGATCCCGGCCACACTCGGGTGGCCACATCTCTCGGGAGGTCTCCTGACCATGCACCGCCATGCACGCACGTCCTCACGGCTCGCCCTCCTCGGCGCAGCCCTCGTGGGCCTGATCAGCCCGCTCCTCGTCCAGCCGGCCCAGGCCGCCGCCCCGGTCTACGTCGCGCTCGGCGACTCCTACTCCTCCGGCACCGGCACCCGCTCCTACATCGCCGACGGCACGTCGTGCCAGCGCTCCACCTCGGCGTACCCCAGCCTGATCGCGGCCGCCCGCGGCTACGCGCTCAACTTCCGCGCCTGCTCCGGCGCCACCATCCCCGACGTCACCGGCACCCAGCTCGACGCGCTCACCAGCGCGACGACCTACGTCACCATCTCCGTCGGCGGCAACGACGCCGGCTTCGCCGACGTGCTCACCGAGTGCGCGCTGCCCGGCTGGGCCAGCGACTGCAACGGCGCGATCGACGGCGCCCAGGCCTACGTCAACGGCTCGCTGCCCGGCCAGCTCGCCGGCCTCTACTCCTCGATCCGCTCCCGCGCCCCGCAGGCGAAGGTCGTCGTCGTGGGCTACCCGCGGATCTTCCAGGGCGAGGACTGCAACGCGCTGACCTGGTTTTCCCCTGAGGAGGAGGCGCGGCTCAACCAGATGGCCGACCTGATCAACACCCGCACCAGCGCGGCGGCCTCGGCGGCCGGCTTCTCGTTCGCGAACCCGACCAGCGCCTTCATCGGCCACGCCGTGTGCGACGACCCCGAGTGGCTCAACGGGCTGTCCAACCCGATCTCGGAGAGCTACCACCCCAACGTCCTCGGCCACGCCAACGGCTACACCCCCGTGGTCAGCGGCGCCGTCGGCGTCGCGCTCGCCGTGACCGGTGACGTGGTCGCCGCGTCCGAGGCCTCCGGGGCCGACCAGGCGGCGCTGCAGCGCCAGTACGCCGCCGCCGACCGCACCATCGAGCCCGAGGTCGTGCAGGCGCCCGACCTGACCACGCCCGAGGTGCGGCGCGCGGCGCGCAAGGCCGGCATCGACATCGACCGGTTCGTCGAGCGCACCACGCGCTGAGTCGTCCGCCGACCGTTGCGGCGGCCCGGTCCCGGTGACGGGGCCGGGCCGTCGCGGTTCCCAGGCGTCTCGGTCCGGGTCAGCCGGTCCAGCCGTTGCGGTGCCGCTCGCGCTCGACGACCGCGCCGAGGTCGTCGTACGCGACCCGGTGGAGGTGCAGTCGGACGCCCCGGTCCAGCCGGGTGCGCGGGTCGACGAGGAGCGTCACCTGCGAGGCGCCGTAGCCGGACTGCGAGTCGACTCCGGCGAGGGCCCGTCCGGGCGGGCCGTCGGCCCCGCCCTCGCGCAGCACCCACGCGGTCGGGCGGTCGCGGACCGTGCCCACGACCGGCCCGCGGGCCCGCAGGGCGTCCGTCACCCGCGACACCTGTGTGCCGCGTGACGGCAGGTCGAGCGGGACCTCGAGCACCGGGTCGTCGCCCCGCAGCGTCTCCTCCGGGCGCAGGGGGTCGCGCGTCACGACGAGGTCCCCGAGCGCGCCGGCCGCGAACCTCCCGTGCTCGACCTGCTGGGCGAGGTCGCGGATCCGGCGTCGCCACGGCACCCACCGCCGCGTCACCGAGTACGTCCCGCCCTGCGGGTCCGTCGCCCTCACCGATCTCCCCCTCCGACCTGGCCGTCCCCGGCCGGGGACCCGGTCGAGGATGGTGGGCGCACGGCCCGGCCGCAAGGCGGGCTCCCTCTCCGGCCTCCTCGTCCACAGGGCGCGGGGACCGGGCGGCGGGGCGTCGGTGCCGGTTGGTAGACAGGGGCCATGACCACCGGGACCGACGAAGCCGTCACCGACGAGGCGCGCCTCGCGGCGCGGGAGTCCGCCGAGCGCCACCTGAGGGCCCTCGTCGGGCGCGACGACGCGGTGCTCCGCGAGGACCAGTGGTCGGCCATCGAGGCGCTGGCGGTCGACCGGAGGCGGGCGCTGGTCGTGCAGCGCACCGGCTGGGGCAAGTCGGCCGTCTACTTCGTCGCCACCAAGCTGCTCCGCGAGCGCGGGGCCGGTCCGACCGTGATCGTCAGCCCGCTGCTGGCCCTCATGCGCAACCAGATCGCCGCCGCCGAGCGCGCCGGGATCCGGGCGGTCACCATCAACTCCACCAACATCGACCAGTGGCAGCCGATCCACGACCAGATCAACGGCGGCGAGGTCGACGTGCTGCTGGTCAGCCCCGAGCGGCTCAACAACCCCGGTTTCCGCGACGAGGTGCTGCCGCGGCTCGCCGCGACGTGCGGCCTGCTGGTCGTCGACGAGGCGCACTGCATCTCCGACTGGGGCCACGACTTCCGTCCCGACTACCGGCGCCTCCGCACGCTGCTCGCCGAGCTGCCCTCGGGGATCCCGGTGCTGGCGACCACCGCCACCGCCAACGCGCGCGTCACCTCCGACGTCGCCGAGCAGCTGGGGGTGCGCGGAACCCCGCTGGTCGAGGAAGGCGCGCAGCGCCTGTCACGAGACCCCGGCTCGGAGGTCCTGGTCCAGCGCGGCACCCTCGACCGCGAGTCCCTCCGGCTCGGCGTGGTGCAGCTCAAGACCCCCGAGCAGCGCCTCGCCTGGCTCGCCGACCACCTCGCCGAGCAGCCCGGCTCCGGCATCGTCTACTGCCTCACCGTCGCCGCCACCCAGGAGGTCGCGGGCTACCTCCGCGACCGGGGGCTCGAGGTCGCGGCCTACTCCGGCCAGACCGAGGCCGACGAGCGGCACGCCCTCGAGCAGGCGCTGGTCGAGGGGCGGGTCAAGGCGCTGGTCGCCACCAGCGCCCTCGGCATGGGCTTCGACGCCAGCCTCGGCTTCGTCATCAACCTCGGCGCCCCGTCGTCGCCGGTGTCGTACTACCAGCAGGTCGGTCGCGCCGGCCGCGGCACCGACGAGGCGACCGTCGTGCTGCTGCCCCAGGTCGAGGACCGCGACATCTGGGCCTACTTCGCCTCGCTGGGGTTCCCGCGCGAGGAGCAGGTCCGCGAGACGCTGGCGGCGCTCGCGGAGTCCGACCGGCCGCTGTCCACCGCCACGATCGAGACCCGGGTCGAGCTCGGCCGCAACCGGCTGGAGTCGATGCTCAAGGTGCTCGACGTCGACGGGGCCGTCCAGCGGGTGCAGGGTGGGTGGGTCGCCACCGGGCGGCCCTGGCACTACGACGCCGAGCGCTACGCCCGCGTCGCGGAGGCCCGCGAGCGCGAGCAGCAGGCGATGCTGGGCTACCTCCGCACCACCGAGTGCCGCATGCGCTACCTCCGCGAGCAGCTCGACGACCCCGACGCCACCGACTGCGGACGCTGCGACAACTGCGGCGGGCTGAGCCTGTCGACCTCGGTCAGCGAGGCCGCCGTCGCGGAGGCGGGTGACCGGCTCTCGCGTCCCGGGGTGGTGCTCGAGCCGCGCAAGATGTGGCCGACCGCGCTGGCCAACCTCGGCCTCGACCTCAAGGGCAAGATCAGCGACGCCGCCGAGCCGGGCCGGGTGGTCGCGCGGCTCACCGACCTCGGCCACGGGCAGGCGCTGCGGGCGCTGTTCCGCGAGGACACCCCCGACGGGCCGGTCCCGCCGGGTCTCGCCCAGGCCGTGATGGACGTGATGAAGGACTGGGCCCCGCAGTGGCCGAGCCGGCCCGACGCGATCGTCGTCGTCGAGTCAGCGACCCGCCCCACCCTCGCCCGCGACCTCGCCGACAACCTCTCGCGCGTCATGCAGATCCCGCTCGTCGGCACCTGGGCGATCCGCGACGAGACGGTCCCGCCGCGTGCCGGGCAGTCCAACTCGGCCCAGCGGGTCGCCGCCGTGCGCCGCCGCGGCGGCCTCGACGCCCAGATCCCGCCGGGTGCCACCGTCCTGCTCGTCGACGACCTCGTCGCCACCGGCTGGACCCTCACCGTCGCGGCCGCCGCGATCCGCTCCGCCGGCGCCTCCGCCGTGCTGCCGCTGGCCCTCGCCACCCAGGGCTGAGCCCGCGACCGCCCGCCGCCGGCTGGCGGGCTGCTCGTCGCGGTCGGCGCGCACCGGCGACGGCCGCAGCGGCGGTGGTCGCGGCACGCGCGGGGGTGCCCGTGGTTGGACCTGTCTGAGGACGTGGTGCAGCCGGAAGGCCCCTCCTGGGTTGCAGGACGTCCTCAGATGACCCCCGGGGGCGGCCGGGACGGCAGCGGGCGCGGGTCCCGGGACGACAGCGGCCCGCCCTCCGGAGGGAGGACGGGCCGCGGACGTCGCGTGAGCCGGCGATCAGTGCATCATCACCGCGGTGGGGTCGGCCGGGGCGATCTTCCTGCGCGGCAGGAAGGCCGCCGGGATCAGGCAGCAGGCGACCAGGACCGTGGCGACGATGAAGACCGTCGCGAACGAGTCGGCCATGTCCTGCGTGGCGCGGGCGAAGAGCTGCTCGAGCGACGCGGGGTCGATGCCGAGCTGCTGGGCGGCCTGGGCCAGGGCACCGGGGTCGTCGCTGCCGTTCGCCGCGGCGCTGACGGCGCCGGCCTGGCCGATCGCGTCGCTGCCCTTCATCTGGTTGGTCAGGATCACCGAGAACAGCGCGGTGCCGATGGACGCCGCCACCTGCTGGGTGATGTTGAGCAGCGTCGAGCCGCGGGCCACGTTGTGGGCGGTGAGCGTCGCGAGCGCCGCCGTCATGATCGGCATCATCGTGCCGCCCATGCCGAGGCCCATGATGAACAGCGCACCGAGGATGTAGGCGTACGAGGTGTCCGCGCCGATCTGGGTGAACATCGCCATGCCGACGGTGATCACCGTGATCCCGACCAGCACGATCTTCCCCGGGCCGATCCTGTCGGCCAGGATGCCGGCGACGGGCATGGTCAGCATGGCGCCGACGCCCTGCGGGGCCAGCAGCCAGCCGGTGAAGAGGGTGCCCTCGCCGCGGACCTGGATGAAGTAGAGCGGGAACAGCAGCGAGGCGCCGAAGAACGCGATCGCGAAGAGGGTCATCGCGATCACGGCGACCGTCATGTTCTTGTTGGCGAACAGCCGCAGCTCGACCAGCGGGTGGATGTTGCGGCGGTTGAGCGCCCACGGCACGAACGCCACGATCAGGATCGCGCCGAGCACCATCGGCACCATCACCCGGGCCGCCATCGCGGTGCCCTCCTCGGGGATCGAGGAGACGCCGTAGAGGAACGCGGCCAGACCGGGGGAGAGCAGCAGCATGCCGAGCCAGTCGAAGGTCTCCGACGGCTCCACCTCGTCCTTGGGCAGCACCACCCAGGCGTAGGCGAGCGCGGCGATGCCGATGGGCAGGTTGATGAGGAAGATCCAGTGCCACGACGCGCTCTCGATCAGCGCGCCGCCGAGGATCGGGCCGAAGATCGGGCCCAGCAGCATCGGGATGCCGAGCACGGCCATCACCCGACCGACCCGCTCCGGGCCGGCCGCGCGGGTCAGGATCGTCATGCCGAGCGGCATCAGCATGCCGCCGCCGAGGCCCTGCAGGACCCGGAAGAGCACCAGCATCTCCAGCGACGTGGCCGCGGCGCACAGCACCGAGCCGGCGGTGAAGAGGGCGACCGCCAGCAGGTAGAGGCGCTTCGTGCCGAACCGGTCGGCGGCCCAGCCGGTCAGCGGGATGACGCTGGCCAGGGCGAGGGTGTAGCCGGTCATCGTCCACGCGACCTCGGCGGCGGTGGCGTCGAACTCCTGCTGGAAGGTGTTGAGGGCGACGGAGACGACGGTGATGTCGAGGATCGACATGATGGCGCCGAGGACGACGACGCCGGCCACCATCAGGACGCCCTTGTCGAGCTTGTCGGAGCTGTCCGGCTGGATCTCGCCGGGGGAGGTCTGGGTGCTGGTCACCGGGTCAGGATATTGGTTGACGAGGACAACCACCCAACGATTTACGGGTGGGCTGCGTCACCCCGCGGACCGTCGAGGTCCTCGATCCGCGCCAGGCTCGGGCCCCGGACGGACTGCAGGCCGCGGGCCGCGTCCTCGACGTCCCGCATCACCCGGAGCGTGTTGCGGCAGGTCAGCCGCGCGAGGTCCGCCGCCGACCAGCCCCGGTCCGCGAGCGCGGACAGCAGGGCGGGGTACGTCGACACGTCCTCGAGGCCGGTCGGCAGCACCGCGACGCCGTCGTAGTCGCCGCCGAGGCCGACGTGGTCGATCCCCGCCACCTCGCGCACGTGCTCGCAGTGGGCGACGACGTCGGCCAGCGTCGCGGTCGGCGGCGGGTGCTCGGCCTCCCAGCGGTCGGCGAACGGCCCGAACCGGGCGCCGTCGGCCTCGGGGATCCCTTCGGCCTCCGCCGCGGCGACCATCTCGCGGTGGGCGTCGGCGCACGCGGCGTTCACGAACTTCGGCACGAACGTCACCATGCACACGCCTCCGGCGGCGGCCATCGCCTCCAGGACGTCGTCGGGCGCGTTGCGGGGGCTGTCGGTGACCGCGCGGGCCGAGCTGTGGCTGAAGATCACCGGCGCCTCGGCGACCGCGAGCGCGTCGCGCATCGTGTCGGCCGAGACGTGGGAGAGGTCGACCATCATCCCGACCCGGTTCATCTCGCGGACCACCTCGTGCCCGAACGCGGTCAGCCCGCCGGCGACCGGCCGGTCGGTCGCGGAGTCCGCCCACGGGGTGTTCGCGTTGTGGGTGAGGGTCAGGTAGCGCACCCCGAGCCGGTGCAGCTGGCGCAGGGTCGCCAGGGAGCAGCCGATCGAGTGCCCACCCTCCGCGCCGGCGAGCGACGCGATCCGGTCCTCCGCCCAGGCCTGCTCGACCTCGTCGGCGGTGGTCGCCCACGCCAGCCGGTCGGCGTACCTGCGGGTCAGCTCGCGGGCGGCGTCGACCTGCTCCAGGGTCGCGGCGACCGCGGCGTCGCCGGCCAGTCGGGTCGGGACGTAGACCGACCAGAACTGCGCGCCCATCCCGCCGGCACGCATGCGAGGCAGGTCCGTGTGGGTGGGGGTGCCGCCGACGCCGACGTCGAGCCGGTCGAAGTCGTAGCCGACCTGCTCCCGGGCCTCCCACATCAGGTCGTTGTGCCCGTCGATGACGGGGTGGGCGGCCAGCAGCGCGGAGACGTCCATGGGTGGCGACGCTAACGCCCGGCGCCAGCGGCGGGGAACCGGGGAACCTGGGGAACGCCGTGTCGGTCCGGCGCGTTAGCGTCATCGTGCCCGCAGCCAGCGGTCACGGAAGGGTCCTCATGAGCGAGCGAAGCCGTGCGACTCGTGCCTCGTGCGCGCACCGGACGAAGCGAGCACGTGCATGAGCTTCGTACCGGTCACCGGTCCCGCCAGGCTGCTGGCGGGGGAGCCGCCCCGGGAGGGCTCGATCGAGTTCACCGACGCGCGGCGCACCATCGTGCTGCCGGTGCGCGGTGCGCTCCCGGTGCTCGCCAAGGTCCGCGACCACGACGACCTCCACCCCTCGGTCGCGCTGCTCGCGGGCGCGGCGCTGATGGGCCTCCAGCTCGTCGCGGCGGGCCGCTTCGCCCCCGAGCCGGGCGGGCGGCACTGGCAGGTCGCCGGCCTCGACGCCGACGACGAGCGCCGCATCGCCGACCTGGTGCGGGCCCGCTCCGGCGACGGCTCCGACCCCGCGACCGTCGAGGGCACCGTCCGCGCGCTGCTCGACGCCATAGCCGACACCGTGCCCCGCACCTCGCCGGCCGCCTCGCGCCACCGGGCCCGGGCGACCACCCGGCCCGCGGCGCCCGTGCGTCCCGACGACTTCAGCGACGCGCTCCAGCAGCGGATCGCCCGGATCCGCTCGCGCGGCCGCGACGACCGGCCCCAGCTCGTGTCGGTGTCGTTCCGGATCGAGGCCGACGAGGAGGAGCTGGTCGCCGGCGCCGTACGCCTCGTGACCCAGGTGCACGCGGTGGACAACGCCGCCCACGTCGCCGACGCCGTCGAGCTCTGGGAGGACACCGGACCCGACGCCGCCCACGGGTTCGGCGAGCGGGCGCGCACCCACGCCGCGATCGCGCTCCGGTCGGCCGCGGACGCCTGGCCGGTCCTGGAGCGGCTGCTCGACCTGCGCGTGCCCGACGAGATCACCCTCGACTCCGACGAGATCCTCTCGCTGCTCGACGGCGGCGCGACCGCGCTCGACGAGGCCGGCCACCAGGTGATGTGGCCGAAGTACCTCGACCGGGACGTCACCCAGCGCGTCGAGCTCGGCCGGCGGCAGTCGGCCGGCCCGCGGGAGGAGGCGCTGCACGACGGGCTCTTCGGGCCGCAAGCGCTCTTCGGCTTCGAGTGGCAGCTCTCGCTGCACGGCGACGAGCTGACCGAGGAGGAGATGGACGAGCTGGCCCGCACGACCAGCCCGATCATCAGGCTCCGCGACAACTGGGTCGCGGTCGACTCGGGCGTGATCAAGCGGGCGCGCAAGCGGCTGATCCGCACGGTCACCCCGGTCCAGGCGATCGCCGCCACCCTCACCGGCGTCGTCGACATCGAGGACGTGCCCTACGAGGCGGTCGTCGGCGCGAGCCTGCTGAAGGTCCGCGAGCGCCTCGCCGCAGCCACCACCGGCGAGCTGGTCGAGGTGCCCGCGGCCCTGCGGGCCGACCTCCGCGACTACCAGCGCCGCGGCCTGTCCTGGCTCGCCGAGCTCACCTCGCTCGGGCTCGGCGCCTGCCTGGCGGACGACATGGGCCTGGGCAAGACCATCACTGTCATCGCGCTCCACCTCCACCGCCGCGAGCGCGGCGCGAGCGGCCCGACGCTCGTGGTCTGCCCGGCGTCGCTGCTCGGCAACTGGGAGGCCGAGATCCGACGCTTCGCGCCCGGTGTCGCCGTACGCCGCCACCACGGCAGCGCCCGCGACCTCGACGACGTCGGGTCGGGCTTCGTGCTCACGACCTACGGCACCATGCGCAACGACGCCGCGATGCTCGCGGAGGTGCCGTGGGACCTCGTCGTCGCCGACGAGGCGCAGCACGTCAAGAACGCCCGCTCGGCCGCGGCCCGCGCGCTGCGGACCATCCCGAGCGCGGCCCGCGTGGCGCTGACCGGCACGCCCGTCGAGAACGACCTGACCGAGCTGTGGGCGATCCTGGACTGGGCGATCCCCGGGCTGCTCGGCAGCCGCAACGCCTTCCGCAAGGTGTGGGCCGGGCCGATCGAGTCCGGTCTCGAGCCGACCAAGGCGCGCCAGTTCGCCGACCTGGTCGGCCCGTTCCTGCTCCGCCGCCGCAAGTCCGACCCCGGCATCGCGCCCGAGCTGCCGCCCAAGACCGAGACCGACCACGTGCTGGGCCTGACCCGGGAGCAGGTCGTGCTCTACGAGACGCTCGTGCGCGAGTCGATGCGCCGCATCGAGGAGGCCGACGAGGAGACCCGTCGCGGGCTGGTGCTCGCGCTGCTCACCGGCCTGAAGCAGATCTGCAACCACCCGGCCCACTTCCTGCGCCAGACCAGCCCGCGGCTCCGGGGCCGCTCGGAGAAGCTCGACCTGCTCGACGAGCTGGTCGGGACGGTGGTGGCCGAGGACGGTGCCGTGCTGCTCTTCACCCAGTACGTCGCGATGGCGCGGCTCGTCGAGCGCCACCTCGCCACCACCGGCGTACCCCACCAGCTCCTGCACGGGGGGACCCCGGTGCGCGAGCGGGAGGCGATGGTCGCGCGCTTCCAGGCCGGCGAGGTCCCGGTCTTCCTGCTGTCGCTCAAGGCCGGCGGCACCGGCCTCAACCTGACCCGCGCCGACCACGTCATCCACGTCGACCGCTGGTGGAACCCCGCCGTCGAGGACCAGGCCACCGACCGCGCCCACCGGATCGGCCAGACCCGGCCGGTCCAGGTGCACCGGTTCGTCACCGAGGGCACCATCGAGGAGCGGATCGCCGAGCTGCTCGCCCGCAAGCGCTCGCTGGCCGACTCGGTGCTGGCGCGCGGCGAGGCGGCGCTCACCGAGCTCTCCGACGCCGAGCTCCGCGACCTCGTCGAGCTGAGATCCGGGCCGCGCCGATGACGACCCCCGACGGCCACGCGACCACCTACCCGCGCCTCGCGCCGCGGCGCGGCGCCGGCGGCGGCACCTGGTGGAGCAAGGCCGTGCTGCGGGCGGTCGAGGAGGCGGCGTTCGGCGAGAAGGAGCTGCGCGCCGGACGTGCGCTCGCCCGCGCCGGGGCGGTCGGCGCGATCACCGTCGCCGACGGGTCGGCGGTCGCCGCGGTCCACGACGGCGACGACGCCTTCACCGTCGAGGTGACCGTGCCGGTGCTCGACGAGGGCGACGCGGCGGCGTTCACCGAGCTGGTCGCCGCGGAGTCCGGGCGCGTCGCCGCCCTGCTCTCCGGCCAGCTGCCGCACGCGCTCGTCGAGGCGGTGGACGAGGCGGGCGTCGAGCTGCTGCCCTACGGCGGCGAGCTGGGCTCGGCCTGCTCCTGCGACTCCTGGCTCGACCCCTGCCCCCACGCGCTCGCGGTGCTGACCCAGCTCGCCTGGCTGATCCAGGCCGACCCCTTCGTGCTCACCCACCTGCGCGGCCTGCCGCGCGAGCGGGTGCTGCGCGAGCTGCACCGGATCACCCGACCGCGCGGCGCGCCCGCCGACCCCGACGGGGCTGCCGGGGCTGCCGGGGCTGCCGGGGATCGCGGGCCGGACGAGGTCGACGACCTGGCCGTCGCCGAGGAGGCCGCCGCGCGCGCCGCCCGACTGCTCGAGCTGGGCGCGGCAGCCGACACCTGGTGACGCCGCACGACGAGGCTCCCGTCCCCCGGCCCGGACGACGAGCCGCCGTTCCTCCCACCGCCAACCCCTCCGCCGGAGCTGTCTGAGGACGTCCTGCAGCCGAGAAGGGGTCATCCGCCTGCACCACGTCCTCAGATGACTCCCGACCGGTCCGGTCCGGGCCAGGCCACCCCAACCCGCGCCCGCCGGTTGCCAACCGGTGGGCGGCGCGCCACCGGGCCCGCCGCCGAGGGTCAGGAGAGCCCGAGCGCCCCGTGGGCCATCTCGCGCAGCACGTCGTGCAGCTGCGGGTCGGGGAGGCGGCCGGAGTGCGGGGTGGAGTTCAGCAGCCCGAAGAGCACGTGGGCGCGGGTGCGCGCGGCCTCCGGCGTGATGGCGGGGTCGAGCAGCCGCACCTGGTCGGCCCACACGTCGACGTACGCACGCTGCAGCGACCGCACCCGCTCGCGCGCCTCGTCGGGCAGGCTGCTCCAGTCGCGGTCCTGCACGACGATCAGCGCCCGGTGGTCGATGGCGAACTCGATGTGCCACTCCACCAGCGCCTCGAGCGCCGCGCGCGGGCCGTCGGCGCTCTCGACGCGGCGGCGCCCCTGTGACAGCAGTGTCTCGCTGATGGAGACGAGCATCTCGGCGAGCATCGCGTCCTTGGACTCGAAGTGCTTGTAGAGCGCGGGGCCGGAGATGCCGCACGCGGAGCCGAGCTCGGCGACGGAGACGCCGTGGAAGCCGCGGGCGGCGAACAGCTCGGCGGCGATGCCGAGGATCTGCTGCCGGCGCGGGGTCACGAGGTCGAGGTTAGTGGTGGTTAACCCGATCGGCGGCCACCGCCGCAGGGTGGACGGCGCGCGGCGCACCGGCGCCTCCCACACGGCGAGTGGAATCACGACGTCCTCCCCGGGGGTCGGCACGTGTGGCCGCTCCCCCCAGCGGCCACCGCGACCCCCACGGTCCGTGCCGACGCGGAGCATCCTGCCGTCCGCCGCAGTGGCGTGTCAGTGGTGCCAGCACCACCGCCCGACGGGCCGGTGGTCCCGGATCCGCCCCGGTCGTCCCAGGGTGGTGCCCGCCCCACCGACAGCAGGGCCCGTACGTGGCTACCCTGCCGCCATGGCTCCCATCCGCGTGGTCCTGGCCGAGGACGGGGACCTGCTGCGCGCCGGGGTGCTCGCCCTGCTGTCCGGCTTCGACGACATCGAGGTGGTCGCCACCGCGACCAGCCTGCCCGAGGTGCTGGCCGCCGTCGACCGGCACCGGCCCGACGTCCTGCTCACCGACATCCGGATGCCGCCCGACTTCACCGACGAGGGGATCCGCGCGGCCGCCCGCCTCCGGCGTACCCACCCGGACGTCGGCGTGGTGGCGCTGACCCAGTACTCCGACGTGGAGTACGCCCTCGACCTGGTGCGCGAGGGCAGCGACCGGCGCGGCTACCTGCTCAAGGAACGCGTCGCTGACGTCGACGAGCTGGTCTCCGCGCTGCGGACGGTCGCCGCCGGCGGCTCGGTGATCGACCAGATCGTGGTCGACGCGCTCGTGGCCACCGGCGCGCGCCACCAGGACTCGCTGCTCGACCGGCTCACGCCGCGCGAGCTGGAGGTGCTCGCGATGGTCGCGCGCGGGATGACGAACGCCGCGATCGCGACCGACCTCGTGGTGACCGACCGGGCGGTCGAGAAGCACATCAACTCGATCCTGACCAAGCTGGACCTGCCGGCCGACGCCCCCGTGCACCGCCGGGTGGCCGCCACGCTGGTGTTCCTCAGCGAGGCCGGCGTCGGCGGCGCGGTGGTGCCGCGCGGATGAGCCGGCTGCTCGCGGGCTGGGACGGCCTCGACCCCGCGCTGCGCTGGCTGCTGCGGATCAACCTGGTCGCGCTGACGACCGCCACGACCCTGCTCGCGGCGGCGTACTTCCTGGGCTTCAAGCACACGGCCGTGGAGATCGACCTCGGCGTCATGGCCACCTCGATCGTGATCATGCTGGTCACCCCGCCGCTGTGCCGGCGCTACGGCGCGACCGCCGCGATCGTCGGCCTCACCCTGTCGTCGCTGATCTTCGCGATCGGCGGCACGTGGGCGACGCCCAACCTCAGCCCGCTGACCGCGCTGCTGACGATGGTGCCGCTGCTGGTCGGCTTCCCGTACCTGTCCCGGCGGTGGATCCGCGCGCTGATGGTGGTGGCCGTGATCGGCAGCGCCTCGGTCGCGGCGCTGGGGGAGTGGCGGCGCGTGGACAACCTCAACGACTCCTGGTGGGTCAACGCGGTGGTGGTCGCCGCGTCGCTGCCGGCCGGCGTGGTGATCGTGGTCTACCTGGTGCGCGACGCCTACGTCCGGCTGCGCGACCAGGCCGACGAGCTCGCCGACTCCCGCACCCGCATCGTCGCGGTCGCCGACGCCGCGCGCCGCAGCCTCGAGCGCGACCTGCACGACGGCGCGCAGCAGCGGCTGCTCGCGATCAGCGTGACCGTCGAGCGCGCCCGCAAGGAGCTCCTCGCCGGACGCCACGACGGCGCCGCCCGGCTGCTCGACCAGGTGGCCGTCGACAACCGGGAGGTGCTGGTCGAGCTGCGCGAGCTGGCGCGCGGGATCTACCCGCCGCTGCTCGCCGAGCGCGGCCTGGTGGCGGCCCTGCAGGCGACCGCCCGGCGCGCCGCCGTCCCGGTGACGCTCGACGTCGCCGACGTCGAGCGGCACACCCAGCAGGTCGAGGCGGCGGCCTACTTCTGCATCCTCGAGGCGATGACCAACGCCGCCAAGCACGCGGGTGCCGGCGAGCTGCTCGTGGTCCTGCGCGGCCGGCCGCACCTGACCTTCCGCGTCACCGACAACGGGCGCGGCTTCGACCCGGCGCGCGTCACCCGCGGCGGGCTCGAGGGGATGGCGGCGCGGATGGAGGCCGCCGGCGGCACGCTGGTCCTCGACGCGGCGCCGGGACGCGGCACGACGGTGGTGGGCGAGTTCCCCGTACTGGACGCTGTGGGTTAACGATCGCTAACCTGAGGTGGTGCCCGACCCCCAGAACCCACCGTCCATGCGCGAGCTCGTCGACGACCTGCGTTCCCGGTTGGCCCGGGTGCGCGAGGGCGGGTCGGCGAGCGCGCGCCGCAAGCACACCGACCGCGGCAAGCTGCTGGTGCGCGACCGGGTCGACCGGCTGCTCGACCCCGGCAGCCCGTTCCTCGAGCTCGCGCCGCTCGCGGCGTACGGGATGTACGGCTCCGGCGAGGGCGACGACCACGCCGTCCCGTCCGCCGGCGTCGTGGCCGGCATCGGCCTGGTGTCGGGGCGCGAGTGCGTGGTCGTGGCCAACGACGCGACCGTCAAGGGCGGCACCTACTACCCGATGACGGTCAAGAAGCACCTGCGCGCCCAGGCGGTCGCCGCCGAGAACGGCCTGCCCTGCATCTACCTCGTCGACTCGGGCGGTGCGTTCCTGCCGATGCAGGACGAGGTGTTCCCCGACCGCGAGCACTTCGGCCGGATCTTCTTCAACCAGGCGACCATGTCGGCCAGGGGCATCCCGCAGATCGCCAGCGTGATGGGCTCCTGCACCGCCGGCGGGGCCTACGTCCCGGCGATGTCTGACGAGACGGTCATCGTGCGCAACCAGGGCACCATCTTCCTCGGCGGCCCGCCGCTGGTGAAGGCCGCGACCGGTGAGGTCGTCACGGCCGAGGACCTCGGCGGCGGCGACGTGCACGCCCGCACGTCGGGCGTCGTCGACCACCTCGCGGAGGACGACGCGCACGCGCTCGCGATCGTCCGCTCGATCGTCGACACCCTGCCGCCCGCGACCCCCGCACGCACCCCCGCCGCCGACGTCGAGGAGCCGCACGAGGCGCCCGAGACGATCTACGACGTGGTGCCCACGGACACCCGTACGCCCTACGACGTGCGCGAGGTGGTCCGCCGCGTGGTCGACGGCAGCCGGTTCCACGAGTTCAAGAAGCTCTACGGCGACACCCTGGTCTGCGGCTTCGCGCGGATCCACGGCTACGAGGTCGGGATCGTCGCCAACAACGGCATCCTGTTCAGCGAGTCGGCCCTCAAGGGCGCCCACTTCATCGAGCTGTGCAACCAGCGCGGCATCCCGCTGGTGTTCCTGCAGAACATCACCGGCTTCATGGTCGGGCGCGAGTACGAGAACAAGGGCATCGCCCGCGACGGCGCCAAGCTCGTCACTGCGGTCGCCTGCTCGGTGGTCCCGAAGTTCACCGTCGTCATCGGCGGCTCGTTCGGCGCCGGCAACTACGGCATGTGCGGTCGGGCCTACGACCCGCGCTTCCTGTGGATGTGGCCCAACGCCCGCATCTCGGTGATGGGCGGCGAGCAGGCCGCCGGCGTGCTGGCGACCGTGCGCCGCGACGGGATCGAGGCGCGCGGCGAGGAGTGGTCGGCCGAGGCCGAGGAGGGCTTCAAGGCCCCGATCCGCGAGCAGTACGAGACGCAGGGGTCGCCCTACTACGCCAGCGCCCGGCTCTGGGACGACGGCATCATCGACCCCGCCGACACCCGTCGCGTGCTCGGCATGGCGCTCGGCGCGACGTCGTACACCCCGATCCCCGAGCCGAAGTACGGGATCTTTCGTATGTGAGGCGCGCAGCGACGGGCGAGGAACGAGCGCGTCGCGTGGGCGCGACCAGGTTGAGCAAGCACCGCGACCGAGGCACGAGGTCGCGACGTGCGCGACGAAACCCACTGAAGGGAATCACCTCATGAACACCGTCTTGATCGCCAACCGCGGCGAGATCGCCCTCCGGGTCATGCGCACCGCGCACCGCCTGGGCTGGCGCACCGTCGCGATCCACACCGACCTCGACGCCCGGGCGCCGCACGTGCGCGCCGCGGACGTCGCGGTGCGGGTCGGCTCCTACCTCGACGTCGACGAGGTGGTGGCCGCGGCCCGCGAGTCGGGCGCCGGCTTCGTGCACCCCGGCTACGGCTTCCTCTCCGAGCGCGCGCCGTTCGCCCGCGCGCTGGCCGAGGCCGGCGTCACGCTGGTCGGCCCGTCAGCCGACGTGATGGACGCGATGGGCCGCAAGGACGCCGCCCGCGAGGTCGCGGTGGCCGCCGGCGTGCCGGTCGTGCCGTCGTACGCCCTGGCCGACGACCCCGCGTCGCTCGCCTACCCGGTGCTGGTCAAGGCCGCCGCCGGCGGTGGCGGCAAGGGGATGCGGGTGGTGCGCCGCGCCGCCGAGCTGCCCGAGGCGCGCGCCGCCGCGGCCCGGGAGGCCGCGAGCTCGTTCGGCGACGACACCCTGCTCATCGAGAAGTACGTCGAGTCCGGCCGGCACATCGAGGTCCAGGTCCTCGGCGACACCCACGGCACCGTGCTCCACTTCTTCGAGCGCGACTGCTCCACGCAGCGCCGTCACCAGAAGGTGCTGGAGGAGGCCCCCGCGCCGACGATCAGCGAGCAGCAGCGCGCCGCGATCACCTCGGCGGCCGTCGCGCTGGCCGAGCAGTGCGGCTACGTCGGCGCCGGCACGGTCGAGTTCCTCCTCGACAACGCGACCGGCGAGTTCTACTTCCTGGAGATGAACACCCGCCTCCAGGTCGAGCACCCGGTCACCGAGGAGGTCACCCGGGTCCGCGGCGAGCGGGTCGACCTCGTCGAGCTGCAGCTGCGCGTCGCGACCGGCGAGCCGCTCCGCATCGCCCAGGACGACGTCACCCTCGAGGGCCACGCGATCGAGGCCCGGGTCTATGCCGAGGACTCCTTCCACGGCTTCCTCCCGCAGGCCGGCCGGACCTCGATCGTCCGGTGGCCACACTCGCTGGTCGAGGAAGGTGCGCAGCGCCTGTCTCGAGACCCGCTCGTCCGCGTCGACCACGCGCTGGAGCCGGGCCAGGAGGTCTCCACCTCCTACGACCCGATGCTCGGCAAGGTGATCGCGTGGGGCGCCGACCGCGAGGCGGCCCGCCACGCGCTGGTCGGTGCGCTGGAGGAGACGGCGGTCCTCGGCATCACCACCAACACCGGCTTCCTGCGGGTGCTGGCGGAGTCCGACGAGTTCCGCGACTGCGCCATCGACACCGCGTGGCTCGACCGCCACGAGGTCCCCGAGCCCGACCCCGGGCCGGCCCGCGTGCTCGGCGCGTGGACCGAGGTGCTCCTCGACACCGCCGGCCGCTCGTCGGGCCCGTGGCGGGCCGACGGCTGGCGGATGGGTGCCGACCCCGCGCCCGACCCCGTCGTCCTCGGCGACACCCTCGTCGTGGTCGACCGTCACCGGGGCCGGGTCGACGACCACGTCGTCGAGATGGTCTCGGCCGAGGACCACACCGTCCACCTCGTCGTCGACGGCGTCCCGGAGCACGCGGTGCTCGACGTGCAGCGGGACTTCGTCGAGGTCTCGCACCGCGGCCAGCGCTGGGTCTGGGAGCGCCCCGACCCGTTCGGCGACCACGCTGCGGCGGCCGGCGACGGCACGCTGCTCGCGCCGATGCCCGGGACCGTCCTCGCGGTCGACGTCGCCGAGGGCCAGACCGTCGCCGAGGGCGAGACGCTGGGCGTCATGGAGGCGATGAAGATGGAGCTCGCGCTCAAGGCGCCCTTCGCCGGCACGGTCACCACGGTCGGCGCGGCGGCCGGCGACCTCGTCAAGCTCGGTGCCGCGCTGTTCGTCGTGGAGCCGTCCGATGGGTGACCGCACGCCGGGGCTGCCGATGACCGTCCGCGCCGACGGGCTGCCGTCGGCGGTCACGATCTACGAGGTCGGCCCCCGCGACGGCCTGCAGAACGAGCAGGCGATCGTCCCGGTCGCCGTGAAGGCGGAGTTCGTCCGCCGCCTGGTGGCGGCCGGGCTCCCGGTCGTCGAGGCGACGTCGTTCGTCCACCCCCGCTGGGTGCCCCAGCTGGCCGACGCCGCCGAGCTGATGGCCGAGCTCGGCGAGGCCGGACGCCACCTGCCGGTGCTGGTGCCCAACGAGCGTGGCCTCGACCGGGCGCTCGAGCTCGGCCTCGAGCACGTCGCGATCTTCGGCAGCGCGACCGAGACCTTCGCCGCGAAGAACCTCAACCGCACCTTCGACGAGCAGTTCGCGATGTTCGAGCCCACCGTCGCCCGCGCCCGCGAGGCCGGGATGGACGTCCGGGCGTACGTCTCCATGTGCTTCGGCGACCCGTGGGAGGGTGCGGTGCCGCTCGCGCAGGTCGTCGCCGCCGGCACCCGGCTGCTCGACCTCGGCGCCTCCCAGCTCAGCCTGGGCGACACCATCGGGGTCGCGACCGCCGGCCACGTGAAGGCGCTCGTCGCGGCGTTCGCCGACGCCGGCGTCGGCGTCGACCGGCTCGCCATGCACTTCCACGACACCTACGGCCAGGCGCTCGCCAACACCCACTCGGCGCTGGAGGCGGGCATCACCACCTTCGACGCGAGCGCCGGCGGCCTCGGCGGCTGCCCCTACGCGAAGTCGGCGACCGGCAACCTCGCCACCGAGGACCTGGTCTGGATGCTCACCGGTCTCGGGATCGAGCACGGGGTCGACCTCGACGCGGTCGTCGCGACCAGCGTCTGGATGGCCGGCGAGCTCGGCCGGCCGAGCCCCAGCGCCGTCGTGCGCGCCCTCGGCTCCGCCTGACGCCCGACGTCCGGCACCGTCGAGGTCCGACCGGCGCCCGAGGGTGGCGGCACACGACATCGGCGGGGCGAGGGTGGCGGCACACGACACCGGCGGGGCGCGTACGGGTGTCGTGTGCCGCCACGATGGGCGGACGGGTGTCGTGTGCCGCCACCGTGGGGCGGCCCGGCCCCTTCGGCCAGCCGCTTCCCGCCGGCCCGCCGGGCTCGGGCACAATCAGCCCCATGAGTCGCGTCGTCCACCTGCACATCGGGGCTCCCAAGACCGGCACGACGTACCTCCAGGACCGGCTCCGGCTCAACACCGCCGGACTGGCGAAGCACGGCGTGACCATCCCGGCGACCCGGCCCGGCCAGACGGACATGTTCCACTTCCGCGCCGCGCTCGACCTCCTCGACCAGGACTGGGGCGGCGCGCCCGGCCACGCCAAGGGCGCCTGGGACGCGATGCTGCGCCGCGTCGACCGCGCCGAGGGCAACGTGGTGATCAGCCACGAGATCCTCGCCGGCGCCAAGCCCGACAAGATCGCGAAGGCGATGAACGACCTCGCCGACCACGAGGTCCACGTCGTCTACTCCGCGCGCGACCTGGCCCGCCAGATGCCGGCGGCCTGGCAGGAGTCGATCAAGCAGGGCCGCACGTGGAGCTTCCGGCGCTTCATCAACCGCTACGAGGGCGGCCGCACGTTCTTCTTCCGCCAGGCGCTCGACCTGCCCGAGGTCCTCACCGCGTGGGGCGCCAAGCTGCCGCCGGAGCGGATCCACGTGGTCACCGTCCCGCACGACCGCGGCCCCAACGGCGACGAGCTCTGGCTGCGCTTCTGCCGCGCGTTCGGCATCGACCCGGCGTGGGCGCCGCTCGACTCCGAGCGCGACAACCGCTCCCTCGGCATCGCCGAGACGTCCCTGCTGCGCAAGCTCAACCGTCGCCTCGAGCTCGGCGTGCACCGCGACCCGGTCTACGACAACCTGATCCGCGAGCTGCTCGCCCAGGAGGTGCTGGTGGCCCGCGACGCGTGGCCGGTGCAGCTGCCGCCCGAGCGCTACGACCTCGCCGAGCAGCAGGGGGAGCGCTGGATCGAGTGGATCCGGGGCAGCGGCGTCGACGTCGTCGGCGACCTCGACGACCTGCGCCCGCGCCGCCCCGGCGCGGACGATGAGTGGCGCAACCCCGACCGGGTGCGCGCCAAGCTCGAGCTCGGCGCGGCCCTCGACGCGCTCGCGGTGATGACGCGCGAGGCGGCCGAGAGCCGGGCACGGTCGTCGCTGGGCGGAAAGCTCCGCACCACGGCCCGTCGGCTGCGCGACCGTTGAGCGGCCGCGCCCACGCGTGGGTCGCGCACCTGCGCGAGGGGGGTACGACGCCGTGGCGGGACTGGACCGCCACGACCGAGCGCGCGGCCGGTCCGCTGCCCGGCGCCCAGCAGCTCGAGCTGCTGCGCCGGATCAACCTCGCCGGTGCCGCCGCGCCCGGCCTCGCCGACCGGGTGCTCGCCACGCCCGCCGCCGGCCGCGGGAAGGCCGACCTCCCGCTCCTCGGTGAGGCGACCCCCGACTTCGGACCGCGGCCGGTCGACCCCGCCTCGGTCAGCGCCCACGAGCTGCTGCGGGTGGCGAGCGTGCTGCTCGCCGACGACCTGGTCGCGCTCGGGCCCGACCCGGTCGCGAGCGCGTGGGCCCGGCCCTGGCGTCGGCGCTTCCGGCTCGTCGGCGACCCCGTCACCGTGACCGCGCTGCGCGCCGACCTGCTCGCCCGCGGACGACCCGAGGGCGGCTCCCGGCCGTTCGTCGTCGCGGTGGCCCAGCCGCTCGACGAGCTGCTGGCCCGCACCTGGACCCAGCGCTGCTTCGAGACCGGCACCAAGCCGTGGCCGGAGTGGCTGCGGTTCTGGCGCGAGCGCGACCAGCTCCCGGCCCGCGCCGACCTCGTCGACTCGGTGCGCCGCTGGCACGGCCGCCGGGCGCTGGTGCGGGTCGTGACCGACGTCGAGCGGCTGCCGCGGCAGGTCGGCGTACGCCACCTCCCGACCGTGGCGGTGCCGGGCGCGGACCAGGCCGAGCTGGCCCGGCGCGTGGCCGCGGTGGTGGGCCTGAAGGTCCCCGCCGAGCAGCGGCCGGCCCTGATGCGCACCCTGCAGCACCGGATGCCGGGCAGCGACGTCGCGCCGATCGCGGTGCCGGACCGGCACCGCGACTGGGTGGCGGCCGCGTCGGCACGCGAGACCCGGGCGATCGCACGGGCTGGCTACCCTGTGGTCGGCGACCTCGCCGACCTCGAGCCGAGGGCCGGGGGCGCGACGGCGCCCGGCGCGTCGGACGGGCAGGTGCTCGACCTGGCCCTCCGGATGGTCGTCGACACCGGGTGGCGTGCGACCGGCGCACGCGGACGGACCGAAGGGCAGGTGGAGCGGTGAGCAGGCGGGTGCTGCTGCACGTGGGCTGCCCGAAGACCGGCACGTCCTACCTCCAGGACGTGCTCTTCCGCAACCAGGCGCTGCTGCGCGAGCACGACGTGCTCTACGCCGCCGACCGCTTCGACGCCCACTTCCTCGCCGCCCTCGACCTGATGACCCTGCCCTGGGGCGGCCTGGAGACCGAGGCCGTCGGTGCCTGGGACCGGCTCGCCGCGCAGGTCCGCGACTGGCACGGCACGGCGATCATCAGCCACGAGATCTTCGCGCGGGCCACGCCCACGCAGGTCTCCCGGGCGCTGGCCTCCCTCGGCGACGCCGAGGTGCACCTCGTGCTCTCCGCCCGCGACCTGGTCCGCCAGGTGCCGGCCGAGTGGCAGGAGAACGTCAAGCACCGCAGCCACATCACCTACGCGGCGTTCCTCGACACCATCCGCGACCCCGCCCGGGACTCCAAGATCGGCTCGTGGTTCTGGGCCGTGCAGGAGGTGCCCGACATCCTCGACCGCTGGGGCGCCACCCTGCCGCCGGAGCGGGTGCACCTGGTGACGGTGCCGCCGCCCGGGTCCGACCGGGGCGAGCTGTGGCGGCGGTTCTCCCGCACGTTCGGCCTCGACGACCTCCCGCTCGACCTCACCGCCGAGCGCGAGAACCCCTCGCTCGGGGTGCCCGAGACGTCGCTGCTGCGCACCATCAACCAGCGCGTCACCTCGATCATCGCGCCGCCCGACTACCGTCCGCTGGTCCGCGAGGTGCTGGCCCACCAGACCCTGTCGCAGAGCGTGTCCTCCGCCCGCCTCGGCCTCTCCCCCGACGACCACGCCTGGGCGCGCGACCTCTCGACCCGCTGGGTGGAGACGCTCCGCGCGCGCGGCTACGACGTGGCCGGCGACCTCGACGACCTGGTCGGGCCGGAGGCCGGCGAGTTCGCCGACCCCGACGCGGCCACCGCCGACCAGCTGCTGCCGCCCGCGCTCGACGCGATCAGCGCTCTGCTGGTCGAGGCCGCGCGCCTGCGGGCGGTCGAGGAGCGTCTGCACGAGGAGCTCCGCGAGGCCCGCGAGGCGGCCGACCGCGCGCACGCCGGCCCCGGGCACCGGGTCCGGCGCAGGATCGTCACCACGCTGGAGGACAGCGCAGCCGGACGCGGGACCCTCGACGCCTACCGCCGGGTGCGGCGCCGCGGCTGAGCCCGGACGAAACCCGGTGGCCCGACCGGTGCCGGGCTGCGAGGCTCGACGCCATGCACCCGAGCCCCTGGCCCGTCCGCGTCCACGACCTGCTCCTGCGTGACCCCGTCGAGGCCGACACCGAGGCCCTGCTCGCCTTCCGCAACGACCCCGACGTCAACCGGTTCATGGTCCACACCCACGTCGACCCCGACGACCTGCGCCGCGACCTGCGCGGCCTGGCGGACAGCGCGACCGACCACACCTGCGTCGTCGAGCGCGACGGCGGCGTGGTCGCCATCGGCTTCCTCGAGGTGGTCGACGGGCCGGGGCAGCCCGGCGCCCCGACCGGGACCGACGGCCTGATCGGCTACGTCGTCGACCCGCGGCACGCGCGGCAGGGGATCGGCCGGGCGACGGCGCACGAGCTGCTCCGCGCCTGCTTCGAGCGGCTCGGGCTGCGCCGGGTCAGCGCGGCGGCGTACGCCGACAACCCGGCGTCGGTGCGCATCCTCGAGGCCGTCGGGATGCGGCGCGAGCGGCTGTCACGCCAGGCTCTGTGGCACGCCGAGCTCGGCTGGATCGACGAGGTCGGCTACGCCGTGCTCGCCGAGGAGTGGGCGGCGCGGCCGGCCTGACCCGGCGCCGGCGTCAGGTGCGACGGCGCACGAGCAGCTCGCGGTCGGCGTAGCGCCCGACCTTCCAGGTGGCGAACCCGTCGGCGCCCGCGCCGACCACGCCGCCGACGACCGGCACCCGGCGCCCGACGGTCGTGGCGAGCCGCTTGCCGACCACGCGGGTGAAGATGTCGGAGGCCACCACCGAGGCGATCGTGCCGTCGAGCGACGGGTCGTGGACCGGCGCGGTGGCCAGCGCCATCGGGGTCGCGGGCAGCTTCTTGGCCTTCACCATCTCGGTGACGGTCTCCTCACCGAGCAGCAGCGCGAGGACCGCGTTGCGCACCCGCGGGTCGGTGAGGTCGTGCCCACGCAGGTGGGCGATGCCGGCGGCCATCCGGCACTGGATGATCGCCAGCCCGGTGACGTTGGCCGGGATCGCGAGCGTCGCGGTGACGAGGCCGCCGACGTTGGTCGCGAAGCCCTGGGCGCCGGCGATCCGGACGTTGTTCTCGATGACCTCGTGGATCGCGCGCTCGACGTCCCCGCGCTGCTCGCGCAGCTGCTTGTCGGCAGCCTCGGCGGCGGGGGCGAGCGGACCGATGCCGTCGATCGCGCGGTTCAGCGCCTCACGGACGAACCCGGTGCTGAGACCGGGCGTGAGCTCCTGGATCCTCGGCGCGAGCTGGCGCCCCACCGTCTGCTTCAGGCCCATGGCCCGATCCTACGGTCCGTGCCGCAGCCCCGGGCGGGTCGTTGTTCGCTACGGTGCGAGACGTGCCCCTCGCCCCCGATCCGACGCCGTGGGCGTTCCCGCACCACACGACGTGGGACCCCGACGACGACCTGGTCGCGCTCGGCGCGGACCTGGAGGCCGGCACGCTGCTCACCGCCTACGCCCTGGGCCTGTTCCCGATGCCGGTGACGCTCGAGCGCGAGGAGCTGGGCTGGTTCTCGCCGGTCGAGCGCGGTGTGCTGCCCGTCGGGGGGATGAAGGTGTCGCGCTCGCTGCGCCGGGCCGCGCGGACCTTCGAGATCCGGGTCGACACCGCCTTCGACGAGGTCGTCGCCGGGTGCGGCAGCCCGGACCGCCCGGACGGCTGGATCACCCCGGACTTCGCCCGGGCGTACGGGCGCCTGCACCGGCTCGGCTGGGCCCACTCGGTCGAGGCCTGGCGCGACGGCCGGCTCGCCGGGGGCCTGTACGGCGTGTGCATCGGCGGCCTGTTCGCCGGGGAGTCGATGTTCCACCGCGAGCGCGACGCCTCCAAGGTCGCCCTGCTCGGCCTCGTCGAGCTGCTGGGCGACGAGCACGCCGACGAGCGGGTGCTCGACGTGCAGTGGCAGACCCCGCACCTGGCCACGCTCGGCGTGGTGCGGCGGCCGCGCGCGGAGTACCTCGAGTCCCTCGCGGTGGCGCTCCGGCTGCCGCCGCCGGCCCGGCTCGGAATGGACGATTGACCGGCGCCACGACAGGGTAGGGACCCTGAGCCACTCGGTGACGCGACCGTCGCGTCCCAGCGAAGGGGGAACCCGATGACCGTCCGCACCCGCCTCTCCACCTCCGCCGCCGTCCTGCTGGTCGGCGCCGTGACCGCGGCGTGCGGGGGCTCCGGCGGTGGCGCACCGGAGAGCGCCAGCAAGGACGACTTCTGCAAGGCCCAGACCAGCCTGTTCACCGACCTCGACATCGACCTGACCGACCCCGAGGCGGGGCTGCCGTCGGAGAAGGAGATGGCCGACGCGATGCACCGGTGGGCCGACAAGATCTCCGAGGTCGGCACCCCCGAGGGGATCTCCGACGAGGCCCGCGACGGGTTCGAGGAGACGGTGAAGGCCGCGCAGGACATCTCCGAGGCCGACCTGAAGTCCCCCGACCTCGACGCCCTCGAGGCCGACATGTCGGAGAGCGCGAAGAAGAACGTCGAGGCGTTCTCGACCTACGTCACCGACACCTGCGGGTCGATGTTCGGCGACCTCGAGATGCCCGAGGTGCCGGACCTCTCGGAGACCCCCGAGGCCGGCTGAGCGTCCCGGCCGGCGTCCCGGCCCGCTCGGCGGGCTGGCGCGGAACCGCCCGCGATCCCCGGTGCCCGCGTACCATCGCAACCACGACGTGCAGAGGACTCGAGAGGCAGGCGCCCGTGGCGATCACCCGTGAAGGCAAGATCTGCTCCTTCTGCGCGACCCCGGGAGGTCCCGGCACCGACGTCGCGCTGGTCGGTGGACTCGGTGCGCAGATCTGCGTCGGCTGCCTGGACCACTTCCACGCGATCGTGCACGACACCGACCGCCTGGCCACCGCCAGGCGCGGCATGCCGTGGGACACCATGCCGGAGACCGAGCTGCTCGCCACGCTCCCGCAGATCCTCGCCTCGGCCGAGCAGAACGCCGAGTTCGCCCAGGAGTGGGTCGAGATGCTGCGCCAGCGCGGGGTGACCTGGGCCGAGATCGGCCGGGTCCTCGGCGTCTCCCGGCAGGCCGCCTGGGAGCGGTTCGCGAAAAAGCCGTCGAAGAAGAGGGCAACTGCGTGACAGGATCGACCGACGTCAAGGTAGACTTGACGTCAGTGTTGGTCGGGCTGTCACGGGGGTGAGCCCGACCAACACTGCTGTCGGGGCTACTTCAGCAGCCGCGACATCCGTCGGTCGGCCAGCGGCTTCCCGCCCGTCTGGCAGGTCGCGCAGTACTGCAGGCTCGAGTCGGCGAACGACACCTCGCGCACCACGTCGCCGCAGACCGGGCACGCCTGACCGGTGCGTCCGTGCACCGCGAGGTTGCTCTTCTTCTCGCCCTTGAGCTCGCTCGCGGCCAGGCCGCTCGAGCGGGCCACCGCGTCGCCCAGGGTGGTGCGGATCGCGTCGTGGAGCGTGGCTAGGTCGTCGTCCTCGAGGCTGTTGGCCGGCTTGAACGGCGACATCCGCGCGGCGTGCAGGATCTCGTCGGAGTAGGCGTTGCCGATGCCCGCGATGATCGACTGCATCCGCATCACGCCCTTGATCTGCTTGCGCCCCTCCCGGTCGAGGATCGCGCGCAGCACCTCCGGGGTGAAGTCGTCGGAGAGCGGGTCGGGGCCGAGCCGGGCGATGCCCTCGACCTCCTGCGGGTCGCGGACGACGTAGATCGCGAGGCCCTTCTTGGTGCCGGCCTCGGTGATGTCGAGGCCGGGCTGGGCGTCGAGGTCGGGGTCGTCGATCACGACCCGCGCGGCCAGCGGGTTCTTCCCGCCCGGGCGGGCCGGGGTCGCCGGCACCGCGTCGCGCCAGCGGATCCACCCGGCCCGGGCGAGGTGGACGACGAGGTGGACGCCGCTGGCGTCGACGTCGAGGAACTTGCCGTGGCGGGTGACGTCGTCGACCAGCGTGCCGTGCAGCGCCTGCAACGGCGGGTCGAAGGTCTTGAGCGCGCTGAACGCGGCCAGGTCGACGCGGCTGATCGCGCGGCCGACGAGGCGGCCGCGCAGGTCCTGGGCGAGGGCTTCGACCTCGGGCAGCTCGGGCACGGGTCGAGTCTAGGCAACGGCGTGTGGTCGGGGTCACAATGGAACATGGCCCAGCAGCGCACCCCTCGCACCGCGACGGTCTTCCTCGACCCCCGCGGTGAGGACCGGTCGCTGCGGGTGACCTGGCACCACGAGTCGCAGCTGGTGGTGCTGTCGCTGTGGCGCGACAACGTCTGCGCCGGGACGTTCCGGCTCGCCGCCGACGAGGTCCCCGACCTGATCGCGCTGCTGCGCCGCGGCCTCGACGAGGCCTACGACACCGCCCGCACGCGCGTCGAGCGGGTCGACCGTGCGTCGGAGGCAGGCTGAGCGACTCGCGGACTATCCGGCAATCTAGGGCTCGGCCTAGATTCCCCGATAGCGTCCGATCATGGACCCGATCCGCAACCCGTACGCCCCCGGCGCCGGCCAGCGCCCGCCGGAGCTGGCCGGTCGCGACGAGCAGCTCGCCGCCTTCGACGTGGTGCTCGAGCGGGTGGCCAAGGGGCGCCCCGAGCGGAGCCTGGTGCTCACCGGCCTGCGCGGCGTCGGCAAGACGGTGCTGCTCAACGCGCTGCGCGGCACCGCGGTCCGCAAGGGATGGGGCACCGGCAAGCTCGAGGCCCGCCCCGGGCAGGGGCTGCGCCGGCCGCTGAGCAGCGCGCTGCACCAGGCCGTGCGCGAGCTGGGTCGCTCGGACGAGGAGTCGGTCGACCACGTCCTCGGGGTGCTGCGGTCGTTCGCCCAGCGCGACGCGGGAGCGGGCGCGAAGCTCAAGGACCAGTGGAGCCCCGGGATCGACGTACCGGCGGTGCGCGGACGCGCCGACTCCGGCGACATCGAGATCGACCTCGTCGAGCTGTTCACCGACCTCGGCGGGCTCGCCGCCGAGGTCGGCAAGGGCGTCGCGGTCTTCATCGACGAGATGCAGGACCTCGGCCCCGACGACGTGTCCGCGCTCTGCGCGGCGTGCCACGAGCTCAGCCAGACCGGGCTGCCCGTCATCGTCGTCGGCGCCGGGCTGCCCCACCTGCCCGCCGTGCTCAGCGCCAGCAAGTCCTACAGCGAGCGGCTCTTCCGCTACCAGCGCATCGACCGGCTCACCCGCGAGGCCGCCGACCGCGCGCTGGAGGCGCCGGCCGCCGACGAGGACGCCGCCTACGAGCCCGACGCGCTGGCCGCGATGTACGCCGCCACCGGCGGCTACCCGTACTTCATCCAGGCCTACGGCAAGGCCGTGTGGGACCTCGCGCCCCGCTCGCCGATCACCGCGGCCGACGTCGCGGTCGCCGCGCCCGAGGCCGAGTCGGAGCTCGCGGTCGGCTTCTTCGGCTCGCGCTACGAGCGCGCCACGCCGGGGGAGCGCGACTACCTGATGGCGATGGCCGACGTCGCCGCCACCCAGGCGGCCGAGGGGTCCGAGGCCGCCGCCGACGTCGACGGCGGCGCGGTGCTCAGCGCCGACGTCGCCGCGGCCCTCGGCAAGAAGCCGCAGTCGCTCTCGCCCGCCCGCGACTCGCTGCTGAAGAAGGGCCTGGTCTACTCCGGCGAGCGCGGCCGGATCGCCTTCACCGTCCCCCACTTCGGCCGCTACCTGCGCGAGCGCGGCTAGCCTCGAGACCTCCCTCCGCCTCGGTGGTCGAGGTGCGAGCGCAGCGAGCCTCGAGACCTCCGGTACTCGCAGGTTTCGAGGCTCGTCGCTGGCGCTCCTCGCACCTCAACCAGCGAAGGAGGCTGGCGCTCCTCGCACCTCAACCAGCGAAGGAGGCTGGCGCTCCTCGCACCTCAACCAGCGAGGGAGGCCGGCGCTCCTCGCACCTCAACCAGCGAAGGAGGCTGGCGCTCCTCGCACCTCAACCAGCGAGGGTGGGCGGGACCCGGAGCTCGCGGGGCAGCTCCTCGAGCAGCCGCAGCCACAGCTCGGCGGCGGTGGGGTACGACGCGACGGCGTGGCGCAGCACGTGGACCGGCACGCCCCCGGTGATCGCGACGGTCGCGGCGTGGACCAGCTCGCCCGCCTCCGGGCCGACGAACGTGGCGCCGAGCAGTAGCCGCGACCGGGAGTCGACCACGATCTGGGCGTCGCCGACGACGTGGTCGCGCAGCAGGCCGGTGCCGGCGGCCGACGAGGTCGGCACCCGCGAGGTGACCACGTCGTGCCCGGCGTCACGGGCCTGCGCCTCGGTCATCCCGACGGAGGCGACCTCCGGCTCGGTGAACACGACCTGCGGCACGGGCGCCTCGCGGTCCGGCTCCCACGCCACCTCGTCGGCGGCCGCCGCGGCGATCCGCGCGCCGACCACCCGCGCCTGGTGCTTGCCCCAGTGGGTCAGCGGCGGCCCGCCGCTCGCGTCGCCGACGGCGTGCAGCCACTCGGGGAGCTGTCCGCCGGTGACGTCGTCGGCGGTGAGGCCGACCGCGTCGAGCCCGACGTCGTGCAGGCGGGGCGAGCGCCCGATCGCGAGCAGCAGCTCGTCGGCCTCGACCTCACCGGTCGACGTGGCGAGCGTGACGGTCCCGCCGTGGACCCGCCCCGTGCCGGTCGCCTCCGCGGCGTCCCGGCGTACGCCGGTCACCTCGACGCCGAGGTGCACCGTCACGCCGCGCTCGCGCAGGCCCTCGAGGACGGCGTCGGAGGCGAAGGGCTCGACGCGGCCGAGCAGCCGCCGGTCACGGACCAGCAGCGTGACCTGCGAGCCGAGGGCGGTCATCCAGACGGCGGCCTCGCACGCCACGACCCCGCCGCCCACGACCGCGAGCCGGTCGGGGACCTCGACCACGCCGGTGGCGTCGCGGGAGTCCCACGCCTGCACGTCGGCGTAGAGGTCGGGCACGCGCGCCACGCTGCCGGAGGCGAGCACGACGGCGCGCCGGGCGCGGACGGTGGTCGTGCCGTCCGCAGAGGTGACCGACACGGTGCGCTCACCCGTGAGCCGGCCATGGCCGCGCAGCACGGTCAGTCCGGCGCCCTCCGCCCACGAGGCCTGGCCGGCGTCGTCGTAGTGCGACACCCACGCGTCGCGGCGCTCGAGCAGCGCCTTCGGCGCGACGTGGGCGGTCGAGACGCCGGGCAGGTCGCCGGTCAGGTCGGCGACGGCCACGGGTCGCAGCAGCGCCTTGCTGGGCATGCACGCCCAGTAGCTGCACTCCCCGCCGAGCAGCTCGGCCTCCACGATCGCGGCCGTCATGCCGGTGCCCTCGACGGCGTACTGCGCGGCGTTCTCGCCGGCGGGTCCACCGCCGAGGACCACCACGTCGAACTCCCGGACGTCCTGCTTGGAAGGGGTCGTCATGATGTGACCCTACGCCGCGGATTTGGCGAGGCCCTTGCTGGTTCAACTAGAATGCTCCCTGAGGGGAGTACCCCATCCAACATCCGTCGGTCAGTACGGCGCCCCCGCGGGCGCCCCGGCGGAGGCCGCCTCTCGGAGCGGTGGGGGAGACCTCAGGACACAATCCTGAGGAGACCCATGTCGTCCATCGCTTCACCCACCCTGTGGTTCATCACCATCGGTGTGGTGCTGGCCCTGCTGGTCGTCGACTTCATCGCCACGCGCAAGCCGCACGAGGTGTCGATGAAGGAGGCCATCGGCTGGTCCGCGTTCTACGTCGCGCTGCCCCTGGCCTTCGGCCTCTACGTCTGGTCCGCCCACGGCGGTGACCGCGGGCTGGAGTACTACACGGGCTACCTCGTCGAGAAGACGCTGAGCGTCGACAACCTCTTCGTCTTCATGCTGCTGCTCGCGGCCTTCGCGGTCCCGGAGGTGCTCAAGCAGCGGGTGCTGCTCTACGGCATCGTCGGCGCGCTGGTGCTGCGCGGCATCTTCATCGCGCTCGGCGCTGCCGCGCTGTCCCGCTTCGACTGGGTGTTCCTCATCTTCGGCCTGATCCTGCTCGCCACCGGCGTCAAGCTGCTGCGTGACGCGATCAAGGGCCAGGAGCACGAGGTCGAGGTCTCCGAGATGCGCGTGGTCAAGGTGGTCCGCCGCCTGATGCCCGTCACCGACGACTACGAGGGCGCCAAGCTCACCGTCGTGAAGAACGGCGCCCGCGCGCTCACCCCGTTCGCCCTGGTCACGATCGCCGTGTTCGCCACCGACGTGGTCTTCGCGGTCGACTCGGTCCCCGCGGTCTACGGCATCACCGGTGACCCGTACCTCGTCTTCGTGACCAACGCCTTCGCGCTGCTCGGCCTCCGCGCGCTCTACTTCGTGCTCGAGGGTGCGCTGGGCGCGCTGGAGCACCTGTCCTACGGCCTCGCCGCGATCCTGGGCTTCATCGGCTTCAAGCTGGTCCTGCACTGGGCCCACCTGGTGTGGCCGTCGGTCCCCGACGTGCCGACCCTGATGTCGCTGTTCGTGATCGTCGGCATCCTCGCGATCACCGTCACCACCAGCCTGATCGCCAACAAGCGCAAGAAGGCGTCGCGCTCCGACGAGGCCGTCGGCACGCACTGACCCGCACCTCGCGGCGCCGCCACCGGCACCGACATCGACACCCGGACGGCGTACGTCAGCACCAGCGGCGTACGCCGTCCGGCGTGAGGTCGCGGTCGCGCAGCACCACCGCGAGCCGGTCGCCGACGTCGGCGCAGGTGCGGTCGAAGTCGCGGACGCGGTACTCCACGGCCAGCACCTGGTCGCCGTAGACGTCGGTGTAGGCGCCGCACTCGTCGTAGCGCCCGCACTCCTCGGCCACCGCGAAGTCGAAGCCGACCCGCGTGCCGTCCCAGCCGGCGCGGTTCTTCTGCCCGGCGGCCAGGCCCGCGTCGTGCGCCCCGGCGACGAGCAGCCGGGCGTAGGCCGTCGCCTGCCGGGCCCGCAGCAGCCCGCCGCTGCGGGTGAAGGAGTCGAGGTTGTCGTACTCCACGGCGTCGAAGCCGTCGCGCGCGCAGCCCGCGGTCCAGCGGCCCACGATCCTGGCCAGCCGCTGCCGCTTCGCGGGCGTGCGGATGTCGAGCAGCCACTCGCCCCAGGCCTCGTCCTCGACGAGGCGGCCGTCCGCGCCCTGCAGGAGCAGGTCGCGGCGCGCGAGCCACGAGCGCCGCGCGCCGGGCTGGGTCTGGAAGCCGTTGACGTAGCAGATGTTGTAGGCGCCCGGGGCGGGCGTCTCCGTGCGGTCGCGCACCACGATGCCGACGTTGTCGGGCACGTAGGCCGGGCCGCCGAGCTGGTAGTCGACGTCGGTCCCGACGGGCAGGGGCGTCGGCTCCGCGTGGGCGACCGCCGGGACGGCCAGCAGGGCGCCGACGAGGGTCGCGAGGACGCGGCGCACGGCTCAGTCCACCGTCAGCATCGTGGCGCCGAGACCGATCATCATCGTGCCGCCGGTCGCGCTCAGCGCGTCGAGCCGGGTGGGCCTGCGGGCGAACCAGGTGCGGGCCGCGCCCGCGGCCAGCGCCCAGAGGCTGTCCGACGCGGCGGCCATCACGCCGAAGACCAGCCCGAGCATCATCGTCTGCGCCGCGACCGCGCCGCCCGGGTCGGTGAACTGCGGCAGGAAGGCCACGAAGAAGACGATCGTCTTGGGGTTGGTCGCGCCGACGGTGAAGCCGATCCGCACCGGGTGGCCCCGGCGGACCGGGGTCGCCGTCAGCATCGCCACCCGCGCGTCGGCGCGGTGCCGGATGGCCTGCACCCCGAGCCACACGACGTAGCCGGCGCCGAGCACCTTGACCACGGTGTACGCCGTCGCGCTGGCCGCCACGACCGCGCCGAGGCCCACCGCGACCAGGGCGACCTGCACCACGAGGCCGAGCGCGTTGCCGACGACCGACAGCAGCGCCTCGCGCCGCCCGACCGTCAGGGCGCGACCGATGGTGAACAGCAGGCTCGGACCCGGCACCTGGATGAAGAGGATCGACGCGACGAGAAAGGCGATCCACTGGCTCGACGACGGCATGGCACCAGTGTGGGGCCACCCCGTCGCCGTGTCAGCCGCGTTCCGCCGATCAGCAGCCGCAGGAGTAGTAGGTGATGTCCCAGTGGTTGCTCTCGCGGGCGTACACGTTGCCGGACGGCGCGGTGTAGAGCGCGGCGCCGTCGCCGCGGGTGCCGGAGTAGGAGTAGTGGCTGGTGATGTAGCTGCTCACGCAGGTCGTGGGGCTGACGTCGACCTTGTAGCCGTTCCAGTGGCTGTAGGTGCCCGAGGCGTGCCCGGTCTCCGTGCCGCCGGTGATCGTGATCGCGCAGCCGCTGATCGACTTGAAGGTCTTGATCCCGTCGACGGTCGCCTGGTTGATCTGCTCGTAGGACGTGCACGTGCCGACGTTGCGGTTGGTGCAGCCGCCGCTGGACGAGCGGGAGATGCCCGCCGCGGACAGCTGGCTGGCCGCCTGCGAGTCGGTCAGCTTGGTGACCGCGAACGAGGGTCCGGCGAGGCCGGTGACGGCGACGAGGGACCCGGTCAGGGCCAGGGCGGCCCGGATGGCGTGGTTGCGCATGCGTTGCTCCGTACGTCGTGGCGAGACCCCCGATGGTCTCGCCGCTGCCGTCCACCCGACCCGATCCGGGTGGTCCGGGTCAAGGCACGCGCGGTGAATTCGGCTCGCCTCCGACGTGAGTCTCTGGGAGACTCAGGTCCGAGGGCGACGTCCAGCGCCCAGCCGACGCGACGGCCCCAGTCCGCGCGAGGTGGCGAAGGGGAGCAGATCCTCGGGCGGTCCGAGACGAGTTGTTCACGCGACGCCCGCTGCGGTGGCGCACTGGGGGCGCGGTGCAGCCGAGGTGATCAAAGGATGACGAAGGACAGCGACGTCAAGCAGGTCGTGCGCGCCCGGATGGCGCGGACCGGGGAGACCTACACGGCCGCGCGCGCGGCGGTGCTCGCGACGCCGGACCCGCGCGCACAGGCGTACGCCGCCGCCCGCGCGGAGCAGGAGCGGCTGGTCGGCCGGCTCTTCGCCGACGGGCGCATCGAGCGGGTCCCGGCGAGGCGCAAGGTGCGCGCCGCGGTGCTGCTGGAGGTGCTGGCGCGGTTCGAGCCGGGTCGCACGTACTCCGAGAAGGAGGTCAACGAGGTGCTGCTCGGCGTGCACGAGGACTTCGCCTACCTGCGCCGCGAGCTGGTGAACTACCACTACCTCCGGCGCGAGGACGGCCGCTACCGCACCGCGGCGGCCGCGCCGCAGCGTACGGCCCAGCAGCGCCAGGAGATCCCGGCGTGGGAGGAGCACTGGCTGCCCGGCTTCCTCGCCGGTCGTGCCTCTGGTCAGTGAGTCGCCGAGGGGGCAGTCTGGTGCCATGAGCACCGCTGCCCCCGAGGGCATCGACCCCTCCGTCCCCCCGTCCGGCACCGGCTGCGTGGAGTGCGAGGAGGCGGGCGGCTGGTGGGTGCACCTGCGCCGCTGCGCGCAGTGCGGCCACGTCGGGTGCTGCGACAGCAGCCCCGGCCAGCACGCCACCGCCCACTTCCGCGCGACCGGCCACCCCGTCATGCAGAGCTTCGAGCCCGGCGAGGACTGGTTCTGGGACTTCGCCCGCGAGGTCGGCCTCGAGGGTCCACGCCTCGCCGACCCGCAGGCGCACCCCGCCGACCAGCCGGTGCCCGGCCCGGCGGGCCGGGTCCCGTCCGACTGGCGGGACCAGGCCCGCTGAGCCCGGTCAGCAGCCCAGCGCGGTGAAGGTCATGTCGCTGAGGAAGATGCGCTGGTTGCTGTTGCCGGAGGCGTTCCAGAACCGCAGCACGATCGGGGTGTTGGCGGCGATCGCCGCGGTGTAGACGACGTCGAGGTTGCGGGTGTTGGCGCCGTTGCCCGCGTTGCCGGCGTTCGTCGCGCGCCACGGGTCGGCGCCGGTCCCCGAACCGGTCACCCCGGTCGCGGTGCCGGTGCGCGTGCCGGTGAGCTCGACCCGGTCGCTCCAGTCGCCGTTGCTGATGTCGATGTCGGTGATCGTGAACGCCAGGCCGGTGACCGCGCGGTCGAACGAGATCGACAGCTCCTGCGCGTTGGCGCTGCCCGACGGGATCGCCGCGGCGTGGGAGATGTTGAGGCCGGGGCCGCCCGTGGCGCCGACGTTGGCGACCGCGGCGGTCTGGGTGAGGTCGGTGGAGAGCCGCAGGTTGTCGGCGTCGCGCTGCATGGTCCCGGTCATCACGCTCCTGAAGGTCACCGTCATCGGCGCGGTGCCCGTGGGGCCGGTCACGACCGCGGACCCGGTCTGGACGCCGCTGACGGTGCTGCCGCGGGTGTAGGAGGTCCCGGTGGCGCCCCAGTCGACGCGCCAGGCGTACGACGTCCCGCACGGCGAGGCGGCGAAGGCCGGGGCGGCGGTGCTCGCCGCGACCGCGGGCACGGTCCAGGCGGCCGAGCGCACGACGGTGCGTCGGGTGGGGGTGGTCAGGTCGGTCACGGGGGTGCTCCTCGGTGCGGCCGGCCGCGTCCCCCACGCGTCGAGTCGATCAGTGCATCCCCGACTCTCGCGGGCGCGTCGTCGCGCTGCAGCGTCTTGGGACTTCCTTCGACGAACGTTGAGGATCCGTTCACCGGCGCCGTCGCAGAGGTCCAGACCACCGACCGCCGCGCGTCGGGGCGTCCCGCACCGTCCACCCCTCCGGGCGTGCGATGCTCGTCGCATGCGTCGTGCACCGCGCATCCGCCGCGCCCGCCCGCCCCGCGACCGTCCGCAGGTGGTCGCCCACCGCGGCAGCAGCCATGACACGCCCGAGCACACGCTGGCGGCCTACGTGAAGGCGCTCGACGAGGGCGCGGAGGCGCTCGAGTGCGACGTCCGGCTCACGGCCGACGGCCACCTCGTCTGCGTCCACGACCGCGACCTGCGGCGTACGGCGTCGACGCCGGGGCTGGTCTCGACGATGAACCTGGCCGAGCTCGACGAGCTCGACTTCGCGTCGTGGAAAAACCCGTGGGCCGAGCTCGACGACGAGTCGCCCACCACCGACCCCGAGCGCGGGCGCGTGCTGACGCTGCGCAGGCTGCTCGAGACCGTGGCCGACTACGACCGGCACGTCGAGATGGCGATCGAGACCAAGCACCCCACCCGCTACGGCGGACTGGTCGAGCGGCGCCTGGTCGACACGCTCGGCGACTTCGGCTGGGACCGCGCCGGGTCGCCGGCCCGGGTGATGAGCTTCTCGCTCAACGCGATGAACCGCGTGAAGAAGCTCGCCCCCGACCTCGACGTGGTGATGCTGGTGGACAAGGCCCACCACTGGCCGGTGCTGCGGCCGGTGGTCGGCGACGACTGGATCATCGGGCCGGGCGTCGAGGAGCTGCGCGACCACCCGGGTCTCGGGCGCCACCTGGTGAAGGCGGGCCGCGAGATCCACGTCTGGACGGTCAACACCGCCGAGGACCTGCAGGTCTGCCTCGACCTCGGGGTGACCGCGGTGATCTCCGACCGGCCGGCCTACATGCTCGACCTGCTCGGCGCCTAGCGGCTCCGCGCCCGTGCGGGGCGCCAACTAGGCTCGCGCCATGGCCAAGAAGTCCCGCAACCGCACCCAGCCCGCAGCCACCGCTCCCGGCGAGGTCGGCCCCCGTCAGCCCTGCCCCTGCGGCTCCGGCAAGCGCTACAAGGCCTGCCACGGCGCAGCCGGCGGCGCCGCGCCCACGTTCGTGGCGCGTCCGTTCGAGGGGATGCCGAGCGAGTGCGACGTGATCGCGCTGCGCGAGCTGGTGCCGGCGGCCACCGCCCCGCTCACGCTGAAGGAGGGCTCGCGCACCGTCCGGCTGGCCACGCTCCTGCCCGGCGCCGCGCCCGCGATGGTCCGCGAGTCCGGCGACGTGTGGCTCGGCCTGCAGGTCCAGCACGCCTACGGCAACCCGGCGCGCGACCTCGGCGCCGTCCTCGAGCTGGCGCTGGCCACCGACGAGCCCGGCATCGTCGGGCTGGTCAACGCCCCCGGCGACGGTCCGAGCATCCAGGACCTCATCACCGGCGACTCGCTCGACATCACCGTCCACGACGGCTTCGAGTACTGGATCGACGACATCCCCGAGCGCGACGCGAGCATGGAGGCGGCCCTCGAGCAGGCCAACAGCGGCGTCATGCCGACCTCGCGCCTGTCGTCGGTCGAGGCGGCGTACTGGACCAACGTGGGCACCAAGGAGCACCTGCGCTGGGTGATGCCGCACGACGAGGACCGGCTGCTCGACGCCCTCGCCCGGCTGCACGCCGCCGGCCAGGACTCGGTCGCCGACGGCTCCCGCTTCGTCGGCATGTTCCGCGCCCACGGCCTGCTCGCCCCCGTGTGGGACCTCCCCGTCGGCACCGGTGCCGACGTCCTCGAGGAGCCGGCTGCGCGCTTCGCGGCCGACCTCGCCGAGGCGCTCGAGGGCGGCGAGCTGACGGCCGCCGAGCGCTCCGCACGGGCCGGACTCGCCAACCGTCAGGTGACGATCCGGTAAGGACTGGCCCACGTTCTCCACCGCGCGAACACAACCTGCTCGAATGTTGTGCCCGCCCTCGCGGTGCGAGTAGATTGGTCATTGCCCGGTCGTTGTTGTTTCCCCCGTCAACAACGGCCGGGCTTTCCATGTCCGTCGATAGTCGGGTGCGTCGCCGCGCAGCGGTCGGCAGGATGACGACATGACGGACCTGACGCGGGAAGCGGCCACGTCGCGGACACCGTCCGCGAGCTCCGCGTGACGGCGCTGCTCTCAGCGGATCCGAACGCTGATCGCTGATGAGCGGACCTCGAGGTCGCGTGCAGCCGGTCCGGGCACACGTGTCCGACATGTCGCCCTTCGTCCACCAGCTCGAGGGCAAGATCTCGGACACCTGTACGACGCTGGCGCACCGCCGCGTCCACGCTGAGGAAGCCGTGCCCCGGGTCAGTCGCCCGCGGGCCGCTCCAGCCGCTCGATGCGCAGGTCCGACCCCTCGCGCAGCGGCTCGCGCTCGCCGGTGCCGGTGAAGCCGTGGGCCTCGTAGAGCCGGCGCGCGCCGTCGTTGCCCTCGGTGACGTGCAGCGAGACCGTGCGACCGAGCCGGCGGGCGTGGTCGAGGAGCTCGCGCAGGAGCCGGGCGCCGAGTCCGCGACCGCGCGCCTCGGGGGCGGTCCACATGCCCCAGACGAACGCCTCGCCGGCCCCCTCCGGGACGAACAGGCCGCCCATCGCGACCGGGTCGTCGCCGTCGAACGCCATCAGCAGCGGGCCGGGGCCGCCTGCCCGCTCGCGCCACACGGACTCCGGCTGCGCCTCGGCCTCGGCCAGGGTGGCGCCGAAGGCCGTCGGCGAGTCGGCGAGGGCGCGCAGGCGCAGGCTCCTGAACGCCGCCCAGTCCTCGCCCGAGATCACGCGCAGCACGGGTTCCATGCCGGGAGCGTACGGCCGGTCAGTCGTCGGTGCTCGCCCGCGCGCGCCACGCCTCGAGGTGCGAGAAGCCCTTCGCCTGGACCCGGCGCGCCCGGCGGAACCGCCACGTCCCGTCGTCCCCGAGCGCGTCGTGGACCCCGGCGTCGACGAGCACGGACCCCGGGCGGGCGGCCGAGGTCAGCCGCGCGGCCGCGTTGACGGTCGAGCCGAAGACGTCGCCGAGGCGGCGTACGACGGCACCGTGCGCGAGTCCCGCGCGCACCGCCGGGAACGGGTCGTCGGGGTCGTCGCCGCGTGCGGTGAGCGCCAGCGCGACCGCGAGCGCAGCCGCCGGCTCGGGGGCGGTGAAGAGCACCTCGTCGCCGATGGTCTTGATGACCTGGCCGCCGTGGTCGACGACGAGCGTGGTGGTGTCCTGCTCGAACCCGTCGACCCACGCGACCAGCTCGGCCCCGTCGAGCGCGCGGCTGCGGGTGGTGTAGCCGACGATGTCGACGAAGCAGACCGACAGCACGGCCTCGCCGCGGTCGAGCCCGTCGGGGTCGCCGAGCAGGTGCTGGGCGGCGCTGGCGAGGTGGCGGCGCCACACGTAGGTCTGCAGCGCCTCGACCCGGGGCAGCACGTCGGCGGTCAGCGTGGTGAGCTGCCCGGCCGGGTCGCGTCCACCGTCGGGGGCGTCGAGCGCGAGGCCGGCGAGGAGGGTGGTCTGCCACTCCGCGAGCCGCGCGTAGCTGCGGCCCCACGTTCGCACCAGTGCGGCCTGCGACTCCGGCGGCAGGATGCCCAGCCGGACCAGGTCGGCGCTCAGCCGCAGCGCCTCGACGTCGCTCTCGACGAAGGCGACGTCGTCGTCGCCGCGGTGCGGGAACCCGAGCTGGTGCCACAGCGTGACCGCGAGGTCGAGCGGCACGCCGGCCCGCTCGGCGACCTCGACGCGGGTCAGGGTCGGCTCCTGGCCGAGGAGGAAGGCCTCCATCGCGTCGGCCACGGCCCGCTCGGTCACGGCCTCATCCCCGGCCCGTACGCCCCGCGGCGGCCGCCCGCAGCGCCTCGCCGAAGGCCGGCACCTCGTCGGCGAGCGCGGACAGCCGCTCGCTGGTGAAGTGCACGACCCGCAGCCGGGTGAGGGCGACGACGCTGGCCGAGCGCAGCGTGCGGTTGACGATGGCGGCCTCGCCGACCACCGCGCCGGGCCCCAGCGTGGCGACCTCCACGCCGCCGCGGCGCACGGACACCTCGCCCTCGGTGATCAGGTACGCCTTGTCCGCAGGGGTGCTCTCGGCGATCGGCGACCACCCCTGCGGGAGGGTGAGCGCGGTCCCCGCCGCCAGGACGCGCTGGCGGTCGGCCGGGTCCAGGGAGTCCAGGATGGAGTCGGTCATGCCTGCTCAACGACCCGGCCGACCCCGGGTGACGGCCTTCGGTCAACAGGTGTGCACCGACCTGTGGAGAACGCTCCTCAGTCGACGGTGAGCGGCTCGCGCGAGATCGGGCAGCTCATGCAGCGCGGGCCGCCGCGGCCGGAGCCGAGCTCGGAGCCGGCGATCCGGACCACCTCGATGCCGGCGTCCTCGAGCCGGTCGTTGGTCTCGTCGTTGCGCTCGTAGGCCACGGCCACCCGCGGCGCGAGCGCCAGGGTGTTGTTGCCGTCGTCCCACTGCTCGCGCTCGGCGGTGACCGGGTCGAGACCGGTGTCGATCTGGTGCAGCGTGTCGATCTGCATCGCCTTGGCGGCCGCGACCAGGAACGGCTCGGACTCGCTGACCTGGAGCGTCAGGTCCGACTCGTCGGAGCCCGCGTCGGCCAGCGTCACGGTCACCGCGCGGAGGGTGTCGGCGACGTTGGGGTACATCACGACCTTGTCGACGTCGACCATCGTGCAGACCGTGTCGAGGTGCATCGTCGCGCGCTCCTGCGCGATCGGCACCGCCAGCACGGTGTGGGCGAGGCCCGAGTGGAAGACCTGGCGCGCCAGCCGCTCGACGCCCGCCGGGGTCGTACGCTCCCCGACGCCGACCGCGATCACGCCGGGCGCGAGCAGCAGCACGTCGCCGCCCTCGACGTGCTCGTTGTGCCAGCCGTGGATCTTGCGGGTGCCGGCGAAGCGCGGGTGCTCGGTGTAGATCAGCTCGGTCAGCTGGGTCTCGCGCTTGCGCGCGGGCATCGCGAGGCTGGTGACGGCGACCCGGTCGCGCACCCACACGCTGGAGTCGCGGGTGAAGAGCAGGTTGGGGAGCGGGTCGATGAGGAAGTCGTGGGGGTCGAGCAGGCTGGTCACCAGCCCGTGGCCGCCCTTGACCTCGTCGTTGCGGATGCCCGCGGTCAGCACGCCGGTGAGCTCGGCCGGGGCCAGCTCGCGCAGGGCGGTCGCGAGGTAGCGGCGCATCGTGTCGCCGAGGTGCAGCCCGGACAGCGCGCTGGTGATCGCGTGGTTGCGGGCCAGCTCGCTCTCGAGGGTCTCGGTGAGCAGCTCGGTCAGGTAGAGCACCTCGACGCCGCGGTTGCGCAGCGTCTCGGCGAAGGCGTCGTGCTCCTCCTGGGCGCGGCTGACCCACGGGATGCCGTCGAAGAGCAGGCGATCGTTGTTGCGCGGCGTGAGGCGCTTGAGCTCGTTGCCGGGGCGGTGGAGCATCACGGTGGCCAGGCGGCCGACCTCGCTGTCAGCGCCGTGGGGAGTGGTGACCATGGCCGGACTCTATCGGTGCCGGGCCCGGACACGTGTGCCAGAAGTTGCCCCGTCGTTCGGGGCTCGAGGGCGACATCGCGGACACGTGTCGGCGAACGCCCTCAGGCGGCGTCCGCGTGGCCGGGGAAGTGCGGTCGCCAGTCGTCCAGCAGCCGCGGCCCGACGCCCGGGTGGTGGCGCGCCAGGAGCACCCGGTGGATGCGCCGCAGCGTGCGGAGCGGGTCCCGGTAGATCCCCGAGCTCACCACGACCACGAGTCGCCACTCGTCCTCGTCGATGTCGGCACGACGCTCGAGGTCGTCCTCCCAGGTGGCGAGGACCTCGACGTGCACCTTGCCGTTGTACTCGACGGCGACCCGGCAGTCGGGGTAGCAGAGGTCGTACCGCCTGACCACGCCACCCTCCTCGTCGCGGATCGTGAGGTTGACCCGCGGCTCGGGCAGTCCCGCGAGGACGAGGAGCATCCGCAGGCGGGTCTCCATGGGGGAGTCGACGTCCCGGCGTACGTAGCTCGCGGCGGCCAGGGCCTTGCGCGCGTCCTTGTGACGACTGAGCTCGCACGCGCGGACGAGCTGGGCTGGCGAGGCGCCGCGGCGGCGCACGAGCCAGTCGCCCACGACCACGAGGTCGACCAGCCCCAGCTGGCCGCCGAGCTCGATGAACATCTCGACGTCGCCGGACACGCGCACGCCCCTCTCGACGACCACGCCGGTGGGATCGCCGACGTGGCACCGCAGACCACGGTGGTGGCGCCGCATCTTCTGGTGGGCGACGCTCACGTGCTCGTCAGCGATCGTCGGGATCGGTGCTTCCTTCACCCGCCCGGCCGACGCGTGGCTCGCCCAGGCCAGCTCGTGCTGGAGCAGGAGCGCGCCGCACACGCGCTGGAGCGGCGTCGCGGGGGTGGACGACGCGACAAGGACTCCGCGGAAGAGCTGCCGGTAGCCCGGCCCGCGGAGCACCTTGTCGGTCAGCCCGTGTGCGAGGGCCTCGGCACGGAGGAACGGTCGCGTCGGGTCGAAGTCCATGCCGACAGCGTCGAGGATTCCGCGGCGGCGTGTCGGTCGTCCTCCACAGCCCCCGCCCCCCGGCGTACACGTGTCCGAGAAGTTGCCCGTCGATCGGCGCTGCGAGGGCGACAACCCGGACACGTGTACGGGTCTGGCGACGCGAGGGCGACAACCCGGACACGTGTGCTGCCCGGGTACGCCCCGGGCGAGGGCCACATCCGCCGCACGTGCGGCGGGCGTCAGGCCTGCGCCCGCCACTCCTCGCGCAGCAGCGCGTACTCGTAGGAGTCGGTCCACTCGCCCTTGGACCAGAAGTCGCCGAGCCGGTGCACCTCGCGGCGCATGCCGAGGCGCTCGCACATCGCGGCCGAGCGGACGTTGCGCGCGTCGAGGTTCGCGACGATGCGCCGCAGCCCGTGGTGCTCGAACCCGAGTCGCAGGAGCTCGCGGGCGGCCTCGGTGCCGTAGCCGTGGCCGGTGTGCTCGGGCAGCACCGTCCAGCCGATCTCGCCCTCGCTGAGCCCGGTGCCCTGCAGGTGCAGCAGGGAGTCGCCGACGACGGTGCCGTCGTGGAGCGTGACGACGACGCTGACGAACGCGGGATCGGCGGCGGCGGTCCGCCGGCGGATCATCTCGGCCACCTCGGCGCGGTTCTGCGGGCGGGTGAGCAGCAGGCTGGTCCACTCCTCGGAGGCCCACGCGTCGGCGAAGGCGTCGGCGTCGCCGGGCTCGTGGGGGCGCAGCAGCAGCCGCTCGGTGCGCAGCGGCCACTCCGGCGCGACCGGGGTCAGGAACGCCTCGCGAGGCGCGTCGACCCAGCGCTCGCGGACCGTGGGCCCGCCGAAGCGCAAGCGGTCGTACGCCGTCATCGGCAGCAGGAGCCAGTCGAGCCCCGGCACCCCCAGCACCCCGTCGACGGCCTCGCCGAGCATGCCGCGCCCCAGCGGGTCGCTCCGGTCGCCGCGCAGCCGCGCGACCGCGGCCTCGGCCTCCGCGACCCGCTCGGTCTTCTGCCGGATCCGGACGGGCGAGACCTCCTTGAGGCAGGTGTAGCGCCCGGACAGGTAGTGGCCCCACTCGGCCTCGCCGGTGGCGGCGTCGTCTCCCCAGAACGCGACGAACCAGGCGTGCAGCCGGTCGAGCCCGCCGGCGAACCCGGCCAGGTCGCCGTGGTCGGCGGGGACCATCGGGGTGCCGTCGGACAGGACGTACGACGCCAGCGGCAGCCGCCCGGCGAGCATGTGCTCCATCGCCTCGGCGGTGGCGGGGACGAAGTGCTCGCGCACGTAGTCGTCGTCGGCCGGGGTCATCGGGTGGTCCCCGTTGACCTCGACGTAGCGGCGGCGGACCGCCTCCGTCAGCGCGTCATCTCCCACACCGTCAACCCTGCCATGAGCACGCAGACCGTCGCACCCACGTAGTGGAGCACCGACAGCCGGACCCGCTGCAGCAGCAGCCGCCCGACGATCACCGCGAGGCCGGACACCGCGAGCAGCGCGCCCCAGGCGCCGAGGAAGACCGAGACGGGGTCGTCGTACTTCGCGACCAGGGAGATGGTCAGCAGCTGCGAGAGATCGCCCCACTCGGCGGCGAAGAGGACGAGGAAGGAGGTGACGACGACCTTGAGGCCGTGGGCGGTGGCGTCGGCGCGGGCGGCGTACTCCTCCTCCTGCCCGGCCTCGTCGGCGTCGGCCGAGCGCGCCTCGCGGAACAGGATGATCGCGCCGACGACGAACATCAGCGCGGCGACCGTGTGGATCAGCTGCTCGGGCAGGAACGACGCGGCCTTGCCGAGACCGACCGCGACGCCGGTCTGGACGAGGAACGCGAGCCCGACGCCGATCCAGACGAGGAGCGGGCGCATCTTCGTCGACATGACGAGGGTGGCGATGAAGGTCTTGTCGGGCAGCTCGACGACGAAGATGGCTCCGAAGGCGAGGGCCACGACGAGGAGATCGATCACCGCTCGAGTGTGTCCTACGCGTCGCGGAACGCGTCTGCGGGGTAGACGCCCAGCACCTTGACCTCGGTGGTGAAGAACGCCAGCTCCTCCAGCGCGTTGCGCACGCCCGGGTCGTCGGGGTGGCCGTCGACCTCGGCGAGGAACTGGGTGGCGGTGAAGTGGCCGCCGACCATGTAGGACTCGAGCTTGGTCATGTTGACGCCGTTGGTCGCGAAGCCGCCGAGCGCCTTGTAGAGGGCGGCGGGGAGGTTGCGGACGTTGAAGATGAACGTCGTGACCACCGGTCCCTCGCCGGCCGTGGCCTGCTCGAAGTCGCGCGAGAGCACCACGAACCGCGTGGTGTTGTGGTCCTCGTCCTCGATCTCCTCGCGCAGCACCTGCAGGCCGTAGATCGACGCGGCCAGCGGCGGCGCGATCGCGGCCTGGGTCGGGTCGCCCGACTCGGCCACCTCCCGCGCCGCGCCCGCGGTGTCGCCGGCGACGACCGGCGTCAGGCCGAGCTCGCGGATCACCCCGCGGCACTGGCCGAGCGCGTGGACGTGGCTGTGCACGGTGCGCAGCGAGTCGACCGACGCCTCGGGCAGCGCCATCAGCGAGAACTGGATGCGCAGGAACCGCTCGCCGACGATGTGCAGCGACGACGTGGGGAGGAAGTGGTGGATGTCGGCGACCCGGCCGGCGATCGAGTTGTCGATCGGGATCATCGCCAGGTCGGCGTCGCCGTTCTCCACGGCCGCGAAGGCGTCCTCGAACGACGCGCAGGGCAGCGGCTCCCAGTCCGGGTAGGCCTGCTGGCACACGAGGTGGGAGTTGGCGCCCGGCTCCCCCTGGTAGGCGATGCGTCGAGTCACGCCGGCGAGTCTGTCACCTCCGGCCGTGTCCACCGGGCCGTGACCGCACCCCGAACATAGGGTTCGGGGGTGCTGTCCGCCGTCGCCGTCCTCCTCGCCGCCGTCGCCTGCGTCCTCGCCGGCCTCGCCCTGCGCCGTACGTCCGCCCGACCCACCGGCGACGGCGTCGACGCCCTGCCCGAGGACGTGCACGGGCTGCGCCAGGAGGTCGCCGCGCTCAAGGCGGAGAGCGCCGACGCGCTGCGGCACCTCTCGGTCGTGCGCTACGACGCCTTCGGGGACGTCGGCGGCCACCTCAGCTGGAGCCTCGCGCTGCTCGACGACGCCGGTCACGGCGTCGTGCTGACCTCGATCCACGGGCGCAGCGAGGCCCGCACCTACGCCAAGTCGATCTCCTCCTGGTCGTGCGAGCAGCAGCTCTCGCCCGAGGAGGAGGAGGCGATCGAGCACGCCCGTCCCTGACGCGCGTCGGCGCCGCGACAGGGTCGCGTCAGCAACGCGTCAAGGCTCCGCCGGGGGCGGTGCGGCGGTGGTGCACTGGCGAGATGGTCACTTCTCGTCCTCCCGTCCCGTGGTGGCGTACGCCCTCCTCCGTGCGGGCCGCCGCCGTCCTGTCCCCGCTCGCCGTCTGCGGCGTGCTCGCCGGCTTCCGCGACAGCGTCCCGCCCGCGGTCGCCGCGCTGGTGCTGGTGCTGTGCGTCGTCGCGGTCGCCGCGACGGGTGACCGGCTGGCCGGCTTCGTCGCCGCCCTGTCGAGCGGCGCGTGGTTCGACGTCTTCCTGACCGAGCCCTTCCTCCGGCTCGCGATCCACGACCCCGGCGACGTGCAGGTCGCGGTGCTGCTCGTGCTGATCGGGCTGTCGGTCACCGAGCTCGCGATCTGGGGCCGGCGCCAGCAGGCGGAGTCCGCGCGCCGCTCCGGCTACCTCGACGGCGTGCTCTCCGCCGCCGCGACGGTGAGCCGCGGGGAGACCGGCCCCGACGAGGTGGTCGACGTGGTCGCCGCCGCGATCGCCGACGTGCTGGGCGCCGACCGGTGCCGCTACGTCCCCGGCGCGGTCCACGACCGGCGGCTCGCGGTGCTCGACCACGACGGCGTGCTCACGCAGAACGGTCACCAGCGCGACGTCGGGCGCACCGGCCTGCCGGTGGACGAGCTCGTCGCGGTGGAGGTACGCCGTGCGGCGCGGGTCGTCGGCCACTTCGAGGTCGCCTGCGCGACCCGCATCGCCCACCCCACCCGCGAGCAGTGCCGCGTCGCGGTCCTCCTCGCCGACCAGGTGGCCGCCCTCGTCGACGCGTGAGGCGGCCACCCGGGGTCGGGGCGAGGCCTCACGCCGCGCGCGATGCGTGGCGTGAGGCCTCGAGGACGCCCGAGGTCAGCGCGGCGCACAGGCCGACCGCCTCGTCGGGACGTCGGTGGGCCCGTGCGTGACGGGCCAGGCACTGGGAGACCTCGTCGAGCTCGCGGCCGCAGGCGAGGTAGTCGGCCTCGAGCAGGCCGGGACGGCGGCCGAGGGCCAGGTCGTGCAGCCGCTGGGCGCCGGCGCGGCCGAGGGTGGCGACCTCCGGGCGCAGGTCCTGGGCGAGGTGGGCGCGACCGGACAGCACCCGCCGGGCGGTCGCGACGATCAGCTGCTCGAGCCGCTCCACGTCGGCGACGAGCTGGAGGGTGTTGACCGAGCGCACCAGCCGGCGGGCGGTCAGCACGATGCGCGCCTCGGACAGCTGCGCCTGGGCGCGGGCACGGGCCCGGACGGCGGCGACCCGCCGCTCGCGGGCTCCGGCCAGCACCCGGCGGGCCACCTCGCAGTCGTGGAACACCACGGCGTCCAGCGCGTCGCGCCAGGCGTCCGAGGTGAGCTCGAGCAGCTCGGCGAGCTCGGTGGGGGCGTCGGTGGGGCGGTCGGTGGTCCGGTCGGCGGGGCGGGGGTCGGGCTCGAGGGTCGTCATGGCACCGATCCTGACCACGGACCGGCCTGCCGCGGGGCCGCCTGACGGCGTCCTGACAGGGGTTTGTCGGGTCCTTGGCACCGCCCGTGCGGCGCGCGCCACACCGGCGACAAGTGGCCGTCAACGGCCGCAAAGATCGCGTCAAGACGGGCGGTGCGGGCCTGCGACGGGATGACGCTGGGCCCATGAGCATCGAATCCAGTCTGCTGGTGGTCGCGGTGGTGCTCGCCGCGCTCTACGTCCTGGCAGCCCTGATCTTCCCGGAGCGTTTCTAGTGTCTGACACCCTCGGCGGTCTGCTGACGATCGCCCTCCTCGTCGCGCTGCTCGCGGCGGCGTACGTCCCCCTCGGCGACTACATGGCGCGGGTCTTCACCAGCACCCGGCACCTGCGCGTCGAGCGGGCGGTCTACCGCCTCAGCGGCGTGAACCCCGACGCCGAGCAGGGCGCCCGGTCCTACGCCACCGGCGTGGTCGGCTTCAGCCTGGTCAGCATCGTGGTGCTGATGGCGATCCAGCTCGGCCAGGCGGCGCTGCCGATGGACCGCGACCTGCCGGGCGTGCCGTTCTGGATGTCGTTCAACACCGCGATCTCCTTCGTCACCAACACCAACTGGCAGTCCTACGCGGGCGAGTCCACCCTCGGGTTCACCGCCCAGATGGCCGGGCTGGCGGTGCAGAACTTCCTGTCCGCCGCCGTCGGCATCGCGGTGGCGGTGGCGCTGGTCCGCGGCTTCGCGCGCTCGCGCAGCGGCTCGCTCGGCAACTTCTGGGTCGACCTGACCCGCGGCACCGTCCGGATCCTGCTGCCGCTCGCCTTCGTCGCTGCCGTGCTGCTGGTCGCCGGCGGTGTCGTGCAGAGCTTCACCGACTCCACGATGTCGACGCTCGCCGGGCACTCGCAGGTGCTGACCGGCGGCCCGGTGGCCAGCCAGGAGGCGATCAAGGAGCTCGGCAACAACGGCGGTGGCTTCTTCAACGCCAACTCCGCGCACCCGTTCGAGAACCCGACGGGCTGGACCAACTTCCTCGAGATCTACCTGATCCTGGTGCTCCCGGTGGCGCTCACCCGCACCCTCGGCACGATGCTCGGCAACCGCCGCCAGGGCCTGGCCGTGCTCGGCGTGATGGGCATCCTGTGGACCGTCTCGCTGGTCGTCACGACCTGGGCCGAGGTCGGCGCGCACTCGCCGACCGCCCAGGCCGCGGGCGCCGCGATGGAGGGCAAGGAGACCCGCTTCGGGGAGTGGGCGTCCGCGCTGTTCGCGGTCGCCACCACCGGCACCTCGACGGGCGCGGTGAACGCCTCGCACGACTCCCTCACCGCCACCGGCGGCGGGACGGTGATGGTCAACATGATGCTGGGCGAGATCGTGCCCGGCGGCGTGGGCGCCGGCATCTACGGCATCCTCGTGATGGCCGTCCTCGCGGTGTTCGTGGCGGGCCTGATGGTCGGTCGCACGCCCGAGCTGCTCGGCAAGAAGATCAGCGCGAAGCAGATGACCTACGTCGCGCTCTACACCCTGACCACGCCCGCGCTCGTCCTGGTCGGCACCGGCATCGCGATCTCGCGCAGCTCGACCGCCGACGCGATGGGCAACGCCGGCGGCCACGGCTTCTCCGAGGTGCTCTACGCCTTCACCTCGGCCGCCAACAACAACGGCAGCGCCTTCGGCGGCATCACCGTGACCTCGGACTTCTTCCAGATCATGCTCGGCCTGGCGATGCTCGTCGGCCGGCTGCTGCCGATCGTCCTGGTCCTGCTGCTCGCCGGCTCGCTCGCCGAGCAGGGCACGGTGCCGGTGACCGCCGGCACGCTCCCCACCCACAAGCCCCTCTTCGTCGGGATGCTGGTCGGCGTCATCCTCATCATGACCGGCCTCACCTACTTCCCGGCGCTCGCCCTCGGACCGATCGCGGAGGCATTGGTATGACCGCCACCCTCACCCCACCCACCGGCACCGGCCACGAGCCCGAGGCCACGCGCACCGCGCGACCGGCCACCGGCATGACCCTCGGCGGGCTGCTCGCGCAGGGCGCCCGGCAGCTGCCCGAGGCGATCCGCAAGCTCGACCCGCGCCACATGTGGCGCTCGCCGGTGATGTTCCTCGTCCTGGTCGGCTCGGTCGTGACCACCGTCGCGGCCGTCCGCGACCCCGGGTTCTTCACCATCTCCATCGCCGTGTGGCTGTGGCTGACGGTGGTCTTCGGCAACCTCGCCGAGGCCGTCGCCGAGGGCCGCGGCAAGGCCCAGGCGGCGTCGCTGCGCGCCACCCGCACCGACACCGTCGCCCGGCTGCTGGCCGCCGACGGCTCCGAGAGCGAGGTCCCCGCGACCCGGCTCGCGGTCGGCGACCTGGTGGTCGTCGAGGCCGGCGACGTCGTCCCAGGCGACGGCGACATCGTCGAGGGCATCGCCTCGGTCGACGAGTCGGCCATCACCGGCGAGTCCGCACCGGTGATCCGCGAGGCCGGCGGCGACCGCAGCGCCGTCACCGGCGGCACGCGGGTCCTGTCGGACCGCATCGTCGTGCGGATCACCGCCGCCGCGGGCGAGACCTTCCTCGACAAGATGATCGCGCTCGTCGAGGGCACGTCGCGCCGCAAGACGCCCAACGAGATCGCACTGTCGATCCTGCTCTCGAGCCTCACCCTGGTCTTCCTCGCCGCCGTCGCGACGCTCGCGCCGATGGCGACGTACGCCGGTGCGCCGCAGGACGTCGTCGTCCTGGTCGCGCTGCTGGTCTGCCTGATCCCCACCACCATCGGCGCCCTGCTCTCGGCGATCGGCATCGCCGGCATGGACCGGCTGGTGCGGGTCAACGTGCTCGCCATGTCGGGTCGTGCGGTCGAGGCCGCCGGCGACGTCAGCACCCTGCTGCTCGACAAGACCGGCACCATCACCTACGGCAACCGCCAGGCCAGCCGGTTCGTGCCCGCCCCGGGCGTCGACCGCGGCGAGCTGCGCGACACCGCGCGGCTGTCGTCGCTCGCCGACCAGACCCCGGAGGGCCGCTCGGTCGTCGACCTGGCCCTGGCGCAGGGCGCCGACGACAGCGCGCTGCCGGCCGGCGCGGAGTTCGTCGAGTTCACCGCCCAGACCCGGATGTCCGGCGTCGACCTCGCCGACGGCACCCAGGTCCGCAAGGGCGCTGGGTCCGCGATCGCCGCCTGGCTCGGCATCGAGCAGCCCGACGAGGTCCACCAGATCGTCGACTCCATCTCCCGCAGCGGCGGCACGCCGCTGGTGATCGGCCGCAAGGACGCCACCGGCGCGGGCCAGGTGCTCGGCGTGATCCACCTGAAGGACGTCGTCAAGGAGGGCATGGCCGAGCGGTTCGCCGAGCTGCGCTCGATGGGCATCCGCACGGTCATGATCACCGGCGACAACGCCCTCACCGCGCAGGCGATCGCCGCGGAGGCGGGGGTCGACGACTTCCTGGCCGAGGCCACCCCCGAGGACAAGATGGCCTACATCCACCGCGAGCAGGAGGGCGGGCGGCTGGTCGCGATGACCGGCGACGGCACCAACGACGCCCCCGCCCTGGCCGCGGCCGACGTGGGCGTCGCGATGAACAGCGGCACGGCGGCCGCCAAGGAGGCCGGCAACATGGTCGACCTCGACTCCGACCCGACCAAGCTCATCGACATCGTCGAGATCGGCAAGCAGCTGCTCATCACCCGCGGTGCGCTGACGACGTTCTCGATCGCCAACGACGTGGCGAAGTACTTCGCGATCATCCCGGCGATGTTCGTCGCGGCCTACCCCTCGCTCGACCGGCTCAACGTGATGGGCCTGGCCACGCCGCAGTCGGCGATCCTCTCGGCCGTCATCTTCAACGCCCTGGTGATCGTCGCGCTGATCCCGCTCGCCCTGCGCGGCGTCCGGTTCCGCGCCGCGTCGGCGTCGGCGGTGCTGCGCCGCAACCTCCTGGTCTTCGGCCTGGGCGGCATCGTCGTGCCCTTCGTCGGCATCAAGCTCATCGACCTGATCGTCTCGACCATCCCCGGCCTCGGCTCCTGACCCGGACCCCGGCCGGATCCAAGAAAGCGTGCTGACATGTTCACCGACCTCGCCCGCCAGTCCCTCGCCGGGCTGCGCCTCCTGCTCGTGATGACCGTCCTGCTCGGCGTCGGCTACCCGACCGCCGTGTGGGCGGCCGGCCAGGCCTTCGGGGACCGGGCCGACGGGTCCCCGGTCCGCGTCGACGGCCAGGTGGTCGGCTCCCGGCTGCTGGGCCAGCAGTTCGAGGGCGACCAGTGGTTCCTGTCCCGCCCGTCCGCGGGCGGCTACGACACCCTGGCCACCGCGCCGAGCAACCTCGGTCCGCTCAGCCCCGACCTGATGGCCGCCATCGAGGACCGCAAGGCCGAGGTGGCCGCCCGCGAGGGCGTTGCGGAGTCGGAGGTCCCGGCGGACGCGGTCACCGCGTCCGGCTCGGGCGTCGACCCGCACATCTCGCCGGCCTACGCCGCGATCCAGGCGCCGCGGGTCGCGGAGGCCAACGGGCTGTCGCTGGAGGAGGTGGAGCGCCTCGTCGAGCAGCACACCGACGGGCGCAGCCTCGGCTTCCTCGGTGAGCCCGGCGTCAACGTCCTGGAGCTCAACGTCGCGGTCCGGGCTGCTGCCGGCTGAGCCGCGCAGGGGAGACTGGGCCCATGGATCGTGGACGGCTGCGCGTCTACCTCGGCGCGGCGCCCGGGGTCGGCAAGACGTACGCCATGCTCGACGAGGCGCACCGCCGCGTCGAGCGGGGCACCGACCTCGTCGTGGGCTACGTCGAGACGCACGGCCGGCCGAAGACGGTGGCCGGGCTCGCGGGCCTCGAGGTCGTCCCCCGGGCCCAGGTGTCCTACCGCGGCACCGTCCAGGAGGAGATGGACCTCGACGCCGTCCTCGCGCGGCGGCCGGAGGTCGTGCTGGTCGACGAGCTCGCCCACACCAACGTGCCCGGCAGCGCCCACGAGAAGCGCTGGCAGGACGTGGAGGCGCTCCTCGACGCGGGCATCGAGGTGATCACGACCGTCAACGTCCAGCACCTCGAGTCGCTCAACGACGTGACCGAGCAGATCACCGGGGTCCGGCAGCGCGAGACGGTGCCGGACCACGTGGTCCGCTCGGCCGACCAGATCGAGCTGGTCGACATGAGCCCGCAGGCGCTGCGGCGCCGGATGGCCCACGGCAACATCTACACCGCCGAGAAGATCGACGCCGCGCTCTCGCGCTACTTCCGCGAGGGCAACCTCACCGCGCTGCGCGAGCTGGCGCTGCTCTGGCTCGCCGACCGGGTCGACGAGGGGCTCGAGCGCTACCGCGACCAGCACGAGATCGACTCGACCTGGGCGACCCGCGAGCGGATCGTCGTGCCGGTCAGCGGTGGGCCGGAGTCGTCCACCCTGATGCGGCGCGCGGCGCGGATCGCGACCCGCCGCTCGGGCGGGGAGTGGCAGGCGCTCTACGTCACCCGGCAGGACGGCCTCACCGGCATCGCCCCCGACCAGCTCACCCGGCTCGCCGCCAAGGCCGAGGAGCTCGGCGGCAGCTTCCACACCGTCGTCGGCGACGACGCCGCGGAGGCGATCTTGTCCTTCGCCCGCGCCGAGAACGCCACGCAGGTCGTCATCGGCGCCAGCCGGCGCGGTCGCATCTCGACCCTGCTGCGCCCGGGCGTAGGCGAGCGGGTCGTCATCGGCTCGGGCGACATGGACGTCCACATCGTCAGCCACGACTACGTCGGGCGCTCCTCGTTCCGGCCGCGCACCGACAGCCTCGGGACCCGGCGGCGGGTGGCCGGGATCGTCTTCGGCGTGGTGGTGCCGTGCGTGCTGAGCCTGCTGCTCCACCTCACCAAGGACCTGCACGGCCTGCCGATCGAGGCGATGTCGCTGATGGTCGTCGTGGTCGCGACCGCCCTCATCGGCGGCCTCGCGGCGGCGGTGGTCTCGGCGCTGCTCAGCGCGGTGCTGCTCAACTACCTCTTCACCCCACCGCTCTACACGCTCACCATCGCCGAGCCAGAGAACGTCGTGACCATCGCGATCTTCGTCGCGGTCGGCATCGCGGTGGCCACCGTCGTCGACCTGGCCGCACGGCGCACGGCGCAGGCCCGCGCGGCCCGGTCCGAGGCCGACGCGCTCACCGTGCTCGCGCACAGCCTGCTCACCTCCAGCCAGGACACCGCCGGCCTGCTGTCGTCGGCCTGCCGGCTGTTCGGCGCGCGCGGCGCGGCGCTGCTGCGCCGCGAGGAGTCCGGTGCGGAGGTCGTGGTCGCCTCCTGCGGCGACGCCCCGACGACGGTGGAGCGCGCCGACATGGCGGCCGCCGTCGACGAGCGGAGCACGCTGGTGCTGGCCGGCGCGACGCTGCCGGCGAGCGAGCGCGGCCTGCTCAACGCGTACGCCGCCTACGCCAAGGTGATGGAGGAGCGCCGGCTCGCGACCCTCGCCGACGTCGAGCGGCTGCGGCTCGCCGAGCTCGACCGGACCCGTACGGCCCTGCTCGCGGCGGTCTCGCACGACCTGCGCAACCCGCTCGCGGCGGTGAAGGTGGCGGTCGCCAGCCTCCGCAGCACCGACGTGACGTGGTCGCCGCAGGACGAGGCCGAGCTGCTCGAGACGATCGAGGAGTCGACCGACCGGCTGTCGGCGCTCGTGGCGAACCTGCTCGACATGAGCCGGATCAGCACCGGGTCGGTGAGCGTGGCGCTCGCCGAGGTCGACCTCGCCGAGGCGGTCCGCGCCAGCATCGCGCCGCTGGTGGGTGGCGAGCGCATCGAGGTCGACGTCGCGCCCGACGTCCTGGCCCTGGCCGACGCCGGACTGCTCGACCGGGTGCTGGCCAACATCTGCGAGAACGCCCTGAAGTACACCCCCGAGTCCGCGCGGGTCCGGGTCGACGCCGACGTCGTCGGCGACCGGGTCGCGCTGCGCGTCGCCGACACCGGGCCGGGGGTCCGCGACCACGACCAGCAGCGCCTGTTCGCGCCGTTCCAGCGCCTCGGCGACGTCCCGCAGCAGGACGGCGTCGGCCTCGGGCTCGCGGTCGCCCTCGGCCTCACCGAGGCGATGGGTGGCACCATCGCGACCGAGGACACGCCCGGCGGCGGGCTGACCTTCGTCCTCGAGCTCCCCACCCCCACCCACCAGAGCGAGGCCCGATGACCTTCGTGCTCGTCGTCGACGACGACCCGGCGATGCGGCGCACGCTGTCGATCAACCTGCGGGCGCGCGACTACGACGTCGAGACCGCCGGCGACGGCCGCTCGGCGCTGCAGATCGTCGACGAGCGGATGCCCGACGTGGTGCTCCTCGACCTCGGGCTGCCCGACCTCGACGGCATCTCCGTGCTCACCCGGCTGCGGTCCTTCACCCAGGTCCCGGTGATCGTGGTCTCGGCGCGTTCGGAGTCCGACGACAAGGTGGAGGCGCTCGACCTCGGCGCCGACGACTTCATCACCAAGCCGTTCTCGATCGAGGAGCTGCTGGCCCGGGTGCGCGCGACCTCGCGCCGTGTCGGCCGCGAGGAGCCGGAGCTGGTCGTGGAGGTCGACGGGCTGCGCCTCGACGTCACCGACTCGCGCGCCACCCGCGACGGGGTCGAGCTGCACCTCACGCCCACGGAGTGGCGCATCGTCGAGGTGCTCGCCCGCCACCGCGGCCGGCTGGTGCGCCAGGGCGAGCTGCTCACCGCCGTCTGGGGGCCGCAGTACGAGCGGCAGACCAACTACCTCCGGGTCCACCTCGCCAGCATCCGGCGCAAGCTCGAGGCCGACCCCGCCCACCCGGTGCTGTTCGTCACCGAGCCGGGCATGGGCTACCGCTTCCTCCCCTGAGCCGACTCAGCGGGGGACGCGGACCAGCAGCCGGCCGTGCACGCACTCCATGCGCAGCTCGCGGCCCTCGCCGACGGAGTCGCCGTCGAGCTGGCGCGGGGTGTCGGAGGTCGCGGTGATCCGGACCCGCGAGCCGGTGCGCCGGTCGAGGGTCTCGTCGACGACCGGGCTCTTGCGCAGCACCCGCATCGCCACGGTGATCCAGGACAGGAACTGGCGCGGGTGGATGATCACCACGTCGAGGACGCCGTCGTCGATCGCGGCGTCGGGCAGCAGCGGCATCCCGGCCTGCAGGAAGCCGACGTTGCCGACCACGACGGTGCGGGCGCGGTGGGTGGTGGGCTCCTCGTCGTCGATCTGGATCTCGACCCGGATCGCGGGGAACATCAGCGACTTCAGGCCCGAGACGACGTAGGCCACCCAGCCGATCTTCTTCTTGATGTCCTCGTTGACGCCCTCCATGATCGCTGCGTCGAAGCCCATGCCGGCCATCACCATGAAGTGGGTGTCGTCGAGGCCGTCGCCGCCGACCTCGACGAGGTCGATCGCGCGGTCCTGCCCGTTGAGGGCGACGTCGATGGCCGAGCGGAGGTAGAGCGGGACGTCGAGGTTGCGGGCGAGCAGGTTGCCGGTGCCGGCGGGGATGATGCCGACGGGGATGCCGGTGCCGGCGAGCTCGGCGCACACCTCGCGCACGGTGCCGTCGCCGCCGCAGACGATCACCAGGTCCGCACCGGACACCGCGGCCCGCTCGGCCATGCCGGTGCCGGGGTCCTCGACGGTGGTGTACTGCCAGGTCGGCTCCGACCAGCCCGACTCCTTCGCCATCGCGCTCACCGTCGCGCGGAACTGGCCGACGTCCTCGACCTTGATCGGGTTGAGGATCACCGCCAGCCGGCGCTCGGACGCGTAGACCTCGGGCAGCGGCTCCGCGTGGGCGGCGGTCGAGCGCGGACGCGGGTCGATGACCGCCAGCGCGAGCGCGAAGATCCCGACCGCCAGCAGCGATCCGGCGATCACGTCGGTGGGGTAGTGCCGCCCGAGCAGCACCCGGTCGAGGCACACCGCCAGCCACCACGCGACCGCCAGCGTGATCCCGAGGCGGCGCAGGCTCGCCCGCCGGACGAACAGCACGAGCAGCGTCACCAGCAGGCAGGCGTACGCCGCGGTGGACGACGCGTGCCCGGACGGGAAGCTGTAGGAGCTCAGCGGGCTGAAGTCGGCGCCCTGCCACTCCGGGCGGTCGCGGCCGAGCCACACCTTGAGGCCGGAGGTGGCCAGCGAGGTCGCGACCATCACGACCAGGGCGAGGAGCGCGGCCCAGCGCTGGCGACGGAGCAGGAGCCCGAGCACGAGGACGACCGTCAGCACCGTCATGCCGAGGGTCCCGAAGAGGTGCTCGACCCACCGCAGGACGTCGAGGAACAGCGGCGAGCCGTCCGCCCAGTCCTCGAGCCGGCGGCCCTCCACGTCGAAGGTGTCGAGGGGGGCGCGGTCGCCGGTCACCGCCCAGCCGAGGCCCGCGAAGCCGAGGAGGCAGACGCCGGCCAGCGTGAGGGAGCGGTTGCGAGAGGCGGGGGTCACCCGCGAAGTATGCCCAAGACGATTGCCGCGGCGTACGCCCCTCCGGATAGCCTCACGCCATGATCGACCCGCGCATCCTCCGTGACGACCCCGACCGTGTGCGTGCCGCGCAGGCCAAGCGTCGGTTGTCCGACGACGTGGTCGACCGGGCGCTCGCCGCCGACTCCGCGCGGCGCCAGGCGATCGCCGACTTCGAGGCCAGGCGGGCCGAGCAGAAGGCCAGCGGCGCGCTGGTCGCGAAGGCGCAGGGCGAGGAGAAGCAGGCCCTGCTCGCGCAGGTCAAGGAGCTCGCCGCCGGGGTCAAGGAGGCCGAGGCCGCCCGCGCCGCCGCCGAGGCCGCGTGGGAGGAGGCCATGAAGGCCATCCCCAACCTCGCCGACGACGACGCGCCCGCCGGCCTCGAGGACGACTACACCGTCATCGAGCAGGTCGGCACCCCGCGCGAGTTCGACTTCGAGCCGCGCGACCACGTCGAGCTCGGCCAGCTGCTCGGGGCCTTCGACCTGGAGCGCGGCGCGAAGGTCAGCGGCTCGCGCTTCTACTTCCTCACCGGCGTCGGCGCGCAGCTCCAGCTCGCGCTGGTCAACATGGCCATGGACCAGGCGCGCGCCGCCGGGTTCATCCAGGCCGCCGCGCCCTCGCTCGTGCGCCCGCGCGCCATGGAGGGCACCGGCTTCCTCGGCCAGGCCGCCGACGACGTCTACCGGATCGAGGGCGAGGACCTCTACCTCGTCGGCACGTCCGAGGTCCCGATGGCGGCCTTCCACTCCGACGAGATCCTCGACGCCGCCGCGCTGCCGCTGCGCTACGCCGCGTTCAGCCCGTGCTTCCGCAAGGAGGCCGGCTCGCACGGCAAGGACACCCGCGGCATCTGGCGCGTCCACTGGTTCGACAAGGTCGAGATGTTCGTCTACACGACGCTCGAGGAGTCCTACGCCGAGCACCAGCGGCTGCTGGCGTGGGAGAAGGAGTTCCTCGACAAGCTCGAGCTCTGCTACCGCGTGATCGACACCGCGGCCGGCGACCTCGGCCTCAGCGCCGCCCGCAAGTTCGACTGCGAGGCGTGGATCCCGACCCGCAACGGCTGGGGCGAGCTCACCTCGACCTCCAACTGCACCGAGTTCCAGGCCCGCCGCCTCGACGTCCGCACCCGCGTGGAGGGCCAGACCAGGCCGGTCGCCACCCTCAACGGCACGCTCACCGCGGTGACCCGCGCGATCGTCGCGATCCTCGAGACCCACCAGAACGCCGACGGCTCGGTGACGCTGCCGCAGGCGCTGCGCCCCTACATGGGCGGCCTGGAAGTGCTGAAGCCCCTTGGCTGACTGGCGCCCCCAGGTCGTCGCGCTCGACATCGACGGCACCCTGCTCGCGTGGGTGGACGGGCAGACCGAGGACTACGAGACCGTCACCCCCGCCGTCCACGACGCGGTCCACCGCGCCCTCGACGCGGGGGCGCACGTCGTGCTGGCCAGCGGCCGCTCGCCGCACGGCATGACCCGCATCGCCGACCTGCTCGGCCTGCCGCGCGAGGGTTCCGACCGGCTCTGGGTGGTGGCCTCCAACGGCGCCGTGGTCTTCCGCTACCCCCCGATGGAGGTCGTCCACGAGGAGACCTTCGACGCCGCCCCGGCCGTCGCGGCCGTGCTGGAGCACCACCCCGACGCGCTGGTCGCGGTCGAGGAGCGCGAGGTCGGCGGCTACCGCGTCAACCGGGTCTTCCCCGAGGGGGAGATCTCCGGCGAGCAGATCATCACCGAGGTCGCCGACATCGTGGGCGAGCCCGTCAGCCGCGTCATCATCCGCGACCCCGAGGCGACCGCCGAGGACTTCGTCGAGCTCGGCGCCCGCCTCGGCCTGCACGGCACCGACTACGTCGTCGGCTGGACGGCCTGGCTCGACCTGTCGCCGGTCGGGGTGTCGAAGGCGTCCGGCCTCGAGCACGTGTGCGCCGCGCTTGGGCTGTCGGCCGCCGACGTGCTCGCCGTCGGCGACGGCCGCAACGACATCGAGATGCTCCGCTGGGCCGGTCGCGGGGTCGCGATGGGCCAGGCCGTCGAGGAGGTCCGCGCGGCCGCCGACCACGTCACGGCGCCCGTCCACGAGGACGGCGCGGCCGTGGAGATCTCGCGCTGGTTCCCGCCCGCCGGTGCCTGAGGTGACGGCCTCCCTGCGGGACCCGGCGTGACCCGGGCCCCGGCGCCGCGCCTGGTCGCGACCGATCTCGACGGCACGCTGCTCGACGCGCAGGGCCGGGTGTCGGCGCGTACGCGCGCGGTCCTCGACGCGCTCGACGCGCGCGGCGTGCCGGTGGTGTTCACCACGGGTCGCCCGATCCGCTGGATGGAGGAGCTCTGGGACGACGTCGGGGGCCACGGCCTGGCGATCTGCAGCAACGGCGGCATCGTCTACGACGTCGCGCGCCGCGAGGTGCGCACCACCCGCGCCATCCCGGTCGAGGTGCTGGTCGAGGTGGCGGCCCGGCTGCGGGCCGACCTGCCCGGCACCGTGTTCGCGGTCGAGAAGACCACCGGCTTCGCCAAGGAGCCCGACTTCATGCCGCGGCTGGCGGTCAACCTCGCCCCCGACGTGCCGACGGCGCCGCTGGAGGACCTCGTGGACGGCGACGTGGTCAAGCTGCTCGCGCGTCACGAGGACCACGAGCCGGAGCCCTACTGGGAGCGGGTGGCCGCCGCGGCCGGGGCCGACGTCGTGACGACCTGGTCCTCGACCGGCACGCTCGTCGAGATCAGCGCCGCCGGCGTCACCAAGGCCACCACCCTCGCGGTCGTGGCCGAGGAGATGGGTGTCGGTGCCGCGGAGGTGGTGGCGTTCGGCGACATGCCCAACGACCTGCCGATGCTGGAGTGGGCCGGGACGGCGTACGCCATGGCCAACGCCCACCCGACCGTGCGCGCGGTCGCCGACCACCTCGCCCCGCACCACGACGAGGACGGCGTCGCCACGGTGCTCAGCGAGCTCTTCGACCTGCCTCGTTAGGGTGTGGGCCATGTCCCGCGCCCTCCGACTCGTCGCCGCGATGGTGATCGCCTGCACCGGCCTGGTGCTGAGCGTGTCCGCCCCTGCCTCGGCCGCGTGCACGTGCAAGCAGGGCCAGCTCGCCCAGCAGGTGAAGAAGGCCGACGTCGTCTTCATCGGCACGGTCGACGCCGTCGGCAGCGAGGGCCAGGGCCACACCTACACGGTCACCGCCTCGCGCGCCTACCAGGGCACCCCCGAGCGGTCGACGCTCGTCACCTCGCCCGGCCCGGACGCCTGCGGCCTCGGCGCGCTCAAGGTCGGCACGACGTACGTCTGGCTCGCCACCGGCACCGCGTCGCCCTACACCGCCGACAGCTGCGGCGGCACCGGCGTGGCCAACCCCACCAAGGTCCAGAAGGTCGAGACGCTGCTCGGCGAGGGCACGCCCGTCGCCCCGCCGCCCCCGCCGGAGGCCGTGCTCACCAAGGTCGAGGAGTCCGCGCCGCCGCGCTTCACGCGGATGGCCGCGCCGGGTGCGGCCGCCGCCCTGATCGGGCTGCTCGGCCTGGTCGTCGTGCGCCGCCTCGCGCGCCGCTAGCCCGACCGCCCTCGCCCTCGCTGGTCGCGGAACGACGAAGTCGTGTCACGAGACCCCTGAGCGGTGGTCCTTCAATCGCTGGGGAACGAGACGCAGGCTCGGGACGCCCGTCTGCCTGCAGGTCGTTCCCCACGGCGGTTCGGGGTGACCGGGTCTCGTGACGGTCGCTGCGCGACCTCCTTGACCAGCGGCCTGTGCGACCTCCTCGACCGACCCGGGCCCGACGGCGGTCGGTCGGATCAGAGGTACATGCCCCCGGTGCCGCCGTGGCCGTCCCCGGCGTCGTCGGCGTCGTCACCGGGCATGGTGGGCATCCCCATCGGCTGGTGCGGAGCCTGGCCGCCCCCGGACGGGAGTGCGCGGCGCATCTGCTCCAGCTGGGCGCGCGAGGCCATCTGCTGGGCGTAGATCGCGGTCTGGATGCCGTGGAAGAGGCCCTCGAGCCAGCCGACCAGCTGGGCCTGGGCGATCCGCAGCTCGCCCTCGGACGGGGTGCCGTCCTCGGTGAAGGGCAGCGAGAGCCGCTCGAGCTCCTCGACGAGCTCGGGGGCCAGGCCCGACTCGAGCTCCTTGATCGACGCGGCGTGGATCTCCTTGAGCCGCTGGCGGCTGGCCTCGTCGAGCGGGGCGGCCTTCACCTCGTCGAGGAGCTGGCGGATCATCGAGCCGATCCGCATCACCTTCGCCGGCTGCTCGACGAGCTCGGTCACGTGCCGCTCGCCGCGCTCCTGCTCGTCGGACCCGTCGTCCGACCCCGCGGCCTGCGCCATGGCGGGCAGGGCGCTGGCCGGGATGGTCCCGATGGGCTGGCCGTCGGGGCCGAGGACCACGACCTGGTCCTCCCCGTCGCCGGTGATGGGGGCAGAGGGCTGCTGGGTCATGCGCCCACCCTAGACGCGCTCCGGGAACGGCCCGGAACGCCTCAGAGGGTCAGCACGATCTTGCCGCTGTGGCCGCCCTCGTCCATCAGCCGGTGGGCCTTCGCGACGTCCTCGAGCGGCATCGTGTTCTCCACGATCGGACGCACCTGGCCCGCGGCGACCAGCGGCCACACGTTCTCCACCACGCCGCAGCAGATCGCCGCCTTCTCCTCCAGCGGGCGGGCCCGCAGCGACGTCGCGGTGACCGAGGCGCGCTTGCGCAGCAGCGCGTTGATGTCGAGCTCGCCCTTCGCGCCGCCCTGCATGCCGATGATCACCAGCCGGCCGCCCGTGGCGAGCGCGGCGACGTTGCGGCCGAGGTACTTCGCGCCCATGTTGTCGAGGATCACGTCGGCGCCGCCGACCTCCTCCAGCACCTCGACGAAGTCCTCGTCGCGATAGCTGATCGCGCGGGTGGCGCCGAGCGAGCGGCACAGCTCGAGCTTGTCCGGGGAGCCGCCGGTCGCGAGCACCTCCGCGCCGCGGGCCGAGGCGAGCTGGATCGCCATCGTGCCGATCCCGCCGGCCCCGCCGTGGACGAGGAAGCGCTCGCCGCGCGCGAGGTGGGCGGTCATGAACACGTTCGACCAGACCGTGGCGGCCACCTCGGGCAGCGCCGCGGCCTCGACGAGGGAGACGCCGCCCGGCACCGGCATGACCTGCCCGACGGGCACCGCGACGCGCTCGGCGTAGCCCCCGCCGGCGAGCAGGGCGCACACCTCGTCGCCGACCGACCAGCCCTCGACGCCCTCGCCGAGGGCGGAGATCCGGCCGCTGCACTCCAGCCCGATGGTGTCGGACGCCCCGGGCGGGGGCGGGTAGAAGCCCTGCCGCTGCAGGGTGTCGGCCCGGTTGACCGCCGTGGCGACGACGTCGACGACGACCTCACCGGCGGCGGGCGTCGGCTCGGGGACCTCCCCGACGGACAGGACCTCGGGACCGCCGGTCCCGGCGGCGACGACAGCGCGCACGCCTCAGTCCTCGTACTCGTCGTCGGTGTGGTCGACCGTCGAGTCGTCCGGGACGTCGTCGTCGATGTCGTCCGGGTCGGGGGCGTCGGCGGGCTTGTCCCAGCCCTCGGCGAGCGCCTGCGCCCGGGCGGCGAGCCGCTCGACCTGCTCCGGGTTCGCGTCGCTCGCACCGGCGGCGAAGCCGAGGAGGTACGCCGTGATCGGTGCGGCGGTCTTCTGCACGTTCTGCGCCGCCGTCCGCGCGAGGTCGAGGACCAGGCCCTCGTCGAGCTCGGTGTCGACGTCGAGCACGTCACTGAGCTCGTCGATCCAGTCGTGGAGGTTCACGGGTCCAATCTCCACCACGTCGCCGCCCGTCGGCAAGCGGCCCCCGGCGGGTGCGCGGGTCAGCCGCGGAGGTCGCGCAGGTCGTCCCACGAGTCGACGTCGACGGCCTCGTCGCCGTCCGCGCCGACCTCGGCCAGGCGCAGCGGGGCGAGCAGCCGGTGCAGCGCCATCGCGTGCTGGCCCTCGAGGTCGGGACGCACCTGCGCGAGCCGCCCGGCGTCGAGCACCCCGGCGAGCTGGCGTCGTCCGTCGTGGTCGTGGAGGAAGGCGCCGTCGTGGCCGGCGCACGCCTCGCGCAGCCGCCGCCACGTGCGGGCCGTGACCCGGGGCATGTCCACGGCCACCACCCCCACCACGCGCGGTGTGCGCAGCAGCGCGTCGACGCCGGTGAGCAGCCCCGCGACCGGGCCGCCGCGGGGCGGGTCCTCGCAGACGAACGTGACCGGCCGGGCGGTCGGCACGCTCCGCGGCGCCACCACGACCACCTCGTCGGCGTCGACGAGGGCGTCGACGGCGAGGTCGAGCAGGGTGCGGCCGTCGAGCTCGATGCCGGCCTTGTCCACCCCGCCCATCCGGGCCGCCGTGCCGCCGGCGAGGACGACGGCGCAGAAGCCGGCTGCTGCGACGTCGGGATCCATGCCCCCATCCTGCCCGTGCTGCTGGCACGCTGGACCCATGAGCGACCGGCTGCGCGTGCGCGTCCACCAGTGGGGCAGCGGGCTCGACCCCGCCGCCAACCGCGAGCGGCTGGACGCCGCGGCATCGGCCGGTGCCGACCTGGTCGTGCTCCCGGAGGCCTTCGCCCGCGACTTCGGCGAGGCCGGGTCGGACGTCAGCGCGTTCGCCGAGCCGCTGGACGGACCGTTCGCCCGGGAGGTGTCCCGGGCCGCCGACGCCGGCGGGTGCGCCGTGGTCGCCGGGATGTTCGAGGTCTCCGACGACGCCGCCCGGCCCTACAACACCCTCGTCGTCGGCGGGTCCGCGCGGGCGGCGTACCGCAAGATCCACCTCTACGACTCGTTCGGCTACCGCGAGTCCGACCGGCTCACCGGCGGCGCCACCGAGCCGGTCGTGGTCGAGGTCGCGGGATGGCAGGTCGGCCTGATGACCTGCTACGACCTGCGTTTCCCCGAGCTGGCCCGGCGGCTCGTCGACGCGGGCGCGGAGGTGCTGGTCGTGCCGTCGGCATGGCTGCCGGGGGACCGCAAGGTCGAGCACTGGCGCACGCTGCTGGCCGCCCGGGCGATCGAGAACACCTGCTTCGTCGTCGGCGCCGGCCAGCCGGAGCCGCGCTACGTCGGCCACTCCGCGGTCCTCGGCCCGCTCGGCGAGGTGCTGGCCGAGGCCGACGGCGCCGAGACCACGCTGGAGGCCTCGCTGGACCGGGCCAGCCTGGTCGCGGCCCGTCGCACCAATCCGTCGCTGGCCAACCGTCGGCTGTAACCTCGTCCGACGTGTCTTCCCCCACCAACGGCGGCGCGCGCGGGTCCTCGCGCGGCAAGCGCGCGGCCGAGCGCCCACCCTCGCGGTGGCGTCGCGCCCCGAAGGTGGCGGCCCCCGCCGAGCGGCCCGAGCCGGTCGCGCCCGCACCGGATCCCGCGCCCGCACCGGACCCCGCACCCGAGCCGATCCCCTCCCCGGTCATCGGCGGCCCGATCGTCCCCGACGACGGCCCCCCGCTGAGGCTGGTGGCCCTCTGGCTGGCCCTGATGGTCGTCGGCACGCTCGCGCTGCTCTGGTCGGCGGTCGGCGTCGCGCTCGACGGCGACCCGGTGCCGGCGGCACCCGCCTGGCTCGACGGCGCCGGGTCGGTCGCCGTCGTGACCTCCCTGTCCTGGCTCCTCGCGACCCGTACGGCCGGCCGGGCGCTGGTCTCGGCCGGGCTCGCGCTGGCACTGGGGACGGCCAGCGTCCTCGTGGGCGGGCGCGTCCTGCCCACGGGCGCCGCCGTCATGACCTGCGTCGTGGGCAGCGTCTACGCGGTGATGGCCACCGTCCCCGCGGTGACGTGGTGGAAGGCGGTCCGGGAGGCGCTCGTCGCGGCCGTCGTCGCCGCCGTGACGGCGCTCGCGGTGGTGGGCTTCGAGCCGACCGTCGGCACCGAGCGCTTCGAGTTCGCGGCGCTGGTGCTCGCGCTCGGCCTGCTCTTCACGGTGGTCTACCGGCTCGGCGCCGGTCTGCACGGGCTCGGCCGGCGGGGTGCGGTGATCGTCGCGATCGGCCTGGTCGTGCTCGTCGTGACGCTGGCCTACGCCGAGCTCCTGCGGCGCTACGGCGCGCAGAGCTTCGTGTCGTCCGTGCTGGACTTCGCCGACGACACCGCCGACGTCATCGGGGCGTTCCCGCGCCCGCTCGTCGTGCTGCTCGGCATCCCCGCGATCGTGTGGGGCACCCACGTCCGCGCGCGGCGCCGCCAGGGCTGGTGGGTGTGCGCGTTCGGCGTCGCCGCGACCGTGCCCATGGCGTCGGGCCTCGTCCCGCCCGACAGCTCCTACCTCGAGGCCGGGCTGCGGGTGGCGTACTCGCTCGTGCTCGGGCTGCTGGTCGGCTACCTCGTCATCCGGGCGGACCTCGCGCTGACCGGCCCCAAGGGCCGGCGCGGCCGGCGCGCCGAGGAGGCCGGGCCGCACCGCCCCGAGCCGAGCCGGTTCGCCGAGCTCTGAGCCGCCACCCGGATCCGCGCGTACGCCCGGGTAACCGCTAGCGTCGGAGCATGGCCCGCACCAAGTCGCTGGAGATCGTGTCCGAGCTGGTCGCCAACGTCCTCACCATCGAGGTCGCCGAGGGCGACCACGTCGAGGCCGGCGACACCGTGGTGCTGCTGGAGTCGATGAAGATGGAGATCCCGATGCTGGCCGAGCGCGCCGGCACGGTCTCGGCGGTCAAGGTCACCGTCGGCGACGTCGTCCAGGACGGCGACGTGCTCGTCGTGCTCGACTGAGGTCTCCCGCCCGGCCGGCCGGAGCCCTACCCTCCAGCCATGACTCCCGAGCGCGCCCGCAGGGTGCACGTGGTCGTGGCGGCCGTCGCGTGGTTCGCCGTCGCCTTCCAGCTGCTGCTGGTCGTCACCGGCGACCCCGTCCTGGTCGAGGACGACCCGCCCGGCATGGTCGCGCGGCTCTACCGGTTCTTCGCCTACTTCACGATCCAGAGCAACCTGCTCGTCGCGGTCACCTCGACGGTGCTCGCCCGGGACCCGCTCCTCGGGCGCCGCGGCTGGCGGGTGGCGCGCGTGGCCGGGCTGGTCGGCATCACGGTCACCGGGCTGGTGCACTTCTTCCTGCTGCGCCCGCTGCTCGACCTTGAGGGCGCGAGCTGGGCCGCGGACAAGCTGCTGCACATGGTGGTGCCGGTCCTCGCGCTCGCCGCGTGGGCGTGGGCCGGACCCCGGCCGCGGATCACCGCGCGCACGTCGGCGTACGCCCTCGCGTGGCCGGTCGTGTGGGTGGTGTGGACGCTGGTCGTCGGCCGGGTCGACGGCTGGGTGCCGTACCCGTTCCTCGACGCCGACGAGGAGGGCTGGGGTGCCGTGGCCGGGGCGTGCGCCGGCATCACCGTGCTGTTCCTGGTGCTGTTCGTGGTGTTCGGGTGGCTGGACCGGAGGCTGCCGGCCGCGCCGGGACCCCGGGTGGACGGACCCGCCGAGCCCGTGCGCGGCTGAGGCTGCCGGGCCGGGACGTGGGGTTCACGGGGCGGGGCTAGGTTGGCGGGATGGAATTCCGATACCTCGGCAACAGCGGCCTGAAGATCTCCGAGATCACCTACGGCAACTGGCTCACCCACGGCTCCCAGGTCGAGAACGACGTCGCCACGCAGTGCGTGCGCGCCGCGCTCGACGAGGGGATCTCCACCTTCGACACCGCCGACGTCTACGCCAACACGGCGGCCGAGACCGTCCTCGGTGAGGCCCTCAAGGGCGAGCGCCGCGAGTCGCTGGAGATCTTCACCAAGGTCTACTGGCCCACCGGCCCCAAGGGCAAGAACGACACCGGCCTGTCCCGCAAGCACATCATGGAGTCGATCAACGGCTCGCTGACGCGGCTGCAGACCGACTACGTCGACCTCTACCAGGCCCACCGCTACGACGTGGAGACCCCGCTGGAGGAGACCATGCAGGCCTTCGCCGACGTGGTGCGGCAGGGCAAGGCGCTCTACATCGGCGTCAGCGAGTGGACCGCCGACCAGATCACCGCGGGCGCCGCGATGGCGAAGGAGCTCGGCTTCCAGCTGATCTCCAGCCAGCCGCAGTACTCGATGCTGTGGCGCGTCATCGAGGAGGAGGTCGTGCCCGCGTCCCGCGAGGCCGGCGTCTCCCAGATCGTGTGGAGCCCGATCGCGCAGGGCGTGCTCACCGGCAAGTACAAGCCGGGCGCCGAGCCGCCGGCCGGCTCCCGCGCCACCGACACCAAGGGCGGGTCGGACATGATCTCGCGCTGGATGAAGGACGACGTCCTCACCGCGGTGCAGGACCTCGAGCCGGTCGCCGCCGACGCGGGGCTCACCATGGCCCAGCTCGCCGTCGCGTGGGTGCTGCAGAACGACAACGTCGCCTCCGCCATCGTCGGCGCCTCGCGCCCCGAGCAGGTCGCCGACAACGTCAAGGCCGCGGGCGTGACGCTCGACGACGACGTGATGAAGCGCATCGACGACGCCATCGGCCCGGTCGTCATCCGCGACCCGAAGCTGACCCAGGTGCCCGAGGGGCGCGTGGCCTGAGGTTGCCGTGGCCTCCTTCAGCGATCCCCGGTCAGCCGGGGATCGCTGAACTTGTCGGCCCGTGCAACGCCTGACAAGTTCAGCGAGAGCCTGACAAGTCCCGGGTGCGCGCCGTGGCCCAGGCGTCGCCGGTCTCGAGCGTGGCGCGTACGTCGCCCCGCGCGACGTCGTGGGTCGCCCACGTGTGCGGTCGCGGCACCCCCGCGACCTCGCGCAGCGTCCGGTCGAACGTGACGTGGGTGCCGGGCGAGGCGACGGGCGAGGAGCCGGGGCGCTCGGCGATCCGCCGACGTACCGTCGCGGGCTCGCTCAGCAGCGCGAGGAAGTGCACCGTCTCGTCCGTGACGGCAGCCAGCACCTGGTCGGGCAGGCAGACGCACGGCACCACCGGCACCAGGCCGTTGGCCCGCACCTCGCGGCCGATCGCGAGGACGTAGGTCCAGAAGCCGACGTAGTCGCGCGGCTCGGCGGCCGTGGTGCGGCACCGCGGCCGAGCACGTCACCGTCGAGGACCAGCAGCCCGGGCCGCCCGCGCAGGTGGTCGCCGATCGTCGACTTGCCGGTCGCCGCGGCGCCGGTGACGACGAGCACGACGGGTGCGGTCACGCCGCGACCCTAGCCCGCGCACGTGCGGCGCTCGTTGCCCTCGGATGGCGGGCGGATTCAGCCGATGGTCGCAACACCAGGCGGTTCGGACTCTCCGGACAGTAGCGCGTCGAGGGTTTCGGCAGGAGTGCGCCACTTCAGGGTCTTGCGTGGTCGGCGGTTCAGTTGAGCGGCGATGTTGTCGAGCATCCCGGGGCCGTAGAAACTCAGGTCGGCGCCCTTGGGCAGGTACTGACGCAGGAGCCCGTTGGTGTTCTCGTTGCTGCCTCGCTGCCAGGGCGAGTGTGGGTCGCAGAAGTAGATGTCGAGTCCGGTCGCCTCGGCGATCTGGACGTGGTTGGCCATCTCGCTGCCCTGGTCCCAGGTCAGCGAGACTCGCAGCTGCTCAGGCAGCGTCGCCATCTTCGCGACCATCGCTTCCTGCACGATGTCGGCGCTGTGGCCGCCAGGCAGGTGGAGCAGCATCACGAACCGGGTTGTCCGTTCGACCAGCGTGCCCACCGCCGACCCCGACTGGGCCGAGCCGAGGATCAGGTCGCCTTCCCAGTGCCCGGGCACAGCGCGGTCCTCGACCTCGGCGGGGCGTTCGCTGATCATCACCATCTCGGCGAACCGTTCGCGCCGCTGGTCACTCTTGCGGTGGGCTTGCGTACGGTCCTGCCGGTGCGCAGGTGCTTGGCCAGCTCGCGCTTGAGCGCACCGCGGCTCTGGACGTAGAGCGACTGGTAGATCGTCTCGTGCGACACCCACATCTCCGGATCGTCGGGGAAGTCCTCGCGCAGTCGTCGGGCGATCTGCTCGGGACTGTGGTCATCGACCAGTCTGGACTGCACCTCGTCGCGCAGCCGGTCGTTGGTCGCCAGTCGCGCCTGTTTCGGGCGCAGAGCCTGGCGATCGGCATCGGCCTGTGCCGTCGATGCCCGGTACTCCAGCCGACGTCGGGCGGGGCGTTTGCCATGGTGCTGGACGCGTCGCAGCTCGCGACTGATCGTCGAGGGCGAGCGATCGAGCTCTCGGGCGATCTCTCGCACTCCTGCACCGCGCACGCGTAGCAGCGCGATCTCCTCGCGCTCGGCGAACGACAAGCTCCTCGAGCGACGACCCGAGCCGATCGGGGGCATCACGCCGCCACGCTCGTTGAACCACCTGTTGCCCGTCCTGCGCGTCACATTCACAGCCACCGCAGCATCTTCGTGCGACGAACCTCGACGAATCTCAGCCCAGAACCGGGCAACCGTCTCGGCCGGCGGCCTCGGCCGCCCTCCACGTGCCTGCATACCAACACCTCGATGATCAGGTGTTGCGATCACCCACTGAACCCAAGGCGGAAACGGGGGCCACGGCCGCCGCACGTTCGGTGCAGGGGTGGTCAGTCGATGCCGGTGCAGGAGAAGGCGCCGTTGCCGACCACGGGGAACGCCTGCACGTCCTCGTCCGAGGCGTCGGCCACGTACCAACCCCGACATCGTGGAGTCGTGGGGTCACCTGGTGGCTCGGGGGCTCCACGATGCTGGGAAGGTCCCCGGATGTCCGGGGACCTCCGACGTCACCCGACCCGCGTCACCCGGTAGCGCACGAAGGCAGGGACGGCGAGGGCGGCGAGGACGGTGAAGACGACCACCAGCACGCCGCCACCGGCGGCGGCGACGGCGGCCCCGGTGACCGCGGCGGTGGCGCCGTGCGCGACGTCGGCGACGCGGGGGCCGCCGGCGACGACGACGATGAAGATGCCCTGGAGCCGGCCGCGGACCGAGTCGTCGGCCGCCGCCTGGAGCATCGAGGTGCGGAAGGCGGCCGACGCCATGTCGGCGGCGCCGCCGATCGCGAGCATCAGGACGGCGACGCCGAGCATGCCGGGGAGGTGGGGCGCGAGCAGGGCCGCGGTCCCGAACCCGACCATCGCCAGGCCCCAGACGATGATCGCGGCGATCACGGCGAGGCCCTGGCGCTCGACGCGGGACACCCAGCCCGAGAGCACGCCGCCCACGACGGCGCCGGCGGGGATCGCCGCGAACAGCAGGGCGAAGGCCAGGCCGCCCTCGCTCGGCCCGCCGAAGTCGACGTGGGCGAGCTCTGGGAAGAGCGCGCGCGGCATCCCGAAGACCATCGCGATGATGTCGACGACGAACGACATCATCAGCACGGGCTGGGTACGCAGGTAGCGGAAGCCGTCGATCACCGCGCCGATGCCGGGCGTGCCGGTCGCGCCCATCACCGGCAGGGCCGGCAGCCCGATGACCGCGAAGAGCGTGGCGAAGAGCGTGATCGTGTCGAGCAGGTAGAGCCAGGAGAAGCCCACCAGCGGGATCAGCGCCCCGCCGACCAGCGGCCCCGCGATGCCTCCGGCCTGCATGACGGTCATGTTCAGCGAGTTGGCCGCCGGCAGCAGCTCGGGCGGCAGCAGGCGCGGCAGGAGGGCCGAGCGGGTCGGCTGGTTGACCGCGAAGAACGCCTGCTGCACGGCGAACAGCGACAGCAGCAACCAGACGTCCTCGCCACCGAACGCGGCCTGGAGCCAGAAGCACGCGCTGGTCGCGATCAGGCCGGCGGTGGTGATCATCAGCAGCGTGCGCCGGTCGAACACGTCGGCCAGCGCGCCACCCCAGAGGCCGAACACGACCAGGGGCACGAGCCCGAAGACGCCGGTGAGCCCGACGTAGGCCGAGGACCCGGTCATCGCGTAGATCTGGGCCGGCACCGCCACGACGGTGAGCTGCGCGCCGACGACCGTGATTATGTTGGCCAGCCAGAGTCGCCGGAAGTGCGGGTTCGCGAGGGGGCGGGTGTCCGCCAGCAGTCGCCTCTCCACGTCCCGCAGGCTAGGCGACCCGCCGGGACGGGACGGCGGCAGGTCCGGTGGTGCACACTGGGCGCAGGCGGGTCCGCTCATCCCCCGTGGCGGGCCCGCCGCCTGCTTCCTGCGCCGCGGCTAGCATCGACCGCATGACGCCGCGCGAGGTGACCGGAGGTCCGGCCTGATGGGCGCCGGCCACGGTCACGGGCACGCCGGCGGGCGCCACCGCTGGCGGCTGGCGGTCTCGTTCGGCCTGGTCGCGACGTTCTTCGTCGTCGAGCTCGTCGTCGGCCTGGCCAGCGGCTCGCTCGCGCTGCTCTCGGACGCCGGGCACATGGCCGCCGACGTCGTCGCGCTGGGCGCGGCGCTCCTCGCCACCAAGATCGCCACCCGACCCGACGGGACCGGCCGCCGCACCTACGGCTCCTACCGCGCCGAGGTCTTCGCGTCGGGCTTCACGGTGCTCGTCATGCTCGGCGTCTCGGCGTACGTCGTGGTGGAGGCGGTGCGTCGCGCCGGCACCGAGGTCGAGGTGGCGGCGGGCCCGATGCTGGTCGTCGGCGCCGTCGGGCTGCTGGTCAACCTGGTCTGCCTGCTCCTGCTGCGCGGCGGAGCGAGCGAGTCGATCAACGTCAGGGGCGCCTACCTCGAGGTGGTCGCGGACGCCGCCGGCAGTGTCGGCGTGCTGGCCGCCGGCCTGCTGGTCCGGCTCACCGGGTCGCCGGCGTGGGACACCGTCGTCGCCGTCGCGATCGGCGTGTTCGTCGCGGTCCGCGCGGTGGTCCTCGGCCGCGAGGTGCTGGCGGTGCTGGGGCAGCACGCACCGCAGGGCCTCGACCTCGGGGCCGTCGTGCGCGACCTCGAGGCGGTGCCGGGCGTGGCGGAGGTGCACGACCTGCACGCCTGGACGCTGACGTCGGGGATGAACGTCGCGACCGCGCACGTCGTGCTGCGGGTCGGCGCCGACGCGCAGGCCGTCCTCGCCGGGAGCCAGGCGGCGCTGCGCGAGGGCCACGGCATCGACCACGCGACGCTGCAGGTCGAGGCGAGCAAGGCGCGGGAGTGCCACGCCGCCTCGTGGTGAGGCGCCTCGGGACGGATGGGAGACTTCCGACCTACGGCGCGTGACCCGCACGGCGCCGGGGACGGGGCGTGCGTGTCAGAGGCAGTGATCGGCCGGTCGGCGACACCGACGGTGGCGAGGACGGCAAACGTGTTCGCCAAGGGGGCGCTGGTCCTGCTGCTGGTGCTGGCTCTGCTCTACCCCGACCAGGGCAACCTGCGCGACAAGGCGGCCGGCATGCGCGCGGTCGGCTACCCGCTGATCTCCTTCACGGTCCCCGTCCTGTGGTGGGCGCTGTGGCGCGACCGGATCTCGTTCCCCTGGCTGCCGGACCTCCTCATCACGATCACCTGCTTCACCGACATCCTCGGCAACCGGATGGACCTCTACGACACGGTCGTGTGGTTCGACGACTGGATGCACCTCATGAACACCGGGCTCCTCGCCGCCGCGTTCGTGCTGCTGACGCTGCCCCGCGACGTCGGGCTCGGGCGCGTCGTCGAGCGGTGCCTGGCCTTCGGGGCGACGGCGGCGATCGCGTGGGAGGTCGCGGAGTTCTTCGCCTTCATCAGCCGCTCCACGGAGCGGGAGTTCGCCTACGCCGACACGCTGGGCGACCTGTCGCTGGGCACCGCCGGCGCGGTCGTGGCGGCGTTCGTCGTGCACGCGTCGTGGCGTCGCGGGCGGCTGCTCGACCCGCCGCCGGCCGTCCGGTAGGCAGCGACGCATCCCACCCGTTCGTGCGTGGATCGGACGCGGGAGCGGGCTACCCTCGAAGTGCCGGGGCCACCCGTCCCGGCATTCCCGAGGCACAGGAGCACTCACATGGGCATCATCGGTTTTCTCGTCTTCGGGCTCGTCGTCGGCGCGCTCGCCCGTCTCATCAAGCCCGGCAAGCAGAACCTCAGCCTCGTTGCCACGTTGCTGCTCGGCGTCGTCGGCTCGGTGATCGGTGGCGTCGTCGCCAGCGCCCTCGGCACCGGCGACATCATGGAGCTCAACGTCCTCGGCGCGATCGTCGCGATCGTGGCCGCCGTGCTCCTGATCGGTGTCGCCGAGGGGCTGTCCGGTCGCAACAAGGCCCACGTCTGAGCGACGCCAGACCCGCGACGTCGTCCCGCCGCCCCGCCCCGCCGCTCAGGCCGGGGTGCGGGCGGCGGTGTCGTCCTCGGACCGGTCGGCGGTCTCGAGCGCGCGGCCGTTGGCCCAGGCGTACGTCGTCAGCAGTGCGGTGACCGGCCACACGAGCGCGGTGACCAGCTGTGGGATGCCGCTCACCACCGCGAACGGCGCCGGCGAGACGATGAAGACCAGCGTCGCGAGCACGCCCCCGAGCGCCGACACCAGCGCCACCGACACCGCGAGCACCAGCAGCACGGTGAGCACCTGGTGGCGCACGAGCCGCCAGCTGCGCGCGAGCGCCCGCCAGCCGGAGAGCCCCTCGAGCTGCACCACCGGCAGCACGAGCGACCACGCGACCAGCAGGGCCAGCGCGACCGGCGAGAGGAACCCGGTCACCAGCAGCGGCACGAGCACCACGGCCCAGGCGGCGAGCGTCACGAGCAGCGCGGGCACCCGGGCACGGGTCGACGCGACCAGGCTCCCGAGCGTGGGCCGGCGCCCCTCGTCGAGGTCGACCACGGCCTGGGCGGAGGCGACCTGCGCCCAGGCCAGCGCCAGCGCGAAGCCCGCCAGCACGACGACCCCGAGGACTGACCACCACCACGCCGACACCGGCGTCGCGGTCGTCAGGACCGACGACAGTACCGACGCCAGCGCGGCCGGGGCCGCGACGAGCAGGAACACCCGCCAGTGCCGGGTGAGCATCTTCAGCGCCGCCGCGACGACCTGGCCCGGGCGGCGGTGCGCCACGACCGGCTGGGGCGACGCCTCCTCCCAGCCGGAGCGGCGCACGACCCAGGCGAGCAGCAGCAGCACGCCCAGCAGCACCAGCAGCGTCGGACCGGGCGAGGCGGAGAACTTCCGGAACACGTCGGAGCCGCCGCCGACCAGGGTGCAGAAGTACGTCCCGGCGGTGCTGCTGGCGACCTCCGCGCCCGGCAGCGAGAACGAGTGGTCGCGCGCCTTGGCCGACCACGCGAACGGCCGCTTCCACGACTGCTTCATGTTAGGCCCGGTCGGACCCTCGTAGAAGCGCTGCGGCCCGACCTCGCCCCAGTGGCCGCGGTAGGTCGTCCAGGGGAACGCCTCGGCGGCGGCCGTCAGGTCGTTCGGGATCGTGACCACGGCCGGGCGGACCTCGTCGTGCGGGCCGAGCGTGGTGTCGCACCCGAACCCCTCGGTGGCCGAGCGGCCGAGGTAGAGCCCCTCGTCGAACTGGCTGGCGTGGGAGCCGGCCGAGACGTAGACGACCGGGTGGGTGCCGTCGGCGAGCTCGAGCTTGTCGTCGTCCCACGCGGACCGCTCGGCGCCGTAGTGCTGGGAGTAGAGCACCACGTCGGGGTCGGTGTCGAGCGCCGCCTCGGCGTCGCCGACCGGGAACTCGACCTGGATCCGCTCCCAGTCGCTCTCGTGCTTGTTGTTGTAGTCGTTGAACGGGTAGTAGAACCAGTACTCCAGCGCCAGCCGGTCGTCGACGCCCGCCTGGGTCACGACCCGGGCGTAGATGGTGGGCTCCGGGTCGGCGCCCCAGACGCTCTCGGCCCACTCCTCGTAGGTGCAGCCGGGCGCCAGCGGGTCGCCCGGCTGGTCGAGGGCGTAGCCCTCGAGGCCCACGGACAGGTCCTCGGCGCTCGGGCCGACGGCGACGAGGTCGCGGTCGGTCCACGGCCCCCGCAGCGCGATCGACGGCTCGTCGAAGAGCGCGTCGACGTCGCTCGGGACGTACGGCTCGCCGGGGCCGCACGCGTCGGGCTGCGCGACGAGCATCATCACCGGGGCGTACGCCTCCGCCAGCTGCTGCTCGGCCTCCGGCGCCGCGCCCGCCGCCTCGTCGGCGCCGCCGCCCTCGTCGGCGACGGCCGGGGCGCCCGCCAGCAGCAGCGCCGCCAGTGCCAGCCCGAGCCCGCGTCCACACCTGCGCACGTCCGTCTCCCTCCGCCGCCCTGACCGAAGCGTGGCGGATGGTCGAGCCGCTGCGCAACGCGCTGCGGCAGCGCCCCGCCACCGCTATCGTCGGGACATGCCGGCTCCGGCTCCACGCCCGCTCGTGGACACTGCGCTCGAGATGTCGCGCCGCTTCGAGCACACCGTGCCGGTGCGGCTGGTCCGGGTGTTCCTCGCCGTCGACGGCCGCGACCGCGTGCTGATGCTCGCCGGGCAGGCGTTCATCGCGGTGATCCCGCTGCTGATCGTCCTGGCCACGGTCTCCGGGACTGGCGGCGCGGACGCCGTCGGCACCTACCTGGTGCGTCGTTTCGACCTCGACGGCAGCGCCGAGGCGTCGGTGCGGATCCTCTTCGACCGCCCGCCCGACGCGACCGGCGGCATCACCGTGCTGAGCGCCGTGGTGCTGCTGTGGACCACCAACAGCTTCGCCCGCTCGCTGCAGCGCACCTTCGCCGCCGCGTGGTCGCTGCCCAGGACCGGCATCCGCGGCACCGGCCAGCGGACGGTCGGCCTCGTCGTGCTGCTCGTCGTCCTGTTCGGGCTGTCGTGGCTCGGCAGCCGGCTCGAGGAGGGGCCGCTCCTGACGCCGCTGGTCGTGGTGGTCCAGCTCGCCGTGGCCGTGGGCGGCTGGGCGCTCGCCTCGCACCTGATGCTCGGCCGGCGGGTGCCGCTGCGCCGGCTGCTGCCGGGCGCGGCCGCGAGCGCGGTCGTGCAGGTGCTGGTCGGCTGGGGCACCGCGATCTGGCTGCCCGGCCTGGTCACCCGCAACGCCGACAACTACGGCGTCATCGGCGCCGCCCTCGCGCTCGTCTCGTGGCTGATCGTCGTCTCGGCGAGCATCGTCGCGAGCGCTGTCCTCGGCCGGGTGCTGGCGCCCGACGACGCGCCCTGCCCGACCGCCACGACGAGCGCGGTCGCGCCGTGACGACCGTGCTCGCCGTGCTGGCGTCGCTGTCCGTCGTGGTCGGGATCGCGCTCAGGGTCGCGGCGCTCGGCATCATCCCGGCGCGGCGCAAGCCGTCCACCGGGATGGCGTGGCTGCTGCTGGTCCTGCTCACCCCGGCGATCGGGCTGGTCGCGTTCGCGTTCTTCGGCAGCGCGCGGCTCGGCCGGCGTCGCGAGCAGCGGCTGCGCCGGATCAACGCGGTCATCGCCGACCGCGCGACCCCGCTCCAGCCGCGGGAGGAGCCGCGCGACGTGCCGGCGTACGTCACCTCCGCGGTGCGGCTCAACCACCACCTCGCGTCGCTGCCGCTCAGCCACGACAACACCGTCACCCTGCTCGACGACTACGCCGGCTCGATCGCCGCGATGACCGACGCGGTGCGCGCGGCGGAGCGCTACGTCCACGTCGAGTTCTACATCACGGCGCTCGACGACCTCACCCGCCCGCTGCTCGACGCGCTCGGCGACGCCGTGCGGCGCGGGGTGGCGGTCCGGCTGCTCCTCGACCACCTCGGGTCGCGCGGCATCCCCGGCTGGCCCGACCTGCGCCGCGCCCTCGACGCGGCCGGGATCGACTGGCACCCGATGCTGCCGATCGCGCCGCTGCAGGGGAAGTTCCGCCGGCCCGACCTGCGCAACCACCGCAAGCTGCTCGTCGTCGACGGCCTCGTCGGCTTCACCGGCTCGCAGAACCTCACCGAGCCCGGCTACAACAAGCCGAAGAACCACCGCCTCGGTCGGGAGTGGGTCGAGCTCATGGTCCGGCTGCGCGGGCCGGTCGTGGCCTCGCTCGAGGCGGTCTTCGCCTCCGACTGGGCGCTCGAGACCGGGGGCGTGCTCGACGTCGTGCCCGGCCCGCCGGCCGGCGACCCGCAGCCGGGCGAGGTGGCCGGCGCGAGCTGCCAGGTGGTGCCGAGCGGCCCGGGCTACGCGGCGGAGAACAACCTGCTGCTCTTCACCACGCTCGTCTACGGCGCCACCCGCCGGCTCTCGATCACCAGCCCCTACTTCGTGCCCGACGAGTCGCTGCTCTACGCCGTCACGACCGCCGCGCGGCGTGGGGTCGCCGTCGAGCTCTTCGTCAGCGAGGTCTCCGACCAGTTCATGGTCGGCCACGCGCAGAACTCCTACTACGAGGCGCTCCTCGAGGCCGGCGTGCGGATCCACCGCTACCCCGCGCCGTCCGTCCTGCACGCCAAGCACTTCTCGGTCGACGACGACGTGGTGGTCATCGGGTCGAGCAACATGGACCAGCGCTCGTTCGCGCTGAACTTCGAGGTGTCGCTGATGATGACCGGCTCCGACGTCGTCGCCGGGGTGCGCCGCGTCGAGGACCGCTACCGCGCGATGGCGAAGGAGCTGACGCTCGAGGAGTGGACCCAGCGCGGACCCGGGAAGCGCTACGTCGACACCGTCATGCGGCTCACGGCGGCGCTGCAGTGACGCCGGCCGTCACGCGGGGCTCCTGGGCCAGGGGAACGGCGACCTTCGTGGCGGTTCTCGTGGCCTACTTCGCCGTGCCGCTGGAGGTCCGGCCCTCACCGGTGCGCCTGACGGTCGAGCTCGGCCTCACCCTCGCCGCACTCGGCTGGGTGGCGTACGTCGTGGTCCGCGAGGTGCGGGTGCAGGCCGCCGGGGACGAGCCGGCGCTGGAGGGGCGCCACCTCGCCCTGCTCATCGAGCTCGCTCTCGTGCTCTTCGCCCTCACCTACTACGCCCTCGCCGTCCACGGCACCGGGCAGATGGTGGGCCTCGAGACCCGGATCGACGCGCTCTACTTCACCGTCAGCACGATCGCGACGGTCGGCTACGGCGACGTCCACCCGGTCGGGCAGGTGGCGCGCGCGGTGGCCACCGCCCACATCGTCTTCGACGTGGTCGTGCTGGCCGCAGCGGTGCGGCTGCTGCTGCGGGCGCGCCGCGGCCCACGGCCCGGGGCCGACCGATGACCCTCGTGCCGCGCGTCCCGCCCGGTCCCGCCCTCAAGGGCGCCGGGGCGGCCCTCGCCCCGGTGCTGGTGGTGGCGCTGGCGACGGGCTGGCTGGTGGGGGCGCTGGGCGTGGTGTGGTTCGTGCTCGGCGTGGCCGCTGCGCTGCCCGTCGCGACCCGCGAGGTCACGCATCGGGTCCGCCTCGCGACCGCGGCGCTGGTCGTCGTGGCGGCGGAGCTGGGGCTCGCCGCTCGCGGGGACCCGGTGCTCGTGGCGCTCGCCGTGGCCGTCGTCGCCCTGGCCCAGGCGCCGGTGGGCAGGCGCTGCCCCGGCGCCGGGGCGATGGTGCCGGTGCTGGTGGCGGTCGCGGCCTCCGCCGGCCTCCCCGACGACCGGTGGACGGCGGCGGCCGGCCTCGCCGCCGGCGTGGCCACCATCGTCGTGACCGCCACCGTGCTGGGCCTGCGCGCCCCCGCCGTGCCCGTTGCCGCGGCCCTCGCCTGGCGGCACGCGGTCGCCCTCGCGGTGACCGCCGGACTGGTGCTCGGGATCTCGGTCGAGCGCGGGGTGACCCACGGCTACTGGGTCGTGCTGGCGCTGTCCCTCGTGCTGCGCCCGGCCGCCGACGAGACCCGGACCCTGGCCCGCGACCGGGTCGTCGGCACGGTGGTCGGCCTGGCCGCCGGGGTGGTGGCGGTGGTGCTCGTGCCGCTCCCGGTCCTGCTGCTGCTGGCTGCCGGCTGCGTGGTGCTCACCACGGCCTGGGGGATGGCCGGCGACAACCTGCGCGCGACGACGTACGCCGCCCCGATGCTGGTGCTCCTCGGCTCGTCCGGACTGGCCGGCTCCGGGGTGGCGCTGGCGCTGGAGCGCACCCTGCTCACCGTCGTCGGGGTGGCGCTGGCGGTGCTCACGGCCCTCGCCCTCGACCGCTGGGACGCGGCGACCGTCGACCGTCCCGAGCCCGGTCGCGGCGGCTCGGCAGGGACTTGACCAAGATCACGGCGGCGCCGTATTGGATCGTTCCAATCGAGTCGGCACACTGGAAGGAGACCCCACCAGAGGAGAGATCACCATGCGGTTGATCGACGAGCTCAACGAGCTGCACGACCACTACGCCGGACGCATCGACGAGGCCGTCGCGCGCGACGACCTGTCCGGCGCCCACGACCTGGCGCAGGCCTACGAGGACGACGCGGTCCGGCTGATGGCCGAGCGCGAGGGCCTCACCCACCTGCTGCCGCTGCAGCGTCCCCGCCCGCAGAGCGCGCTGCGCACCCTGCTGCACCGCCTGGTCCCGAGCCGCGCGGCCTGATCCCGACCGGGACGACGCGGTCGCTTAGATCGCGTCGTCCTCCGGCAGCTCCATCGAGGTGACCATCTCGACGACGTCGGCGATCGAGTCGACGACGAGGGTCGGGCGGTAGGGGAAGTCCTGCACCTGGTGGCGCTCGGTCAGGCCGCTCGCGACGAGGATCGTGCGCATGCCGGCCTCCAGGCCGCTGATGATGTCGGTGTCCATCCGGTCGCCGATCATCACGGTGGTCTCGGAGTGGGCCTCGAGCCGGTTGAGCGCGCTGCGCATCATCAGCGGGTTGGGCTTGCCGATGTAGTAGGGCTGGCGTCCGGTCGCGGCGCTGATCAGGGCGGCCACCGCTCCCGTCGCCGGCAGCACGCCCTGCGCGCTCGGGCCGCTGACGTCGGGGTTGGTGGCGATGAAGCGCGCGCCGTCGTTGATCAGCCGGATCGCCCGGGTGATCGCCTCGAAGGAGTAGGTCCGGGTCTCGCCGAGCACGACGTAGTCGGGCTCCTGGTCGGTCATCACGTAGCCGATGTCGTGGATGGCGGTGGTCAGCCCGGTCTCGCCGACGACGTACGCCGACCCGCCGGGCCGCTGGTCGTCGAGGAACTTCGCGGTGGCGAGCGCCGAGGTCCAGATCGACTCCTCCGGCACGTCGATGCCGCTGCTGCGCTGAAGCCGCACCCGCAGGTCGCGCGGGGTGAAGATCGAGTTGTTGGTCAGCACCAGGAACGGCACGTCGTTCTCGCGCAGCGCCGCGATGAACTCCTTCGCGCCGGGGATCGGGTCCTCCTCGCGCACGAGGACGCCGTCCATGTCGGTCAGCCAGGTGCGTACGGGTCGCTGTTCGCTCACGCGCCCATCGTCGCACCCTGCCCGTCACGACGACGTGAGGAGCGTCCCACCGCCGGAGGGGGTCGGGAACTGGTGCCGCGGGCCGCGGAGGGACAGGCTGGTCCGGGCGCCCCCACGACGCCGCACGACCCCAGCACCAGGAGCACCGTGGACACCGACACCACCCCCGCCGAGCCCGAGCCACAGCCCGAGCCGCAGCCCGTCGCCGTACGCCTCGAGGCGCGCGGGGTGGCGATCCGCCGCCGACGCACCTGGCTGCTGCCGGCCACCAGCCTGGAGGTCGTGCAGGGCGAGGTGACCCTCGCGGTCGGCGACCCCGACGACCGGCACGCCCTGCTCGCGCTCGCGGTCGCCGGGCGGCTGGCCGGCGTCGAGGGGGAGGTGCTCGTCGACGGCCGCGCCGACGCCCGCCGGCTGCAGCACGAGGTGGCGCTGGTCGACGTCGTCGGCGTCACCGCGCCGGAGCCGGTGCTGCCGGTGCGGGCGGTCGTCGGGGAGGACCTCGCGATGGCCGGGCGGCGTGCATGGGCGCGCGACGTCGCGGCGTGGCTGGCCGACGCCGACCTCGGCCTCGACGGCGCCGAGCCGCTCGGCGACCTCGAGCCGGCCGCGCGGGTGGCGCTGATGACCCGGCTCGCGCTGCTGCGGGGCCCGACGTTCCTCGTCCTCGCGCTCCCCGAGCGCCACGGCGCGCTCCCCGACGGCTGGTGGCAGGTGGTGGCCGACGCCGCGGCCGCGGGCGCTGGGGTGCTGGTCACCGCCAGTCCCACGGCGGCCTCGCACGTGGCCGACCGCGCCGACCGCACCGCGTCCATCGGCCCCCGTCCCGACCAGCCGACCCCGTCGGAGCAGGAGGTCTCCGCATGACCGGCTTCAGGATGGCGCTCAACGAGCTGCGCCGGATCACCGCGGGGCGGCTGCCCAAGCTCGCCGTGGCCGCGCTCGTGCTGGTGCCGACGATGTACGCCGGGCTCTACCTGTGGGCCAACTACGACCCCTACGGCAACCTCGACCAGGTGCCGGCGGCGATCGTGGTCGAGGACGCCGGCGCGGACCTGCCCGACGGCACCCGCCTCGACGCCGGACGCCAGGTGGCCGACGACCTGCTCGACAGCGGCGACTTCGACTGGAGCGAGGTCACCCTCGCGCAGGCCGAGGACGGCGTGCAGGACGGGACCTACGACTTCGCGCTGCACGTGCCGCGGGACTTCTCCGCGTCCCTGGCCAGCAACGCGGACCTCGACCCGAGGCGCGCCCGGCTCGCGCTCCTCACCAACGACGCCAACTCCTACCTCTCGACCACCATCGCCGGCACCGTCACCGACCGGGTGCGCGACGCGCTGGCCAGCCAGGTGGGCGCGGAGGCGGCGACCACCTTCCTGACCGGCTTCTCCGACATCCGCACCCAGCTCGCCCAGGCCGCCGACGGCGCGGGCACGCTCGAGGACGGCCTCGGCGAGGCCCGCTCCGGCGCGGCCACGCTGGCCGACGGCGCCGGGAGGCTGGAGGACGGCGCGGGCGAGCTGGCCACCGGCCTCGGCACGATCGCCGACCGGACGTCCTCGCTGCCGGCGCAGACGCGGCGACTGGCGCAGGGCGCCCGCCGGGTGGCCGACGCCAACGCGCAGATCGCCGACGTCGGCGCCGAGGCCGCCGCCGCCGCGCGGGAGATCGACCGCGCGCGGGTGCAGCAGCGGCGCGAGCTCGTCCAGCGGATGCGCCAGCAGGGCCTGACGCCCGAGCAGCAGCAGGCCGTGCTCGCGGTCTACGACGACCTCGGCGCCACGGTCGCCGACGGCACCGCCACCGTGCGGCGCACGTCCGCGCGGCTCGACCGGCTCGCGAGCGGCGCCGACCAGGTCGCCGACGGAAACGAGGCACTGGCCGCGGCCGTCCCGGAGCTGGTCGACGGGATCGGGGAGGCGCGCACGGGCGCGGTGCAGCTGCGCGACGGCGCCACGCGCCTCTCCGACGGCGCCGACGAGCTGCGGACCGGGCTGACGAGGCTCGACCGGGGCGCGAAGCGGCTGCAGAAGGGCCTCGAGAAGGGGGCCGCGGACGTCCCGGACGTCGACGGCACCACCCGCGAGCGGCTCGCCGACGTGATCGGCGACCCCGTGCGGGTGGACTCCCGGTCCGACGCCACGGCCGGGACGTACGGCGCCGGGCTCGCGCCGTTCTTCCTCAGCCTCGCCGCGTGGATCGGCGGCTACGTGCTGTTCCTGCTGGTGCGCCCGCTGTCGCCGCGCGCGCTCGCCGGTGACCAGCACCCACTGCGGGTCGCGCTCGGCGGCTGGCTCGCCCCGGTGCTGCTCGGGGCGGCCCAGATGGTGGTGATGTCGACCATCGTCTTCGGGGTGCTCGACATCGTGCCGGCCAACATCCCCGGCGCGCTGGCGTTCCTGGTCCTCACCTCGGCCGTGTTCGTCGCGATGGTCCACGCGCTCGCCACCTGGTTCGGCAAGGCCGGTCAGTTCATCGGCCTGGTGCTGATGGTGCTGCAGCTGATCACCGCCGGCGGCACCTTCCCCTGGCAGACCCTCCCGCCGGCGCTGCACCCGCTGCACCACGCGCTGCCGATGTCGTACGCCGTCGACGGCCTGCGCCAGCTGGTCTACGGCGGCCCGGACGTCCGGGTGCTCTCCGACGTGCTGGTCCTGCTGGGCTGGCTGGCCGTGGCGCTGCTCGCGACGACCGTCGCCGCCCGCCGGCAGCGGGTGTGGTCGCTGAAGACGGTGAGCCCCGAGCTGCAGATGTAGCCGTCCGTGCCACGCTGACGCCGTGACCATCACCCACGTGAAGCGTCGGCAGGCCCCCGAGCCCGGCTCCATCCCGGACCGTCTGCAGATGTTCACCCGCGAGGTCCGGTTCTACCGCGAGGTGGCGAGCGACGTCGGTGTCCGGGTCCCCGGCCTGGTGCACGCCGAGGTCGAGGACGGCGACACCCTCCTCGTCCTGGAGGACCTGTCGACGTGGCACGAAGGAGCCGATCCGGTGGCCGCGGTCACTGCTCTGGGTGCACTGCACCGCCGCTGGACCGGACGTGCGACGACCGTGCACCCCTGGCTTCCGCGAGCGGACGTCTCGGACCTGGTCGAGAGCTACTACGCTGCCCGCTGGCCAGAGGTCCGGGGGCGAGCTGACGTCACCGACGAGGTCCGTCGGCTCGGCGACTCGCTGGTGGGGCGGGTGGCCGCTGCCGGGGAACGGGCCGGAGCGGCCGGACCGGCGACGCTGGTCCACGGCGACGCGTCCGGACGCAACATGCGTACGTCGCCGTCAGGTGAGGTGGCACTTCTCGACTGGGAGGACGTCGGGGTGGGACCCGGCATCGCAGACGTCGCGTGGTTCCTGCTCTCCTCCGCCGACCCTCGCGACTGGGACGAGGCGCTCGGAGCGTACGGCGAGAGCGGAGGGCTCGCCGCGGTCCTCCCGACGACGTGCGTCCAGGGACTGTTGAGCCTGGACGACCACGCCGACGGATCAGCCGCGGCGCAGACCTGGGTCCGGAACCTCGAAGCAGCGACCGAGCGCATGCGCTAGCCGCGACGTCATGGGTCTCGGTGGTCCGCACCGCCGATTCCCATGACGTCCCGCGCGGATCAGCTCGTCGCGGCGTGGCGCCCGGTCGGCGCGGGGTCGGTGCCGGTCGCGGCGTCACCGTCCTCGTGGACCGGGTGGCTGCGCTCGAGCCGGGCACCCTCGACGTCGACGTCGGGCAGGATCCGGTCCAGCCACTTCGGCAGCCACCAGGCCGCCTCGCCGAGCAGGTGCATCGCCGCCGGGATCAGCAGCATCCGCACGACGAACGCGTCCAGCAGCACGCCGAAGGCCAGGCCGAAACCGATCGGCTTGATGGTCGCGTCGTGGGAGAACACGAAGCCCGCGAAGACCGAGATCATGATGATCGCGGCCGCGGTGACGACCGAGCGCCCGGCGTGCAGGCCGTGCTGCACCGCGACCCGGGCGGGTGCGCCGTGGGCGTACGCCTCCCGCATCCCGGAGACGAGGAACAGCTGGTAGTCCATGGCGAGGCCGAACAGGATGCCGGTGGCGATGATCGGCAGGAAGCTCAGCACGGGCCCGGGCGCGTGGACGCCGAACAGGTCGGCCAGGAAGCCGATCTGGAAGATCGCGGTGATGCCGCCGAACGCCGCGAGCAGCGACAGCACGAAGCCGAGCGTCGCGGTGAGCGGCACGAGGATCGAGCGGAAGACCAGCACCAGGATGAGCAGCGACAGCCCGACCACCAGCACGAGGTAGACCGGCAGCACCGAGGCGAGCTTGTCGGAGATGTCGATGCCGGCGCTGGCGTTGCCGGCGACACCGAGCGTGGCCCGGTCGCCGGAGGTGGTGACCGGCTCGAGGGTGCGCAGGTTCTGGACCAGCTCGGCGGTGGACTCGCTCGACGGTGAGCCGGTCGGCACGACCTGGAAGGCCAGCGCGGTGCGGTCCTGCGAGACGCCGATCGGGACCACGGCGTCGACGCTCCAGGTCCGACCGATCTGCTCGGCGACCGTCGCCTGCTCGGCCACGACGCCGTCCTCGGTCACGGAGGCGGGGAGGTCCGCGACCACGAGCAGCGGGCCGTTGGAGCCCTCGCCGAGCTTGTCGGCCTGCACCTCGTAGGCCTGGTAGGCCGCGGAGTCCGGCGGCTGCGTCGACCCGTCGGGCAGGCCGAGGCGCATCTGGGTCGCCGGCGCGGCGACCGCGAGCAGCGCGACGACGCCGACGCCGAGCGTGGTCAGGGCGCGGCGCGTCGACATCGGGGTGTCGCGGGCGGTGATCGCCGCGGGGTCGGTCGCGTGCTCCCCGGACGCGAGCCGCGCCCGCTCGCGGCGACCGAGGATCCGCGGGCCGACCAGCGACAGCACGGCGGGCGTCAGCGTGACCGCCATCAGGATCGCGACCAGCACGGCGACGCCGCCGACGGTGCCCATCAGGCCGAGGAACGGGACGCCGGTGACGTTGAGCGCGAGCAGCGCGACGATCACCGTCACGCCGGCGAAGACGACCGCGTTGCCGGACGTGCCGTTGGCCAGCCCGATCGACTCGTGCAGGTCGGCGCCCTGCTTCAGCTGGCGGCGGTGCCGGTTGATGATGAAGAGGGAGTAGTCGATGCCGACCGCGAGGCCGAGCATCACGCCGAGCACCGGGGTCACCGACACGAAGTCGACGACGCCGGAGAACGACAGCGAGGCGAGCGACGCGACTCCGACGCCGAGCAGCGCGGTCACCAGCGGGAGGGCGGCGCCCAGCAGGGTGCCGAGCATGACGAACAGGACGATCGCCGCGACCACGACGCCGGCGACCTCGCCGGGCCCGAGGATGGACGGCACGGTCTGCGCGATGTCCTGCGACGGGTAGAGCGCGACCCCGTCGATGTCGGCGTCGGTGACGAGGTCCTCGATCTCGCCCTTCGCCTCGAGGCTGACCTCGTTGATCGCGACGTCGAAGGTCACGTTGGCCACCGCGGCGCTGCCGTCCTCGGAGACGGTGCGGAAGCCCGACGACAGGCGGGACAGGGTGATGCCCTGCTCCAGCGCGGGCTGCTGCTCCTCGACCTTCGCGCGGTTGCGGTCGATCCGTGCCTGGCCGGCGTCGAGCTGCGCCTCGGCGTCCGCCAGCGCGGCGCGCACGGCGGCGTCGAGGGTGCCGGCCTCCCGGGCCTGCTCGCGCTGGGCCTCGACCGCGGCGCGCCCGGCGTCGACCTGGTCCTGCGCCGCCTTCAGCTGGTTGAGCCCGTCGTTGAGCTGCTGCTTGCCGTCCTCGACCCTGCGTGCGGAGGCGTCGAGCTGGTCCTGGGTGGCGAACGGGTCGCTCACCTCCGAGACCTCGTCGACCTCCCCGACGCGGTCCAGGAGCGCGGCGACCTCGCGCCGCTGGGCGGCGGTGAAGGCTGCGCCGTCGGTCGTCTCGGCGACGATCGCGCCGTTGCCGCCGCCGGTGCCCTCGAACTCGCGCTCGAGCTGCGCCGAGACCCGCGTGGTGGGGGTGTCGGGCAGCGTGATCGAGCTGGAGAGCGTGCCCGCGAAGGCGACGTACGTCGCTGCGGTGACGGCGAGGACGGCCAGCCAGGCGCCGACCACGGTCCAGTGGCGGCGCGCGGCGAAGCGTCCGAGGCGGTAGAGGAGCTCGGCCATGGAGGAGGCCTTTCGGTCTGGTGCGGGGAGGGGGCGGGGGTCAGCCGGCGTGGCCGCGCGCGAGGCGGACGAGCAGGCGGTCGAGGAGGCGGTCCCAGTCGGCGCGGGCACCGTCCGGGACGTCGGGGGTGAGGTCGGGGTGGTCGCACAGCCAGAGGCCGGCGATGGCGGCGAGGCCGTTGGTCAGCAGCACGAGGGTCAGGTCGAGGTCGAGCGGGTCGAGCGCGGGCGCGCGGTCGTGCAGCCGCTCGCGCAGGCGCACGCCGACGTGCTCGAGCGCGGTGCGGGAGATCGCGTCGGTGCGCTCGTCCTCCTCGCCCGGTCCGCCGAGGACCCGGCCGATGGTGGCGATCGCCGTGGGGAGGTCGACGCCTCGCGCCGCCTCGCACACCGCGGCGAGCGCCGCGCGCGAGCCAGCCTCGCCGGCGGGCAGGTCGACGGTGTCGCGGTCGACGGCGTCCATCAGCTCGGCGGTGACCTCGGCCAGGATCTGCTCGCAGACCGCGACCAGCAGCTGGTCGATGCCGGCGACGTGGTTGAACACGGTGCGCCGGGAGACGCCGGCGAGCGCGGCGACCTGGTCGACGGTGAAGCCGTCCGCGCCGTGCTCGGTCGCGAGCGTCCGCGCGGCGTCGAGGATGGCGCGGCGGCGCTCCTCGCGTGCGGTGGTCGTGGTCACCGCACCAGTGTTGCACTCAGTGCAAATCGGACGGTCAGCCGTGCATCCCGCACCAGCCGCCCGCGGCGTCGCCGAACCAGGCGGAGAGCCGACCGCGCATCCAGGCGATCTCGCGGGCCTGGTCGTGGCGGATCGTGCGGGCCAGGTCGTTGACCGCGTCGTGCTCGGCGGTGCCGCGCACGAGCAGCTGCTGGGCCATCATCACCGCCGCCATGTGGTGCCCGACCATGTCGCGCAGGAAGGCGCGGTCGAGCCGGTCGCCGTCGAGGCCGGAGAGGTCGCGCATCATCGGCTCGTAGGTCGGGTCCTCCGTCGCCTCGTCGGGGTACCAGTCCCGGAGCCAGGCCTCCATCTCCTCGACCTGCGCCGACTGGTCGGCGACGATGCGCCGACCGAACGCGCGCATCGCGGGGCGGTCGGAGCGGGCCAGCTCGCCGGCGGCGGCGATCGCCTCGCGGTGGTGGGCGACCATCTCGCGCAGCCACGTCGCCTCGTTGGTGGCGGCGCGCATCGTCGTCGAGCCCGGTCCGCCCATCATCGACGTCCGGGCCAGGGGACCCCGGTCCGGTCCGTCCGACGCGAGGGCGAGCCCCATCCCGGTCCCGCCCAGTCCGGCCAGCACCCCGACCGCTGCCGCCACCGCCACCGTGCGCCTCATCGTGGGCCTCCTCGTCCCCACCATGGTCGGTCGGATCGCGGCGGGCGGACAGTGCCGAACGTCCTCAGCGGGTCGGGTCGACGATGGTCATCCCCGCGACGGTCGCGGTGTCGAAGACCGGCAGCAGCGCGGCGGCCTCGTCGAGCCCGATGACCCGCTCGACCAGGCGCTGCGGGCGGAGCACGCCGGACTCCACCAGGGCCAGCATCGCGGGGTAGTCGACCGCGGCCATGCCGTGGCTGCCCAGCAGGTCGAGCTCCCACGCGATGACCCGCGCCATCGGCACCCGCGGGTGCCCGTCGACCGGGGGCAGCAGGCCGACCTGCGCGAGCCGGCCGCGGCGACGGAGCGCGAGGATCGCGTCGGCGCAGGTCTGCTCGCTGCCGACGGCGTCGACCGCGACGTGGCTGCCGCCGTCGGTCAGGCCTGCGACCGTCTCCGGTACGTCGGTGGTCCCGTCGGCGAGGACGGTGTGCTCGGCGCCGAGGTCGGCGGCGAGCGCCAGGGCCTCCCGGTTGCGGTCGACGGCGACCACCCGGGCGCCGAGGGCGCGGGCGATCATCACGGCGCTGAGCCCGACCCCGCCCGCGCCGACGACCGTGACCCACTCGTCGGCCTGCACGGCGGCGCGGCCCACCAGCGCGCGGTACGCCGTCGCGAAGCGGCAGCCGAGCCCGGCCGCGGTCGCGAGGTCGACCGGCTCGGGGACCGCGACCAGGTTGGTGTCGGCGGCGTGCAGCGCGACCAGCTCGGCGAAGGAGCCCCAGTGCGTGAAGCCCGGCTGCTGCTGGTCGGGGCACACCTGCGCGTCACCCCGCAGGCACCACTCGCAGCGGCCGCACCCGCAGACGAAGGGGACGGTGACCCGGTCGCCGACGCGCCAGCGGGTCACGCCGGAGCCGACCTCGGCGACGTGTCCCGCCAGCTCGTGGCCGGGCACGTGGGGGAGCGCGACGTCGTCGTGCCCGGCCCACGCGTGCCAGTCGCTGCGGCACAGCCCGGTCGCCGCGACGCGTACGACCACGCCGCCGTCGGGTGCCGTCGGCGGCGGCACGTCCCGCACCTCGGGCTGGGACCTGACCTCGTCGTAGACCACGGCTCGCACGACCGCGATCCTCGCACCGAGGGGTCAGTCGCGCTGCACCGTCCGCAGCCGCAGCACCTCGCCCGCGCTGGTCCCGTCGCCGGGACCGACGGCGGTGGCGCCGACGGTGCCGGTCACCGCCGCCTCGCGGGACGTGGTGACCAGGAGGGTTCGCGGACGGCTGCCGACCACCTGGCGGTCAAGGGTCTTGTCGCCGGGGGCGGCCCAGCGCAGGTCGACGGGGAGGGTGCCGGGTGGGCCGGCGGCCTCGCCGCTGATGTAGCCCAGGGCTCCGGTCAGGCGAGCCGACCGGAGCTTCCCCTGGACGTGGAGGTCGAGCTCACCGGTCTCGATGACCAGGTTGTCCACGAAGGTGCAGGTCTCGCTGAGCTGGGCGATCGCGTCGAGCCACAGGCCGTCGGGCACGAAGCCGGCGGGGCAGGTGTAGTCGAGCGTCTCGCCGTAGACGGCGTCGACGGCGGGCGAGCCGGGTGTCTGCCAGGCCTGCACGCGGCCCACGTGGACGTTGCCGCCGGCCTGGGGCACCGCGCCGAGCTGCAGCCACTCCGCGACGACGCTGCGCTGCCGGGTCTCGGTGTCCGCGTGCGCCGCCGGTGCCCCGGCCCCGACGACCGTGAGGACGACGGCGCTCGCGGCGGCGGCGCGGCGCGCGTGGGTGCGTACGGTCATGGGTGGTCCCCCTCGAGCGGGCAGTGGCGCCTCCGGACACTGCACCGTGGCACCCGGCGCCCCCGACGAGGTCGCTCGTGTCGAGGGTTCACCAGATGTGGTGGCTACGCTCGACGGCGTGGACGAGCAGACACCCGCCCTGCGGGCCCTGGCGGAGGCCGGGATCCCCCACGAGGTCACCCGGCACGGACGCGTCGGGTCGCTGGCGGAGGCCGCGGCGGTACGCGGCGTCGAGCCGTCGGCGATCGTGAAGACGATGGTCGTGCGGCGCGGCGAGGGCGACCACCTGCTGGTGCTGGTGCCGGGCGACCGGCAGATCTCGTGGCCCCGGCTGAGGGCGCTGCTCGGGGTCAACCGGATCTCGATGCCGGACGCCGACGCCGCGCGCGAGGTCACCGGCTACGAGCGCGGCACCATCACGCCGTTCGGCACCCTGGTCCCGCTCCCCGTCGTCGCCGACGAGCGCATCGTCGGCCGCACGATCTCGCTCGGCGCCGGTGCCCACGGCGTGGCCGCGACGCTGGCGGCCGACGACGTCGTGCGCCACCTCGGTGCGCAGGTCGCGGACGTCACCGACCCGGCGTGAGCCCGTCGAGGAAGGCCGCGATCCGGTCGGCCGGCCAGTCCGCGTCCAGCTCGGCGGTGACCCGGTCGAGGACCTCGGCGGGGCTCCCGTCCGCCTCGGTCCACGGGCTCCGCTCCCAGCCGGCGAGGTAGTCGTCCGCGCCGGTGTCACCCAGCCGCATCGCGGCTTCGTCGATCGCCTCGGCGAACCGCGGCGCCAGCTCCGCCTTCACCGTCTCGTCGCCGGCGCGGGCGGCGACCATGGAGGGCAGCTCGCGCCACCGGGTGACCTGGAACTCCGTCATGGCGGGCAGCCTAGGACCGGGCGTGCTGTCCGGGGAACGACGATCGGGCCGGCCCCTGGGGGACCGGCCCGATCGACTGGCGGGCTCCCGACGAAAGTGCATTGGTGCAGGTCATCGGCGGTTTTCCGCAGGGCCTGTAGGCCCCATTCCCCGTGAGGTACCCCCTCCATTCCCCGTGAACCGGTTCTGACCTGCGGGTTCAGCGCCGTTCGAACTAGCGGAGCTTGGGTCTTGGCTGATTGAGGGCTGAGGGCGATCACGGACGCACCGGCGTCTGTCGCGGTCGTTATCAGCAGCCTGCTGGCTACGGCTCGTCGGCGGTTCGGGGCTGGATCGACGACGTGTGTGTTGTCGGGTCGTCATCTGGGACTGGGGTGACGGGACCCCTGTTCTGCTGTGCCCGTAGTTCCGTCACAGCATTGTGCCGCGCCGGGGCGAACACCTCGTCCATGACTTCGAGAGGGTTGCCGTGTGTGGTTCTCCGACTGCCTCGTCTGCTACCGAATGCCCGCTGTGCACAGAGGGTCACGAGGACCACGAGCACGAGGAGCCCGATGACGGCTTGCAGCTGTCCGAGGGCCTTCACGGTCGCATCACCTCTTGCTCCTCTGTGGAGCCGGGGACTACCTGCCCGTCGATGAGCAGCTCGGAGGTGTACTCGTCGATGTTCTCGGGGATCTCGAAGGGGGCGTATCCGGCTCCGTCGACCTCGTAGACACGAAGATCCTTGGTGTAGTCACCGGACGTGATGCGCACGGTGTCCACGTCGGGGTGGACGGCGTAGATCCATACGAACGAGTCGCCCACCTCGGCTCCTGAGTCGGCGAACAGGGCCGGGTCCTTGAGGTAGCGCGCCGTGTCGATGACGACACCTCCACAACCGGTATCGACGTACTCCCCGTACTCGTAGCCAGTCGTGTTCCACTCGCTGCCGAGCAGGTTCTTGCGCTCTTCGACCAGTTCCACGCCGGTGACCGGCTGTCCGCACGCGTCGGTGCGGTCAGACTCGATGAGCAGGTAGCGACTGCCGTCCACACTCCCGGTCGCCACGATCCGTTCAGGAGCGATGGTGTCGACGTACTCGGGTCCGTCCTGTACGTACGCTCCCGCTGCCAGCGCCAATGGAACGGCCAGCGCTCCCACGCTGAGGGCGAGTCGTCGGTTGCGACGCGGACGGCGCTCGCGCTGGGGTGCGGTTGCGAAGGCATCCTCGGTGAGCGTGTCTGCCACCGTGTGCAGGTCATGCCGCAGGCGTTGTTCGATGCCCTGCTTGTCGTGGGTGTCGTTCATGCCAGTGCCTTTCGAAGCTTGTCGAGTGCGCGGCGGTGGTCGGAGCGCACCGTTGCCGCCGGGCGGTCGAGGACGGCTGCTACCTCGTTCAAGGGGAGGTCTTCGTAGTAGTGCAGGACGACGACGGCGCGCTGGATCCATGAGAGCCGTCCGACGTGGGCCCATGTCTCGTCCACTTCCGGTGGAAGAGCGACCGGAGGCCTCTCGGGGGTCCTCGACAGGAGGCGGAAGCGACGCCGCTGGACGTCCTTGACGGCGTTGACCACGGCGCGTTTCAGGTATGGGAGCGGCTTGTCGATCTGGTCCCAGCGGTCGTGTGCGGAGGTGAACACGGATTGGACTACGTCCTCGCTCACGTCGTGTGAACCGGACATCAGGTACGCCAAGCGCAGGAGCGTCAGCCGATGCTCTCGGTACGCATCTTCGAACTGCAAGGCAGGCCCGTGCCTCTCCGTAGTTTTCACATCTGTCCAGTCGTCGCAGGACCCTGCAGCGTTGCACCGGACACTGATCTTTTGCCGGTCGGCAGGAGTGCGCCAAGCGCTCTGCCTCAGCCACCTGCGGCAGGGCGTCTCGTCATCATCGGGCGACCGGACTCCCGGCGCAGCGCACCCGGCTCGCTCGCGGAGAGCCGCAGCGCCTCCCGGAATGCCGAGAGCCGCCCCCGGCGACCGATTTCTCGGGCCTGAGGCGGCTCTCTCCGACTTTCGTCGGCTTGGCTCCCGACTTTCGTCGGGAGCCCCTGGCGGTGACGGAGGGATTTGAACCCTCGGTGGACTTGCGCCCACAAACGCTTTCGAGGCGTTCTCCTTAGGCCGCTCGGACACGTCACCGCGCCGAACGTTACTAGAGGGCGGTGCCGAGGATGAAACCGAGGTCGGTCCCGGTCGGGCCATGGTCAGGGTGTGGGTGACGCAGGTAACTTTCGGCGCACGCCCGTGCTCGCGCCCCGGCGCGGCAGGAAGGAGGGGCCGTGACCGCCGTCCGACGTGTCCGAGACCTCGCGCGGGCCGGCCTGCCCCGCAGCGTCGGGGAGCGGCTCCCCGCCGCGCCGCCGCAGGAGGTGACCGAGCTCCTCCACGACAAGCGCTTCCAGGCCGCCGTCCGGGACTGGGCCGACGAGCAGGGCCGACCCGAGCCCGAGGTGTGGGACGAGGTCACCGGCTACCTCCACGAGATGGCGGCCGACCACGACGACCGCACCTCGCAGGGCTGGGCGCGGATGGGCGACTGGTTCCTGCGCGCCTACGACGTGCTCGTCGACGAGGACCAGATGCAGCGGCTGCGCAAGGTCGACCGGGCCCACAGCCTGGCGCTCGCGTTCAGCCACCGCTCGTACCTCGACGGCATGGTCATCCCCAACGTGCTGATGGCGCGGCGCTTCTCGCCGACCTACACCTTCGGCGGCGCCAACCTGAACCTCCCCGTGCTGGGCACGATCGCCAAGCGCACCGGCGTCATCTTCATCCGCCGCTCGACCCAGGAGATCCCGGTCTACCGGCTCGCGCTGCGCTCCTACATCCGCCAGATGGTGGCCAACAAGCGCAACCTGGCCTGGTCGATCGAGGGCGGCCGCACCCGCACCGGCAAGCTGCGTCCCCCGGTGCACGGCATCCTCAAGTACCTCACCGACACCGTCGAGGGGCCGGACGCCCCGGACGTGCAGGTCGTGCCGGTGTCCGTGGTCTACGACCAGCTCCACGAGGTCTCGCTGATGACCGAGGAGGCGCGCGGGGCCAGCAAGACGCCGGAGGACTGGCGCTGGCTCGTACGCTTCGCGCGGCTGCAGCGCAACCGTCTCGGGCGGGCCTACCTCACCGTCGGCGAGCCGTTCTCGCTGAGCGAGCGGATGGCGGAGCTCGCCGCGGAGGGCGTCACCGGGCACCAGGCGGTCGAGCGGGTCGCGCTCGACATCTCCCACCGGCTCAACCGCGCCACCCCCGTCACCGTCACCGCGATCGTGTCGCTGGCGCTGCTCGGCGCCGACCGCGCCCTCACCGTCGACGAGGTGCTCGAGACGGTCGAGCCGCTCGCGGCCTACGTGGAGTCGCGCCGGTGGCCGGTCGCCGGCGCCGCCGACCTGCGCGACCGCTCGACGATCCGCCGGGCGCTGGCCGAGCTGGCCCGCAGCGGGGTGCTGACGGCGTACGACCAGGGCACCGAGCCGGTCTGGAAGATCGGCGACGACCAGCACCTGGTCGCGGCGTTCTACCGCAACACCGTGATCCACATCCTCGTCGAGCGCGCGATCGGCGAGCTCGCGCTGCTCACGGTCAGCGAGCTCGAGCCCGGCGCCGACCTGCCGCCCGGCGGCGAGCTCCAGGTGGGCTGGGAGGAGGCGAAGCGGATGCGCGACCTGCTCAAGTTCGAGTTCTTCTTCCCCTCCCGCGCCGACTTCGAGGACGACCTGCGCGCCGAGCTGCAGCTGCTGGTCGGCGAGGGCGTCACCGAGCTGACGCCGGTCAAGGCGCGCCAGCTGCTCGTCACCGCCCGTCCCCACCTCGCGCACCTGGTGCTGCGCCCGTTCCTCGACGCCTACCTCGTCGTCGCCGACCGGCTCGCCGAGCACGGCGACGGCCCCGTCGACGAGGAGGCGCTGCTCGCCGACGCCCTCGCGGTCGGCCAGCAGTGGGCCCTGCAGCGGCGGGTCGCGAGCGCCGAGTCGATCTCGCTCAGCTCTTCCGCACCGCTCTCGCGCTCGCCCGCCACAAGGGGCTGCTCGACGAGGGCGCCGGCGTGGGCTCGGCCCGCGAGGCGTTCGCCGCCGAGCTGCGCGACACCGTGCGCCGGGTCAACATCGTCGGCGAGATCGCGGGGGAGCCCGTGCAGGTGGTGCCGCCGCCCGTCCCGCAGCAGTCGCCCGCGCAGGACCCCGTGTGAGCGGGCTGTCCACCGCGGCCCGCGAGGCGATCGACGCCATCGAGGCCGGCCCGCAGGGCCCGGAGGTCGGGGCGTTCTTCGACCTCGACGGCACCCTCGTCGCGGGCTACACCGCCGCCACCTTCTACGGCGACCGGCTCAAGGGCCGCGAGGTGTCGCCCGCCGAGTTCCTCCGCACCGTCGTCACGGCGGTCGACGGCGAGCTCGGCGGCGACCCCACCCGGATCGCCCACGTCGCCTTCTCCGCGATGCGCGGGGAGTCGGAGGAGGCCTTCGCCGACCTCGGCGAGCGGCTCTTCCGTGCGAAGATCGCCGGCACCATCCGGCGCGAGTCGCGCGCCCTGGTCGCGGCCCACCAGCGCGCCGGCCACACCGTCGCGGTCGCCTCGGCCGCGACGGCGTACCAGATCGCGCCGGTCGCGCGGGACCTCGGCGTCGAGCACCTGATCTGCACGCGGCTGGTGGTCGAGGACGGCCAGTTCACCGGCGAGACCGACGGCCCGATGCTCTGGGGACGCCACAAGGCCAGCGGCGTCCGCGCCTTCGCGCGCGAGCACGGCGTCGACCTGGCGGAGTCCTACGCCTACGGCAACGGCTACGAGGACGTCGCCTTCCTCTCCTCCGTCGGACACCCGACGGCGCTCAACCCGCACCGCGACCTGCGTGCCGCCGCCGCGCGGCTGGGCTGGCCGGTGCTCGACCTCGCCGACCCCGTGGGCGGCTCGCTGGTCGCGGCCGGCCGGACCGTCGCCGCGCTGGCCGGGATGAACGCCGGCGTCGGTGCCGGCCTGGCCTACGGGCTGCTGCGCGGCGACCGCAGCGAGGCCCGCAACACGGCGGTCAAGCTGGCCACCCACCTGCCGATGGCGATCGCCGGGGTGTCGGTGGACGTCCTGCACCGGGAGCGGCTGTGGACCCACCGGCCGGCGATCTTCGTCGCCAACCATCAGAGCGCGCTGGACATCCCGGTCCTCGGCCAGCTGCTCGAGCGTGACTTCACCATCGTGGCGAAGAAGGAGGCGCGGTGGGACCCGCGCACCTTCGTCGGGTCGGTGGTGATCGACCCGGCCTGGATCGACCGGTCCGACTCAGCGTCGGCACGGGCGACCCTCGACGGCGTCGTCGACCGGATCCGCGGCGGCACCTCGCTGATGATCTTCCCCGAGGGCACCCGGTCGGCGACCCCCGTGCTGGGGCCGTTCCGCAAGGGTGCGTTCCACCTGGCCGCGCAGGCCGGCGTGCCGGTCGTGCCGGTGGTGCTGCGCAACACCGGCGAGCTGATGCGCCGCAGCTCGCTCGTGCTCAACCCCGGTGTCGTGGACGTCTGCGTCCTCGAGCCCGAGACCGACTGGAGCGCCGACGACATGGACGACCGGATCGCCGCCCTGCGGCAGAAGTTCCAGGACACCCTCGCGAGGTGGCCGCAGTGAGTCCCACGACCTCCGAGGACCTCGAGCGCTGGGGCAGCGCCGCGACCTGGTCGTCGGGCGCCGAGCTCACGCCCGTGCAGACGCTGCTGTGGCGGGCCGAGCGCCACCCGGTGCAGTCGTCGACCACGACCGTCGTCATCGACCTCGACCGGGCGCCGGACTGGCAGCGGTTCGTCGCGGCGACCGAGTGGGGCACCCGGCTGGTGCGCCGGCTGCGGCAGCGGGTGGTCGACCCGGTCGTGCCGACCGCCCCGCCCACCTGGGCCGACGACCCCACCTTCGACCTGCGCTACCACCTGCGCCGCGAGCGGGTCGCCGGCCGCGACGAGGTGCTGGCCGAGGCGGCGCAGGTCGCGCTGCGCCCCTTCGACCGGTCGCGCCCGCTGTGGGAGGGCGTCCTGCTCGAGGACACCGACGGCGGAGCGAGCTACGTCCTCAAGATCCACCACGCCCTCGCCGACCCGCTCGGCACCGTCCAGCTGCTCTCGATGCTCCAGTCCGGCCGCCGGGCCCACACGCCCCGCAAGCCGCTCGGCGACGAGGACGCCGCGCCGGCCGAGGTGGACCCGGTCGACCTGGCCGTCGCGGGCCTGCGCGGCGACGCCTCCGTCCTCGCCGGGTCCGCCTGGGGCGCGGCCCGGTCGCTGCTGTCGACCCGGCCGTCGACGGTGGTCGCGTCCGGCCTGCGCTACGGCGCGTCGGTCCGTCGGCTGCTCACCCAGGCCGCGCCGCCGTCGCCCGAGCTGGCGCCGCGCACCGGGCGGTCGTGGGCGTTCCTCACCCTCGACGCACCGCTCGAGCCGCTGCGGACGGTGGCCCGCCGGAGCGGCGCCACGCTCGACGACGTCGCGGTCGCGCTGGTGCTCGGCGGGCTCCGGCGCTACCACGAGCGACGCGGCAGCGACGTGCGCGAGGTGCCGGTCGGCGTACGCGTCTCGCTGAGCCGCGCCGACGACCTCGGCAACCGCTTCGCCGGCGCCGTCATCTCGGGTCCGACGGCGATCGAGGACCCGGTCGACCGGGTCGCCGCGGTGCGGGGCGAGGTGCTGTCGCTCCACACCGAGCGGGCGCTCGAGGTCCTCGACGCCGCCGCCCCGCTGCTCAACCGGATGCCGTCGTTCGTCGGCGCCTCCGCGCTCCGGGTCGCAGCTCCGCCCGACGCCTTCGTGCTGACGCTGCCCGGCCCGCCGAAGCGGCGCTACATGGCCGGCGCGCAGGTGCGGGGGACCTACGTCCTCGGGCCGCTGCCGGGTTCGGCGCTCACCGTCGTGCTCACCACCCTCGGCGACACCGCCTGCCTCGGGGTCAACGTCGACGCGAGCGCCGTCGCGGACCTCGCCGCGCTGCGCGCCAGCCTCGAGGAGGCGGTCGGGGAGATGGTGGCGGCGGGGCGCTGAGCCTCACCCCCGGGCGAGCTCCTTGCGGACCACGCGGCGGCGCAGGGTCGGCGTCGCGACCACCTCGTAGCCGGCGTCGAGGAAGACCTGCAGCAGCCCGACCGACGCCTCGTCCCAGATGACCGTCTTCCCGTCGGCGGGCTCGGTGGGGTAGCCCTCCAGGACGCGCGCGCCGACCCGCTCGCCGTACGCGACGGTGGCGGCGGCGAGCTCGTACATCAGTCCCGCCCGGCGGTGGCCCTTGCGGACGACGAAGCAGGTGACCGACCAGACGCCCTCGCGGTCCGGGTCCATCCGCATCCACGGCTGCCTGCGGCTCCAGATGCGCGGGTAGTTCTCCCGCGGCTCGACCGCGACCCACCCGGCGGGCTCCCCGTCGACGTAGCCGATCAGTCCCGACGTCGGCCCGCCCGTGCCGCAGGCCGTCTGCTCCACCAGCGCCGTGTCGCGCTGCTCCTGGGTGGTGTCGCGCCAGATCCAGCCCGGCACCTTGAGCCCCTGGCACCGGCACTTGCGGGCGCCGCCCGCCTCGAAGACGGCCTCGACGTCCGCGTCCGTCGCCTCGTTGGCCGGGCGCCAGGTGAACTCGGGCATGCGACGACCCTAGTCCGCTGTGGCGCCTGGCCCGCGGAGCAGAGCGGCGACGTGGGGCCACGCCGCCCGGCCCAGCCTGCGGTCGGCCTCCTCCGTCCCGTCGCGCCGCATCCTCACGCCGCCCACGACCGGGTCTTCCCCGGGCAGGACGGTGCGGTGCCCCGCCCGCGGGTCAGTGACGAGCGTCGTGCCGCGTCCGTGCGCGTCGCGTCGCGCCTCGATCGCGCGGGCCATCTCGAGCGACGGCCAGACCTGGTCGTCACCGCCCGCGACGAGCACCAGTCGGTCGATGTGCTCGACGGGGAGCGCGGGTCCCGAGGTCGCTGCCGCTGATCGCCGCCTGCTCTCCTCGTAGAGGGTGACGAAGGCGGGCGGGTCGTCGGCTGGCTCCCACGTGTCGATGAACGGGACGTGGGGCAGAGGGGATCCGCCGAAGGTCCAGTGCGAGGTCGTGGCGCCGTCAGGACGTACGCCGGCCCACACGACGTCCGACGGCGCGAACGCGACGACCGCGTCGACATCGGGGCTGTGGGCGCCGATGAGCATCGCCGCCTCGGAACCGAAGGAGGTACCGACGACGACGATCGTGTCGTTCTCCCGGGCCAGGTCCGCGACCCGGCCGAGGAACAGCTCGAGCGGGACGTCGTACGGCCCTGAGCTCTGCCCCGCGCCGCCGAACCACTGGACCGACTCCGCAACGACGCCGTGCTGGGCCAGGAGCCTGGCCCGCCCCGAGTCCACCCGTCCGCTCGAACCGGCGAGCACGAGCGCAGCGACACCGGTCGGGACGTCCGGCACCCACCGCACGCCCTCGATCCCGGTCAGCGACTGAGACTCCACGGCACGAGTCTGGCAGCGATGCTTTGCACCCGGACCTCGTGGTTCGCACCCGCGATCTCGGGTGCGAACCACGAGAGTCCCCGGATATCCGGGGACTTCGGAGGTCTGACGCTCCTCAGGCGGTGCCGACGTAGCAGAGCATCCGCCCGTCGGCGACGTCCTCGACGTTGACGAAGCCGTGGCGCTCGTAGAACCGGCGGGTGTCGGCGTCGACCTCGTCGACGTTGATGTGCATCTCCGGGGCGCCGGCCTCGCGGGCCAGGGCGCGGGACAGGTCGAGGACCTGCGTGCCGATCCCGGCCGAGCGCAGGTGGGGGACGACGTAGAGCTCGTCGAGGGTGGCGACCGGCCCGTCGAACCAGATCGCCGGCCGCAGGGTGACCAGCGCGAAGCCGACCGGCCCGGTGTCGTCCTCGGCGAGCACGGCGTAGGCCGTCTCGAGGGCGAGCAGTCGCGCGAAGCGGCCGGCGAGCACGTCGGCGTCGTCGGTCTCGGACTCGAACTCGGTGTTGAAGTCCCACAGCAGCCGGGCGAGCACGCCGGCGTCGGCCGGGGTCGCGCGGCGGACCTGCGTCATGGCGCGAGCGTACGCCGCGTGGTGCGGGCGGGTCAGTCGTCGACCGGGTCGCCGAGGCGGACGCCCTCGAGCAGCATCGCGTCGACCGCGGCCGGGGCGAGCGCCTTGTCGAGCGCGAGCACCGCGCAGCCGACGAGTCCGGCGCGGTCGCCGTAGGTCGAGGGCAGCACCTGCAGGTCGCGGGTGGCGAGCGCGGTGGCGCGGGCGTAGATGCTCTCGCGCAGGCCGGCGGCGTAGACGTCGAAGGCCGCCGACATGTCGCCGCCGACCACGAGGGCGTGCGGGTTGAGCAGGGTGATCGCGGCCGCGACGACCTCGCCGACCAGCCGGCCGCTCTCGCGGAGCATCGCCTTGGCGTCGGCGTCGCCGCCCAGGGCGAGGGCGGTGAGGTCGCGGACGTGGCTGACCTCGTGGCCGCGCTCGACGAACTGGGCGACCAGCGCCCACCCGCCGGCGACGGTCTCCAGGCACCCCTCGCCCCCGCAGCGGCACGCGTGCCCGGCAGCGGCCTCGGTGCGGACGTGGCCGATCTCGCCGGCGCCGCCGAGGTGGCCGCTCACCACGCGACCGTCGGCGATGATGCCGAGGCCCAGGCCGGTCGACACCTTGAGCACCAGCAGGTCGTCGTAGGACGCCGCGTGGCCCAGGCGCTCGGACAGCGCGAGCACGTCGGCGTCGTTGCCGACGTGGAGGGGCGCGTCGGTGACGGGCGCGAGGTAGGGCGCCAGGTCGACGCCGTCCCACCCGGCCATCACCGGGGAGTCGATGCTCACCGCGCGCACCGGGTCGACGGTGCCGGGGAGGCTGAGGCCGACGCCCAGCACCGGGCGGCCGGCGTCGCGGACCAGTCCGGCGAGCTGCTCGGCCAGGGGCGGCATCACCTCGTCGGGCCCGGCGCCGACGGTGTGCTCCACCGAGGCCGAGCCGAGCTCGGTGCCGCCGAGGTCGAAGGTGGCGAGCTGGCTGCGGGAGCGTCCGATCGCGACGGCCAGGACCACGCCGGCGTGGACGTCGAAGACGAGGCTGCCGGGCGGGCGGCCGCCGGTGCTGGCGAGCTCCTCGCCGAGCAGGACCAGCCCGGCGTCGGCGAGCGCGGACACGCGGGCCACGACGGCGGTGCGCGACATGCCGGTGAGCCGGCGCAGGTCGGAGCGGGTGTGGGCGCGTCCGCTGCGCAGCAGGGCGAGCAGGTCGCCGGCGGTCTCGTTCATCGCTGGGATCCTAAGCCCCGGCTACTTATGCATGAAAAAGACCGAAGACATGGTTACAAAGAACCCAACGTCCTCTACCGTGGATCAGGTGACCCTCCCGACCACCGAGCTCGCGACCGAGCTGCCGGCGTGCGACTTCGTCGTCTTCGGCGGCACCGGCGACCTCGCGCTGCGCAAGCTGCTGCCGGCCCTCTACCACCGCGAGCGCGAGCACCAGCTGCCCCGCGACTTCCGCATCGTGGGCGCCTCGCGCAGCGAGATCGACGACGACGGCTACCGCGCGATGGCCCGCGAGGCCCTCGGCCGGCACGTCCCGGCCGCCGAGCTGGAGCCGGTCGCCGTCGACCGGATGCTCGAGCGGGTCCACCACCTCACCGTCGACGCGTCCGACCCCGAGGGCTGGCACCTGCTGCACGGGCTGCTCAAGGAGCACGACCGCGGCCAGGTGCGGGTGTTCTACCTCGCCGTCGCCCCCGCCCTCTTCGGCCCGATCTGCGACCGGCTCGACGAGATCGGCGTCGTCGAGCCGACGTCGCGCGTGGTGATGGAGAAGCCGATCGGCACCGACCTGGCCTCCGCCCGGCGGGTCAACGACGCCGTGGGCCGGGTCTTCGAGGAGCACCAGGTGTTCCGGATCGACCACTACCTCGGCAAGGAGAGCGTCCAGAACCTCCTCGTCACGCGCTTCGCCAACACCTTCCTCGAGCCGCTGTGGAACTCGCGCTGGGTCGACCACGTCCAGATCACGGTCGCCGAGACGCTCGGCGTCGGCGAGCGCGGCGCCTACTACGACACGTCCGGCGCGCTGCGCGACATGGTGCAGAACCACCTGCTCCAGCTGCTCTGCCTGGTCGCGATGGAGCCGCCGACGTACGTCGGCCGCGAGACGGTGCGCGACGAGAAGCTCAAGGTGCTGCAGGCGCTGCGGCCGATGACGGCCGAGGACGTCGACCGCGACACCGTCCGCGGGCGCTACGGCCAGGGCGTCGTCGACGGCGCCGTCGTGCCGTCCTACGACGAGGACCTCGGGCTGGCGCCCGGCGCCCCCGGCAGCGGCACCGAGACCTTCGTGGCGCTGCGCGCGGAGGTGCAGAACTGGCGGTGGGCGGGCGTGCCGTTCTTCCTGCGCACCGGCAAGCGGATGGGCCGTCGGCTCTCCGAGATCGTGGTGGTCTTCAAGGAGCCGCCGCACGCGATGTTCCCGCACTCCGAGGGCGCCGTCCTCGGCAACCGGCTGCACATCCAGCTCCAGCCCGAGGAGGGGATGCGGCTGCACATGACCGCCAAGGAGCCCGGTCCCGGCGGCATCCGCCTCCACCCGGTCTCGCTCGACCTCAGCTATGCGACCGCGTTCTCCGAGCGGTCGCCCGACGCCTACGAGCGGCTGCTCATGGACGTCATCAAGGGCAACCCCACCCTCTTCATGCGCCGCGACGAGGTCGAGGCCGCGTGGACGTGGGTCGAGCCCGTCCTCCGGCGCTGGCAGGCCGCCGGCGTCCCTCCCAAGCGCTACCCCGCCGGTACGTCCGGCCCGACCGCAGCGGCCATGCTCCTCGAGCGCGAGGGCCGGGCCTGGCAGGAGATCGAATGACCACCCACCAGATGCACCCCGTCGTCGCCGAGGTGACCGCCCGGATCGTCGAGCGCAGCAGCGCGAGCCGCGCGGCGTACCTCGCCCGGGTCCGCGCCGCCGCCGGCACCGGTCCGGCCGCGCGCACCGACCTCGGCTGCGCCAACCTCGCCCACGGCTTCGCCGCCAGCGAGCCCGCGGAGAAGACCGCGCTGCGCGGGCGCACCAAGCCCAACCTGGCGATCGTCACCAGCTACAACGACATGCTCTCGGCCCACCAGCCGTTCGTCGACTACCCGCCGGTGCTCAAGAAGGCGGCCGTGCGGGCGGGCGGCCTCGCCCAGGTCGCCGGCGGCGTCCCGGCGATGTGCGACGGCATCACCCAGGGCCGCGACGGCATGCAGCTCTCGCTCTACAGCCGCGACGTGATCGCGATGTCGACCGCGATCGCGCTCAGCCACGACATGTTCGACGGCGCGCTGCTGCTCGGCGTCTGCGACAAGATCGTCCCCGGGCTGCTGATCGGCGCGCTGTCGTTCGGCCACCTGCCGACGGTGTTCGTCCCGGCCGGGCCGATGCCGTCCGGCCTGCCCAACGGCGAGAAGGCCCGGGTGCGCCAGCTGCACGCGGAGGGCAAGGCGACCCGCGAGGAGCTGCTCGAGGCGGAGGCGGCGTCGTACCACTCGAAGGGCACCTGCACCTTCTACGGCACGGCCAACTCCAACCAGCTGCTGATGGAGGTCATGGGCCTGCACCTGCCGGGGTCGTCCTTCGTGAACCCCGGCACCCCGCTGCGCGAGGCGCTGACCCGCGCCGCCGCCGCGCGCGCCGTCGCGATCACGCGGCAGGGCGGCGAGCCGACGCCGGTCGGCGAGCTCGTCGACGAGCGCACCATCGTCAACGCGTGCGTCGCGCTGCTGGCCAGCGGCGGGTCGACCAACCACACGCTCCACCTCGTCGCGATCGCCCGCGCCGCCGGCATCGCGCTGACCTGGCAGGACCTCGCCGACCTGTCGGCCGTCGTGCCGCTGCTGTGCCGGATCTACCCCAACGGCCAGGCCGACGTGAACCACTTCCACGCCGCCGGCGGCATCGCGTACCTCGTCCACACCCTGCTGCGCGCCGGGATGCTGCACGAGGACGTGCAGACGATCGCCGGACGCGGGCTCTTGCACTACACGCGGGAGCCGGTGCTGCGCGGCACCGACCTGACCTGGGAGGAGGGTCCCAAGGCCAGCCTCGACCACGACGTGCTGCGGCCCGCGGACCAGCCGTTCTCCGTCGACGGCGGCCTCAAGGTGCTCACCGGACCGCTCGGCACGGCCGTCATCAAGACGTCGGCCGTACGCCCCGAGCACCGCGTCGTGACCGCGCCCGCGATGGTCTTCGACGACCAGGCCGACTTCCTCGCCGCCTTCGGCGAGGGTCGCCTCGACGGCCGCGACGTGGTCGCGGTCATCCGCTACCAGGGGCCCGCGGCCAACGGAATGCCCGAGCTGCACAAGCTCACTCCCGCCCTCGGCGTCCTGCAGGACCGCGGCCAGAAGGTCGCGATCGTCACCGACGGGCGGATGTCCGGCGCGTCCGGCAAGGTTCCGGCGGCCATCCACGTCACGCCCGAGGCGGCCCTCGGCGGTCCCCTGTCGCGGGTCGTCGACGGCGACGTCATCACCGTCGACGCCGACGGCGGCCGGCTGACGGTGGCCGACGAGGACGTCCTGCGGCACCGCCCGAGCACCGGCCGCGCGCCGGTCGGCGAGGAGTTCGCCGGCACCGGCCGCGAGCTGTTCGCCGCGTTCCGCGCCACCGTCGGCCCGGCCGACGCCGGCGCCAGCGTCTTCCCCGCGTTCGACATGCCCACCCCGGAGGTGCCCGTTGTCCAGCCTGCCTGAGCCGTCCGCCGGCTCCACCCGGTCCGTCCTCGACGTCGTCCCGGTGATGCCGGTCGTCGTCGTCGACGACCTCGCCCACGCCGTCCCGATCGCGCGGGCGCTGGTCGCGGGCGGCCTGCCCGCGATCGAGCTCACCCTGCGCACCCCGGTCGCGCTCGACGCGATCGCCGCCATCGCGGCCGAGGTCCCCGAGATCCTGGTCGGCGCCGGCACGGTCGTCGCCCCCGGCCAGGCCAAGCTCGCCCAGGACGCCGGCGCGCAGTTCCTCGTCTCGCCCGGCGCCACGCCCGCGCTGCTCGACGCGATGGCCGCCACCGGCCTGCCGTTCCTGCCCGGCACCTCGACGGTGTCGGAGGTGCTCGCGGTCCTCGAGGCCGGGTTCACCGACATGAAGTTCTTCCCGGCCGAGGCCGCCGGCGGGGCGCCGTGGCTGAAGTCGGTCGCCGCCCCCGTCCCGGACGCCCGCTTCTGCCCGACCGGCGGGATCACCGCGGCGTCCGCCCCGGCGTACCTCGCCCTCCCCAACGTCGGCTGCGTCGGCGGCTCCTGGCTGACCCCCGCCGACGTCGTCGGCCGCGGCGACTGGGCCGAGGTCGAGCGCCGGGCGCGGGAGGCCGCCGCCCTCGCGGGCTAGGGAGGCGGCCGCGGCCCGCGCCCCCACGGGGTGTAGTCCAGTGGGGGATGGCTGGCATCCGGCCTCCCGGACAGCCAACGCTCACTGGACTACCGCGGCGGGGAGCCAACCCTCACTGGACTATCCCCGGGCGGGCGGGCCGGAGCAGGCGGGCGTACGTCAGCGGTGGCGCGCGAAGAAGCCGTCGAGGAGCGCGGTGGACTCCTCGGCGAGGACGCCGCCCACGACCTCGGGACGGTGGTTGAGGCGGCGGTCGCGGACCACGTCCCAGAGCGAGCCGACGGCGCCGAGCTTCTCGTCGTAGGCCCCGAAGACGAGGCGGTCGACGCGGGCGAGGACGAGGGCGCCGGCGCACATCGTGCAGGGCTCGAGCGTCACCACCAGCGTGCAGCCCGTCAGGCGCCACTCGCCGCGGGCGGCCGCGGCGGCGCGGAGCGCGACGACCTCGGCGTGGCCGGTGGGGTCGCCCTCGGCCTCGCGGGTGTTGCGGCCGGTGCCGACGACCTCGCCGGCCGCGTCGAGCACGACGGCGCCGACCGGGACGTCGTCACCGGCGAGCGCGGCCTGCGCCTCGGCCAGGGCCAGGCGCATCGCTTCCTCGTGGCTCATGCAGACGTGAGCCCGACGGTGTCGTCGAAGAGCTGGCCGAAGCCGAGCCGGCCGGCGATGTCGGAGAGCACCTCGTCAGGGTAGAGCTCGACGTCGTCGAGGATCGCGCCGAGGTCGACGGCGTGCAGCCCGAGGTCGGCGAGCAGGTCGAGGTCGCCGGCCGGCACCTCGACGTCGTCGTCCTCCGGGGGCGGCAGGCCGAGGAAGTCGATGGCCGACTGGGCGAGCTCCCACTCGTCGGCGGCCGTCACGTCGGAGAGCAGCACGCGGGTGGTGGCGCCCTCGACCCGCACCAGCACGAAGAAGTCCTCGTCGACGGCGACCATCCCGACCGCCCCCGCGTCGCCCGGAAGCCGGCGCAGCGCGTGGCTCAGCGACTCGACGGACTCGAAGGCGGGCGAGGCGATGTCCTGGAGCTGCCAGGCGCCGTCCTCGCGGAAGGCGGCCAGCGCGAAGTCGACCTCGTCGCTCTGCTCGGACACGGCCCACCTCCCCACGCCTCGTCGGACCCGTCCAGAGTCGCAGAAACCCAGGGGCCCGCCAACCCCGTTCCGGCTCGGGTCTGGTCCGCTCCTGCCTCGATCCGGGACCGCCGCGCCCACTAGGGTGAGGGCCATGCGCCTGCACGTGGTGAACCACCCCCTCGTCTCCCACAAGCTCACCGTCCTCCGCGACGAGAACACCGACTCGCCGACCTTCCGTCGGCTGACCGACGAGCTGGTGACCCTCCTGGCCTACGAGGCCACGCGCGAGGTGCGCGTCGAGCCGATGGGCATCACGACCCCGGTCGGCCCGACCACAGGCGTCTACCTCGCCCAGCCCAAGCCGATGGTGGTCCCGATCCTGCGCGCCGGGCTCGGCATGCTCGACGGGATGATGCGGCTGCTGCCGACCGCCGAGGTCGGCTTCCTCGGCATGGTCCGCAACGAGGAGACGCTCGAGGCGTCGACCTACGCCGAGCGCCTGCCCGAGGACCTGTCCGGGCGCCAGTGCTACGTCCTCGACCCGATGCTGGCCACCGGCGGCACCCTCGCGGCGGCGATCCGGTTCCTCACCGACCGCGGCGCCGACGACATCACCGCGATCTGCCTCCTCGTCGCGCCGGAGGGCGTCGCCAACCTCGAGGCCGGCCTCGAGGGCCTCGACGTCCCGGTCACGGTCGTGACCGCCGCGCAGGACGAGAAGCTCAACGACAAGGGCTACATCGTCCCCGGCCTCGGCGACGCCGGCGACCGGCTCTACGGCGTCGCGCACTGACGCCCGTACCCCCCACCGTCCGTACTCCCCACTTCTGTCCCCACCCCTGTCCCCACCCCTCCCGATAGTCCGCTGCGATCGGCCGGTCCAGGAGGCCCCGTGAGCGGCCGATCGCAGCGGACTACTGGTGGGGCTGGGGACGACGGTCCCGGACTGGATCGATCCAACCCCGCCACCCGTGACGACGGTCACCTGAGACTCCCGTGGCAGGCACCCGGTGTTCGGTACGTTGAGCGCGGCCAGACACCCGTGCCCCACGCAGGAGGCAGCAGTGCGCATCGGCATCCCCCGCGAGTCCCGTCCCGGCGAGACGCTGGTCGCGGCCACGGCGACGACGGCGGCGAGGCTCGCCGCCCTGGGCTACGAGGTGGTGGTCGAGCACGGCGCGGGGGAGGCGGCGGACCAGCCCGACACGGCCTACGAGGGCGCCGGCGTGCGCCTCGGCGAAGCCGACGACGTGTGGTCGAGCGACGTGGTGGTGAAGGTCAACGCGCCGTCCGACGAGGAGCTCGCGCGGCTGCGGCCCGGCGCGACCGTCGTCGGCCTGCTGGCCCCGGCCCGCAGCCCCGAACTGGTCGAGCGCCTCGCCGCGGCCGGCGTGACGGCGCTCGCGATGGACGCGGTGCCGCGGATCTCGCGCGCCCAGTCGATGGACGTGCTGTCGTCGATGGCCAACGTCGCGGGCTACCGCGCGGTCATCGAGGCGGCCCACGAGTTCGGCCGGCTCTTCACCGGCCAGGTCACCGCGGCCGGCAAGGTCCCGCCCGCGCGGGTCTTCGTCGTCGGCGCCGGCGTCGCAGGGCTCGCCGCGATCGGGGCCGCGGGCTCGCTGGGCGCGGTCGTGCGGGCGTTCGACGTACGCCCCGAGGTCGCCGAGCAGGTCGAGTCGATGGGCGCGCAGTTCGTCACCGTCGACATGGAGCAGGAGGTCTCCTCCGACGGCTACGCCAAGGAGATGACCGCCGAGCAGGAGGCCGCGACCGCGGCGATGTACGACGAGGAGGCGCGCGCCGCCGACATCGTCATCACCACCGCGCTCATCCCCGGCCGCCCGGCGCCGCTGCTGGTGACCGCCGAGACGGTCGCGGCGATGCGACCCGGGTCGGTCGTCGTCGACATGGCCGCCGCCAACGGCGGCAACGTCGCCGCGACGGTCAAGGACGAGAAGGTGGTCACCGCCAACGGGGTCACGGTGCTCGGCTACACCGACCTCGCCGGCCGCCTGGCCGCGCAGACCAGCCAGCTCTACGGCACCAACATCGTCAACCTGCTGACCCTGCTCACCCCGGGCAAGGACGGCGTCCTCGCGCTCGACCTCGACGACGTGGTCCAGCGCGGCATCACCGTGACCCGCGACGGCGAGACGATGTGGCCGCCGCCGCCGGTGCAGGTCTCGGCCGCGCCGGCAGCTGCCGCGCCGGCCGCGACGGAGCCCGTCGTGCAGAAGGCCCCGCCCGACCCCCGCCGCCGGATGTACGCCGCCGGGCTCGCGGCGGTGCTGTTCCTCGCGCTGGCGACGGCCGCCCCGCCGAGCTTCCTGCCGAGCCTGACGGTCTTCGTGCTCGCGGTGGTGATCGGCTTCTACGTCATCGGCAACGTCCACCACGCGCTCCACACCCCGCTCATGAGCGTCACCAACGCGATCAGCGGGATCATCGTGGTCGGCGCGGTCCTCCAGGCGCCCACCGACAACGTCGTGGTCCAGGTCATCGCCGGGATCGCGGTCCTGCTCGCCAGCATCAACGTCTTCGGTGGCTTCACGGTCACCCGGCGGATGCTCAACATGTTCCAGAAGGGCTGAGCCGGTGGTCGAGTTCGTCCAGGGCGCCTACATCCTCGCGGCGCTCCTCTTCATCCTCGCGCTCGCCGGGCTGAGCCGGCACGAGACCGCGCGACGCGGCAACGCCTTCGGCATCGCGGGCATGGCGCTCGCGCTGGTCGCGACGCTGCTGCTGGTCCTCGACCTGCTCGGGCGCGACTACGTCGACCAGGGCCCCGTCGTGACCGGCCTGGTGATCGTCCTGGTCGCCGGCACGGTCGGGGCACTGATCGGGCTCCGGCTCGCCCGGCGCGTCGAGATGACCGGCATGCCCGAGCTGATCGCGATGATGCACAGCTTCGTCGGCCTGGCCGCGGTGATGGTCGGCTACAACACCTTCATCGAGGGCGCCGACGCACCGGGCCTGACCGACGGCGTGCACAACGCCGAGGTCTTCGTCGGCGTCTTCATCGGCGCGGTCACCTTCACCGGCTCGGTCGTCGCCAACCTCAAGCTCAGCGCCCGGATGTCGTCGGCCCCGATGACGCTGCCGGGCCGACACCTGCTCAACCTCGCCATCCTGGTCGCCTCCGTGCTGCTGATGGTCTGGTTCATGAACGCCTACGCCTGGGACGGGCTGTGGGCGCTGCTGCTCATGACCGTCCTCGCGCTGGTGCTCGGCTTCCACCTCGTCGCGGCCATCGGCGGCGGAGACATGCCGGTGGTCGTGTCGATGCTCAACAGCTACTCCGGGTGGGCCGCGGCCGCGGCCGGGTTCATGCTCGGCAACGACCTGCTGATCATCACCGGCGCGCTCGTCGGCTCGTCCGGTGCGATCCTCAGCTGGATCATGTGCAGGGCGATGAACCGCTCGTTCGTCAGCGTGATCGCCGGCGGGTTCGGCTCCGACGGGGCGGTCAGCGGCGAGGCCCGCGACTACGGCGAGCACCGCGAGATCCAGGCCGACGCGGTCGCCGAGCTGCTGGCGAACGCCTCGAGCGTGGTGATCACGCCCGGCTACGGGATGGCGGTCGCGCAGGCGCAGTACCCGGTCGCGGAGATGACGAAGAAGCTGCGCGAGAAGGGCGTCGACGTGCGCTTCGGCATCCACCCCGTCGCCGGCCGCCTGCCCGGGCACATGAACGTGCTGCTCGCCGAGGCCAAGGTGCCCTACGACATCGTGCTCGAGATGGACGAGATCAACGACGACCTCCCCGACACCGACGTCGTCCTGGTCATCGGCGCCAACGACACCGTCAACCCGGCCGCGATGGAGGAGCCCGGCTCCCCCATCGCCGGGATGCCGGTCCTCGAGGTGTGGAAGGCGCGCGACGTCGTCGTGTTCAAGCGGTCGATGGCCACCGGCTACGCCGGCGTGCAGAACCCGCTGTTCTTCAAGGACAACACCCAGATGCTGTTCGGGGACGCCAAGGACAAGGTCACCGAGATCGTCTCCGCGCTGGGCTGACCGCAGGGACGGGGCCGGGCGTCAGTCCGGCGCGCTGGCGGTCGAGCCACGCACCACCAGCTCGGGGCGGTAGAGCACCTCGCCCCCGTGCGGCGGGGAACCGGCGATCTGCTCGGCGATCTCCTGGCTCGCCGCCTGGGCGAGCGCCTCGGCCGGCTGCCGCACGGTCGTGAGCGGCGGGTCGCAGAACTCCATCATCTGGCTGTCGTCGCTGCCGACGACGGACACGTCCTCCGGCACCCGCAGCCCGCGCCCGCGCGCCGCGCGCACGACGCCGAGCGCCATCACGTCGGAGCCGCAGACGATCCCGGTGACGCCGCGGTCGAGCAGCCGCTCGGCGGCGCTCTGCCCGCCCTGCACGGAGTACGTCGTGCTCTCGACGAGGTCCGCGGCGTCGAGGTCGTCGGGGACCAGGCCGCGTCGGGCGACGGTGGCGAGGAAGGCGTCCTTCTTGCGCTGCGCCGGGACGTAGCGCAGCTGGCCGAGCGCTGCGCCGATGCGGCGGTGGCCCATGTGCTCGAGGTGCTGCACGGCGAGCTCGACGGCGGCCACGTCGTCGGTGGAGACGCACGGCGCCTCAAGGCCCGCGAGCGCGCCGTTGACGAGCACGACGGGCAGGCCCAGGTCGAGCAGCCGCTGGTAGCGGGCGGGGTCGCTGTTGACCAGGGCGTGCACGCCCGAGACGAAGACGATGCCGGCCACCGAGTGCTCGAGCAGGTTGGCGACGTAGTCGTCCTCGTGCACGCCGCCCAGCGTCTGGCTGCACAGCACGGTCGACAGGCCCACCCGGGAGAGGTGCAGCTCGAGGTGGTGCGCGAGCCGCGGGAAGAAGGGGTTCTCCAGCTCCGGCATGACCAGGCCGACCAGCCCGCCGGCGCGGGGCCGCAGGCGTACGGGCCGGTCGTAGCCGAGCACGTCGATGGCGGTGAGCACCTGGCGCCGGGTCTGCGGGCTCACGTTGGGCTGCTCGTTGAGGACCCGGCTGACGGTGCTGATGCTGACGCCGGAGCGCTCCGCGATCTCGCTCAGCCTGATCCTCACGCGGGTCACTCTAGTGACCCTCGCCACTCCCGTCGCCACTGGTGTGGGAAATTTTGCAGACACTTTCCATGACTGCAAACCGCTGCTAGGTTGTGGCGACCCTCACACCTGTCGCCCCTCGGAGGACCCATGCGCAGACTGTCCCGCACCCTCGGCCCCGTCGCCGTCGCGGTGCTCGCCCTCACCGCCGCCGGCTGCGGCGGAGGCTCGGGATCGGGCTCCGGCTCGTCCGACGCCGACAGCACGTCCAGCTCGAGCCCGTCCGCCGACGGTGGTGGCGGCGACGCCGACCTCCTCGTGTGGACCGACGCGCTGAAGATCGACGCCGTCAAGCAGGTCGCCGAGGACTTCGGCGAGGCCAACGGCATCAACGTCAAGGTCCAGGCGATCTCGGAGGACCTGCAGGGCAGCTTCGTGACCGCGGACGCGGCCGGCAACGGCCCCGACGTCGTCGTCGGCGCCCACGACTGGATCGGCAACCTGGTCCAGAACGGCGCCATCGACCCGCTCAACCTCGCGCCCGACGAGCTCTCGGGCTACTCCGAGAAGGCCGTGCAGGCGACGACCTACGACGGCAAGCTCTACGGCGTGCCCTACGGCATCGAGGCGCTCGCCCTCTACCGCAACACCGAGGTCGTGCCCGACGAGCCGGCGAGCATGGACGACGCCATCGCCGCGGGCGAGGCGGCGGTCAAGGCCGGCAAGGTCGACTCCGCGCTCAACCTGCCGGTCGGGGAGCTCGGCGACGCCTACCACATGGAGCCGATCCTGACCTCGTTCGGCGGCTACATCTTCTCCTACGACGACGCCACCGGCTACGACGCCCAGGACGTCGGCATCGGCAAGGAGGGCTCGGTCAAGGCGGCCGAGGAGATCTCCCGCCTGGCCAAGGCCAAGGTGCTGCGCACCTCGATCAGCGGTGACAACTCGATCGCCCTGTTCACCAGCGGCAAGGCCGCCTTCCTCGTCTCCGGCCCGTGGGCCCTGGCCGACGTGAAGAAGGCCGGCTTCGACTACGCCATCCAGCCGGTCCCCGGCTTCGACGGCGAGGAGGCGGCGGCGCCGTTCATGGGCGCGCAGGCGTTCATGGTCGCCGCCAACGGCAAGAACAAGGACATCGCGCAGGAGTTCGTCAACAACGGCGTCAACAGCGAGGACGCCATGATGTCGCTCTACGAGGGCACCCAGCTCCCGCCGGCCATGACCGCCGTGCAGGACCAGGTCGACGACGCCGACCTGAGCGTGTTCACCGAGGCCGCCAACGCCGCCGCGCCGATGCCCGCCATCCCGGCCATGGCCTCGGTCTGGGAGCCGCTGGGCAAGGCCTACGCCGCGATCGTCAGCGGCAAGGACCCGGTCTCGACCATCCAGTCGGCCGGCGACACCATCACCAAGGCGATCGCCGACGCCGGCTGATCGACCGCACGGACCCGGCGGGCGGCCCACGCCGCCCGCCGGGACCGGACCGCGCACGCCCGCACCCGGCCCACCCCCCCCAGCCCGCTCGGACCCGTGAAGGGGAAGTGACATGGCGGACCTCCAGACCAGCGACCCCTCGACCGACACCGAGCCGCGGCGCCGCTTCACCCAGCCCGGTCGCGACGGCGTCCCTGCGCTGCTGGTGAAGGTGCTGTTCCTCGGTGTCGTCGTCGGCACCGCGATCGCGCTCAGCCCGGCCCTCGTCGGCAACGGGTCCTGGTTCTTCCTCGGCGCCATCTGGGTGGTCGCCGCGATCCTCGTCGCGACCTACGCGACCGGTCGCGCGCTGCCCGCGAAGTACCTCGTGCCCGGCACCTTGATGCTGGCCCTCTTCGTGGTCTACCCGATCGCGCTCACCGCGAAGACGTCGTTCACCAACTACGGCGACGGCACCCGCAACGACAAGCAGACCACCGTCGACCAGATCGTCGGCTCGTCGGTCACCCGGTCGGCGGACTCGCCGCAGTACAACCTCACCGTCGCCACCGACGGCGACCCCGCGTCCGGGCCGTTCACCTACTTCCTGGTGCCGCAGGACGACCCGGAGTCCGTCTTCGAGGGCACCGCCGACGGCCTCGAGGAGGACCCGTCCGGGGTCACCCTCGACAACGGCCGGGTCACCGCGGTCGACGGCTACACGATCCTGAACATCAAGCAGATCAGCGCCGCGTCCGACGCGCTCGACGAGATCGCCGTCCCGACCGACGACGACACCTTCATCGTCCGCGACGGCACGAGCGAGGCGTTCGAGGGAGCGCCGACGCTGGTCTACGACGAGGACGCGGACACGATCACCGACACGACCAGCGACACGGTCTACACCGTCGCCAAGCAGGGTGACCGCGAGTACTTCGTCGACGGCGACGGCACGCGGATCTCCGACCAGTCGTGGACCGCCAACGTCGGCACCCGCAACTACGAGCGGATCGCCACCGACTCCCAGATCCGCACCGACTTCGCGAAGATCTTCGTCTGGAACGTCGTCTTCGCCACCTTGTCGGTGGTCGGCACGTTCCTGCTCGGCCTGCTGTTCGCCATCACCCTCAACGACCCGCGGGTGCGCGGCCAGAAGATCTACCGGGCGCTGCTGATCCTGCCCTACGCGATCCCCGGCTTCATCTCGCTGCTGCTCTGGTCGAGCTTCTACAACCGCGACTTCGGCCTGATCAACGACCTGACCGGCCTCGACGTCAACTGGTTCGGCGGCGCCACGACCGCCAAGATCGCGGTGCTCATCACCAACCTCTGGATGGGCTTCCCCTACATGTTCCTGGTCTCGACCGGTGCCCTGCAGGCGATCCCCGAGGACCTGCGGGAGGCCGCCACGATCGACGGGGCCGGCGGGTTCGCCGGCTTCCGGCGGATCACCTTCCCGCTGCTGCTGGTGACGGTCGCGCCGCTGCTGGTGGCCACCTTCGCCTTCAACTTCAACAACTTCGGTGCCATCTACCTCCTCACCGGAGGCGGCCCGTTCACGCCGGAGAACCCGACGGCCGGAGGCACCGACATCCTGATCAGCTATCTCTACCGGCTCGCCTTCGGCGCGGGAGGCGTGCAGATCGGCTTCGCGTCCGCCGTCTCGGTGGTCCTGTTCGTCATCACCGGCGTGATGGCGGCCCTGCAGTTCCGCGCCACCCGCTCCCTCGAGGATGTGAACTGAGATGACCCAGGTCCAGGGCCCGCCGCCGGGCGCCACCATCGTCGAGGACGCCCCGCCCACCGAGGCGGGTGGCGGACGTCGTCGCCGCGACCCGGCACCGAGGACGAAGATGCCCCCCGGGCGCTGGTTCCGCGAGATCGGCTGGCGCCACCTCGTCGGCGTGCTGGCCGTGGTGTGGGCGCTCTTCCCGGTCTCCTACCTGGTCTCGGCGTCGCTCAACCCGCTCGGCAACGTCGTCACCTCGACGATGATCCCGAGGTCGTTCAGCCTCGACAACTTCACCCAGCTCATCGACGAGCAGCCGTTCGGCACGTGGTACCGCAACAGCATCATCGTGTGCATCTGCGTGGTCTTCGTGCAGCTGCTGTTCAGCACGTTCGCCGCCTACGCGTTCAGCCGGTTCCGGTTCAAGGGCCGTCGCGGCGGCCTGCTCGCGCTGCTGCTGATCCAGATGTTCCCGCAGTTCCTCGCCGCGGTCGCGCTCTACCTGATGTTCACCGAGATCGGCGAGGTGATCCCCGCCGTCGGCCTCGACACGCTGCCCGGCTACATCCTGATGATGTGCGGCGGCTCGCTCGGCCAGGTCTGGCTGATCAAGGGCTTCTTCGACTCGATCCCGATGTCGCTCGACGAGGCGGCGATGATCGACGGCGCCAGCCACGTGCAGGTCTTCTTCCGGATCATCCTGCCGCTGCTCCAGCCGATCCTCGCGGTCTGCGGCCTGCTGGTCTTCGTCGGCGTGATGGGCGAGTTCCTGATGGCCTCGATCTTCCTGCGCGACGAGGGCAACAAGACCCTCGCGACCGGTCTCTACGGCCTCATCGACGCCGACCGCTCCAACAACCTCGGCGTCTTCGCCGCCGGCTCCATCATGACCGCGATCCCGGTCGTGCTCCTGTTCCTGTACCTCCAGAAGTTCATCGTCGGCGGCATCACCGCCGGCGGTGTGAAGGGCTGACCCCGCCGATGCCGCGCCACCCCCACCCGCTCGACCCGCACCACGACGGCTCCGTCCACTACGTCGTCGGCGACACCTCGGTCCTCGGCGGCCGGGTGACGCTGCGCGTGCGGGTCCCGCACGACGAGGACGGTACGCCTGGGGCGACGCGGGTCGTGCTCCGTGCGGTGCGCGACGGCGAGCCCGCGATCGGGCAGGCCGAGCAGGTGTCCACCGACGCGGCGGGCGCGTGGTGGGAGGTCGACCTGCGGCTGGTCAACCGGCTCACCTCCTACCGCTTCCTCGTCTCCCGCGGCCCCCACGACTTCCGCTGGCTCACCGCCACCGGCGTGCACGACCGCGACGTCTCCGACGGCGGCGACTTCCGGATCAGCACCGACCACCGGCTGCCGGACTGGGTCGCCGACCAGGTCGGCTACCAGGTCTTCCCGGACCGGTTCGGCCGCACCGAGACCGACGCCCCGGTGCCGGACTGGGCGATCGAGTGCGACTGGGACCAGCCGGTCGTGCACAAGGGTCCCGACGTGCCGTACCAGCTCTACGGCGGCACCCTCGACGGCGTCGCCGACCACCTCGACCAGCTCGACGTGCTGGGGGCGACGCTGCTCTACCTCACGCCCGTCTTCGAGGCCTGGTCCACCCACCGCTACGACGCCGTCTCCTTCGACCGCGTCGACCCGCTCCTCGGCGGCGACGAGGCCCTCGAGCGGCTCGCGAAGGCGGTCCACGACCACGGCCTGCGGCTGATGGGCGACCTCACCACCAACCACACCGGCCAGCACCACGACTGGTTCCTGCGTGCGCTCGCCGACCCCGACGCGCCCGAGCGGGCGTTCTACCGCTTCTCCGACGAGCACCCGCACGGCTACGCCGCGTGGCTCGACATCGAGAGCCTGCCCAAGCTCGACCACACCTCGCAGGAGATGGCCCGGCGCCTCTACGCCGGCGAGGACTCCGTGGTCGCCCACTGGCTGCGCCGCGGCCTCGACGGGTGGCGCGTCGACGTCGCCAACATGACGGGTCGCCTGGGCGGCGACGACCTCGCGCACACCGTCGCCCAGCGGATCCGCGGCACCATCGACGAGGTGTCGCCGGACGCCTGGCTGCTCGCCGAGCACGGCCACGACGCCACCGCCGACCTCACCGGCCCGGGCTGGCACGGCACCATGGACTACGCCGGGTTCACCCGGCCGGTCTGGTGCTGGCTCAACGGCGGCGCCCCGGACGGTCCCGGCCTCCCGCACGGCCTGGACTACCTCGGCCTGCCCGTCGACATCCCGGTGCTGCCGGGCACCGCCGCCGTCGCCACGATGCGGGAGGTGCACGGGGCGATGCCGTGGGCGTCCTGGCAGGGCTCGACGATGCACCTCGACTCCCACGACACCCCCCGCTTCCGCACGGTGACCGGGGGCGGCACCGGCGGGGGCACCGACCTCGACGGCACCGGTCGCGACCTGCACCTCGTCGGCCTGGGCCTGCAGATGACGATGCCGGGCGTGCCGGTGGTCTTCATGGGCGACGAGCTCGGCCTCACCGCGGTCGACGGCGAGCACGCGCGCACGCCCTACCCCTGGGACCGTCCGGACACCTGGGACCGTGCGACGTTCGAGGCCTACCAGCAGTGGATCGCGCTGCGGCGCGACCACGTCGCCCTGCGCCGCGGTGGCCTGCGGTGGCTGCACGCCGGCGAGGACTCGATGACCTACCTCCGCGAGCACCCCGACGAGACGCTGCTGGTCCACGCCGTACGCCGTCCGGCGGAGGCGGTGGCGCTGCCGGCCGGTGCGCTCGGCCCCGACGCCTCGCTCACCGCCCTGGCGGGCGACGCGGCCGGCGTCGTCGACGGCGTGCTGCGGCTGCCCGGCACGACCGGCGTCTCCGTCCACCGCGTCGGGTGAGCCCGGGAGCGGACCGGGGCGCGCTCGACCGCCTGCGGGCTGCCGGGTTCCCGGTCACCCACGAGGTCGGGCGCGGGATGGAGGGCGTGGTGGCGGCGCTCGACGACGAGCGCGTGGTCAAGGCGTGGGACCGGCGCCCGCGCGCGGAGGTCGACCGGCTGCGCACGTTCTACGCCGCCGTCGCGACCGGACTGCGCGACGTGGGCGCGCCGTTCGCGGTGCCGGAGGTCCTCGAGGTCGCGGAGGTCGGTGGGCTCGTCGTCACCGTGCACCCCTGGCTCCGCGGCCGGGCGCTCGCGCTCGACGGCACCCGCCCCGAGCCGGTGGTCGAGGTCCTCGAGTGGCTGGCGCGGGTCGAGCCCCACCCGGACATGGCGGCGCTCCCCGTCCCGGACGGGGAGGCGGCGTTCGACCCGGCCGTCCCGTTCGGGTGGTCGATGGCGGCGCTGGTCGAGCGCCGGGCACCGCTGCTCGGCGACGCGGTCGCGCCCGGGGTGGTCGACCGGCTGGCCGCCGCGCTGCGCGCGCTCGAGCCGGTGCCGCCGCGCCTGGTGCACGGCGACCTCGGCCCGGTGCACGTGCTCCTCGAGGACGGGCGCCCGACCGGGCTGCTCGACTTCGGCTACGTCTCCACCGTGGGCGACCCGGCCTTCGACGCCGCGGTCGCGGCGTGCCTCCAGGACATGTTCGGTCCCGGCGCGGCGGCGGCGACCGCGGCGTTCGACGAGCTGTCGGTCGGCCGGCTGGGCCACGACCCGGACCGGCTCGTGCTGCACCGGGCGGCGTACGGGCTGGTCACCGCCAGCTGCCTGGCCGACCACCCGGGTCGGCACCTGACGTGGTGCCTCGACCTGGTCGGGGCGTGGGACGGGCGCTGAGCGCCCGACGCCTCAGTCGTCGCCGCCGCTCGGCGTGGTGTTGGCGACGATGTCCTTCCACACCGACGACGCGCCGGAGTGGCCGGCGTTGAAGACCGCGAAGACCGCGAAGGCGACCGCCGCGAGGGCGACGACCGTGCCCACGGCCGAGGTCGAGGCGTCCCGGCCGGCGCGCGCGAGCAGGAAGATCACGACGACCGCCGCACCGAGGAGGACGTACATCGAGATCGCGGCGAGGTCGCCCTTCTCCGCGTGGTCGAAGGCCGGGTCGCCGACCCGCTCCTCGAGGGCCTCGCCGCTCTGGGTCGCCACGAACGCCGAGGCGGCCGCGACGGCCGACAGCAGCAGGGTCGGCCAGCGCAGGCCCGTGCGCCAGGTCGGGCGCAGCGCGTAGGCGAGCAGCATGAGGGCGGCGAGCGGCCCGAGCACCACGACCGCGTGGACGACGAGTGCGTGGACGGGCAGGCCTGCGATGGTGTCGAACATCCGAGCTCCTCCGTGGGTGGTCTACCCGAGGCTAGTGCCTGCGAGCATGCCGATGACGTACGTGACACCCATCGCGAGCAGGCCGCCCGCGACGTTGCGGAGCACCGCCGGCATCCGCGGGCTCAGGCCGATGCGCGCGCTGACGAACCCGGTGAGGGCGAGCGCGGCGGCCACGCTGAGCACGGTGAGGAGGATCCGCAGGCTGTCGGGGACGAACGCGACGATCAGCAGCGGCAGCAGCGCGCCGACGGTGAACGCCACCATCGAGGCGCCCGCGGCGTGCCAGGGGTTCGTGAGGTTGTCGGGGTCGATGCCGAACTCGATGTCGGCGTGCGCCCGCAGCGCGTCGTGCTCGGTGAGCTCGCGCGCCACCTTCTCCGCGGTGGCGGGCGTGAGGCCCTTCTCGACGTACATCTTCGCCAGCTCGCGCTCCTCGGTCTCCGGCATCTGCCGCAGCTCCGTGGCCTCGAGGGCGAGGATCGACTTCTCCGAGTCGCGCTGGGTGCTCACCGAGACGTACTCGCCGGCGCCCATGCTCAGCGCGCCGGCCGTGAGGGCGGCGATGCCCGCGATCACGATCGCACCGCTGTCGTCGGTGGCGCCGGCGACGCCCATGACCACGCCGGCGGTCGACACGATGCCGTCGTTGGCGCCGAGGACCGCGGCGCGCAGCCAGTTCAGCCGCGTGCCGACGTGGTCGCCGAGCTCGTCGTGGAAGTGCTGGGGCTCCTCGTCCGTACCGATCTCCAGGCTCACCCGCCCATCGTCGCCCGCACGGCCGGGCGCCGCAACGAAGGTGAGGCTGTGCTCAGCCCCGCCCCGGGCCGAGGGCGTACGTGCCGAGGACCTCGTGGCGCGGGCGCCCGCGCGGTCCCTCGCCGAGGTGGGAGGCCACCAGCGCGACCTCGCCGACGACCCACTCCGGTCCGCGGTAGGCGTCGAGCAGCCGCACCCAGGACGTGACGTTGGCCGGCCGACCCAGCCGCCCGACGGTGAGGTGCGGGCGGAACCGCTGGCCGTCGACGCGCGCGCCCGCGCGGGTCAGGGCGGCCCGGCACCCCGCCGACAGCGACGACAGCGCGTCGAGGTCCTGCCCGCCCGCGTCGACCCGGGTCACCAGCACGCGCGCCCGGTCGGGGTCCGGGAAGGCGCCACCCCCGGCCAGCGCGAGCCGGAACGGTCTGCGTCGCGCGACGCACCGCCCGACCTCCTCGTCGACGGCGTCGAGGTCGCGGTCGGCCGCGTCGGCGGCGAAGGCGAGCGTGAGGTGCCACTGGCCGGGGTCGGTCCAGCGGAAGGACGCCGCGTCCCGCCGCGGCGCGAGGTGCTCCTCGAGGTGCTCCACGACCTCCGCGGGCGGGACGACCGCGACGAACAGCCGGGTCACAGGCCCAGGTCGCGCCCGATCAGCATCTTCATGATCTCGTTCGAGCCGGCCCAGATCTTGGTGACCCGGGCGTCGCGCCAGGCGCGGGCGACGCGGTACTCGTTCATGTAGCCGTAGCCGCCGTGCACCTGCACGCAGTGGTCGAGCACGTCGTTCTGGACCTGCGAGGTCCACCACTTCGCCTTCGCGGCGTCGACCGGCGTGAGCTCCTTGCGGTTGTGTGCGAGTACGCACTGGTCCACGAACGCCTGGGTGACGTCGACGCGGGTGACGAGGTCGGCGAGGAGGAACTGGGTGTTCTGGAACGCGCCGATCGGCTGGCCGAACGCCTGGCGGTCCTTGGCGTACTGCACCGTCTCCTCGAGGATCTGCTTGGCGTGGGCGAGGTTGGTGATCGCCGAGCCGAGGCGCTCCTGGGGCAGGAACTGCATCATCGAGATGAAGCCGGTGTCGAGCGGCCCGACCAGGTCGGCGCCGGAGACGCGGACGTCCTCGAAGGCGAGCTCGGCGGTGTCGGACTCGTCCTGGCCGACCTTGTCGAGCACGCGGCCCACGCTGAAGCCGTCGAGGGTGGTGTCGACGGCGAACAGCGAGATGCCCTTGGCCTTCTTCTCCGGGCTGGTGCGCGCGGCGACGAGGACGAGGTCGGCGGAGCCGCCGTTGGTGATGAAGGTCTTCGACCCGTTGATGATCCAGTCGTCGCCGTCGCGCACGGCGGTGGTCTTGAGGTTCGCCAGGTCCGAGCCGCCGCCGGGCTCGGTCATGCCGATCGCGGTGACGAGCTCGCCGGAGGCGGCGCTGGGGAGCCAGCGCGCCTTCTGCTCGTCGTCGGTGAGGTGCACGAGGTAGGGCACCGTGATGTCGGCGTGGATGCCGACGCAGCTCGGGAGGGTCATGTTGACCTTGGCGAGCTCCTCGGTGAGGACGGCGTTGAAGCGGTAGTCGCCGGCCTCGGAGCCGCCGAACGCCTCGGGGATCTCGAGGCCGAGGAAGCCCTGCTTGCCGGCCGCGATCCAGAAGTCGCGGTCGAGGCCGTGGCGCTCGGCGTACGACTCGAGGTGCGGGGTGACCTCGCGGTCCAGGAACTGCTTGACCGAGGCGCGGAAGGCCTCGTGGTCCTCGTCGTAGATGTCGCGCTTCATGCCGCTATGTTACCCACCAGTCACCTAGGTGGGCCATCTCTGCCCAAACCCGCCCGCAGGACGGCGGTGCGACGTAGCCTCGCAGGTGCTGGCGCGTGGGAGGGGGCGGAGCAGCGTGACGGAGGAACACCGGACGTGGGTCAGGCCACGCCAGCTCGCCTGGGGCAACGAGTCCCAGCGGGCCGTGCTGCACGCCATCGCCGAGGACATCGCCAAGCGCACCCACCACAAGGTGGTCGCGCTGGAGGTGCTGCGCGCCGACGGCTACCTCGAGTTCGTCGCGATCGCCGGCGACGAGGACGCCCGCTCCAAGCTGCTGGGCCAGGCCTCGCCGCTCGCGCTCGAGCACATCGTCACCCTGGGCCAGGAGATGCACGGCTGGCGCCACATCCCCGGCGAGCGGATCGACGACACCCTGCGGGCCTGGCTCGACCAGTACGGCCACAAGCCCGACGTCCCGGCCTCCGACCTGCCGGACGGGTGGGACCCCGACGACCAGATGGTCCGGCTGCTCGAGGACGCCGACGGCGAGCTGCGCGGCCTGCTCTACCTCGACGAACCGCTGTCGGGGCTGCGACCCACGCCCGAGGTCGCCGCTGCGGTCAACGCCGCCGCCGGGGTCCTGTTCGAGGCGATCATCAGCATCGTCGAGCGCGAGCTCTACGGCGAGCAGGTCCGGATGGTCAACCAGGCCCGCGCGGCGATGCAGGCGACCCCGCCCGGCACCGCCCTCGCGGACTTCCTCGCGGCGATGACCGCCGCGATGGCCGAGCGGATGAACGTCGACAGCGCCGACGTGGTGCTGAAGGGCGACTCCCTGCCCGGGCTGACGCCCGACCTGGCGCGCCTCGAGGACGCGATGACCGCGGTGTGGCGCCGACGGGGCCACCTGGTCGTGGAGCGCGAGCAGACCTGGGGGTCCCGGGAGGTGCCGATCCCCACCCCGAGCGGCCTGGTGGAGGAGATGGAGCACCGCGGGCTCGCCTCCTGGCTGCTGGTGCCGATCGGGATGGGCGAGGACTTCCTCGGCACGCTCGGCCTGGGCCGCTCGGCCGCCGGGCCGCGCTGGACCGACTCGGAGGTCAACGCCGCGTCGGTGGTGGCGGCCGACCTCGCCGGCATGGTGCTCGACGCCCGGATCGTCGAGCGCGAGCGCGAGCTCAACGCCGAGCTCCGCCAGCTCAGCGACTACCGCCGCGACATGGTGATGACGCTCGCCCACGAGCTGCGCAACCCGGTCATGGTGCTCTGGACCAACCTCGAGATGATCCAGGAGGACGGTGCGCCCGACCACCTCGAGGGCCCGCTCGGTGCGCTCGACCGGGCGACCCGCAGGATCGAGGACATGGTCGAGGACATGATGGCGCTCGGCCGGGTCGCCGAGGGCCACCAGGTCGAGCGCGAGCCCGTCGACCTGTCCGCCGTCGTCCGCGACGTCGGCGAGTTCCTCGCCCCGATGGGCGCCCCGGAGGGCGTCGAGCTGGAGCTCGACGTCGCCGACGGCCTCGTCGTCGAGGGCGAGGCCGCGGGCCTGCAGCGGCTCGTCACCAACCTCGTGTCCAACGCCTTCAAGTACACCCCGACGCGGGGCCGCGTCACGCTCGGGCTGCGGCCCGAGCGGCGCGACGGGACCGACGGCGTACGCCTCACGTGCGCCGACACGGGGATCGGGATCGCCGAGGACGAGGCCGCCCGGGTGTTCGCGCCGTTCTTCCGCTCGAGCAGCCCGTCGGCACGCCAGCGCCCCGGCACCGGCCTCGGCCTGGCGGTCGTCGAGCAGGTCGTGCGGCTGCACGGCGGGCAGGTCGAGCTGGCGTCGGTGCTGGGGGAGGGCACCACGTTCACCGTCTGGATCCCCCTCCGTGCGGGGGAGCCGCGCGAACCTTGACCGTCGCGCCCCTTCCTGTGGTTGGCACCCGCGCTTACGATCGCCCCTGGCGACGGAGGGACGGAGCGCCATGGACCAGGTGCGCGCAGGTGAGCGACGCACGCGCGACCTCAGCTGGGGCGACGGGCGTGCGCGCGCGCTGATGCATGCCCTCGCCCGGGACGCGGCCACCCGCGCCGGCTTCGAGGTGTGCGCGATCGAGGTGGTCCGGCCGCAGGGCCTGCTGGAGTTCGTGGCCATCCACGGCGACACGGTCCACGCGGAGGAACGGCTCGGCACCGCGTCCGGACTCGCCGAGATGGAGCTCGCCCTCGCCGACGGCGACACCATCGGCCACTTCGTCTGGATCCCGGAGGAGCGCTTCTCCGACGAGGCGCTGGAGCGCCTCGACGGGCTGGTGGTCGTGCCCGACCTGCCGGACACCGACCACCCCGACGCGTGGCGGGCGATGGACATGCTCGTCGCCCGGGTCACCGACGAGCGCGGCGACCTGCGAGGCCTGCTCTACCTCGACGTCCCGCTCGACCTGCGCCGGCCCGACAAGCAGCGCCTCTTCGAGATCTCCGAGGCGCTGTCGATGACCCTGCGCTCGATCGTCACGGCGATCGAGCGCGAGGAGTACGCCGACCACATGCGGGTCATCCGCGCCACGCGCCGCCTCGCCCGGTCCAACCCGGCCCGCCACGACGTCGGCCACCTCGTGCGCGAGGCGCGCAGCACCCTGCTCGGCGCGCTGTCGGTCGACGAGCTCGAGATCCGCCTGTTCATCGACGACACCCAGAGCCCCGACAGCCTCCGCCTCGACATGGCGCCCGACGTGCGCCGCGCGCTCGACCGCGCGGCCGCCCGGGCGTGGGCGGCCCAGCACGTGATCATCATCGAGCCCGACCAGGTGTGGGGCGACACGGAGCTCGCGACGGCCTGTGCCGACTGGTTCACCGGGGCGCTGCGCGAGGCCGGCTTCCAGGCCGTGGTGGTCGCGCCGGTCGGCGTCGACGACGAGGTGCTCGGCATGCTGATCGCCGCCCGGCGCACCGGGGCGCGCCGGTGGACCGATGGCGAGGGGGTCGCGGCCCTGGAGCTCGGCCACGACCTCGGCCGCGCGATCGCCAACGCCCACGCGACCCAGCGCGAGCGTCGCCTGCTCGCCGAGCTGCGCGACCTCGAGGAGACCCGCCGCAAGTTCCTGCGGGTCGTCACCCACGAGATCAACAACCCGATGACGGTGATCGCCGCCAACGCCGAGTTCCTCACGGGCAGCGAGTTCGTCGACGAGCGCGACCGGCGCCGCGCGCGGGCGATCGTGCGCGGTGCCGAGCGGCTCGCCGGGCTGCTCGAGGGCCTCGCCCTGCTGTCCCGGGTCAGCGACCCGGAGCACCCGCCGGCCCGGATGCGCGTCGACCTGCGCCAGGTCGTCCAGGACGCGGCGTCGTCGATGGCCGCGGTCGCCGAGCAGGCGGGGATCACCCTCAACCCGGCGCCGCCCGGCGAGCCGGCGCTCGTCCTCGGCGACCCGCGGGAGGTCACCGGTGCGGTGGCCAACCTCGTCGACAACGCCGTGAAGTACTCCGACGAGGGCGACGAGGTGTGGCTGTCGGTCGAGGTCGACGACGAGCGCGTCGTCTTCACCTGCCGCGACGAGGGCATCGGCATCTCGGAGGCGGACCGGGCGGTCATCTTCACCCCGATGTTCCGCTCGACCAACGACGCCGCCCTGCGCCGCCCCGGCACCGGGCTCGGGCTGGGCATCGTGCGCGAGATCATGCAGCGCCACGACGGGACGGTCGAGGTGGAGTCGGAGCTCGGCCGCGGCACGGCCGTACGCCTCTCCTTCCCCCGTCCGTCGACGAGCTGACGCCGGGGCGGTCGGTCAGCCCCGCGGGCCGGCCGAGCCGAGGAGCTCGTCGACCCAGGCCGGCACCAGCTCGCTCGCCGGCCCCCGGCGCGACTCCGCGAACGCGGTGGCGCCCGCGCTGGGCTCGAGGTTGAGCTCGAGCGTGGTGCCCCGCGCCCAGGTCACGAACGCGGCGGCCGGGTAGACCACCCCGGACGTCCCGATCGACACGAACAGCTCGCACGCGTCGAGGGCGTCCTCGACGAGGTCCATGCCGTAGGGGATCTCGCCGAACCAGACGATGTCCGGGCGCAGCTCCGGCGCCGCGCAGGCGGGGCACGGCGGTCGGTCCTCGAGCGCGCCCTGCCAGGGGTGGCGCTCGTCGCACGCGGTGCACCACGCGGAGTGCAGGCTGCCGTGGAGGTGGTGGACGCGGCGCGAGCCGGCCCGCTCGTGGAGGTCGTCGACGTTCTGGGTCACCACGAGCACGTCGTCGCCGAGCGCGTCCTCGAGCCGCGCAAGGGCGTGGTGCGCCGGGTTCGGCTCGACCCGCGACAGCGCCGCACGGCGGTCGTCGTAGAACCGCTGGACCAGCGCGGGGTCCTCGGCGTAGGCCTCGGGGGTCGCGACCTGCATCGGGTCGTGGCCCTCCCAGAGCCCGTCGGAGTCGCGGAAGGTCGCGAGCCCGCTCTCGGCGGAGATCCCCGCGCCGGTGAGCACGACGACCCGCGGGCCGCTCACGCCACACCCGCCGTCGCGCGTCGCGCGTAGGCCCAGCCCGGGCGGCGCAGGAGGAACGACCACCGGTCGTGCCACGTGTCGGCCGCGGCGACGTCGACGGCGATGTCGGCCCACTCGTGGGTGGCGATGCGCGCCGGGCTGTAGGAGTCGAGGTTGGTCGTCAGGCCGTAGACCACCGGCTCGTCCTCCTCCTCGAAGGTGCCGAAGAGGCGGTCCCAGAGGATGAGGATGCTGCCGTGGTTGCGGTCGAGGTAGTCGCGGTTGGAGCCGTGGTGCACCCGGTGGTGCGAGGGTGTGTTGAAGACCTTCTCCACCCAGCCGAGCCGGCGGATCGCCTCGGTGTGGATCCAGAACTGGTAGATCAGGTTGATGCCGCGGGCCTGCTCGATGAGTGCCGGGCGGACCCCGAGCAGGGCGAGCAGGCCGTACGGCACGGTCAGCGTGACGCCCTCGGCGACCGGCTGGCGCAGCGCGGTGGACAGGTTGTAGCGCTCGCTGGAGTGGTGCACCACGTGCACCGCCCACAGCCAGCGGCTCTCGTGGCTGAACCGGTGGTTCCAGTAGTAGACGAAGTCCCAGCCCAGGATCGCCGCCGCGGCCGCCCACGGGCCGGTCCCGAGGTCGAGCGGGGACCGCGCGAAGAGCCGCTTGCCCGCGGTGAGCGCGGCCCAGGTCGTCGAGGTGACGAGCGCGGTGGAGGCGACCGCGCTCACCGCGAGCGCGCCGTGCGTGCGGCGCAGGGCCGGAGGCGTGCGGTCGCCGCGCGGGACCGCCGGCCCCTGGCGGATCCCGGCCAGCTCGTCCTGCACCTCGCGGACGTCGGCCGGCACGGTCTGCGGGTCGGGCAGCGAGCCGTCGCGCAGGCGACGGCGCACCACGTCGCCGACCGTGGTGAGCGCGGCCGTCGCCGCGCCGATCGCCAGCAGGGTCCGCCCGTGGCGCCCCACCCCGGGCGTGACCGGGTCCAGCAGCCTCCGCGCGACGTAGGGCGCGGCCAGGCTGCCGATGCCCATCGACAGGCTGGCCACGGTGTCGGCCAGCTGGTAGTCGCCCGCCCGGGTGCCGGGCTCGACCGGGTGCGTGCGCTGCCAGGCGTACTCCGCGCCCATCGCCGCGACGAACGCGGGGATGGCGGCGACGGTCAGGTCGATCTTCACGCGGCCATGGTGCCCGATCGGGTCGACCCCGGCTACGGCTGGAGCCGGCCGAGCAGGGCCAGGACCCCCACGACCGCGCCCGCGACGGGAGGCTTCATCGGCTCAGTAGTACCAGGGGAAGGGCGACCAGTCCGGGTCGCGCTTCTCGAGGAACTGGTCGCGACCCTCCTGCGCCTCGTCGGTCATGTAGGCCAGGCGGGTGGCCTCACCGGCGAACAGCTGCTGGCCGACGAGCCCGTCGTCGAGGAGGTTGAAGGAGTACTTCAGCATCCGCTGGGCGGTGGGGGACTTGCCGTTGATCTTCCGGCCCCAGTCGAGGGCGACCTTCTCCAGGTCGGCGTGCTCGACGACGCGGTTGACGGCGCCCATCCGGTGCATGGTCTCGGCGTCGTACTCGTCGGCGAGGAAGAAGATCTCGCGGGCGAACTTCTGGCCGACCTGGCGGGCGAGGTAGGCCGAGCCGTAGCCGCCGTCGAAGGACCCGACGTCGGCGTCGGTCTGCTTGAAGCGGGCGTGCTCGCGGCTGGCGAGGGTCAGGTCGGCGACGACGTGCAGGCTGTGCCCGCCGCCGGCCGCCCAGCCCGGGACGACGCAGATGACGACCTTCGGCATGAAGCGGATCAGGCGCTGGCACTCCAGGATGTGCAGCCGCGCGAGCCGCGCCCGGTCGATCGGGCTCGGCTCCTCCGCGCCGGTGTCGGCGGCGCCCGCGCTGACGTCCTCGTACTGGTAGCCCGCGCGGCCGCGGATGCGCTGGTCGCCGCCCGTGCAGAACGCCCACTTGCCGTTCTTCGCGCTCGGCCCGTTGCCGGTCAGGATCACGCAGCCGACGTCGGCGGAGGTGCGCGCGTGCTCGAGGGTGAGCAGCAGCTCGTCGACCGTGTGCGGGCGGAACGCGTTGAGCACGTCGGGCCGGTCGAACGCGATCCGGACGGTGCCGTGCGCGCGCGCCCGGTGGTAGGTCAGGTCGGTCAGGCCCTCGAAGCCCGGGACGACGTCCCAGTCCTCCGGGTCGAAGATCTCGCTGACACCCTCGATAGCACTCATGCGGCGAGGCTATCGGGGCCCGTCGCGACTCCCGCCGGGGTGTAGTCCAGTGAGGGATGGTCGCCACGTGCCGGTACTCCAGTGAGGGATGGTCGAGCTCGCGGCCCGGCGGCAGCCAATCCTCACTGGACTACCGCGGCGCGGCGGGGCGCGCCCCGGGGCTGGAAGAACCGCGCCGGCAGTGGTGTTGTGGCGGGCATGGCACTGACTGGAACCTATGTCCCGAGCACGTCCGAGTGGGTCCGCGACCAGGTGGAGGCGTACGAGGCCTCCGACGGCGCGGAGGCCGGCACCCTGCCCGGCACGAGCTACCCGATCGTAGTCGTCACGTCCGTCGGCGCGAAGTCCGGCAACCTGCGCAAGAACCCGGTGATGAAGGTCGAGCGCGACGGCGCCTACCTCGCGGTGGCGTCCAAGGGCGGCGCCCCGGAGAACCCGGAGTGGTACCACAACTTCCTCGCCCACCCCGAGGTCGAGCTGCAGGACGGGGCGGAGAAGCACGTCTACGCCACGCGGGTCCTCGAGGGCGCCGAGCGCGAGGACTGGTGGCAGCACGCGGTCGCCACCTGGCCGACCTACGCCGACTACCAGGTCAAGACGGACCGCGAGATCCCGCTCTTCCTGCTCGAACGCGCCTGATCGAGCGACGTGGGGCCCGTGGGGCCCTAGGCTGGTGTCCTCGGGACTCAGGGGAGGTCCAGATGAGCAGTACATCCGCGATCCGCGTCTACCTGTTGGACGACCACGCCGTCGTGCGGCGCGGGCTGCGCACCGTGCTCGAGCTCGAGGACGACATCGAGGTCGTCGGCGAGGCCGGGACCGTCGCCGAGGGCGTCCCGCAGATCCTCGAGCTGGCCCCCGACGTCGCGGTCCTCGACGGCCGGTTGCCCGACGGCCACGGCATCGAGGTGTGCCGCCAGGTCCGCTCGGCCGACCCGGACATCAAGGCGCTGATCCTCACCAGCTACGACGACGACGAGGCGCTGTTCAACGCGATCCTCGCCGGCGCCGGCGGCTACGTCCTCAAGCAGGTCGACGAGAGCGCACTGGTGAGCGGCATCCGTGCGGTCCACCAGGGGCAGTCGCTGATCGACCCGGCGGTCGCGGTGCGGGTCATCGAGCGGATGCGCTCACGGGAGACGGCCGCCCCGGCCGGCCTGTCGGCGCTGACCGACCTCGAGTCGGAGATCCTCGACCTGATCACCGAGGGGCTCACCAACCGCCAGATCGGCGAGCGGCTCTACCTCGCCGAGAAGACGGTGAAGAACCACGTCACCGGCCTGCTCGCCAAGCTCGGCGTGCAGCGACGCACGCAGGCGGCGGTCATCGCGTCGCAGCGCGGCCGCGGCCCCCAGGCCTGAGCCGACGTCGCGGACGGGGCGCTCAGGCGTCCTTGGATCGGTCGCGGATCGCGGTGAGCAGCGAGTCGACGGCGTTGTCGCTGGGCGAGGCCGCCTCCTGGTTGGACTGGGCCAGCTGCGCCAGCAGCTCCTGGCGGTGCACCGCCACCGAGCGCGGGGCGTCGATGCCGATGCGGACGACGTCGCCGCGCACCTCGAGCACCGAGACGGTCACGTTGTCGCCGATGACGACGCTCTCTCCCGCACGGCGGCTCACGACCAGCATGCGGCCACGCTACCCGAGCCGGGCGAGGTCGCGGTCACGCGATCAGCGGCGTGGCGACCGAGAGCCCCGGGTCGTCGAGCACGACCTGCAGGGCGCGGTGGGTCGAGGTGTCGAGGACGACCGGTGCGGCGAGGTTGGCGGTGGTGCTCGCGAGGGACTCACCCGCGGTGAGCACGCACAGCACGACGAGGTCGTCGACCGACGTGGACCCGAGGTCGGTGAGCACCGACTCGTCCACCTCGGGGGCGTAGTCGGGGAAGAACGGCATCGGCGGCACGACGAGGAAGCGCACGCCGGGCCGGTCGAGCGAGGTGAGGCTGCAGAGCACGCCGTCGTCGTCGACCTGCACGAGCGCGAAGCGGGCGAGGTCGGGGAATCCGGGCATCGGCTGCACGAGCTCGATCACCGGGATCTCGGGGACGTCGCTGGTGACCGTCGTCGTGGTGTCCATCGTGGCGATCATCGCAGAAAGTCCACCAGGCTCGGCTGCAGCACGCGGGCGGTGGCAGCGAGGGACGCCTGGTAGGCGACCTCCTGCATCTTGAGGTCCACCATCGTCTTGGGCAGGTCGGCGTTCTCGATCTCGGCGAGCGCGTTGGTCAGCGAGGTCTCGAGGTCCCCGGCGCGGGTCACGGCCAGGTCGACGCGGTTGGTGCGCGCACCGACCTCGGCGCGCGCCACGACGAGCCGGTCGCTGTCGGAGGTGAGCGTGGTGATCCCGGCCTTCACCGCGGTCACGTCGCCGGCACGCAGGGCCGTCGACAGCGCGGAGAGGTGGTCGAACACGTTGTCGCCGTCCGCGCCGAACGCGGCCGGGCCGGCCACCGAGACGTCGACGACCACGCCGTCGGCCACCGACCGGTTGACCGGGTTGGTGTCGCCGGTGAAGGTGACCACGCCGGCGGACTCGGTGAACGCCGCGGACCCGGCGGTCGTGCCGCCGAACACCGGCCGGCCGACGTACGTCGTGTTGGCGCCGGACACCAGGGCCGCGCGCAGCTGGTCGACCTCGGCGGCGAGGGCGTCGCGCGACTGCTGGCTCATGGCGCCGTTGACGGCCTGCTGCCCGAGCTCCCGGGCGCGCCGGACCATGTCGTTGGCCGACCCGAGGGTGGAGTCGAGCGACGCCAGCCAGCCCTGGCCGTCCTCGGCGTTGCGGGCGTACTGCTGCTGCTCGCCGAGCGAGGCGCGCAGGCGCATGGCGGTCGCCGCGTCGCCGGGGTTGTCGGAGGCCCGGTTGAGCACCCGGCCGGTGGACAGGTGCTCCTGGATGTCGGCGAGGCGCGACAGGCTGCCCTGCAGGCGGGTGAGCGACCGGTCGGTCAGCATCGACTGGGTCACGCGGTTGATGGGCATCAGCGCACCAGCCCGGTGCGGTTGATGAGCGTGTCGAGCACCGAGTCGAGGGTGGTCATCACCCTCGCCGCGGCCTCGTAGGCCCGCTGCGACTGCATCATGGTGACCATCTCCTCGTCGATGTTGACGCCCGACAGCTGGTCGCGCGCGCCGTCGACCTGGTCGGTGAGGTTCTGCTGGGTGGCGGCGAGCCGGCGCACGGAGGCGACGTCGTTGCCGAGGCCGGTGACGAACTGCTGGTAGGACGACGTCGGGCCGGCGAGCGCCGCCGCGATCGCGTTGCCGTTGCTGCCGTCGCGGTTCGGGCCACCGCCGATCGCGGACGCCGCGACCTGCGCGGGGTCGGTCACCAGCAGCACGAGCGGTCCGCCCGGCGCGCTGGGGTCGACGGCGAAGAACGGCTGGCCGGCGGCGCCGGTGCGGTCGAAGCCCGCCTGGTGCGCCGCGTTGACCGTGTCGGCCACCTGCTGCGCGACGGCCTCGAGGCCGGCCCGGAGGGCGGGGAGGGTGCCGCCGAGCAGGTCGGCGGTGCCGCCCACCTCACCGCGCAGGCCGGTCACTGCGGTCGCGGTGCCCCCGGGCGGGGTGACCGCGAGTCCGAGCGGCTGGCCGTCGGAGGTGCCGTCGGGGTTGACGCCCGAGGCCACGGACAGGGTGCCGGCCTTGCCGCCGGTGACCAGCGCGACGCCGCCGACGGTGACGTCGAGGCCGCCCTGGCCGTTCTCGACGGCGGTGCCGCCGGTGAGCTCGGCGAGCCGCAGCGCCATCTGGTCGCGGGAGTCGAGCAGGCTCGAGGTGTCGTTGCCGGCCAGCCGGGCGGCGGTGATCGCCTCGTTGGCGGCGGCCAGGTCGTGGGCCAGGGTGTTGGTCTCGCCGACGTCGGCGAGCAGGGAGGCCCGCTGGTCGCCCTCCTCGGCCTCGATGTTGCGACGCTGCCCGGCGACCGCGTCGACGAGGGTCCGCGAGGTGGCGATCACCTGGGTCCGCGTGGCGGCCGAGTCGGGGTTGTTGGCGAGGTCCTGCCAGGCCCGGCGGACGTCGGCCAGCGCGCTGGACACGCCCTCGCCCGCCGGCTCGCCGAGGGAGGACTCGACCCGGGCGAGCGCGGCCGCGCGGGTGTCGAGGAAGGACTGGGTGCCGTGCTCGCGCCGCGCGCGCGAGTCGAGCAGCGGGTCGACGAGGCGGTCGACCGAGCCGACCCGTACGCCGTCGCCGTGGCCGTCGAACCGGCTCCACATGGCGGGCTGGGCGGGGGCACCGACGGCCTCGCCGACGACGCGACGACGGGCGTAGCCGTCGGTGGCGACGTTGGCGATGTTGCCGCTGGCGACCTCCATCACCGCCTGGTGGTAGCGCAGCGCGCTCGCCGTGGCGTTGATCGAGCCGAAGGTGCCCGCCACCTCAGAGGCTCCGGTCCACGAGCCGGTTGCGCGAGCCGTCGGCCGTGGCGGTGCCGTCGGCGGCGTACCCGTCGACCGACTCGCCGAGGCTGAGCAGGGTCTCGCGCGCCGAGCGGTAGCCGGCGGAGATGAGGTGCTTGTTGGAGTCGGCCAGCGTGGCGATCTCCGCGGTCAGCGTCACGAACGCCTCGCGGTGCTCGGTGAGGATCGTGGTCCACGGGTCGCCGGCGGCCTCGGCGAGGGCGGCCAGGCTCGGGTTGGCGCTCATCCCGGCCACGGACGCGGCGTCGTCGGCGGCGACGGCGCGCAGCACCTCGGTCTCCCGGATGGTGCCGAGCAGGGCGTCGATGTCGCGGGTCGCGTGGGCCAGCCAGCGGCTGCGGCCGCTCGCCAGGACGAGCTGCTCGACCTCGAGGCGGTAGTGCAGCTCGGAGAGCAGCTCGCGCTCGCGCCACAGCACGAGCGACAGGCGCTCCATCGTGGCGGTCGCGGATCCGCCCGCAACGAGGCGGGCCTGGTCGGTCAGGTTCACGCCCGTCCCATCGGTCGTCGTGGAGGCGACCTGAGGACTTCCTCCGGGTTTTGACGGGGACGTGCCATGTGTGCACGAACCGTGCAGGTGGGGCGTGCATAGTCCGAACGGGCCATGCCCTTGTAGGACGTCGGTCCCCGTTCTGTTACTCCTTTGACCCCTTCCTCCTCGAATCGGTAACAGAGGTGCTCGGACTCGACAAGGGTCGACCCGTGACCTCCCCCGCCGCTTCCCCCGCCCCGATGGCCGCCGTCTCCCTCCCCGTGGCGACGCCCGGCCAGGACGACCTGGTGACCCAGCACATCCCGCTCGTGGGCCACCTGGTCCGCGAGGTGCTGTCCCGGGTCCCCGCCCACGTCGACCGTGACGACCTCACCTCCGCGGGCCTCACCGCGCTGGTGCAGGCGGCGCGCGGCTTCGACGCCGAGCGGGGCGTGCCGTTCGCCCGCTACGCCGCGACCCGTGTCCGGGGCGCGCTGCTGGACGAGCTGCGGGGGGTCGACTGGGCGACCAGGTCGGTCCGCCGGACCGCCCGCAGCCTCGACGAGACCCGGATGCGCCTGACCCACGCCATGGGTCGGGTCCCGACCGACGCCGAGCTCGCCTCCGCGCACGGCATCCCGGTGGAGGAGGTGCTGGCCAACCGCGAGGACCTGGCCCGCGCCCAGGTGATGTCGCTGGAGGCCGGCGACGAGCACGGGTCCTACGCCGCCTCGACGCCGTCGGCCACCCCGACGCCGGAGCAGGCGCTGGTGCACGGCGAGCTGCTCACCTACCTCTCCGAGGCCGTGGCCGAGCTCCCCGAGCGGCTGCGCCGCGTGGTGCAGGGCTACTTCCTGGAGGAGCGGCCGATGGCCGAGCTCGCCGCCGAGCTCGGGGTGACCGAGTCGCGGATCTCCCAGCTGCGCGCCGAGGCGATGGTGCTGCTGCGCGACGGCCTGAACTCCCAGCTGGCCCCGGAGCTGGTGCCCGCGCACGAGCGGCCGGACGGTGTCGCCGCGCGCCGCCGCGAGGCGTACTTCGCCGCGGTCGCCGACCGTCACGCCGCCGTCGCGCGCACCTACGTGCCGCGGGTCGCGACCAGCGCCTGAGCCATGTCCCGGCGCGAGGACGACGAGGCTGCGAAGCGCGTCGAAAGAATCTCCCTCGAAACCCTCAGGTGGGACCCGGGCCCGCCGAACAGGACCTCGACGGAGTCCACGGACGGACTCCAGCTCGTGACTCAGAAACCACGGAAGGAATCCATCATGGGTCTTCGCATCAACCAGAACATCGACGCCGCCAACTCGTACCGCAACCTGTCGGTCACGCAGGGCCAGATGTCCAAGTCGCTCGAGAAGCTGTCGTCCGGCTTCCGGATCAACCGCGCCGCCGACGACGCGGCCGGCCTCGCCATCTCCGAGGGCCTGCGCTCGCAGGTCGGCGGCCTCAAGGTCGGCGCCCGCAACGCCCAGGACGGCGTCAGCCTCGTGCAGACCGCTGAAGGTGCGCTCACCGAGGTCCACTCCATGCTGCAGCGCATGAACGACCTCTCGGTGCAGTACAACAACGGCACCCAGAACACCGAGTCGCAGGCCGCCCTGCAGTCGGAGTTCGACGCGCTGAACACCGAGATCACCCGCATCAAGGACAACACGAAGTTCAACGGCACCGACCTGTTCGGCGGCGCCGCCCTGACCTTCCAGGTGGGCTACGACAGCGCCGACACGATCGACGTCTCGGCCACCGCCCTCGCCGACTTCACCGCCGGCACCGCGATGGGCGCGATCGACATCACCGACAGCAACACCCTGCAGGACGCCATCACCGAGGTCTCCACCCAGCGCGCCGACCTCGGTGCCACGCAGAACCGGTTCGAGCACACGATCAACAACGTGAACGTGGCGATCGAGAACCTGTCGGCGTCGGAGTCGCGGATCCGCGACACCGACATGGCGCAGGAGATGATGGGCTTCACCCGCTCGCAGATCCTCTCCCAGGCCGGCACGGCCATGCTGGCGCAGGCCAACCAGGCCTCGCAGGGCGTCCTCTCCCTGCTCCGCTGACGGCGGGACTGACGGGACAGCGCGACCGCGGTAGCCGGGCCGGTCTCACGACCGGCCCGGCCACCGGGTCCCCGGGATCGAAGGACGGAGGACGACCATGAGCGGAGCGAGCGTCAGCGGACTGGGCAGCGGCCTGGACACCGCGTCGATCATCGACCAGTTCATGCAGCTCGAGGCGGCGTCGCAGACGCGCCTGAAGTCGCGCCAGACGTCGGAGAAGTCCATCGTCTCGATCCTCCAGGGGATCAACACCAAGCTCGCCGCGCTCGCCACCAAGGCGACCGACCTCGGCAAGCCCGCCGCCTGGAACCCGGTGACGGCGACCAGCTCGGACGCCAAGGTCTCCGTCTCGGCCGTCACGACGGCCGGCCCCGGGTCGTTCTCGATCCGGGTCGACCAGACCGCCGCGACCCACCGCCTCGAGCTCGCCTCGACGGTCGGCCGCACCGCGGCCGGCACCGTGCCGACCTCGGTCCGGCTGGACCGGCTCGACGGCTCGGCTCCGCTCGACCTCACCACCGACGGCACGCTCGCCGGCCTGGTCACCGCGCTCAACGACCCGGCCAACGCGACCGGTGTCCGGGCGACCGCGGTGAAGGTCGGCACCGACCAGTACCGGCTGGTGGTGGAGTCCTCGGCCACGGGGGCCGAGGAAGACTTCACCCTCACCGCCACGGACGGCTCCGCCCTGCTGGGCGGGGCCACGGTCCGCGCCGGCCGCGACGCCCAGGTCACGGTCGGGGACACGATCACTGCCACGTCCTCGTCCAACACCTTCTCGGACCTGGTGCCAGGGGTCACCGTCACGCTCGCGGCCGGCGCCACGGCCGGCACCACCTCCGAGGTGGTGCTGGCCCGGGACCAGGCGGCGGCCTCGACGGCCCTCAAGGGGCTGGTCGACGCGGTCAACTCCGTGCTCGCCGACATCGACACCCAGAGCAAGGCCAGCGGCACCGGCACCCGGGGCCCCCTGGCGGGTGACGGCAACGTGCGCGCCGTGCGCGACCAGCTGCTCGCGAGCGTGTTCCCCGGCGACGGCACCAGCCTCGCCGACCTCGGCATCCAGACCGACCGCTACGGCAAGCTGGTGCTCGACGAGGCCGCGTTCAAGAAGGCCTACGACGCGGACCCGACCGCCGTGCAGACCCGGCTCACCGCGCCCGGCACCGGCTTCGTGGCCCGCCTCGGCGAGGCCGCGAAGGCCGCCAGCGACCGGGTCGACGGCACCCTCACCACCGCCATCACCGGCCGCAACGACTCGATCTCCCGCCTCGGTGACGACATCGCCGACTGGGACATCCGCCTCGAGCTGCGACGTACGACGCTCACCCGGCAGTTCACCGCGATGGAGACGGCGCTCAACCAGATGAACAGCCAGTCCACGTGGCTGGCCGGACAGCTCTCCTCCCTCACGACCTCGGGATAAGGACACCCCCATGGCCTACGCCTCCGCCTACTCCGGCGCCGCCTCCTCCGCCTCCTACCTGCAGGCGTCGGTCGAGACTGCCAGCCCCGCCCGGCTGCTGGTCATGCTCTACGACCGCCTCGCCCTGGACTGCCAGCGCGCGATCGCCGCGCAGGAGTCCGGCGACCACCTCGTGGCCCACGAGCAGCTGCTGCACGCCCAGGCGATCGTCGCCGAGCTGCAGTCCTCGCTGCGCCCGGAGGTCTGGGAGGGCGGTCCCGCGCTCAACAGCCTCTACGCCCACCTGATGGTGCAGCTGGTGAAGGCCAACGTCGAGCGCGACGTCGAGCGCACCCGCCACTGCCTCGGCCTGGTCGACGGCCTCGGTGACGCGTGGCGCCGTGCCGCGCTCGACACCGCGAGGACGGCATGATCGGCCGGGTCCCCGGCGACGACCTCGCCGACCTGGTCCGCTCGTGGCAGGACGCCCTCGAGGCCCTCGAGCACGACGTCCAGGTCGCCGAGCGGATGCTCACCGGTCCCCTCGACGCCGATGCCGCCACGTCCGCCGGCGCCGGCGCCTGGCTCCCGCCGCAGCCCCGCGGCCCGATCCCGGACGCCCTCGTGGCCCGGGCGCGTGACCTGCTCCGCCGCCAGGCCGTCGTCCGCGAGGGGCTGACCCGGGCGATCGAGCAGACCCGCGTGGGTCTCGCCCAGCTGCGGCCCGCCGACCGCGCCCCGGCCTACGTGGACATCTCCGCCTGAGGGGACCACCCGGGTGGTGCCGGCATGGCCCGTTCGGGTGGTGCCGCCTGGGCCATCGGGACCGTTCTGGGGTCCGAGGCCCACCAACTCCTCATCTGCGGCCCCGCCGGGCCGATGCAGCACGTGAGCAAGGAGTGCTCACCCCCCCGCGCCGATGGACCGGCCGACCTTCTCCAGCAGGAGGACACCCGTGTCCATCGGCATGCCCGACGCCGTCTCCTCGGTGCTCGCCACGGCCCTCGACGGCCTCGCGACCCGGCAGAACGTGATCGCCGACAACATCGCGAACGTCGACACCCCGGGCTTCCGCGCCCGCGCGGTCGACTTCGAGTCCTCGCTCTCCGCTGCGCTGCAGCGCGGTGAGATGCCGGCCGGCGGGGTCACCCCCACCGCCACCCCGACCGACGCCCCCGTGGGGCTCGACGGCAACAACGTCGACCTGCGCAAGGAGTCGCTGGCGGCGATGCAGACGCAGTTCCAGTACCAGATGGTCACCCGTGCGGTGTCCGACCGGTTCGCGATGATCACCACCGCGGCGGGCTCGTTCTGATGGGCGCCTTCGACATGCTGCGCATCGCCAACAGCAGCCTGGGCATGCACCAGACCTGGCTCGACGCGCTGGCCCACAACATCGCCAACGCCAACACGGTCACGGCCACCGACCAGGACGCCTTCCAGGAGCAGCTGGTCGTCGCGAGGGCCCTGCCCGAGGGCGGTGTCGAGGTCTCCGGCATCGAGGCCGGCGACCCCGCCGGGATCATGGCGTACGCCCCCGACCACCCGCTGGCCGACGCCGACGGCTACGTCCGCACGCCCGCCATGGACATGTCCGTGCAGATGACCTCGCTCGTGCAGGCCCAGCGCGGCTTCCAGGCCTCCGTCCAGGTGACCAAGACCGCGCAGGACACCTACGCGGCAGCCCTCCAGATCGGACAGCGCTGATGAGCATCGGTGGCATCGAGTCGATCGGGTTCACCCCGCTCGCCGCACCCGCGGTCGCGGCGCCGGCCCCGGCCGCGCCGTCCGCCACGTCGGGCAAGGACTTCGGGAGCATGGTCCTCGACGGGATCCAGCGCCTCGAGGGCCTGCAGGACAACGCCGACTCGCTCGCCGTCCGCGCGGCGTCCGGCACCCTGCCCAACATCCACGACTACACGCTGGCCGCCAGTGAGGCCGAGGTGGCCACCAAGCTCACCGTCGCCGTGCGCAACAAGGCCATCGAGTCCTTCACCGAGATCATGAGGATGCAGGTCGGATGAGGACCGGGATCACGCAGGCGCTGGACCGCTACCGGCGCAGCTTCGCGCTGTTCAGCCCCGGGCAGAAGGTCGTCGCGATCGTCGGCACCGGTGCCCTGCTGCTGGCGGCGTTCATGGTCTTCCGCTGGGCCTCGGCGCCGTCCTACGCGCCGCTGTTCAGCAACCTCTCGCCCGAGGACGCCTCGGCGGTCGTCGAGAAGCTCAACGCCGACGGCGTGAAGTACGAGATCGGCGGCGGTGGCGGGACCATCTCCGTTCCCCAGGACCAGGTCTACGCCCAGCGGATCGCGCTCAGCGGGGAGGGCATCCCCTCCAGCAGCGGCAGCGACGGCGGCTACTCGATCCTCGACGGCCAGGACATCTCCACCTCGCAGTTCAAGGAGCAGACCGACTTCAAGCGGGCGATGGAGGGTGAGCTCGCCACGACGATCGAGGCCATCGACGGCGTCGACACCGCCGTGGTGCACCTCGCGCTCCCGCCCAAGCAGGTCTTCGCCGAGGAGCAGGACCCCGCGACCGCCTCCGTGCTGGTCGACACCCGGGCCGGCACCCAGCTCACCGAGGACCAGGTCCAGGCGGTCGTGCACCTCGTGGCCTCCAGCATCGAGGGGCTCGACCCCGCCAAGGTGACCGTCGCCGACTCGTCCGGCCGCGTGCTCTCCGACGGCAGCGCGAGCGGAGCGGGTGGCGCCACCACCCAGAGCCGCCAGCAGCAGGACTACCAGGACCAGCTCTCGGCCAAGGCGCAGGCGATGCTCGACCGGGTCTTCGGCCCCGGCAACTCCTCGGTGCAGGTCACCGCGGTGCTCGACTTCGACAAGAAGGTCACCGAGACCACGACCTACGGCAAGGACGAGAAGGTCCCCGTGCTGTCGGAGTCGGTGCAGAGCGAGACCTACAACGGCACCGGCGCCCCGGGCGGCGCCAGCGGCGTCGTCGGCCCGAACACCGGGCTCGAGACCGGCACGACCACCGGCGACGGCACCTACGACAACTCCTCGACCGTGCGCGAGAACGGCATCGACAAGGTCGTCGAGCAGGCCGAGACCGCGCCCGGCTCGATCAAGAACCTGCACGCCGCCGTGGTCATCGACACCAACTCGAAGGTCGCGGTCGACCCCGCCCAGATCAACGACCTGGTGTCGTCCGCCATCGGCCTCGACACCGGCCGCGGCGACACCATCGAGACGTCGTCGGTCCCCTTCGACACCTCCGTCGCCGACGCCGACGCCGCCGCGCTGAAGGCGGCGAAGGCCGCCGAGGCGAAGGACGCCCGCAACGCCATGATCCGCAACGGCGCCCTCGGTGGCGTGGTCCTGCTGCTCGTCGGCCTGGCCTGGCGCCGCTCGCGCAAGCACGCCAAGGCCCGCGACGAGGCGACGTCGTACGTCGTGGAGCAGCTGCGCCAGGAGCAGGCCGCCCGCGCCGCGCTGGCCTCGCAGTCCGCCCACTCCGAGGCCCAGACCGCGCTCGCGCTGGCCGCCGTGGAGCCGGCCGACGAGATGCGTGAGGAGCTCATGGCGCTCGTGGAGCGCCAGCCCGACGAGGTCGCCTCGCTGCTGCGCGGCTGGCTGGTGGAGCGTCCCTGATGCCCGTCATGACGAACACCGGTGCCCGCAAGGCGGCCATCGTCCTGGTCCGGCTCGGCAAGGAGCGCGCCGCCGAGGTGCTCTCCCACATGAGCGAGGAGGAGGTCGAGGCGGTCTCCGCCGAGATCGCCGCCCTCGCCGCCGTCGAGCCCCACGAGGCGCAGTCGGTGATGGGGGAGTTCTCCAGCCTGCTCGCCGCGCGCCAGCACCTGCTCCAGGGCGGCATCGACCTGGCCCGCGACCTGCTGCGCCGCTCGCTCGGCGACGACAAGGCCGAGGAGGCGCTGCAGCGGCTCACCGCCCGTGCCATCCAGCTCCCCTTCCAGTTCCTCGGTCGCGCCGACCCCGGCCAGCTGCGCTCGTTCATCCGCGAGGAGCACCCGCAGGTCATCGCGCTGGTTCTCGCCCACATGACCGCGGAGAAGGCGTCCCTCGTGCTCGCCGGGCTCTCGCCCGACCTGCAGGCCGAGGTCGCGCACCGGATCGCGGTCATGGACCGCGCCAACCCCGAGGGCATCCGCATCGTCGAGACGATGCTCGAGCGTCGGCTGTCGTCGGTGCTGCAGCCCAGCGACTCCTCGCACGTCGGGGGCCTCGGCCCGCTCGTCAACATCATCAACCGTGCCGACCGCTCGACCGAGCGGCAGATCGTCGAGGGGCTGGAGTCCCTCGACGCCCGCCTCGCCGAGGAGGTGCGCAGCCGGATGTTCATGTTCGAGGACGTCGTCGGGCTCTCCGACCGCGACGTGCAGCAGGTGCTGCGCCAGGTCGACGGCGCCGAGCTCGCGCTCGCGCTCAAGGGCGTCCCGGACCAGGTCCGCGACAAGATCACCCGCAACCTGTCGGAGCGCGCGGCCGAGAACGTGCTGGAGGAGATCGAGCTGCTCGGCCCGGTCCGCCTCACCCAGGTCGAGGAGGCCCAGCAGGCCGTCATCCGGATGATCCGCTCGCTCGAGGAGCGCGGCGAGATCGTGGTGCGGCGGGGAGGCGACGATGAGTTCGTCGACTGACCTCGCCCGCCCCGACGTCCTGCGGATGCCCGAGCTGCGGACCGTCGAGGCCACCCACGACTCCGCCCGCGCCCAGGGCTACGCCGTGGGCTGGGCCCAGGGCCGCCGCGACGCCGCCGAGGCGGTGCGCGTCGAGGCCGAGCAGCAGGCGGCCGCCGTCGCCGCGGCCGAGGCCCGCCGCGAGGCCGAGCACGCCGCGGCCGTCGCGGCGCTGCACGAGGCGGCCGCGCAGGCCCACCGCGCCCTGGCCGAGACCTGCCGGCGCGTGGACGACCAGGCCAGCGTGATGGCGCTGGAGCTGACCCGCGAGCTCGTCGGAGCGGTCGGCGCCGACCCCGTGCACCTGCTGGACCGGGTGATCGGGCTGCTGCCGCACCACGCGGTCGTGTCGGTCCGGCTGAACCCCGCGGTCGCCGCCGTCGCAGGCGACCTCGCCGACCACGGCATCACCGTCGTCGCCGACCCGACGCTCGCCCTCGGCGACGCCGTGGCGCACGCCGAGGACCACGTCGTCGACCTGCGGGTCGACGAGACGATGGCGCGGCTCGCGGAGGTGCTGCGATGAGCGCGCTGACGCACGACCTGCGGGTCCGCGCCCTGCAGGCCGTCGCGCCGCTGCAGCTGGGCCAGGTGGCCGAGCTGCTCGGCCTCCAGGTCCGCGTCACCGGGCTGCCGGCCGCCGTCGGCGACCTGGTCGCCGTCGAGGGGCGTACGACCGTGCTGGCCGAGGTGGCCGCCAGCGGCCCCGCCGGTCTCACCTGCCTGCCGCTCGGCGACACCACCGGCCTGCAGGTCGGCGACGTCGTGCGGCACACCGGCGGCCCGCTGCGCATCCCGGTCGGCGACGAGCTGCGCGGTCGCGTGCTGGACGGCCTCGGCCGTCCCGTCGACGGCGGAGCGCCGCTCGACCACCTGCCGCTCGTCGACGTCGGGCAGTCCGCGCCGATGGCGCTCAGCCGACCGCGCATCGAGCACCAGCTCGGCCTCGGCGTCCGCGCCCTCGACGCGCTCACCCCCTGCGGCCGCGGCCAGCGGATCGGGATCATGGCGGGCTCGGGCGTCGGCAAGTCGAGCCTGCTCTCGATGGTGGCCCGCGGCACCGAGGCGGAGGTCTCGGTCATCGCCCTGGTCGGCGAGCGCGGCCGCGAGGTGCGCGAGTTCATCGAGAACGACCTCGGTCCCGAGGGCCTCGCCCGGTCGGTCGTGGTCGTGGCCACCTCCGACGCCCCGCCGGTCGAGCGCCTGCGCGCCGCCGGCGTGGCCACCCGCATCGCCGAGCACTTCCGCGACAGCGGCAAGCACGTCGTGCTGATGATGGACAGCCTGACCCGCGTCGCGATGGCCCAGCGCGAGATCGGCCTGTCGGCGGGGGAGCCGCCCGCGACCCGCGGCTACCCGCCGAGCGTGTTCACGCTGCTCCCGCAGCTGCTCGAGCGGGCCGGGACCTCCCCCTCCGGCAGCATCACCGGTCTCTACACCGTGCTGGTGGAGGGCGACGACATGCAGGACCCGATCGGCGACACCGCCCGCTCGATCCTCGACGGCCACGTCGTGCTGTCGCGGCGCCTGGCGACGTCCGGCCACTTCCCGAGCATCGACGTCCTCGAGTCGATCTCCCGCGTCACCGGTGCGGTCACCGCCCCGGACCAGCGGGCCGACGCGACCCGGCTGCGCCGGCTGCTCGCGGCGCACCGGTCGGTGCGCGAGCTCGTCGAGATCGGGGCGTACGTCTCCGGGGCGGACGCCGACGCGGACGTCGCGCTCGCGCGGATGCCCGCCATCGACGCGTTCCTGCGCCAGGACATGGACGACAGCACGCCCGTCGCCGAGACGTGGCAGCGACTGCGGGAGCTGGTGGCCTGATGGCACGCACCCCCGACCAGGACCCGGACGCCGGCATGCGCGCCGTCGCCCGCGTGCGCGGCGTCCGCGAGCAGGACGCCCGGCTCGGCCTCGCGCACGCCGCCGCGGAGGAGCGCGCCGCCGAGCAGCGCCTCGCCGCCGCCGCGGCGCACCTCGCCGCCGCCACCGACCCCGACGCCGTCGACCCGGCCAGCTTCGCCACCGCCCGGGTGGCCGCCGCCGGCACCGCCGCGGAGGTGATCGCCCTGCGCGCCGCGCTCGAGACCGCCGTCACCTTCACCACGGCGGCACGCGAGCACTGGCAGCGCGACCGCACCCGCCTCGCCGCCGTCGAGCTGCTGCTCGAGCGTCGCGAGGAGCGCCGCCGCGAGGAGCGGGTCCGCCGCGAGCGGGTCGAGGTCGACGACCTCGTCTCCGCGCGCTGGCTCCGCGACCGGACGGCCGAGCTGGAGGCGGCCCGATGAGCATCACCGACGTCACCGCACGCATCTCCCAGATCCAGGCCCAGCTCGCCCTGCTGCCGCAGTCGTCCGGTGTGGGCTCGACCGGGTTCTCCTCGGTCCTGTCGCGCACCGCGCTCGGTGGCGCCACCGGAGCCGTCACCGGGTCCGTCACCGGCGACCAGGTCGTCGCCAAGGCCCGCGAGATGATCGGCCTGCCCTACGTCTGGGGCGGCACCGACCCCCAGCGCGGCGTCGACTGCTCGGGCCTCGTCCAGTCGGTCTACTCCTCCTTCGGCATCGAGCTGCCGCGGCTGTCCGCCGACCAGGCCCGCGCCGGCACGCCGGTGGCGAGCCTGGCCGAGGCCCGGCCCGGCGACCTGATCGCGTGGGACAACTCCGGACGCAACGTCGGCGCGGACCACATCGCGATCTACCTCGGCGACGGCATGATGATCGAGGCCCCGCGTCCCGGCGGCCACGTGCAGGTCGTCCCCGTCACGACGCCGCCGGACTACATCCGGCGTGTCCTCCCGGACCCCGCCGTCGCCCCCGTCGCGGCGGCCGCGCCCGTCACGCCCACGTCCGCCGTCGGCGGCACCGGCGGGCTGCCGGCCGGCACGCCGTACGCCGACCTCTTCGCGCGCGCCGGTGCGGCCCACCACCTCGACCCGGCGCTGCTCGCGGCCGTCGCCAGGCAGGAGTCCGGCTTCGACCCGTCGGCCGTCAGCCCGGCGGGTGCGCAGGGCCTGATGCAGCTGATGCCGGCCACCGCGAAGAGCCTCGGCGTGAGCGACCCGTTCGACCCGGCGCAGGCCGTCGAGGGCGCCGCGAAGCTCCTCGACCAGCTCCTCGTCCGCTTCGGCTCGATCGAGCTGGCCCTCGCCGCCTACAACGCGGGGCCGGGCGCGGTCGCCCGCTACGACGGCGTCCCGCCGTACGCCGAGACCCAGAACTACGTGCAGTCGATCATGTCCAGCTGGCAGGAGGCCGCATGAGCATCACGCCGATGACGACCGGACCGTCCGTCGCGCCCACCGGGCCGGCGGCCGGGGACGGCGCCGCCGCGACCGGCGACCCGGCCACCCCCGGCTCGTTCGCCGCGCTGGTCGCCGACCTGCTCGCCGGGCCGACCGACCCGGACGCCACCGGCGAGGGGAGCGACCCGACCGCGGAGGAGACCACCGACGGGTCCGGAGCCGCGGTCGCGACCGACCAGCTCGCGACGGCCGTCCCCACGGCCGTCCCGCTCTGGGCGCAGGTCGCCGCCACCGTCTCGCCGCAGACGCCGCAGGTGCCTGCGAAGCCGGCCCAGGACGCGGCCGCCGCGGCAGGCCCGGTGGAGGGCGTTGCCCACGGCCCCGTCGTCACCCGCGCCACCGCTCCGGGCGGGACCGCTCCCGCGCTCGCCGCCGCGGCGACCGGGACCGCGACGACCGGGACCACGACGACCGGGACCACGACGACCGGGAGCACGGCGCCGACCGGCGCCGACACCGCCACGGCAGCCACCACCACCGACGCGCCCGCCTCGACGAGCGGCGACACCGCCGCCGCGACGGGCGACCAGGGCGGCTCCGGGACGGCGACGGACCGGTGACCGGGCGACCGGCTCCGGCGGCCAGCCCGCCACCGCGGCCCAGGCCCCGGCGCCGACGGTCGCCGCGCCCGTCGCGCCGCTCGACCCGGGAGCCGCGACCGCGGCGTCGGCCGGCGTCGCGTCGCTCGCCCCGTCGGCCCCGTCCGCCCCGGCGGCGCCCGTGGCCGACGCGCGCCCGGTCCCGGCGATGACCCAGGTGGTGCCCGAGGTCACCCGGCTGGTCCAGCGCGGCGACGGCGTCCACCGCCTCACCATGAAGCTCCAGCCCGAGGCGCTCGGCGAGGTCCGGGTGACCCTCACGCTCCGCGACGGGGCCGTCCAGGTGCAGCTCACCGGCGGGGAGCACGCGGCGCGCGCGCTCGCCGAGGGCGCACCCGAGCTGCGCCGGGTGCTCGAGCTCGCCGGGGCCGCCGAGGCCCGCGTGGTCGTCCGCGACCTCGCCGGCCAGCAGACCGCGACGGCCGGGCACCAGCAGGGCTCGCTCGGCCAGCACGCCGGCCAGCACCCGGGCCAGCAGCCCGGCACCTCCGACCAGCCGTACGGCGCCCAGAGCGCCGGCGGTGACGCCTCCGCCCCCGGACGGGACGGCGGCCAGCAGGACCAGCACGCACGGACGCGTGGTGGAGCAGCAGCCAGGGACGGCCTCACCGACGGAGCGACCGCGCTCCGTCCTGAACCGGTCCGAGGCGCCCCGCGGGGCGTCGACGTGACCATGTGAGGAGTGACCGTGACGGTCTCCGCGACCGAGGCGGTGTCAGGGACGCCCACCGCGTTCCCCACCGGGACGACGACGCTGTCGTCGACCTCGGAGGACAAGCAGATGTTCCTGGAGCTGATGGTGGCCCAGCTCCGCTACCAGGACCCGCTCAACCCGGCCGACTCCGGGGAGTTCCTCGCCCAGTCGGCCCAGTTCACGGCGCTGGAGAAGATGCAGGACGTCTCCGACCGCGTCGGGGCCCTGCTCGGCTCGCAGATGGCCTTCGGCGCCGGCGCCATGGTCGGCCAGCAGGTCTCGTGGATCGACCTCGACGGCGAGACCACGCACACCGGCACCATCGCGGGCGTCACCTTCGGCGCCGAGGGCCCGGTCTTCGACATCGGCGGCACCCAGGTCCCCCTCGCCCAGCTGCTCTCGGTCGGCACCACCACCACGCCCCCGACCGGCACCACCACCGACCCCGCGGCCTGAGGCCGTACCCGAAAGGACACCACCATGCTCCGCTCGCTCTTCTCCGGCATCAGCGGCCTCCGCGCCAACCAGACGATGCTCGACGTCACCGGCAACAACATCGCCAACGCCAACACGGTCGGCTTCAAGGCCTCCACCACCGTCTTCCAGGACACCCTCAGCCAGGTCATGCGCGGCGCGGGTGCCGCCAACGGCACCGTCGGCGGCACCAACCCGCTGCAGGTCGGGCTCGGTGTGCAGGTCGCGGCCACCCGCGGCAACTTCAACCAGGGCTCGGCGCAGTCGACCGGTGCCGCCACCGACCTGATGATCCAGGGCGACGGCATGTTCGTGCTCGGCTCGGGCGCCGAGCGCACCTACACCCGCGCCGGCGCCTTCACCTGGGACAAGGACGGCAACCTGACCTCGGCCAGCGGGAAGAAGGTCCAGGGCTACGCCCCCGGCGACGCCGGCGGCACCCTGATCGACATCAACCTCAACTCGCTGCAGGCGACCCTGCCCGCCGGCGTGGAGATGACGTCGTACTCGATCGGCGCCGACGGCGTCCTGCGCGGCACCTTCTCCGACGACGTGCAGCGCGACATCGCGATCGTCGCGGTCGCCAACTTCACCAACCCGGCCGGCCTCGAGCGGGTGGGCGAGACCGCCTTCCGCGAGTCGGCCAACTCCGGTGCCGCCGACCTCGGCGTCGCCGGCCAGGGCAGCCGCGGCGAGCTGATGGTCGGCACCCTGGAGATGTCGAACGTCGACCTCTCCGCCGAGTTCACCAACCTGATCCTCGCCCAGCGCGGCTTCCAGGCCAGCTCGCGGGTGATCACCACCTCCGACCAGGTGCTCGAGGAGCTCGTCAACATCAAGCGCTGAGACCCCGGAATCTCTAACTGTCTCCTCTGCCGTTGGAGCAGGACACGCCACAGGCGTTATCCCCGGAATGTCGGTTGTCTCTGCCAGAGTCCATCCGACAACAACCAGGCACAGCCTGAGGCAGGGGAAGCGCGTGATTCGCGTGCAAGTAATTCAAGGCGGCGCATGGGACGCCGAGGTCATCCAAGACGACCTCGGCGTCCAGCCGCTCGACCTCCGACCGGTGCTCTCGCCGGTCATGTTCGTCGACGGACGGATCGAGCCCGACGCCACACGTTGGCTCGCTGAGACTCACAGCCGTACCGACGGCACGGAGACCGCACAGTCATACGGCGACAGCCTCTCCGTGTGGGTCGCTCACCTCCTGCGTCACAACTCGAACCTGCGCGGCGCCACCCGTGACCACCTCATCGAGTATGTGAGAGTGCGCACTGTCGATCCCGACACGCGCGTGTCAGGCAACACATGGAAGCGCGATAGGACCGCGATCAAGCAGTTCCACACCTGGCTCCGTGAGACCCATGGCGTCGCAGTTCCGTTCACCCTCACCATCGTCCAGACGCCTCGCGGTCCGGTTGAGTCGATGCGCGAAGGACGAGGCGTCCCCTCCTCGGCCGCATCAGGCACACCTCTCACCCCGTCGCAGATCCCTGATCTGCTCGCGGCCGCGTGGCGCATGAGCCCCGACGGCACACTCGGTGACACCCTGACCGCCGGGCGGGACGCAGCCTTCATCGGCCTTGGACTGGCCTGCGGTGCTCGGCTCAACGCGCTCGCCCACCTCACCGTCTGGGAGTTGCCAGACCCCTCGCAGCCGGGCGACTTGATCGAGATGCGCCTGCCAGGAGCCATCATCAAGGGCCGCCGCGAAGTCCGCCTGCCCGCCTTTCGCAATCACCTCCAGCACGTCTGGTCCTACGCACACCCCACCAGCGGCTCTCGTCGCTTGTTACTGAAGGACTGGCGACCGAAGGACCCCATCCAGGTCGCCGAGGTACACACGAAGTCCGGCGGGTTCTGGGGCATCACCGACGACCGGGGACGCCGGTACGCCTTCAACGATCTCAAGCCCGAAGAGCGTCGTCGGCTCGTCACACCCGATGGCCACCCCGCTCTGTTGTTCCTCAACGCCTACACCGGCAAGCCCTTGTCGTTGGACACCCTCCAGGAACTCACTGGCGACATCTCCCTCATCGCTGAAGCCAACGCTGACGCGAACGAGTCCTCATTCCCGCACGTCCACACCCACGACCTCCGCCACACCTACGCCACCCACCTCGCCGCGGCCTTCATGCTCGGTGTCCCCACCAGCGGTGCCCGAGACATGCATGGCCAGCCCCACCGTGTAGACGTCAACAACGCCATCCAGATGGCGTGCGTCGGGCTAGGGCACCTCGACGAAGGAACGACGGCGCTCTACATCCAGCAGGTCGGCCTCATGCTCACGCGGTACACGCTCGCCGACTTCCTCGGGCGGTCCTGATGCCTAGCCGTAGCGATCGCTCCGTTCCGCGGCGTAAGACCGCCGATGACGCCGGGGTCCACGTCCACTTCATCACGGACATCGACTTGCCGAGTGACGGCGCCGTCCTTGTGCGGACTAGGGGCGCGAGCAAGGTTCGGCGACTCCCGCCGATGGAGGGAGTCGCCGGACAGCAACTCACCGCCGCCCTTGCGGACCAGACGCATGTCAGGGGCGGGACCTGGACCTCCGGGGAGACGCTAGCGGCCCAGCACTACTCGTCTCGTCGCTTCCTGTCGTGGCTCACGAATGAGCACGACATTGCGGACCTGTCAGACCCTGCCCTTACGCCTTCGATCGCTTGGGATGGAGTCCGATCCGTCGGCGTCGACCCCGGCCAACAGCGGCGGTTCCGCACCTTCCTGGCCGACGCATTGCTTACGGTCCGGGAGGACGCACATGCGCATCGAAGCGTGCTCCTCGGCCGCGCCCTCCCAGTCCAGGAACACACCTTGGAGGGCTACTCGCCAGCCGTCGCAGACGCGATAGAGCGGGTCGCGAGGGTCCATGTCGGACGTTGGTTTGTGCGGCACCGGGAAGCGGTTCGCGGCGCGCTCGGAGATCTGCCACGGGACTGGATGCGCTTGCCAGCGGAGGACCTCTGCGGCGAGGCACCCTCGTGCCCCGAAGCCTTCGTCGTGAGTCACCAAGAACTCGCCGCCGCGATGGTGTTGTTGAGTTTGCTCGACGACAAGGGGCCGAACCTCGCCGTCATCCACTCACACACAAGCGACTCCGTGGACGCAGCCGGTGACACGGCGTTCGTCACGAGCGTGAAAGCCCGGAACCGGCAGATACTCCATACCCCGGCCCCGAGGGGAGGCCTGTTCTCATATGCGGGGCTCCTAGAGTTCGTCACCGCTGCCACCCGGATCGAGCGGCACTACCGGGACGACGGGTCCGACTTCGCCCGCCTCCTCTTCGTAGCCACCGGAGCCACCAAGGTCACGACCAGCCCCCAGGTCAACCGATGGTGGCGCAGCACCGCTTCAGACTGGCCCGACCCAACCGTCCCGCGACCCACCACCCTGTCGTTCCCCCGCCTGCGCAAGGCGGCGCTCCTCCGCGGCAAGAAGCACGCACGGGTTGTGGTGGGGCACAGCCGTCGCACCGCTCGGCTCTACCTCGCAGACGCCCTGCCGGACGTCATTCTCATCCCCGGATTGGTCGACACCCAGAACAGCGTTACGGATTACTGGCGGACCCAGATGATCCCCACCCGGTCAGACGACCAGGAGGCAGCCGATGACCTGGTGGCCGCGCCGACGGTGATGGACGTGGGTGTCGCCATGTGCGCCAGCAACGGGCAGTCCCCGACCGACAACGAGAAGCCTTGCGGACTGGGGCCGGTCGCCTGCTTCGTGTGCCCCAACGGGTACCGCACCCCCGAGGTCATCCCCGGTCTTGTCGCTGCCGTCGAGTTCACCGACGGCATCCGCAAACACGAGCCCAACGAGTGGCTCTTAGGCGAAGCCCCAGTCCTTAACACGCTGGCCCGTAAGGCCCTCGACCAATTCCCTCAGCCAGTCGTGGCTGCCGCCAGTCGTGACGACGTGGACAACGCCCGCGTCCTCATCGCCTGCGTCTACTTGGAAGGCCGCCGTCGTGACTGAACAAGCCCTCATCCCGCAGGTGCGACCGCTCGCCGTCCAAGGAGCGACCAACACCCTCGGCGACCACGTCGACGTCCGCGACCTACTCGCCGACGGTCACAGCATTGACGCGCTCATCCGTTACGGGGACGACCGCTGGGACTTCCAGGGGTACCCGTTCGTCAACCAGACCGTCACCTCCCTCGACTTCACCCCCGTGCCCGCTCGCTGGCGTCCGGCGGTCAAAGACTGGGTACTTATGCGGCTCAACCCTGACCTCGCGCGCAGTGGTGACTCCGGCCTGCACGTGGACGTCGCGATGGCTGAAGTTGCCGCACACGAGCGGTCTCTCACCGTCCCGAGCGCGACGGCATATATCTACGCGTTGGCCGTTAGCCTGACCGCGCTCGACCGCCTCGGGCACCAACGACTGGGTGTGGCCGAGTGGAACGAGTTCGCCGCGACGATGAGACGGTCCTTCCCAAACGCGGCAGCCGGGACCCTCGCTGGGTACGCCCGACCCCTCATTTCGCTCTGGTCCTACCGAACGGTCCTTGGACTTGACCAGGACCTATGGGGCGGCACTCCGTTCAACGGCCGCACAGTCGAGCAACTCTTCAAGGTTCCCGAGCGGATCCTGAACGCCACGAGGCCCAACGCCGAACTGTGCGGCCCCGTGCTCGGGCTGGCGCTGTGGATGATCGATCACTGCGCGGAGGACGTGCTGAGTCGACTGGAGGCGCTCGCTGACGTGCCAGATCGGTCGGCCCTCAGTCGCGACGAGCAGGACGAGCACGTCCTTCACGTGTTGCGGAACTTCGAACAAGGCGGTCGTCCAATGCCCGCCGCGCCCGACCTCAAGACGGGCCAACTCACGACCTCGTGGGGGGTGTTCGTGCGGCTGGCCGGATGCTCGAACAAGGTCATGCGCAACCCGGTGGGACGCTCAGGCAAGGAGTTCAACCGGCTGCGACAGGAGCGGCCCGTCTCTGCCCACGAGGACGGCTTCGACCTCGGCATCACCGAAGTACCTGACGCGTCGGGCGCGCTGGTGCCGTGGGTGGACTCACTCCCGCCCAGCAAGTACCGCCTCGGTCTGGACTTCTGGACCCCGGCTCTCGCATACGCCTGCGCTCTAACGATCACCATGCTGACAACGGTCCGCGACCGGGAGTTGGCCGCCCTTCCCCACGACTGCCTGCGGTTCGGCACCTACGACCGGGGAGACGCCGAGGTGCCGGTCGCCCGTATGTCTGGCTTCCTTGTGAAGAACCGCGACACTCCCATCCCCGCCACGTGGGTCATCTCCGATGACGTGGTGCGTGCCGTCAAGGTGCTGCACCGTCTGAAGGCGGCTCTGAGACTCGAACCCAAGTTCCACCCACGGACCGGCCGTGAGGTCCTCCTCCACCCCGACCTTGGACGGGCGCGCGGTGACGAGAAGGAGTCCGACACCCTCACCCTCAAACTGTCGTGGCTCAGGTGGTTCCAAACCGCTGGGGAGCATCTGGCTGGGCGGGGCCTCGTACCTCCGCTCCCTGACCTACCGCGGTGGCTGAGTCACCGCACACTCAGGATTACTGGCATCCAGTCTTACGCGAGCCAGACGTGGGGCGACGCGCTCGCGGCCGCGCAGGCTCACTGGTCGAACCGCACCGTTGCGGAGGGCTACCTCGGCCACCTACCTCGATCGGTGTATCTCGCCGACCCCGACGCGATCGACGAGGCCGTCGAAGCCGCACGCACCGAAGCACTCCTCGACATCGCAGCCACCGTCGACGCCGACCCCACCGAAGTCGCAGGAGGCGGCAGCGAGCGGCTCCGCACCCTCCTCGACGAGACCAACGCACTCGACCTCGCCACGGGCGCCGTCACCCAACGCCAGTTGAACGCCCTCGCCCGCAAGACACAGCACGTCTTCGTCGGCGAACTCACGGTCTGCGTCCAGGGCCCCGGCGGCTTGTGCGGCAGCGAGGACGAAGCCGACTGGCTCCTGTGCCGCCCCTTCAAGTGCAAGAACTCGGCCATGACCCGCGCCCAGCGCGCCCGACTCGAACTACGACGACGCGGCTGGGCGCGACGCGACGGCGTCTTCCAACGCGCCCGAAGCAAGATCGACGAGGACGCCCCCGACCTCGAAGCCGAGTTCGCCGACCTCGACGACGCCGCCGTCCGCAGCCTCGTCCTCAGCGACCTCCCGTTCCCCATCTCCCGCGCCGCCCAAGAGGAGCCCACCCCATGACCAGCAGCCGCGAACTGGCCCAAGCCCTCGCCGACGCCCTGCGCGAGGAGCAGGTCGCTGTCCCCACCCGAGCCCTCATCGCCGCCGTCCTGATGAGCGCCCGCGGCGGGGCCCCCACCCGGCTGGGCATGTCAAAGGTCGGCGGCTACTCCTACGGCAGTTCACAGACCCACTACGGCGACCTTCTGGACGCCCTCTGCGAGCACGTGCCGCACCTCGTCGCCGAGATGGCCGACGACATCGTCGACCCCGCAGCGGCCGCCCGACTCCGCGACGACCTCCAGCAGCGCGACGCCTCCCTTGCTGCCCTGCGGGCCGAGCACGCCGCCCTCACCGAGCGCCACGAACACCTCCGCCGCTACGCACTCGCAGCACACGAGCGCCTGCGGGCCGTCGAGGGCGACCAGGGGCTCGAAGAAGCACGCGTGTTGCCGTTCCAGCCTGTCGGATGATGCATGCCACGGACGTGTCGTACGTCCGGATCTGCCGAGATGCGGTTGCTCGTGATCCGCGTCATCGCGGCGGGTGCGTCCCGTCGCCTGCTTTGCAGGCATCTAGGGTGAAGTCATGCCTGCTGCGCCCCACATAGCCCGCCTACGCGCCAAGGTGGGGAACGACTTGCTCTTGCTTCCCTCCGTAGCGGTCCTGCCCATCGACGACGACGATCGCGTCCTGTTAGTCCGCCAGACTGACTTCGGGTCCTACGGCACCATCGGTGGCGCGGTAGACGAGGACGAGGCACCCGAGGACGCAGCGCGTCGCGAGGCTCGGGAGGAAATCGGTGCCGAGGTCGAACTCACTGGCCTCGTCGGTGCCATAGGCGGCCCCCAGTTCCGCCTCACCTACCCCAACGGCGACCAGTGCGCCTACGTCAGCATCATCTACAGCGCGCGCCTGGCTCCCGATGCGACCGTGACACCCGACGGGCACGAGGTCGACCAAGTGCGCTGGTTCGCACGCGGCGAACTCGACCAGCCCATCATCGGCGACTTCGCCAGGAGCACCTTTGCAGCCCTCGGCTGGATCTAGCCCGTCGTCAGGGTTCTCGCCTTGAAGGAGCGTCGACCGTAACGCCCGGATCTGCCACCCCTAGTAGCCGCGATCCGCGCGGATCTGCCGAGATCCGGATGGACCGTGCTGCCGGATGATGACCGCCGAACGATCTAGGTTGTGACGGTGTTCGAGCGCCTCCTGACCTCTATTCCGCAGTCGCGCGTGTCCGGCCCCGCCGACTCTGGGACGCCTCCCGCGGGGGTGCGTGCTGCGTTGGGGCACGTCGCCGGAGCAACTTTGGGACGTGGCCTCTACCGTCTGCACACGGCTCACAGCGCGGCCGCCGCCGATCGCCTCGTGGCCGACGCATACCCAGACTTCGAGGGCCGGATCGCATGCTTCGGCATGGACTGGCTGGGGAGGCAGTTCTCACTGGACCCGACGAGAGGGCGGCCCGACGACCCGGAAGTCCTGTTGTTCGACGTCGGCGCGGGCGAGGCGCTGGAGATTCCGACGGCGTTCTCCCAGTTCCATGACTCCGAACTCACTGAGTACGCCGACGCTGCGCTCGCGGCCACCTTCTTCGATCAGTGGCTGGAGGCACATCCAGCGGCCATCCGGTTCGACCAATGCGTGGGCTACAACGTGCCGCTGTTCCTGGGCGGGGTCGACGGAGTCGAGAACCTCGACGTCACCGACCTTGACGTGTACTGGACCCTCACGGGACAACTGCGAGTTGCTGCGCTCGGGCACTCCTGACGTCCGGATCTGCCGCGTTGAGGCGGCTACGCTCGCCCGGATCTGCCGCGTTGAGGGCGGCTACGCTCGCCCGGATCTGCCGCGTTGAGGGCGGCTACGCTCGCCCGGATCTGCCGCGTTGAGGGCGGCTACGCTCGCCCGGATCTGCCGCGATGAGGGCGCTTGCGGTGCCTTCCCAGACGCGAGCAGTCCTCGTAATGTCGACGTCGGGTGTTCCGGTCCGTTGTGTCAGGCAGACCGGCTGCTCGGCAGAGGTCGCGAGGGCCGGTGCTAGGGCTCTCGCGGCAGCGTGCGGGTTCGGTGAGCGGTTGCAGGTTCACCGAGCCGACCAGGGTGGCCCGAGCCGGGTGAACAGCGGCTCGGGCCACCCGTCTGTTTGGCGGGCTGCGGGTCTCTTCGGCGGCTGAGGTGTGGTCTTTGGTCAGGACGGGTCGTCCTGTCGGCGGAGAAGAAGGAACCGCCGTGCGAAGCGCTCCACCTCGGTGGGGTCCGGCCTCCCGAACTTCTCGTCGAGTTCCGCGACCAGTGCAGCCAGCGCGGTCCGTCGGTTGGTCCGGTCGTCGATCTCCACTTCGCCACGGTACTCGCGCTTGCCCCCGCCGAGGCCCGCGTGCGCGTTCGACGGCATCTACGCGTCCGTTCGCATACCTTCTGTCACATGGGGGGAGAGCGCATCGAAGACATCGGGCTGGCCGTCGAGCAGTACGACGACCTCAACCGCCAGTTCTTCACCGGCCAGCACGCCCCACACGTCTTCCTTCGTCACCGCCTACAAGGGGCCATGCTCGTCGCACATGGCGGCGAGCACGTCCAAGCGGCCTTGGACGCAGGCCTCAAGGTGGGCGAACTGGAGAGCCGCGGCAACATGGGCGGCGACGAGGTGACCGACGAGGACCGGACCCTGTTTGCCGCCCTCGAAGCGATCGTCCTGTTCCATCACGCGGCCGAGACGATGCTCCGCCTCCTCATCGCATTGGAGAACGACGCTCTGTGCCCATGGCTAGAGGTGGCCCGACTCAAACAGGCGGGCGCCTACCCCAACCGCCTGCGTGACCTCCGCAAACGGCTTCTCGAACCGGGCACCCAGGACAACCTCGCCAAGGTCTTCTACTACCGACGAGACCGCAACACGCCGCCTCCGGACACCAGCGACGATGCATGGGCGTCAGCGATGAAGGGCCTCACGATCCTGATCGGAGAGTGTTGCGACCGCCACGACCGCGAGGCAAGCCTCTACAACTCCGCCAAGCACGGCCTCAGCGCCGTCCCCGGCAACGCGGCCATGCAGATGCAGTCCCAAGAGGACCCAGGTAACCCGTTCTTGGCCAGCAACGGTCCCTCGATCACGCTCCTCGAAGCCGTCGCCAATGACAAGGCGGGACGCAAGCAGTGGCAGCAGACGACCCACTGGATACCGGCCGATCGTCGACTCGCGCTCACCCACCTCGTCATCGACCAGATCGAGAACCTCTGGACCGTCGCTCGGATGCGTTACACCGAGCAGACCGGCAAGCACCGCCTCAAGCCACTGAGCCGCGACACCATCTCGACGCTGCTCTCCCCGCCGCCAGACGAGGACGGACCAGGCTATGCGTTCTCGGTCCTCTCGATGGGCATGCCACTGCTGTACGTCGAGGACACCCCGGACATCAAGAGGCGGCTGGAAGCGGCCGCCCACCGGGCCAAGCGCCAGCGCCGCTAGGTGCCAACCCGCCGACCAGTTCTGGGCTCAAGGTGGTTGCTCGGCAGCCGATAGGAGAGACAGGTTCGCGGGTGAGACGAGGCTTCCGCCCGAGAGCCGGGCAGAGACACCCTCGTTCTATCCGAACAGAGGAGACACCCCCGAGATCCCGGCAGAAGCGCTGACGTGCTGACGTCATGGCGGGCGGTCGCCCGCGCGGCCGCCCGCCATGACCTCGTCGTTTCCCTCAGGTGGGGACGGCGATGGCCGAAGAGACAGACGAGGCCCACGGACGGGCCTCGCGTAGACGCACAGGGATGGTGCACTGACATGATTCTGCTGACCCGACTCTCGGGCTCGGCGTTCGTCCTGAACGCCGACCTGATCGAGCGACTCGACAGCACACCCGACACCGTGGTGACCCTCGTGGACGGCAAGAAGTACGTCGTCGCCGAGGGCCTGGTCGAGGTGGTCGACCAGGTGCGTGCCTGGCGCGGGAGCATCATCGCCGCCGGGGCCGTGCCCGCCGCGGGCGTCGACCCGCACGCGTACGCGCCGCGGGCCCACCTCACCGCCGTCTCCGACCGCGCCGGCCGGGAGGGTGAGGCCTGATGGACCCGGCAACCCTGATCGGGATCCTCGTCGGTCTCGTCATCATCTTCGTCGCCCAGATCATGGAGGGCGGCAACCCGATGAGCCTCATGCTCGTCGCCCCGATGCTCCTGGTCTTCGGCACCACGTTGATGGTGACCATCGCCGGCGGCACGATGTCCGACGCCAAGGCCGCCGTGGGGTCGTTGAAGACGGCGTTCACCGCGAAGGTGCGTCCCGCGGCCGACGTGGTGCCGATGGTGGTCGCGCTGGCCGAGAAGGCGCGCCGCGAGGGCCTGCTGGCCCTCGAGGACGACCTGAAGAAGGTGGACGATCCGTTCCTCGTCAAGGGCGTCACGCTCGCCATCGACGGCACCGACCCCGAGGAGGTGCGCGAGATCCTCGAGTCCGAGGTCTACGCCACCAAGGCCCACGGCAAGCACTCCGCGAAGTTCTTCGCCGACGCCGGCGCCTACGCGCCGACCATCGGCATCATCGGCACGGTCATGGGGCTCGTGCACGTCCTGGAGAACCTCGCCTCGCCCGAGGAGCTCGGCCACCTCATCGCGGCCGCCTTCATCGCGACCCTGTGGGGCGTGATGTCGGCCAACGTGATCTTCCTGCCGCTCGGCAACCGGCTCAAGCGGCTCACCGAGCTCGAGGCGGCCCGCATGGAGCTCGTCATCGAGGGCGTCGCGGCCATCCAGGCCGGGGCGAACCCGCGGGTGATCGCCCAGAAGCTGTCGTCGCTGCTGCCGGCGGGCGAGCAGCCCGACCAGAAGGCGGCCTGACGTGAGCGGCGGTGGGCGCAAGCGCCGTGAGGACCACGAGGAGCACGAGAACCACGAGCGCTGGCTGGTGACGTACGCCGACATGGTGACGCTGCTGATGGTGCTGTTCATCGTGATGTTCGCGATGAGCTCGGTCGACCAGAAGAAGTTCAACGAGCTCAAGGCCGGCCTCGCCGCCGGGTTCGGTGACTCCACGTCGGTGATGACCGGGTCGCAGTCGACCATGGAGGAGGCGGGTGTCTCGGCGGTCGCGCCGGTGAAGCCCGAGACCTTCGCGGGCGCCGCGCCGGTCGCCGAGCAGGCCGCCCAGGCCCTGAAGCGCCAGAGCCGCGAGCTCAGCGCCGCCCAGCTCGAGGCCGCGCGCCTCGACTCGCTCGGGCGGGAGCTCGAGGAGGCGCTGAGGAGGTCCGGGCTGAGCAGCGACGTGACCCGCAAGCTCACCGACGACGGGCTGCTGCTGAGCCTGACCTCGCGGCACGTGGTCTTCGAGCCCGACCGGGCGGAGCTCAGCGCTCGCGGCCAGCGGGTGCTCGACGCGGTCGCACCCGTGCTGCGCGGCGCCACCGAGGACCTGCGCATCGACGGCCACACCAACCAGGTGCCGGTCAAGCCGCGCTACTTCGCCACCGACTGGGACCTGTCCGCGGCCAGGGCGATCACCGTCCTGCGCTACCTCAACGAGACCGGCCGGATCCCGGCCGAGCGGCTGAGCGCGTCCGCGTTCGGCCACGAGGTGCCGCTCGTCGACCCGTCGAAGCCGGGCTCGCAGGACGTCAACAAGCGCGTGGACATCGTCGTCCTGTCCTCGCTGCCGGCCGCCTCGCGTGAGCTCCTGGACGACGTCGCAGCCGCCGGAGAGGCGGACACCCACTCGACCACCGGAGGAGAGTCATGAGCAGCGCCACCCTCGAGAAGCCCGCCGAGGCCGAGGCCGAGGCCAAGGGAGGGAAGAAGAAGCTCATCATCATCGTGGTCGTCCTGCTGGTCGCCGCGGCGGCGGGCTACTGGTTCTTCCTCAAGCCCAGCGGCGCGCCCAAGGAGCCCGAGCCGGGTGAGGTGATGACGATGGAGCCGATCCAGGTCAACCTCGCCGACGGCCACTACCTGCGCATCGGCGTCGCCCTCCAGCTCACCGCCGACGCCCACGAGGCCGACGGCAGCAAGGCGCTCGACGCGACGATCGCGCTCTTCAGCGGGGTCGACCAGGCCGAGCTGATCAAGGACAAGCAGCGCGAGGAGCTGAAGAAGGAGCTGGAGAAGGAGCTCGAGCACGCGTACCACGGTGACGTGATGGAGGTGTACTTCACCGAGTTCGTCACCCAGTAGCCCGCGCTCGTCCGGCAAATCCCTCAGGTCCGGCTCGACCGGGCCGATGGGGGTGGTCGTGACGAGCCCGCAGCCCCCGAGCGGACCCGCGCACTCCGGTGCCCGGGGTCGCCGGCGTACCCGCAGCGCGGCCGAGCCGACGGCCTACGACTTCCGGCGTCCGATCCAGCTGTCGCGGGAGCACACCCGCATCCTGGAGGAGAGCCTCGACGGCTTCGCGCGCCAGATGGGCACCGCGTTCACCTCGGCGCTGCGCGCCGTGTGCAGCGCCCAGCTGCTCGGCGTGGCCCAGACGACCTACGGCGAGCACGTCGACACCCTCGACGCGATGACCTACGCGGTGAAGCTCCGGGCCGAGCCGCTCTCCGGCTTCACCCTCCTCGACCTGCCGCTGCCCGCGGTCATGGGCGCGCTCGACATGATGCTCGGCGGCCCCGGGACCGAGAAGCAGCCCGAGCGCCCGCTCACCGAGATCGAGAGCGCGGTCGTCCGCGGCATCCTCACCCGCCTGCTCAGCGAGCTCGGGCAGAGCATCGTCGGCATCGTCGAGACCGACCCGGCGCTGGTCGGCATCGAGTACAACCCGCAGCTGGTGCAGGCGGCCGCTCCCGGCGACGTCGTCGGCGTCGCGACCTTCGAGCTGGTCGTCAAGGACCGCCCGCACCGGGTGACGCTGTGCCTGCCGTTCACCGCCCTGCACCCCTACCTCGTCCGCGCCGCGGCGCCGGCGCCCGTCTCGGAGCACGAGCGCATGCAGCGCTCGCGCGCCGCCGAGCTGGTGGACCGTCGCTTCCAGGACGTGCCGGTCGACGCGGTCGTCCGCTTCGCCCCCACCCGGCTCGACCCCGGGACCCTCAGCAACCTCGCCGTCGGCGACGTGGTGCGGCTCGCGCACCGCGCGTCCGAGCCCCTGTCCGTCGTGATGGGGGAGGCCACCTTCGCCCACGCGACGGCCGGCACCCACGGCGCCCGTCTCGCTGCACTGGTCGTCGGCACCACCAAGGAGAACTCATGACCGCCCTCACCGACTCGCCCGCCGACCTCGCCGGCGTCGCCCTCAGCGCCGCGGCCGCCGCCGCGGAGGTGCTGCCCGCCGCGACCCCGCTGGTCGCCGGCACGCCCGTCCCGGGCGGGACCGACGCCACCGCCGGCCTCACCGGCGCGGCGATCGCCGAGCTGCACCTGCCGGGCGTGCCCGCATCGCCGTGCTCGTCGGTCCCGACCTCGTCGAGGCCCTGGCCAGCAGCCCGCTCGGCGGGCTCGACCTCGCCGCCGCCGCCCAGCCCGCGCTCGAGGCCGCGGCCGGTGCCCTCGGCGCCCGCTGCGGTGCCGCCGCGCGAGGTCGCGGTGGACCTGGTGCTCGGCGACCTCGGCGGTGCGACCGTCGTCCCGCTGCTCGGCGACGGCGTCCCGGCCGGCGCGCTGCTGGTGTCGGACGCGGCCGTGGCGTCCGTCGAGGCGATGCGCGCCACCGAGATGCCCGCCGCGACCGCCTCCCGCGCCGCCGCTCCCGCCGGCTCCGCGGCCCGCGGCATCGAGATGCTGCACGGGGTCGACATGGAGGTGACCGTCGAGCTCGGTCGCGCCCGGCTGACCGTGCGCGAGCTGCTCGCGCTCTCCCCCGGGGAGGTGCTCGAGCTGGACCGCGCCGCCGGCAGCCCGGCCGACCTGCTGGTCAACGGCCGGCTGATCGCCCGCGGCGAGGTCGTCGTGGTCGACGAGGACTTCGGCCTCCGGATCACCGAGATCGTCGACGAGAGCGCAGCAGGCTGACGTGCTCGAGCTGACGGTGCGACTCATCGCCTCCCTGGCGGTGGTCGTGGGACTCATGCTGCTGCTCGCCAGGCTGGTGGGCAAGCGGTACGGCGCGCGCGCCGGCGCCCCGGTGCAGGTGCTGCACCGGCAACCGCTGTCGCGCAGCGCCTCCGTCGCCGTCATCACCGTCGGCTCCCGCGTCCTCGTCGTCGGCGCCACCGACCAGCAGGTCAGCCTGCTCACCGAGCTCGACCCGGAGGAGCTCGCCGAGGACGACTCCGACGCCGACCTGCTCACCATGCCGACGCTCGCGGCCTCGCCCGAGGCCGCGCCGGTCTCCGCCCCGACCCTCACCGCCCTCGCGTCCGCCGTCACCGGTCCCGCCGCCACCGAGCGTCCCGCGCGCGGGTCGCACCGCGCCGCCCCGGCTCCGCGCCGGGCACCGGCGAGCACCGGCGCGCTGGCCGGCTCCGTCCTCTCACCGCAGACCTGGCGCCAGGCCCTCGCCGCCGTCACCGGGAAGGCGTCGTGAACGGGCGCCGGCGCACCGTGCGGGCGGTCGCGGGCCTGCTCGCCGCCGCCGTCGCTGGGCTCGCGGTCGCCTCGGGCTGATCGTCGCCCCGGCCGGGCGCGGCCGACACGTCGCCGGGCCGCGCCCGTCGCGGCGGGCGTGGACGACCGGTGTGACGACCGGACTGCCCGGCACCCTGCCGATGACGCCGGAGGGTCCCCGGGGCCCGACCGCGCCCACCGGTCCGGCCGGGCCCGGCGGCGACAGCTCGGTGACGATCGACCTCAAGGGCATCACCGACAAGCCCAGCACCCCGGTCACGGTGATCGTGGCGCTGTCGCTGCTGTCCCTGCTGCCGGCGATCCTGCTCACCTGCACCAGCTTCACCAAGGTGCTGATCGTCCTCGGCCTCACCCGCAACGCGCTCGGCCTCCAGGGCATCCCGCCCAACCAGGTCCTCGCCGGCCTCGCGCTGTTCCTGTCGCTGTTCATCATGGGGCCGGTGCTGTCGCAGATGAACGACACCGGCCTGCAGCCCTACCTCGACGGCGACAAGACGGCGACGGCGGCCTACACCGACGGCGTGGAGCCGCTGCGCGACTTCATGCTCGACCAGACCGGCGACGACGAGCTGCGCCTGCTCACCGACGTCGCGGGCCGCGACCTGCCGAAGAACCGCAGCGAGGTCTCGATGGCGACGCTGGTGCCGGCGTTCGTGCTCAGCGAGCTCAAGCAGGCGTTCATCATCGGCTTCATCGTCTTCATCCCCTTCCTCGTCATCGACATCGTGATCAGCGGCGCCCTCATGGCGCTGGGCATGATGATGATGCCGCCGGTGATGGTGTCGCTGCCGTTCAAGCTCCTGCTCTTCGTCCTCGTGGACGGCTGGGGTCTGGTCATCACGTCCGTCGTCTCGAGCTATCAGTAGCCAGGAAGAGCAGCCATGACCGACACCACCGTCATCAACATCGCCCTGCAGACCATGCTGGTCGCGCTGAAGCTCTCGGCGCCGATCCTCGTGACGTCGCTGGTCATCGGCTTCACCATCTCGCTCTTCCAGTCGATGACGCAGATCCAGGAGTTCACCCTGGCCTTCGTGCCCAAGCTCGTCGGCGTCGGCGTCGCGCTGCTGGTCTCCGGCGGCTGGATGCTCCAGACCCTCGTCGACTTCACCCGGGACCTGTTCGACATGGTCCCGACGCTGCTGGGCTGACCCGTGGGCCTCACCCTGAGCGTCGCCGGTGAGCCGCTGCTGGCCTACCTGCTGGCGTCGGTGCGGATCATCGCGTGGCTGGCGCTGGTGCCGCCGTTCGCCGGGCGGTCGGTGCCGACGATGGCGAAGGTCGTGCTGTCGCTCGGACTCGCCTTCGCGGTGCTGCCCTCGGTCGAGGGCGGGTCGATCCCCACCGGGACCGGCGAGCTGCTGGTCACCACCCTCACCCAGGTGGTCGTGGGCTCCGCGCTCGGACTGGTGACGTACGTCCTGCTGGCCGCGGTCTCGACCGCCGGCGCCATCATCGACACCTTCGGCGGCTTCCAGCTCGCGCAGGGCTTCGACCCGCTGTCGATGAACATGAACACCGTCTTCGGCAAGCTCCACCAGATGCTCGCGGTGATGATCCTCTTCGCGACCGGAGGGCACCTGCTGGTGCTCGGCGGCCTGCTGCGCACCTTCACCCTGCTCCCGCTGGGCGAGACGCCGCAGCTCGACGGCGCCTCCCACGTGCTGGTCACGGCCGTCGGGATGTTCTTCCTCACCGCCGTGCAGATCGCGCTGCCGCTGGTGGCGGTGCTGTTCGTGGCCGACCTGGGCCTGGCGCTGCTGACCAAGGTGGCGCCCCACCTCAACGCGATCAACGTGATGTTCCCGGCGAAGATCGGTCTGACCCTGCTGCTCCTCGGCATGTCGTTCCCGGTGCTCCCCGAGGCCGTGCGGCACCTCGTCGAGCTCGCCAACGAGGCGCAGGCCTCGCTGCTGGGCGGGGGGTGATGCGCGGTGTCCGACGAGAAGACCGAGAAACCCACAGCCCGCAAGCGCAAGGAGTCCCGCAAGGAGGGGCAGGTCCCCCGCACCCAGGAGCTGGGCGGCTGGGCCACCCTGCTGCTGGTGGGCATGGTGCTGCCGACCCTGCTGGGTCGTGAGCTGACCGCGCTGGCCGAGCTGATGAAGCAGTGCTTCACCATGCAGGGCCAGGTGGAGGTCGCCGACGCGATGGTCCTGCTCGGGCGAGGGGCCCGGCACGTCATGGTCACCCTGGTCTCCCTCGGGTCGGCCGTGATGCTGGTGGGCGTCGGCGCGGCGCTGGCGCAGGGCGGCTTCTTCCTCGCCACCAAGAGCGTCAAGCCGTCGCTGAAGAAGCTCAACCCGATCCAGGGCTTCAAGCGGGCCTTCGGGCCGCAGGCGCTGTGGGAGGGCGCCAAGATGCTCATCAAGAGCGCCGTCGTCGGCGTCGTGGCGTACGGCGCGATCGCCGCGCTGATGCCGCTCATCGGCGGCCTGGTGCCGATCTCGGCCGTGCTCGAGGTGGTCCGCGACGAGGTGCTGTCGCTCGTGCGGAGCGTCGCGGTCGCGGGACTGGTCATGGCGGCCTTCGACTACCTGATCGTGCGACGCCGGATGGGCAAGCAGACCCGGATGAGCAAGCACGAGGTCAAGCAGGAGCACAAGCAGACCGAGGGCGACCCGCTGCTCAAGGGCGCCATCCGCTCCCGCCAGCTCGCCGCGGCGCGCAACCGGATGATGGCTGACGTGCCGAGCGCCGACGTGGTGCTGGTCAACCCCACCCACGTCGCCGTCGCGCTGCGCTACGACGCCGAGCGCGGTGCGCCCAAGGTCGTCGCGCGGGGTGCCGGCGTGGTCGCGCAGAAGATCCGCGAGCAGGCGGCGGAGCACGGCGTGCCGCTGGTGCGCGACATCCCGCTGGCCCGGGCGTTGCACCGCTCCACGGTCGTCGGGCAGGAGATCCCGCCGGAGCTCTACGCCGCGGTGGCGCAGGTCCTGGCGTTCGTCATCTCGCGCCGGTCCACCGGGGTGAGCGGCGGCGAGCACCGCAGCCCGCGCAGCGAGGCCGACCTCCCCGCCGTCCCGGTGGCCGGCCGCCGGCGTCGCACCGTCACGGAGCCTGCCGCGATTTCCTCAGGAGTCGTCGCCGCCGGCCGATGAGGACCCTGACGCCAGGACGGCGTCGCCCGGTGCCATGGAGGGCGCCCGCCTGACCGGCTCCTGCCCGGCGACCCTCCGAAAGGCACCACGTGGTTCCGAAGCGGCTCATCCAGCTGGGCGTCCCGGCCGGCATCGTGCTCATCGTCGTGATGCTGGTGGTGCCGCTGCCCGCGATGGTGCTGGACCTGCTGATCGCGCTCAACATCACCAGCGCGCTGCTCGTCCTGCTCGTCGCGATGTTCGTGCACCGCCCCCTCGAGTTCTCCGCCTTCCCGGCCGTGGTGCTGGTGCTCACGCTCTTCCGGCTCGCGCTCAACGTGAGCGCGACCCGCCTGGTGCTGCTCGACGGCTACGCCGGCAAGGTGATCGACACGTTCGGCCACTTCGTGGTCGGCGGCTCGCTGATCGTCGGCCTGATCGTCTTCGCGATCCTCCTCATCATCCAGTTCGTCGTCATCACCAAGGGCGCCGAGCGCGTCGCCGAGGTGGGCGCCCGCTTCACGCTCGACGCGATGCCCGGCAAGCAGATGGCCATCGACGCCGACCTCAACTCCGGCCTGATCGACGAGGACGAGGCGCGGCGCCGCCGCCACGAGGTCCACGCCGAGGCCGACTTCTACGGCGCGATGGACGGAGCGTCGAAGTTCGTCAAGGGCGACGCGATCGCCGCGATCGTGATCACCATGGTCAACCTGATCGGCGGCTTCGCGGTCGGGATGGCCCAGAAGGGCATGTCGTTCGGCGACGCCATCACCACCTACAGCCTGCTGTCGGTCGGCGACGGCCTGGTCTCGCAGATCCCGGCGCTGCTGCTGTCCACGGCCACCGGCCTCATCGTCACCCGCAACACCGGCGACTCCGACATGGGCTCCGACATCCTGCGCCAGCTCACCAACAACAAGATGCCGCTGCAGATCGCCGGCTTCGGGGCGCTCGCCATCTGCCTGATCCCGGGCCTGCCCAAGCTGCCGTTCATCACCGCCGGCGGCATCATGCTGCTGGCCTCCTCCCGGGTGGCGACGCCCGTCGTGCGGGACGAGGCGGAGGTGGCGGCCGAGCAGGCGCTCACCGCGCCCGCCGACACCCCCGAGCTGCTCGCCGCCGAGATCCAGGTCGACCCGCTCGGCCTCGAGCTGTCGCCGGACGTGATCGACCTCGTCGACGCGGCCAGCGGGGGCGACCTGCTCGACCGGGTCAAGGCGCTGCGCCGCAAGATCGCCGGCGAGCTCGGCATCATCGTGCCGCCGGTCCGCACCCGCGACAACATCGACCTGCCGGCCAGCACGTACGCCATCAAGCTCTTCGGCATCGAGGTCGCCCGCGGCGAGGCGCCGCGCGGCACCGTCCTCGCGATCGGCGACCACGTCGGGTCGATGCCCGGCCGCGCCACCCGCGAGCCCGTCTTCGGGCTGGAGGCGTCGTGGATCCCCGCCGAGCTGCGCGTCCAGGCCGAGCTCAACGGCGCCACGGTCGTCGACCGCGCCTCGGTCATCACCACCCACCTCGCCGAGGTGGTCGGCCAGCACGCCGCCCGCCTCCTCGGCCGCGAGGACGTCAAGATGCTCGTCGACCTGGTCCGCCGCAGCCACCCCGTGGTGGTCGAGGAGCTGACCCCCGCCCAGCTCAGCCTCGGCGAGGTCCAGCGCGTGCTGCAGGGCCTCCTCGTCGAGGGCGTCGCCGTCCGCGACCTGGTGCGGATCTTCGAGGCGCTGTCGCTCAAGGCCCAGGTCACCAAGGACCCCGACGCCCTCGTGGAGGCGGCACGCACCTCCCTGGGACCGGCCATCGTCGCACCACACCTGCTGGAGGGAGCCGTGCACGTGATCAGCTTCGACCCGATGCTCGAGCAACGGATGCTGGAGGCCGTGCGCCCCGGCGACCAGGGAGCCGTCGTCGCGCTCGACCCGCTCGTGGGCCAGAGCGTGCTCGGCGAGCTCTCCGACCTCCGCACCGCCGCCGAGGAGCGCGGCCTGCGACCCGTGGTCGTGTGCGCCCCGCAGATCCGCGCCGCCGTGCGGCGGATGGTCGCCCCGGTCCTCACCAGCACCGCCGTCCTGTCCTACACCGAGCTGTCCGGCGCCACCCAGGTGCGGTCGGTCGGCACCGTCACCGGTGACCGTCTCGCGGTGACGGCATGAAGCCCGTGTCCGGGGCGATGCTCCTCGTCGCCGCCGCGCTCACCTCACCGACGTTGGCCGGCGCCGCCATGGGGACGGTGCCGGTCGACGTCGCGCTCGCCCGCTACCTCGTCGTGGCCGCGATCAGCTGGGTGCTGCTCGCCCTGGCGGCCGAGTGGCTCTGGACGGAGCCACCCTCGACCGCGGTGGCGGGTCAGGCCTCGCCGGCGGCCGGTTCCGCCGACGACGACGCGACGCTCGCGGCGGGCGACGCCACCGAGCCCGCCTGAGGGTCGAGGGGGACCCGCCACCGCACCCGGGTGCCCCGCGGCTCCGCCGGCTCCACGAACAGCTCGCCGCCGAGGTCGGTGGCCCGGGAGCGCAGGTTGCGCAGCCCGCTCGTGGCGACGTCCCCGTCCGGCATCCCCCGGCCGTCGTCGCAGACCTGCAGGCTGAACCAGCCCGACTCGACCGCGAGGTCGACCTCGCAGCGGCCCGCGCCCGCGTGCCGCACGCAGTTCGACAACAGCTCGCGCAGCACGACGGTCGCCTGGCCGGCCAGGTCCTCGCCCACGAGGGAGTCGACCGGCCCCCACGTCCGGACCACCGGCACGAACCCCAGCGCCGGCCCGTACTCGCGCGCGAGGCCGAGGACGTCACTGCGCAGCGACGCGGACCGCCCGCGCTCGAGCTCGAAGATGGTGCCCCGGATCTCGCGGATCGAGTCGCCGATCTCGCGGATCGCCTCGCTCACGTGCTCGTCGTCGCCGCGCCCCTCGCGCGCACCGGTGCGCAGCCGGAGGGCGGTCGCGTAGAGGCGCTGGATGACCACGTCGTGCAGGTCGCGGGCGATCCGGTCCCGGTCGGCGGCGAGCACCGCGTGCTGGCGTTCCTGCTGGAGGACGCCGTGGTCGAGCACGAGGGAGCCGTGCCGCACGAAGGAGGAGAGCAGCGCGCGGTCCTCCGCGGACGGGTGCGACCGGGCGGGGTCGAGCACCAGCACCACCACGCCCGCGGGGGCGTGGGCGGGGCTCAGCGGCAGGCCCCAGACCGGGCGGCCTCCCGCACGGACCACGAAGCCGCGCCCGTCGGCCTCGGCGGCGCGGACGCGGTCGGCGACCTCGTCCAGCAGGTGCGGCAGGTCGGCGTCGACGTCGCCGGCCGTCGCCAGCACGTCCATCCCGTCCGACGACGCCGCCACCACGGCGGCCGCGCGGGCGCCCGAGATCCGCAGCGCGCCGTCGGCGATGCGGCTGGTCGGCTCCGCGAGCAGGAAGGGCGGACGCATCGACTGGTCGACGGCGGCAGCCAGCTCGGCGGCCTCGCGGCGCTTCTCGTTGAGGTGGTAGCTGAGGGCGTTGCGGACCGCGACGCCGGTGACCTTGCCCAGGACCGAGATGCTCTCGACGTCGTCGTCGGCGAAGCCGTCCGCCGGTGGGTCGAGGAGCAGCAGGTCGGCGAAGAGCCGGCCGCTGACGACCACGGGCACCCGCAGCACCTCGTCGCCGGCGGCGTCGCGGAGGCGGACCACCTCGTGCTCGGGCCGCTCGCCCGGCGCGCCCTCCAGCCCGGCGTCGCCGAGCCGGTCCCGCAGCGCCAGCGCGCGGGGCAGGTCCGTGCCGCGTGCGGTGACCCGCGGCTCGTCGAGGACGTCGTCGCCTCCAGGGGCGACGGGCCGCTCGTCGACCAGGGCCAGCACGACGGCCCCGGCGCCGGTCCGCTCGGCCCCGATCGTCGCGGCGCGCTCCAGGACCTCGTCGACGTCGAGCACCGAGACCACGGAGAGCAGGTCCGAGCGGCGCATCTCCGGAGCGCCAGAGAAGACCATGCGTCCATTGAAGCAGCCGGTCGGGCCGCGTGGAGCCTGCTCGCCAGGGGCGGCCGGGGGCCGGAGCGTCAGGTGCCGCTGATCGTGACCGCGAGGCCGAGCAGGTGCTCGAGGCGGGCCAGCTCGGAGTCGAGGAACTCCGGGCCGCCGCGGCGGCCCATCAGCAGCACGTCGCCGCCCAGCGGAGCGGCGCACTCGACGTAGGTGTCGCTGCCGGGCAGCCGGACCGGCGCGGTGACCGGGGGGAGGTCGAACGACTCCGGCGCCGCGTCGGTCGCGTGCACGACGGTGGCGCCGGACGCGCCGGGGCGCACGCGCGCCGCCCAGTCGACGCGGAAGGCGATCGGCAGCAGGTCGACCAGCCGGTCGCGCGCCGAGGCCGGGTCCTCGGTCAGCGCCTCCACCACCTCGAGGTCGAGGAAGAGGTTGCCGCCGGCGGCGTAGCGGTTGATCCACAGCACGCTCACGCCGTCGAGCACGCTGCAGGCCGACACCACGGAGTCGGGCATGGTGCCGGTGGGGATCTCGAGGAGCACGTCGTCGACCGCGTAGCCGTCACGCTTCTCCACGATCTCGATGGCCTCGATGTCGCCTCCCGCCTCACCGATCGCGCTCGCGACGCGACCCAACGACCCGGGGACGTCGGGGAGCTCCACGCGCATCAGGTACGGCATGGGCCGAGGCTAGCCCGGATCTGTGTCTGCCACGTTTCGGGTATCCGACAGCCGGGCACGCAGCCCGCTCGCGCGCAGCGCCTGTCGCTCGATGGCCGCACGCACCGCCGACTCCGACCCGATGACGCGGACCTTGCGCTGCGCGCGGGTGACGGCGGTGTAGAACAGCTCGCGGGTGAGCAGGCGGGAGTCCTCGTCGGGGAGCAGCACGGTCACCTCGTCGGCCTGGCTGCCCTGCGACTTGTGGATGGTCATCGCGTGCATGGTCTCCACGTCGCCGAGCCGCGACGGCGCGAGCTCCTGGAACCCGACGCCCGTGGCGATCGCGGCCCGCGGGCCCGCGGCGCCGGACACGATCACGCCGGTGTCGCCGTTGTAGACGCCGAGGGCGTAGTCGTTGGACTGCACCAGGATCGGGCGGCCGAGGTAGGCCGGGTCGAGGACCGGGACGCCGGTCTCGGCGGTGAACCACTGCTCGACGCGGCGGTTCCAGTGGCGTACGCCGAACGGGCCGTCGCGGTGGGCGCACAGCAGGCGGTGCCGGTCGAGCGCCGCGAGCGCCCGCGCCGGGTCACCCGCGGCCGCGGCGTCGTGGACCGCGAGCGCGTGGGGGAGGACGGCCGACCGGATGGTGCCGGCGGGGTCCGCCTCGGTCACCCACTCGACCGCCTCGCCGCCCGTGCGCAGCGCCTCGATCGCGGCGTCGCCGTCACCGAGCCGGAGGGCCTCGGCGAGCCGGCCGATCTCCCGGCCGTAGCGGTGGGCGGTGCGCAGCGCCGCCACCGGGGTGTCGGCGCGGTGCTCGAAGCCGCGGACCAGGTCGGTGAGGACGGCGCCGGCGTCGACGGAGGTGAGCTGGTCGGGGTCGCCCACGAGGACGAGCCGGGCCTCGGGGCGCGTGGCCTCGAGCAGCCGCGCCATCATCGTCAGCGAGACCATCGACGCCTCGTCGACGACGACGAGGTCGTGCGGGAGCCGGTTGCCGCGGTGGTGGCGGAAGCGGGTGCTGTTGCCGGGGTGCTGGCGCAGGAGCCGGTGGAGCGTCATCGCCGTCGCGCCCTCGAGCCGGGCCCGGTCGACCGGGTCGAACCGGCCGGCCGAGTCGCGCACCGACTGCTCGAGGCGGGCCGCGGCCTTGCCGGTCGGGGCCGCCAGGGCGATCCGCAGGGTCCGGCCCTGCGCCTCGGCCTGCTCGGCCAGGACGGCGAGGAGGCCGGCCACGGCCGTCGTCTTGCCGGTGCCGGGGCCGCCGGTGATGACCGTCGTCGGCTGGGTGGCCGCCCGGCGGCACGCCGCCCGCTGCTCCGCGGAGGCCGGGTCGGGGAAGACGCGCTCGAGGGCGGCGTCGAGCAGACCGGTGTCGACGAGGTGGGTCACGGCCGCCCGCTCGCCGAGGTCGGCCAGCACCTGGGTCTCCTGCTCGTGGTAGCGGTCGAGGTAGACCAGCCCGTGCTCGACGTGCACCAGGCCGCTGGCCACCACCGGGCTCGCGGCCACCGCCCGGGCCCAGCCGTCGGGCTCCGGCCACGGCACGTCGACGTCGGGGAGCGAGCCGGGGACCGCGGCGAGGTCGAGGCACACCGATCCGTGCCGCACCGCCCGCACGGACAGCGCGACCGCGAGGAGCACGGACTCGTCGGGCTCGCCGGCGAGCCGGCCGAGGGTGGTGGCGACGTGGACGTCGGCAGCGGTGACGACGCCGGCCGCGTTGAAGGCGGCCAGGGTCCCGACGGCCGCGAGGGCGAGGTCGCGGTCGTGGGCGTCGACCGGCTCGAAGGTGTCGTTCACCGGGCCACCGCCCCTCGACGTACGCCGTCGAGCAGGTCGGACAGCTCCTCCACGAGGCCCACCGGCGGGCGCCACGAGAAGACGCCGCACGGCATCCCGCCGACGACGGGGGTGTCCGGACCGCACATCCCGCGGAGGTAGAGGTAGAGCACGCCGCCGAGGTGGCGCGCGGGGTCGTAGGCGGGCAGGCGCCAGCGCAGGAAGCGGTGCAGGACGACGGTGTAGAGCAGCGCCTGCAGCGGGTAGTCGGAGTGGGCCATCGCCTCGTCGAGCACCTCCGGGCGGTAGTCGTGGGCCGTGAGCGGCTGGTCGACCGGGCCGAGCCAGTTGGTCTTGTAGTCGACCGTGAGGAACCGCTGCGCCCCGTCGACGTCGAGCCGCAGCACGACGTCGATCGAGCCGGTGAGGTAGCCGCGCAGCGACTGGCCGGCGAGGTCCGGGTCGTCGTCCAGCGCATCGGCGTAGACCCGCACGGCGTCGCCCTCGGGCAGGTGGCGGCGCAGCAGCGGCGCGAGGTCGCCGAGGCGTACGTCGTCGGCCGCGGCGCCGGTGTCGCCGCCCGCGAGGGGCAGCTCGAAGTCGAGCTCGCGCAGCCGGTCGGGGAGCCCGAGCGAGAGCAGCGTGCGGTCGTCGGCGAGCGGCCCGAGCGGACTGGTGCAGACGGCGACGAGGGCGTCGGCCAGCTCGCCCGGGTCGAGGTCGACCGGCCACCACACGAGCTGCTCCTCGACCAGCCGGAGCAGCTCGGCGCGGAGGTCGTCGGCCGCCGGGTCGGCGTGCTCGAGGACGGCGTGCACCAGCGAGCCGAAGGTCGCCCCGACGGGCAGGTCGGCCATCGGCGAGGGCACCGACGCGGTCGCGGCGGACGCGAGCTCGTCGGGGCCGGGGAGCAGGCCGTCGGTCGCGACGGCGCCGTCCTCGTCGGGCACCACCTCGGGCTCGGACAGCGCGGCGGCGCCCTGGGCGGCAGCGGCGTGGGCGGCGCTGGCGGCGGACAGCGAGGAGTAGGAGGTGCGGCGCCAGCTGGTGTCGACCGAGCGGGTGAACGACCGGACCTCGAGCCGCTCGGTCGAGCGCTCCAGCTCGCGCGGGTCGGGCGGGGCCAGGGTGGCGGGCTCGACGCTCGGGCCGCCCGCCTGCTGCCAGGCGGACAGGATGGTCATCAGCCGGTCCTCGTCGACGAGCGCCTGCGTGTCGGGGACCGGAGCCATGCCGGGCCGGCGGCCGAACAGCATCCGGTGGAGGGGCGAGTCGGGGGTGTTCCGGTCGGCCGCGGCGTACCAGGCCACGACCTGGGACTGGGCGCGCGTCATCGCGACGTAGAGCAGGCGCAGCGACTCGCCGGCGTCCTCGCGCCAGTGGCGGCGCAGCGACTCGCGGTGGTGGGGGCTGGGACCGCCGACGTCGCGGCAGCGTCGCCCCTGCTCGTCGTGGAAGAGCGGCACGACCGGGTCGCGGCCGGTGTAGCGGTTCCACAGGGTGGGGAGGTAGACCACGGGCCACTGCAGGCCCTTGCTGCCGTGGATCGTGACGAGCTGGACGGCCTCGGCGTCGGAGTCGAGGCGGCGGGTGCGCTCGGAGGCGACCTCGAGCTTGTCGTCGGCGACCTGCTCGCGCAGCCACGCCAGCAGCCCGACCAGGCCGAGGCGCTCCTCGGTCGCGACGCGCAGCAGCGACTCGCCGACGTGGCGCAGGTCAGTGAGGGTGCGCTCGCCGCCGACCCGGGCCAGCACCCGCGCGGTGAGCCCGTCGACGGCGGTCGACTCGACGACGGCGGCCACGCCGCGCTGGGTGAACACGTCGGCGAGCGTCCGGACGCGGCCGGCGAGCTCGTCGGTCAGCTCGTCGCCGCCGGCGTCGAGGGAGCCCGCGGTGTGGCCGAAGAACGAGGTGAGGGCCGCGGCGCGGACCCGGTCGGCCCGGTGCGGCTGCTCGAGCGCCTCGAGCAGGGTGAGCCACTCCGCGGCCGCGGGGGTGTGGAAGACCGACCCACCGGCGTTGACGACCGACGGGACCCCGACCGCGGCGAGCGCGTGCTGCACCGCCTCGAGCTCGTTGCGGCGGGCGGCGAGCACGGCGATGTCGCCGGGCTGCAGGGGGCGCCCGTCGAAGGTCGGGGCCGACTCGATCAGCCGCTTGATGTCGTGGGCGGTGTCGGTGATGACGTGGTCGCGCCACAGGGCCACCGGCGGCCTGGACCGCGGTCCCTTGCCGAGCTCGGCGCGGCGCACCACCCGCAGCCGGAACGGGGCGCCCGCCCCGACCAGCCGGGACTCGTCGAGGTGGGCGTCGACGGGGTGGACGACGATGCGCTCGTCGCCGAGCTGGGCTCCGCCGAGCACCGCGTGCACCGCCTGCAGGAGGGGTCGGTCGGAGCGCCAGTTGACCCCGAGGGTCTGGGTGGTCGACGCGGTCTCGGCGGCCTGGAGGTAGGTGACGACGTCGCCGCCGCGGAAGGCGTAGATGGCCTGCTTCGGGTCGCCGATCAGCACCATCGTGGTGGTCGCGGAGAAGGCCCGCCGGAAGACCTGCCACTGGACCGGGTCGGTGTCCTGGAACTCGTCGATCAGCACGAACTTCCAGCGGTGCTGCATGCGGCGGCGGGCGGCCGCGGTGGTGTCCTCGAGGGCGTCGGCGAGCTGGCCGAGCAGGTCGTCGTAGCTGAGGATCCCGAGGCGGCGCTTGCGGCGCTCGACCTCCTCGAGCACCTGGCTCGCGAACCGCACCCGCATCGCCGCGGTCGAGTCGGGCGCCTCGGTGAGCACCTCGGCGGGCGCGACGACGGCGCGCGGGTCGCCGACGACCGAGCGGGCGAGCTCGAGCGCCGACGCGCGCGACCACGGCGGGGACTGCTCCTGGCCGAAGGTCGCGAGGTAGAGGTCGTCGACGGCCTCGGCGGTGAGCTGCTCGAGGTCCTCGACGAGGGTGGCGGACTCGTCGGTGTCGCCCGCGACGCCGAGGCTGCGCAGCACCAGCTGGCAGAACTGGTGGATGGTCGCGATGGTCGCCGCGTCGAAGGACACCAGCGCCGTGGTGAGGCGCTCGAGGCGCACGGCGAGGTCGGCGGCGTCGGCGTCGAGGAGCCAGTCGTGCAGGCGGTTGGCGGGGTCGCGCTCGAGCCGGCCGCCGAGCACCTGGACCGCCTCGTCGAGCTGGCGGCGCACGCGCTCGCGCAGCTCCTGGCTCGCCGCGCGGGTGAAGGTGACGACCAGCATCTCGTCGAGCGGGGAACCGAGCGCGACGTGCTTGGTCACGAGCGCCGCGATGGTCCAGGTCTTGCCGGTGCCGGCGCTCGCCTCGAGCAGGGTGGTGCCGGGCGCGAGGTCGGACGCGATGTCGAAGACGTCCATCACAGCCCCCTGACCTGGGCGTGGCCGCCGTCGATCAGCGGCCCCCACAGCCGCCACGCGAAGTGACCGAGGCGGTGCGGGCCGTCCTCGCCGGGCCGCGGTGGTGCGGCCAGGAGCCCGAGGTCGGCGTGCTCGCCGAACGCGCGGACGTGCCACGGGTCGGCGTCCTCCTTGGGGAACCCCGCGTCGTTGAAGCGGGGCGTCTCCCACTCGGCACGGGCCTTCACGTCGGGGTCGCCGTCGCTGCCGGCGCGCACCCGGCGCAGCTCCTCGGCCCACGCGAGGGACGTCTTCACCGGCATTGGGAGCGGCTCGCGCTGCCCGAGGTCGTAGAGGGCGACGAGGTCGCGCAGCCACTGCTCGGCCTCGTGCTGGGCGAGCGGCGCGACCTGCTGGACCTGTCCGCCCGAGCGGTGCTTGCCGATGGTGTGGACCGTCCAGTTCTCGTCGGGCAGCCCGGCACCGAGCGCGAGGGCGTCGAGCCAGGCGGCGAGGCGGTGCTTGGCGCCGAGGTTGGAGAACGACACCGAGACGGCGTTGTTGCCCCACACGTCGCTCACCGTCCCGGACAGGCGCCGCCCGCCGCCCAGGTCGATGTCGACGTCGAGCGTGCGGTGCGCGCCGCGGCGCAGCCGCTGGGCGGCCTCGACCAGCGGGCGGGCGTGGGTGACCACGTCGGTGAGCACGCCGACGCCGAGGCCGCCCGGCGGGAGGGTGCCGGCGAGCTGCTCGGCGACCATGGCGGCCTGCGGGTCGGCGCCGGCCATCACGTGGGAGACGATGCGGTCCCCGACCGCCCACTTCTCCAGCGCGTCGAGGGTGATCGGGATGGCGTCCTTGACCTCGTCGGCGTCGTAGGGCCGGGCGATCCGCAGCCGCCGGAAGAAGCCGCGTACCGGGTGGGCGAGGAAGTCGTGCAGGTCGGCCAGCGACACGTCACCGTCGGCCGACGCGGGCGCCGGGAGCGGGTCGGGCACGAGCACCCGCACCGGGGCGCGGTCGTGGCGGGCCGCGGTGGCCCCGGCGAGCGCGAACCGGTCGAACGTGAACGGGCCGCCGGGGCGCAGCCGGCCGGCCACGAAGTTGCCCTCGTCGAACGGCTGGAGCGGGTGCTGGGTGAGGACGTGGTCGCGCACCGGCGCCGCCGCCGTGCGGTCGAGCGCGTCGAGCAGCTCGCCGAGCGGCACGGCGGGCGGACGCTCGGCGCCGTTGTGCTCGCCGCGACCGGTGTAGGTGATGACCAGCTTGTCGGTGGCCGAGACGATCGCGTCGAGGAAGAGCTGGCGGTCCTCGGCGCGGAGGTCGCGCTCGCCGGTGCGCGGGCGGCGCGCGAGGACGTCGTCGCCGTCGACCGTCGACACCCGCGGGAACACGCCGTCGTCGAGCCCCACCAGGCACACGACGCGGTGCGGCACCGAGCGCATCGGCACCATCGTGCAGACGGTGAGGGTGCCGGTGCGGAAGTTGGAGCGGGTCGGACGCCCGCGCAGGCGCTGGCGCAGGAGCGCGCGCACGTCGGCCTGGCGCAGGGTCGTGCCGGTGTCGGCGGCGCCGGCCGCGATCCGCGCGACCTCGCGGTCGAACTGGGCGACCTGCCAGACCTCGGTCGGCGGCGTCGAGGTGAGCCGGTGCACCGCCTCGGAGACGGCGCTCGTCCAGTCGGTCACGGTCTGCGCGCGCTCGGCCGCGTCGACGAAGGCGTGCAGCCGCTCGACCATCTCGGCGAAGCGGCCGACCAGGTCGAGGTCGCCGTCGCTCACGTCGTCGACCGGCACGGTGCCGGAGACCTGTCGGTGGTCGAGGCCCGACATGGCAGCGCCGAGCAGCACCCGACGCAGGCCGGCCACCCAGGTGTTGGCCTCGAGCCCCTCGAGGCCGAAGGCCCCGCGGTGGTGCCCGTCGTAGCCCCACCGGATGCCGCTCTCCTGCACCCAGTGGGAGATCCGCTCGAGCTCGTCGTCGCCGAAGCCGAACCGGCTCCGCACCGGGTCGGCGCCCGCGACGTCGAGCACCTGGCTCGCGGTCATCCGGCCCCGCACGAGCTCGACGAGCTGGGCGGCCAGCGCGAGCAGGGGGTTGGTGGCGGCGAGCGAGCGGTCGGCGAGGCGGACCCGCAGCTGGTGGCCCGGGTGGCCCGCGCCCTCGCCCGCCACGTCGGCCATGCCGAAGGCCGCCGAGATCAGCGGGGCGAAGGTCTCGATGTCGGGGACCATCACGAGGATGTCGCGCGGCTCGAGCGTCGGGTCGTCCTCGAGCAGGCCCACCAGCACCTCGCGGAGCACGTCGACCTGGCGCGCGGAGCCGTGGCAGGCGTGCACCTGGACCGAGTCGTCGACGCCGCCGCGCGCGGCCCGCTCGTCCGGGTCGGGGGCGTGGTTGGCGCGGAGGTCGGCCTGCAGCCAGCCGAGCAGGGTGTCCGGCGCGACGGGCGGTGGTCCGGCCGGCTCGGTGGGCAGGTCGCCCAGCGTGCGTCGCAGCTCGCGCGCGTCGCGCCCGAGCGAGCCGAGGAGCGGGTGGCCGACCGCGTCGGCCGAGCGGTCGCCCGCGCGCGGCACCGGCCCCTCGGCGGCGAACGGCGCGAGGGCCTGCCAGAGCGCGGTGGAGGCCTGGGGGAGCCAGAGGTGGACGTCGCGGACCTCGCCGAGCGCGGCGAGCAGCGACACCTCGGTCTCGGGGAGCCGGGTGTGGCCGAAGAGGGAGAGCCGCGGCGGCAGGTCGAGGCCGGCCGGGTCGCCCCCGCCGGCGCGGAGCCGGTCGAGCGTCGCGGCGTGACGGACGTCGGGGGGCTGGTCGCCGACGGCGTCGAGCAGCCGTCGCCAGAGCTCCGCGTGCCACCGCAGGTCGTCGTCGAGCCGACCGCCGGCCCCGTCGGAGTCGCGGCCCTCGCGCCAGTCGGCCAGCAGGGCCGGGCGCTGCACCGCGTAGGAGGCGAAGAGGGCGGCCAGCCGTCGGGCGACGGAGTAACGGCGCGCGCTGCGCTCGTCGGCCGGGTCGCCGCCACCGAGGTGGCGGGTCAGGTCGGCGAAGCCCGGGGAGCCGAGCGCGTCGTCGATCACCGCGAGCAGCGGCCACGCCAGCCGGTCGGGGCTCCAGGGGTCCTCGGCGTCACGGTCGAGGAGCATCGACACGAGCGAGTGGGGCGAGACGAAGTCGACGCCCGCGCACACGCCGTCCGAGCCGCGGGGACCGGTGCCGAGCCGGTGCGAGAGCCGCTGGGTGAGCCACCGCTCGACGCCTCGGGCGGGGACCACGACCACCTCGCGGGCGAAGGGGTCCGCCAGCGGGACGGCGAGCAGGTCGCCGAGGGCACCCGCGAGCGCGTCGGTCCGCTCGGCGGTGTGCAGGTGGAGGGTCACGGCGCTCACCCTATGGGCGGGGACCGACACCTCGGGCGGGGCGGGCGCGCTCCGGGTCGACCACCCGGTGACCGGGTCGACCCCCGCCGCGCGGAAGGAGCGCGGCGGGGGTCGTGCTCAGCGCCGCGGCAGCGGACGCGGAGCGGGCGCCGGCGAAGCGCCCCGGTCGAGGGCCCGCGGCACGGGGGCCGCCGCGGGGCGCTCGATCTCGTCTGCGCGGAGCGCGTCCATCCGCCAGATGACCGCGCACCCCACGATCGCGACGATGATGGCCATGGTGCTGATGAAGATCATGCTGCCCATGAGGACCTCCTCGGTCTGGGGTGAGGTTCCCTCGACGGGAACCTCTGCAATCATGTATAGATTACTTCCGCAACGTTGACAAGACCTTTCTAGGCACGACCTTCACGAGGGAGACGACGATGGCCGGTCCGAACGAGGGGTTCAGCATCGGCGTGCTCGCCGCACGCACCGGGCTCACGCCGACGGTGCTGCGCACGTGGGAGAGCCGCTTCGGGTTCCCCGCGGGCGAGCGCGCGCCGTCCGGGCACCGCCGGTTCACCGACGCCGACGTCGACCAGGTGCGACAGGTGCTCGAGGTCCGGTCGTCCGGCGCCACGCTGCAGGCCGCCATCGACGCGGTGTCGCGCCGCAGCGAGCAGGTCGTCGCCGACTCGGTCCACGCCGCGCTGGTCGAGCAGTTCCCGGACCTGCGCCCGCAGCGCTTCGGTCGCCGCGCCCTGGTGGCCGCCTCGCACGCCATCGAGGACGAGGCCCTCGCGCGTGCCGAGCGGGCCGTCGTGCTCGGCGCGTTCCAGCGGGGCCACAACTACGCGTGGTCGCAGCACCGCTGGGACGAGCTGGCCCGGACCGCGCTCTGGTCGGCGGTCGTCGCCGACTTCGCCGGCGCGGGCGACCTGCCCCCCGACGCGACCGCGACCCCCGCGCGCTGCCAGCTCCCGGACGACTCCCCGATGCGCCGGGAGTGGACGGTCGTGACGCTCTCGCCCTCGCGGGGAGCGGTCCTGTCCGCCTGGGAGGTGCCGTCGCGACCGGGCGACACCCGCACCTTCGAGTCCGTCGTGAGCACCCACCGCCCGGTGGTGCTCGCGGCCGCGCGGGTCCTGGTCGCGGTCGCCGAGGCGTCGGGCGCCGTGGCGCCGCCGCACGTCGTGGAGCTGCTCGACGAGCACGCGCCGCAGCCGTCGCCGTCCCCGGTGGACGGGGACCGCATGTGGTTGCGCGCGCTCGCCCTCCTCGATCCCGAGGGCTGACCCGAGGGTCCGAGGAGGGGTCCGGACACGGGAAGGGCCGGCCCGCACGTGCGTGACGTGCGGTGCCGGCCCACCCCCGACCGCGTACGGTCGTGGCCCCCGTGTCAGCTCTTGAAGACGTCCTTGATCTTCTCGCCGGCCTGCTTGAGGTTGGCGCCCGTCTTCTCGCCCTTGCCCTCGGCCTCCATCTGCTCGTCGCCGGTGGCGCGGCCGGTGGCCTCCTTGGCCTTGCCCTTGAGCTCCTCGCCCTTGTTGCCGATCTTGTCGTCCAGGCCCATCGTGTGCTCCTCGTGTCGAGTGGTGCTCCCGCGGCCCTCGGGTGAGGGGCGCCCGGGTCGGTCAGTGGTGGCGCAGTGCCTCGACCAGCTCGTCCTTGGTCATCGAGGAGCGTCCGGCGATGTCGAGCTCGGCGGCGCGGTGGCGCAGCTCCTCGACCGTGCGGGCCTCGTAGTCGCGCGCCTCGCCGCCGCGCTCGCCCACGGACGTGCGGCCCTCGGCGGCGGCGGCGTTGGCGATCCGGGCGGCCTTCTCCTTGCTGGCGCCCTCGTCGCGGAGGGCCTCGTAGACCTCCGGGTCCTTGACCGACGGTCCGGGGTCCCTCCGCTTCTCAGCCATGCCTCCACCGTGCCACCGGGGTGGTCGTCCTGCACCACCCGTCGGGAGGTGAGGGGCCGAGGGCGGGGTCAGCCGGCGAGGCGGTCGAGGCTCGCGCGCAGCTGCGGCAGGGTCTTCGCGGCCAGCACCGGCAGCCAGAGCCCGACGACCGGAGAGCCGAGCGCGGCGATCCCGGAGAAGGAGAAGTCGGCCGAGTAGCGCACCTGCGTCCCCGACCCCGAGGGCTCCAGCTCGAAGCGGTCGTGGCCCGCGAAGCCGTCGCGGCCGCCCTCGAGGTGGACCAGGCGGCCGGGCTCCAGTGCGACCGCGGTGTAGGTGAGCTCCACCTCGCGCCCGAGGAACGACGACACGTTGCGGTAGGTCGTCCCCTCGCCCCCGTCGCCGGCGACCCGCTCGCACGACCGGGTGCCCGGGTCCCACTCCTCGGCGTTGCGGAAGTCGGCGAGGTAGGCGTAGGCCGCCTCGGGCGCGGCGGACGTGGTGAAGGTGCGGGCAATCGAGGGCATGCCACGACGCTAGCGCCCACCCGCACGGGTGGAAGATCGCCGCTGCCCGTGAGTTTGTCCAAGGTTCGTCCTACCTTGGACGGCATGGACACCACCAGCACCGACACCACCGTCACCAGCGGCTCGGACGCGCCGCTGACCGTCCCCGGCCTCGCCACCTCGACGGGCCATGCCGTCGCCGACGCGCTGCAGATGCGCGTGCACGCGCTCAACGACCTGCAGCTCACCCTCAAGCACGCCCACTGGAACGTCGTGGGCCCGCACTTCATCGGCGTCCACGAGATGCTCGACCCGCAGATCGACGGCGTGCGCGACATGGTCGACGTCCTCGCCGAGCGGATGTCGACCCTCGGCGTGCCGCCCAACGGCCTGCCCGGCGCGCTCGTCTCGGCGAGGACGTGGGACGACTACTCCCTCGACCGCGCCGACACCGCGGCGCACCTCGCGGCCCTCGACCTCGTCTACACCGGCGTCATCGAGGACCACCGCAAGGCGATCGCCGCCGTGGGCGACGACCCGGTCACCGAGGACATCCTCATCGGCCAGACCGCCGACCTCGAGCAGTTCCAGTGGTTCGTCCGGGCGCACCTGCAGGGCACCAGCGGCGCGCTGGTCTCCGACGGCGCCTCCGGCGAGGTCGCGGCCGCCGAGTCGACCGTCGGCGCAGGGGCTCCCGCCCAGCGCTGAGCCTTGGCACACTCGGCCCGGTGAGCAGGCTCCCGGGACCGGCAGCGGTCGCAGCCGCCCTGGGCCTCGTGGCCCTGGGCGGCTGCTCCGCGTCGCCGGCGCCCGACCCCGAGCCGGTGCTCGCGTCCGTGCAGTGGGCGGAGCACCCGCTCCCGGCGCCGCCGGGGCCGGCGGGCCGGACGGTCGTCCGCGACGCCGTCGCGTGCGGCGGCGGCTGGTGGGTGGTCGGCGCGGTCTTCCTCGACCACCCGACCGAGACCCGCGACACCCGCCCCGCGGCCTGGTTCTCCGCCGACCGCGAGACGTGGCGTGCGGTGCCCGTCACCATGACGACCTACTGGGGGCGGCGCGCCATCCTCGGCTCGGTCGCCTGCTCGCGCGGGCGCGTCGTCGCGGTGGGAGCGCGCGCCGGCGGCGCCCACGGCAACCCGCGGGTCACCACCTTCCGCCCCGCGGGCGAGGGGTTGGTGGACGTCCGCACCACCTTCGTGCAGTACGGCGGCGTCAGCGCCACGAACGTCGGGCCCGTGTCGGGCGGCGACGCCGGCTGGATGATCGCCGGCAACCGCACGTCGGGCCCCGGGGTCTGGGTCACCGACGACCCGCGCGGCTTCACCCGCGTGGAGGGAGAGCCGGGTCTCACCGACGACGGCGACCTCGAGTCGCTCGCCCAGGCCGCCGGCTGGACGGGATCGGAGTGGGTGCTCGTCGGCGCCGGCTCCCGCATCGGCCACCGCCTCGACCAGGACCCGCTCGCCTGGACGTCGCCGGACGGGCTGGCGTGGACGGCCGAGGACGTACCCGCCCGGGAGGGGTTCGAGGACCTCCACCGCGTCGTGGCGCTCGACGACCGGACGGTCGTCGCGGTCGGCCGCAGCGGCGACACCTTCGCGGCCTGGCTGCGCGAGGACGGCACGTGGTCGGACGCCGTCGCGTTCGGCGCGATCTCCGACGACTGGCGCGGCACGCCCTACGTCGCCTCCCTCGCCCGCACCCCGCTCGGCCTGCTCGCCACCCTGAGCACCGGGGACCACTACGAGCTGTGGCGCAGCGAGGACGGCCGCGCCTGGACCCGCGTCGAGGTGCCGCTCGAGCCCCCCACCGCGGGCGACCACACGCTCGTGGCGGCCGAGGGCGACGAGCTGCTCCTCCTCGGCGACGCCGGCGACGGGGGCCACGTCTGGAGCGGCACCGTCGTCGCCCGCTGACAGCCACCGCGGGCCCACTGGTCCAGTCCGGTCCCAGGGGCCCGCACGCGTGGCGAGGGTCACGCGAGGTAACGAACCGGCAACGGTCGCGCGCGGCTCTGGACGTGACCACGGTCACTCCATATGTTGTTCCGAACAACATATGTACGACGGCTTGGCGCCCAGGACCAGCCGACGTGCGATTCGAAATCGCTAGGAGGCGGTTCGTGTGAAGCGGAAGCACAGTCTGGTCCTCGTCACCCTCGTGGGTGCGGCCATGTCCCTGTCGGCGTGCGGCAGCGACTCCGGCGACGACGGCGGCAGCGGCGACAGCGGCAGCGGTTCGGAGGCGACCGGCAAGATCGGCGTCATCCTCCCCGACACCGAGTCCTCGGTGCGCTGGGAGAGCGCGGACCGACCGGCCCTCGAGGCGGCGTTCGAGGAGGCGGGCGTCGACTACGACATCCAGAACGCCGAGGGCGACGCGAACAAGATGACCCAGATCGCCGACTCGATGATCGGCAACGGCGTCACCGTCCTCGCCATCGTCAACCTCGACTCCGAGTCGGGCGCGGCCATCCAGGAGAAGGCCCAGGAGCAGGGCGTCGCCACGATCGACTACGACCGCCTGACCCTCGGTGGCTCGGCGGAGTACTACGTGTCGTTCGACAACACCAAGGTCGGCGAGCTGCAGGGCCAGGGCCTCGCGGACTGCCTCGGTGACAAGGACGCCAACATCGTCTACCTCAACGGCTCGCCCACCGACAACAACGCGACGCTGTTCGCCGAGGGCGCGCACAGCGTGCTCGACGAGATGAGCAACTACACGGTCGTCGGCGAGCAGGCGGTCCCGGACTGGGACAACGAGCAGGCGGCCACGATCTTCCAGCAGCTCTACACCGCTGCCGACGGCAAGGTCGACGGCGTGCTGGCGGCCAACGACGGTCTCGGCGGTGCGGCGATCAGCATCCTCGAGGGCGCCGGCCAGGCCGGCAAGGTCCCGGTCACCGGCCAGGACGCCACGGTCGAGGGCCTGCAGAACGTCCTCGCCGGCACCCAGTGCATGACGGTCTACAAGTCCGCCACGCAGGAGGCCGGCGCGCTGGCCGAGGTCGCCATCGCGCTCGCCAACGGCGACGAGGCCGACACCACCGGCACCACGGTCGACTCCTCCGACGACAGCGAGGTCCCCTCGATCCTGCTCACCCCGCAGGCGATCACCAAGGACAACGTGGGCGACGTGATCGACGACGGCGGCCAGAAGCTCGAGGACGTGTGCACCGACAAGTTCGCCGACCTCTGCGCCGAGGCCGGTATCTCCTGATCCGCTGACGCACCCAGAGCGACGACGCCCGGTCGGGCAGACCCGGCCGGGCGTCGTTCCTCGTCCACCCGCACAACAAATTCGTTCGCGATCGGAAGTGATCCTCATGACCCAACCGCTGCTCGAGCTGCGCGGAGTCAACAAGAGCTTCGGCGTGGTGCACGTCCTCCACGACGTCGACTTCGCCGTCTACCCGGGTCAGGTCACCGCGCTCGTCGGTGACAACGGCGCCGGCAAGTCGACCCTCGTCAAGATCATCGCCGGCATCTACGGCCGCGACAGCGGCGAGTACCTCTTCGACGGGCAGCAGGTCGACGTCCACGGTCCGCGCGACGTGGCCGCCCTCGGCGTCGAGATCGTCTACCAGGACCTCGCGCTCTGCGACAACCTGGACATCGTCCAGAACATGTTCCTCGGTCGCGAGGAGACGTCCCGGTTCGGGCTCGACGAGGTCACCATGGAGACCCGCGCCCGCGAGACGCTGTCGTCGCTGTCGGTGCGGACGGTCAAGTCGGTGCGCCAGAGCGTCGCCAGCCTGTCCGGCGGCCAGCGCCAGACCGTCGCCATCGCCAAGGCGGTGCTGTGGAACTCCAAGGTCGTCCTGCTCGACGAGCCGACCGCCGCCCTCGGTGTGGCCCAGACCCGCCAGGTGCTCGACCTGGTGCGCCGCCTCGCCGACCACGGCCTCGGCGTCGTGCTGATCTCGCACAACATGGGTGACGTCTTCGAGGTCGCCGACCGGATCACCGCCCTCTACCTCGGCCGCGTGGCCGCGGACGTCCCGGCGAAGGACGTCACGCACAGCCAGGTCGTCGAGCTCATCACCGCCGGACGCTCCGGGGACCTCGGCATCTCCGAGAACCCCGCGACCGCGACCGTCTGAGAAGGACCGGAGACCACCATGACTGCTTCCACCGACACCGCGTCCGCCCCGGCGGCCGGCGGGTTCGACAACGACAACCGCCAGGCCGGCGGCCTCGGTGACGCGTTCCGCGACTACCTCAACCGGCTGCGCGGCGGCGACATGGGCGCGCTGCCGGCGATCTTCGGCCTCGTCGTGTTGTTCATCGTCTTCAGCTCGCTGCACGACCGGTTCCTCACGACCTACAACATGGCCAACCTGGTCATCCAGGCCGGCTCGATCATCGTCCTGGCGATGGGCATCGTCTTCGTGCTGCTGCTCGGCGAGATCGACCTGTCCGCGGGCGTCGCCGGCGGCGCATCGGCGACGGTGACCACGCTGATGCTGATCGACCACGACTGGACGTGGTGGCTGGCCACCCTCCTGGGCATCGCCGTCGGCGCGGTCATCGGCCTGGCCATCGGGTCGCTCGTCTCGATGCTCGGCATCCCGTCGTTCGTCGTCACCCTGGCCTTCTTCCTCGGCCTGCAGGCCGTGCCCCTCAAGCTGATCGGTGCCGGTGGTTCGCTGCGGTTCAACGACCCGGTGCTGCGGGGGCTGTCGATCAAGAACGTGCCGGTCACGGCCGGCTGGATCGCAGCCCTGGTCATCGTGCTCGGCTTCGCCGCGCTGTCGCTCTACCGCTACCGCTCGCTGTCGGCCAAGGGCCTGGTCCACCCGCCCATCGCCCTCGTGGTCCTGCGCATCGGCGTGCTGGCCGTGATCGTGCTCGGCATCACCGCACTGCTCAGCGCGAACCGTGCACCCAACCCCAACCTGTTCACCATCAGCGGCATCCCGTGGGTGCTCCCCGTCGTCATCGCGCTGCTGCTGTTCTGGACGTTCATCCTCACCAGGACCCGCTTCGGGCGACACCTCTACGCCGTCGGCGGCAACGCCGAGGCGGCGCGCCGCGCCGGCATCAACGTGACCCGGGTGCGCATCTCGGCGTTCGTCATCTGCTCCTCCATGGCAGCCGTGGCCGGCCTGCTGTCGGCGTCCTACACCGGCAAGGTGTCCCCGGGAGCCGGCGGCGGCAACGACCTGCTCTACGCCGTGGGTGCGGCGGTCATCGGTGGCACCAGCCTGTTCGGTGGCCGGGGCCGGGCGATGGACGCGCTGATCGGCGGTCTCGTCATCGCGACGATCCCCAACGGCCTGGGCCTGCTCAACCAGGCGAGCTACATCAACTTCATCGTGACCGGTGGCGTGCTGCTGCTGGCCGCGAGCGTGGATGCGATCTCGCGCCGTCGCCGCTCCTCGGCAGGCGTCTAGGTCACGACCATGAGCCCGCAGCAGCGGCGCTCCGGCCTCGGCACCAACCAGGAGGCCGTCCGGCGCCACAACCTCGGGACGCTGCTCCGGCACGTCCACGGCGCCGGACAGATCTCCCGGGCCGAGCTCACCAGCCTGATGGGGCTCAACCGCAGCACCATCGCGGCGCTGGTGGGCGAGCTGGAGACGCTCGGGATCTCCGAGCGGGCCACCCCGGTCGGGGGCGCACGGCAGGGAGCCGGGCGCCCCTCGGCAGGGGTGCGGATCGCCGCCGAGGGCCCGTTCGTCATCGCGGTCGACCTCGGCGTGGACCGCGCGGTCGTGGCACGGATCGGCCTCGGCGGCCGGGTCCTGCAGCGCGCCCAGGCGCCGGTGCAGAGCGACGGCGAGGCGTGGCAGGTCGGCGCGTCGGTGGCCGCCCTGATCCGCGGGGTCGTCGAGGACGCCCCGGCGGCGGCGCCGCTGGTCGGGATCGGCATCAGCGTGCCCGGCCTGGTGCGGCGCAGCGACGGGTTGATCCGGCTCGCGCCCAACCTCGAGTGGCACGACGTCTCCTTCGGCGGCATCGTCCTCGCCGCGCTCGGCCTCGACGTGCCGGTCTCGCTCGCCAACGACGCCGACCTCGGCGCGCTGGCGGAGCACATCCGCGGCGCCGGCGTCGGCGTCGACGACCTGATCTACGTCTCCGGCAACGTCGGTGTCGGCGCCGGCGTGATCGCCGGCGGCCACCGGCTCGAGGGCGCGGGCGGCTACGCCGGCGAGATCGGGCACCTGCGGTTCAACCCCGAGGGCCGGCCCTGCCACTGCGGCAACCGCGGCTGCTGGGAGACCGAGGTCGGCGCCCACGCCATCGCCGAGGCGATCCACTGCCCGCCCGACAAGGTGGCGCAGCTCGACGAGGTGCTCGACGGCTTCCCCCAGCCGTCGCGGGAGCTGCGCGAGACCGGCACCGCGCTCGGCCACGGGCTGGCGAGCATCGTCAACACCTTCAACCCGCGCATGGTCGTGCTCGGCGGCTACTTCCGCTCGCTCTACCGGCTGGTCGGGCCGGAGGTCTCGGCCGGCCTGGCCGACCGCGCGCTCCCGGCCCCGCTGGAGTCGGTGACGCTGTCCCTGCCGGCGCTCGGCTCGGACTCGCCGCTGCTGGGCGCCGCCGAGATCGCCCTCGAGCCGCTCTTCGTCGACCCCGTCGCCGCCCTGGGCAGCGCGCTGGTCGACGTCCGCGGACGCCTCGCCGGCTGAGCGGTCCGGGCTCAGCCGGGCCCGGTGAGGTCGCGCTCGCCGGCGAGCACCGGGCCGAGGGCCAGCTCGGCCGCGCCGAGTGCGGCGGCGCCGGTGCCGAGGCTGCTGAGCCGCAGCTCCGGTCGTACCTGCGCGGCCGAGGCCAGGCGCTCGTCGAGGGTGCGCCGCGCCGGGTCGAGGACGAGGTCGCCGAGCGGGGCGAAGTAGCCGCCGAGGACGACCACCTCCGGGTCGAGCACGCTGCTCAGCATCGCGATGCCGAGCCCGAGGTCGCGGCCGACCCGCTCCAGGCCGGCCCGCACCGCGGGGTCCGCCGCGGCGCGCGCCGCCACCGCCTCGGCGGAGCGGAGCGGCGTGTCGAGCTCCGGCATGCCGACCGCGGCGAGCATGGCGTGCAGCCCGACCGAGGCCTCCCAGCAGCCGCGCCGGCCGCACCCGCAGGTCGCCGTCGAGTCGCCGATCGGCATGTGGCCGACCTCGCCGGCGAAGCCCGCCGCGCCGCGCATCACCTCGCCGTCCTGCACGATCCCGGCGCCGATGCCGACGGTGCCGGTGAGGTAGAGCGCGTGGTCGACGCCGGTCGCGGCGCCGTGGTGCGCCTCGGCGTACGCCGCGCAGTTGGCGTCGTTGCTCACGCCCACCCGCACGCCGGGGAGCAGGTCGTCGAGCGCCCGGGCCAGCGACGCCCCCTCGGCCCCGGCGCGCAGGTTCGGCGCCCACGCCACCGTCCGGTCGTCGCCGCGGACCAGCGCCGGCACCGCCACGCCCGCACCGAGGACCGTGCACCCGTCGGCCCCCTGCGCGAGCGCGTCGCGCGCGATCGCGAGCAGGCCGTCGAGGTCGGTGCTGGTGGTGGCCGCGCGGGTCTCGGCGAGCCGGGTGCGCCCGGCGAGGTCGAGCACGACGGCCGAGACGTAGTCGACGTTGAGCTCGAGGCCCAGGCTCACGAAGCGGTCCCCGCGCAGCGCGACCGGGCGGCCCGGTCGGCCGCGGGCGCCGGCCCGCGGTTCCTCCTCGGCGACCGCACGGGCGGCCTCGAGGTCGGCGACGATCACGCCGACCGTCGCCTTGGCCAGGCCGGTCCGCTGCGCGAGGGTGGCCCGCGACGACGGGCCCGAGCGGCGCAGCTCCCGCAGGACCGCGGCGGTGTTGGCCCGGCGCAGCCCCTCGGTGGCCGCGCCGGACCGCTGACCGGTCAGCGGACGCCGTAGAGGTGCTCGAGCGCCAGCTGGTCGAGGTGCTCGGTCGCCGCGCCGATCGCGCCCAGCCGGTCGGGGTCGGGGAGCTCCCACTCGAGCAGCTGCTTCCAGTCCTCGCCCTCGCCCAGGGTGGGCTGCGCGAGCTCGGGCAGGCGGGCCGCCTCGAGCGCGGCCTGGACCTCGGGGTCGGCGCGGAACGCCTTCACCTTCTCGCGCAGGATCAGGTAGTTGCGCATGTTGGCGGCGGCGCTGACCCACACGCCGTCCTCGTCCTCGATCCGCGAGGGCTTGAAGTCGAAGTGCACCGGGCCGTCGTAGCCGCCGGCCAGCAGCGCGTCGACGACCCAGAAGGCGCCGCGCACGTTGCCGGCGCCGAAGCGCAGGTCCTGGTCGTACTTCGGGCCGTTCTGGCCGTTGAGGTCGATGTGGAAGAGCTTGCCCTGCCACAGCGCCTGGGCGTAGCCGGCCGCGGCGTTCATGCCGGCCATCTCCTCGTGCCCGATCTCGGGGTTCACGCCGACCAGCTCGGGGCGCTCGAGCTCGTTGATGAAGGCCAGCGCGTGGCCGATGGTCGGCAGCAGGATGTCGCCGCGGGGCTCGTTGGGCTTGGGCTCGATGGCGAACTTCAGGTCGTAGCCCTGGTCGACGACGTACTGGCCGAGGAGGTCGAAGGCCTCCTTCATCCGGTCGAGCGCGAGGCGGGTGTCCTGGCTGGCGCCGTACTCCGCGCCCTCGCGACCGCCCCACGCGACGTAGACCTTCGCGCCGAGCTCGGCGGCGAGGTCGATGTTGCGCATCACCTTGCGGAGCGCGAAGCGTCGGATGTCGCGGTTGTTGTTGGTGAAGCCGCCGGCCTTGAAGACCGGGTGGCTGAACAGGTTGGTGGTGGCCGTGGTGACGACCAGGCCGGTGTCGGCGAGGCCCTTGGTGAAGCGGTCGATGATCTGCTGGCGGGTGGTGTCGTCGCTGCCGAACGGGATCACGTCGTCGTCGTGGAAGTTCACGCCGTAGGCGCCGAGCTCCGCGAGCTTCTCCAGCGCGTGGACGGTGTCCATCGGCGGGCGGGTCGCGCCCCCGAACGGGTCGACGCCCTGCCAGCCGACGGTCCAGAGGCCGAAGAACTTGTCCTCGGGGGTGGGGTGGGGATCGCGGTGCTCATCGGGTGCCTTCCGTCGTCTGCTGCGTGGGTGGGGGCGGTGGTCAGGCGGACGCGTCGGCGTCCAGGGGGCGGTGCGGGCGCGCAGGTCGGCGTAGGACTCGCGCACCTGCGGGGTCGGGTCGGCCTCGAGGACCGTGGTCGCGCCGGGCGACCAGGCGGGCGGGGCGTCGGTGCCGGCGAGCGCCCACGCGGCCTGGCGGGCGCGCCGAGCGCGACGTACTCGCCCTCCGGCGGCAGCCGGACGGGACGGCGAGGACGGCGGGCGCGAGCGCCCGGAGCGCGGCGCTGCGGGTGGCGCCGCCGACCATGAGCACGCGCCGCGGCTCCTCGCCGGTCGCCGCCACGAGCCGGTCGACGGCGTCGGCGAGCGAGCACAGGAGCGCTTCGTACGCCGCCCGGGCGAGGTCCTCGCGGGTGGTGGCCGGGGTGAGGCCGGTCCAGGTGCCGACGGCGGTCGGCCGGTTCGGGCTGCGCTCGCCGCCGTAGAACGGCAGCAGGGTGACGCCGCCCGCGCCGGGCGTGGAGGCCAGGGCGAGGTCGGCGAGACCGGCGTGGTCGACGCCCAGCCAGCGGGCCTGGAGGTCGAGGATGCCGGCGGCGTTGATCGTGGTGACCATCGGCAGGAAGCCGCCGCTGGCGTCGGCGAACCCGGTCACGGTGCCGGTGCCGTCGGCGACCGGGGTGCCGGAGACGGCCGACGCGACACCGGACGTGCCGACCGAGACCAGGACGTCTCCGGGCTCGAGGACCATGCCGAGCGCCGCACCCATGTTGTCGCCGGTGCCGCCGGCGACCACGGCGCCCGAGGCCGTGTGCGCGGCGACCGCGCCCGGGGCGACGACGCGGGGGAGCGCGACCTCGCGGCCGATCGCCCGGGCGGCCAGGTCGGGGCGCCACTCGCCGGTGGCGGTGGCGAAGTAGCCGGTGCCGGAGGCGTCGCCGCGGTCGGTGAACGGCGCGGTCCCGGGAGCGGCGAGGTGGCGGGAGACGTGGTCGTGGGGGAGGAGCACCGTGCGGACCCGCGCGGCGGCGTCGGGCTCGTGGTCGCGCACCCAGCGCAGCTTGGCCGCGGTGAAGGACGCCACCAGGACGCTGCCGACCGCGTCGGCGCAGGCCTGCGGCCCGCCCATCTCCTCGACGAGGTCGCGCGCGGCGTCGGCGGAGCGGGTGTCGTTCCAGAGCAGGGCGTCGCGGACCGGGACGTCCGAGGCGTCGAGCGCCACCATCCCGTGCTGCTGGCCCGCGACGGAGACCGCGTCGGCGCGCTCGAGCAGCCCGTCCGTGGCCGCGTCGACCGCGGTCAGCCAGGCGCCGGGGTCGACCTCGGTGCCGGGCGGGTGGGGAGCGGTGCGGGAGTCGACGATCCGGCCGTCGTCGGCGTCGACGAGGACCGCCTTGGTCGACTGGGTCGAGGAGTCGATGCCGAGCACGAGGGTCACCCACCCATTAAGTACGAGTCTCGAACTAAAGTCAACGGTCCCCGACTTGCGAACAGAAACTAATGATCTTAGTTTGAAGGCTCACCGATGAAGGAGGAGCCGTGCCGCGAGCAGGACTCACCGGCGACGCCGTCACGCGTGCCGCCGCCGACCTGGCCGACGAGGTCGGGCTCGACGGGGTGACGCTCACCGCCCTCGCCCGGCAGTTCGGCGTCGCGGTCCCGAGCCTCTACGCCCACGTCCGCAGCGCCGCCGACGTCCGCACGCGGGTCGCGCTGCTCGCGCTGGAGGAGACCGCCGACCTCGCGTCCGCGGCGCTCGCCGGCGTGAGCGGCGCGCGCGCTCGCCGCGCTCGGCGACGTGTGGCGGGCCTACGCCCGGGAGCACCCGGGGCGCTACGCCGCCACCCGCCTGCCGCTGGACCACGAGGCCGCGGCCGCCAGCGCCGGTCCGCGGCACGCCGAGCTGGTGCGGGCGGTGCTCCGGGGCTACGACCTCGACGACGACGCCACGACCCACGCGGTCCGGCTGCTCGGTGCCACCTTCCACGGCTACGCCGCGCTCGACGCGGCCGGCGCCTTCGGTCACGTCGACGGCGCCCCCACCTCCGACGAGACCTGGCAGCGCGTGCTCGACGGCCTCGACACCCTCATCCACACCTGGGAGACCCGCACCCCATGACCGGCACCCTGACCCCCGTCCCCGACGTGCGTGCCCTGCTGCGCGGCGCGATCGAGCTCGAGCCCACCGCGGCCGGCCTGCTCCCGCACCGGCTGCCGGCGTGGGCGCGCGCGCAGACCGACGACCCGCAGCTGCGGCTCGTCGAGGCCCAGCCGTCCGGCGTACGCCTCGCGGTGCGGACCACCGCGACCCGCCTCGAGCTCGACGTGCTGCCCACCAAGCGGCAGTACGCCGGGGTCCCCGCGCGACCCGACGGGCGCTACGACGTGCTGGTCGACGGCGCGCTCGCCGAGCAGCTCACCGCCCCCGGCGGCAACGTGCTCACGGTCGACATGATGACCGGCGCCCACACCTTCGAGGCCGGGGAGCCGACGACCCTCGCGGTCGGGCTCCCGGCGGGGGAGACGGCGGTCGAGGTGTGGCTGCCGCACGACGAGCAGACCGAGGTCGTCGCCCTGCGCTCGGACGCGCCGCTCGAGCCGCTGGCCGACGACCGGCCGCGCTGGCTCCACCACGGCAGCTCGATCAGCCACGGCTCCAACGCCACCCACCCGACCGGCACCTGGCCGGTCGTCGCGGCCCGGCTGGCGGGCCTCGACCTGCTCAACCTGGGGTTCGGCGGCAGCGCGATGCTCGACCCGTTCGTGGCCCGCACCATCCGCGACACCCCGGCCGACCGGATCAGCGTCAAGCTCGGCATCAACCTCGTCAACGGCGACGTGATGCGCCGCCGGGTGCTCGGTCCGGCGGTCCACGGCTGGCTCGACACCATCCGCGACGGCCACCCCGAGACCCCCCTCCGCCTCGTGTCGCCGATCTTCTGCGGCGTCCACGAGGCGACCCCCGGTCCCACCGCGCCCGACATGGCGGCGATGGCCGAGGGTCGGGTCGCCTTCGTCGCCGGCGGCGACCCTGCCGCGGTCGCGGCCGGGGCGCTCACCCTGGAGGTGGTCCGCGAGGTGCTGGCCGAGGTGGTCGAGCGTCGCGACGACCCGCACCTGGTCCACGTCGACGGCCTCGACCTCTACGGCCCCGCCGACGCCGAGCGGCTGCCGCTGCCCGACAACCTGCACCCCGACGGCGAGACCCACCGGCTGATCGGCGAGCGGTTCGCGGCGCTGCCCGGCTGGTGACCCGTGTTGCGACATCGTTGCCTCAAATGAGACACTGATGTCTCAACCAAGGAGGTGGCCGTGGGATCGAACCGCGACGACGTGCTCGGCGCCGCACAGCGCCTGCTCAACGGTGACCCCGGTGCGTCGATGTCGACCATCGCCGAGGCCGCCTCGGTCAGCCGGGCGACGCTGCACCGGCACTTCGAGTCCCGCGAGGCGCTGCTCCTCGAGCTCGGCACGCGCTCGCTCGACCAGTGGGAGCGCCGCCTCGACGACGCGGACGTCGAAGGGTCCGCCGCGTCGGCGGACGCCGCCACGATCCGCGCCACCCTCGAGGCCCTCGTCGCGGGCTACGTCGACGACTCCGACGACCACGCCTTCGCCCTGACCGACCACGTCATCCTCGGCAACGCCGCGCTCGCCGAGCGCACCCAGCGCCTCGCCGACCGGGAGACGGTGCTGTTCGCCGCCGCCCAGGAAGCCGGGGTGGTCCGCGCCGACCTGCCGTTGCGCTGGTTCGGCCACACCGTCTACGGCCAGCTCGTCGCGGGCCGCGAGGCCGTGCGGTTCGGCGACGTCGCCCGCCGCGACGTCGCCCACCTCGTCCTGTCCACCCTGCTCACCGGGATCGCGCCGTCATGACCAGCCTCGCCCCGTCCGCGCCCCGCACCGCCTCCGACCCGCGCCGCTGGTGGGCGCTGGCCGTGCTGGCTGCGAGCCTCCTCGTGGTGGTCATGGACATGACCATCCTCAACGTCGCGCTCCCCGCGATGACCGACGAGCTGGGCCTGGGCGCGGTCTCCCAGCTCTGGGTCGTGGACGCCTACGCCCTCGCGCTGGCCGGCCTGCTCGTGCCGGTCACGGCCCTCGCCGACAGGTGGGGCCGCAAGCGGATGCTGGTCACGGGCTACGCCGCCTTCGCGGTCGGCTCGCTCGCCGTGCTCTGGGCGGACAGCGCGGCCGAGGTCATCGCGATCCGGGCGCTGCTCGGGCTGGGTGGGGCGATGGTGATGCCGTCCACGCTCTCCCTGATCCGCTCGACCTTCGCCGACCCGCGCGAGCGGACCCTCGCGCTCAGCGTGTGGGGCGCGACCGCGGCGCTCGGTGCTGCGGTCGGCCCGGTCGTGGGCGGCGCGCTGCTCGAGGCGTTCAGCTGGCACGCGGCCTTCCTGGTCAACGTGCCGCTGATGGCCGTGGCGATCGTCGCCGGGCTCTGGATCCTGCGGGAGAGCCGCTCGCAGCGCCCGGGCCGCATCGACGTGACCGGCGTGCTCCTCTCGGCGGGTGGGATGACCGCGGCCGTCTACGCCGTCAAGCAGCTCGGCAAGCACGGACCCACCGTCGCGACGCTGGCGCTGCTCGCCGTCGGCGTCGCGGCGCTCGCCCTGTTCGTGCGCCGCTCGCTGCGCTCCGACCGCCCCATGCTCGACGTGCGCCTCTTCCGGCAGCCGGTGCTCCGCGCGGGCGTCGTCGCGGCCCTGGCCAGCAGCATGCTGATGGCGACGGTGCTGTTCGTCGGCAGCCAGTGGCTGCAGCTGGTCGAGGGGATGGGCCCGCTGCGCTCGGGCCTCGCGCTGCTGCCGCTCGCGGTCGGTGCGATGGTCGCCTCGCCGTTCGCCCCGGCCCTCGCCGAGCGCACGAGCCCACGGCTGGTGCTCTCGGCCGGGCTGATGGTGCTGGCGACCGGACTCGCGCTGGTCGCGGTGCTGCCGGCGACCTACCCTTGGGTCGCGGTCGCCTTCGCGGTGGTCGGCCTGGGCACGTCGGCCCTCGGGCTCGGCTCGGCCCTCATCATGGGCACCGCCACCGACGACCAAGCGGGGTCCGCCGCGGCCATCGAGGAGATCACCTACGAGCTGGGCGCCGTGCTCGGCATCACGTTCCTCGGCAGCCTGGTCGGAGCGGTCTACCTCGCCGGCCTGCCCGACGGCGTGGGTGCGGCGGCGCGCGAGTCCCTGGCCGGCGCGACCGGCGGGCCGTGGGCGGGCGAGGCGGCCGACTCCTTCGTCGTGGCCTTCGCCTCCGTGGGCGCGGTCGGGGCGGTCGGCGCCGCGCTGGCGGCGTACGTCGTGTGGCGCCTGGTGCCGGCGGACCTCACGCTCGACGACTCGCAGCACTGACCGGCGGCCGCCTCGCGCCCTAGAGTCACCTCCATGGCCCGCTACGGCGCTCAGTTCGGCCCCGACATCACCTTCCTCGGGGTGCCCGCCTGCGACCTGGACGACGAGGCGTCCTACGCCGACGCGGACGTGGTCGTCGTCGGCGCACCGTTCGACGGCGGCACGTCCCACCGCCCCGGCACCCGCTTCGGGCCGCAGGCGATCCGGATGACCGACTACCTCCCGCACGACGGCTCCCGGCCCAGCCTCGCGCTGCGCACGGACGGCCTCGTCGACCTGCGGGTCGTCGACGCCGGGGACGTCGAGATGCCCCCGGGCGACATCGAGCGGGCGCTCGGCGTGCTGGAGGCGGCGGTCGAGAAGGTCGCCCGGGCCGGCGCGATCCCGGTCGTGCTCGGCGGCGACCACTCCATCGCCTACCCCGACGCCAAGGGGGTCGCCAACGTCCTGGGCCACGGGCGGGTCTCGATGATCCACTTCGACGCCCACGCCGACACCGGCGACATCGAGTTCGGCTCGCTGTGGGGCCACGGCCAGCCGATGCGCCGGCTGATCGAGTCGGGGGCGCTGCGCGGCGACCGGTTCCTGCAGGTCGGGCTGCGCGGCTACTGGCCGGGCCCCGAGACGCTCGACTGGATGGCCGGGCAGCGGATGCGGTCCTACGAGATGACCGAGATCGTCCACCGCGGCCTCGACGACTGCCTCACCGAGGCGTTCGGCATCGCCACCGACGCGTGCGAGGGCGTCTTCCTCTCCGTCGACATCGACGTCTGCGACCCGGGGCACGCGCCCGGCACCGGCACCCCGGAGCCGGGCGGGCTGACCGCCCGCCAGCTGCTCGACGCCGTGCGCCGGATCTGCCTGGAGCTGCCCGTCGTCGGCGTGGACGTGGTCGAGGTGAGCCCGCCCTACGACCACGCCGACATCACCGCGGCGCTCGCCAACCGCGTGGTGCTCGAGGCGCTCTCGGCCATCGCCCGCAAGCGCCGCGACGAGCGCGACGGCACCACCTGGGACCCGTCGCGTCCGCTGCTGGACCGCTGACGGCGGATCCGCGCCCAGCAGAACGCCCTGTGCCCGCGGCCCGCGGCGGCACACGCTGGAGCCATGAGCACCCACACCACCGAACGCATCGAGGACGAGCTCGTCCGCCGGCTGATGCACGAGCGCATCGTCGTGCTCGGCGAGGAGCTGCAGGAGCGCAACGGCAACCGGCTGATGCACCAGCTCCTGCTCCTGTCGGCCGACGACCCGCGCGCCGACATCAGCCTCTGGGTCAACAGCCCCGGCGGCTCCGTGTCGGCGATGCTGGCCATCCACGACGTCATGCGCCTGATCCCCAACGACGTCAGCACCGTCGCGATGGGCATGGCGGCCAGCGCCGGGCAGTTCCTGCTGTCCGCCGGCACGCCCGGCAAGCGCTACGTCCTGCCGCACGCGCGCGTCCTGCTGCACCAGGGCTCGGCCGGCATCGGCGGCACCGCCGTCGACATCGAGCTGCAGGCCGAGGACCTGCGCCAGACCCGCGACACGGTCCTCGGCCTGATCGCCGAGCACACCGGGCAGGACCGCGACACCGTCGAGCGCGACTCCCGGCGCGACCGCTGGTTCAGCGCCGAGCAGGCCCTCGCCTACGGGTTCGTCGACCACCTGATCACCGGCGTCGACGACGTCACCCCCGGACGGCGGCACGCGGTCGGCCTGGCGGGTGCGCGATGAGCGGCTACCCGATCCCCTACGTCGTCCAGCAGACGCCGCGCGGCGAGCGGACCCTCGACCTCTACTCCCGGCTGCTGTCGGAGCGGATCGTCTACCTCGGCACCGAGATCGACGACGGCGTCGCCAACGTGGTGATCGCCCAGCTCCTGCACCTCGCGTCCGAGAGCTCCGAGCTGCCGATCAGCCTCTACGTCAACAGCCCCGGCGGCTCGATCTCGGCGTCGTTGGCGATCTACGACGCGATGCAGTTCGTCCGGCCGCTGGTGGAGACGGTCTGCGTGGGCCAGGCGACCTGGACCGCGGCGGTCCTGCTCGCCGGCGGAGCCCCGGGCAGGCGGGCGATCCTGCCGCACGGCCGCGTGGTGCTGCACCAGCCCGCCACCCAGGGGCGCGGCACGGTGCCCGACCTGATCCTCGAGGCCGACGAGGTGGCCCGGGTCCGGCTGCTGCTCGAGGAGGTGCTGGCCCGCCACACCGGGCGTACGCCCGAGCAGATCCGCCAGGACACCGACCGCACGCTCGTGCTCCCCGGCGAGGCGGCCGTCGACTACGGCGTCGTCGACACCGTGCTGCACGACCAGCCCCTGCTCACCGCTTCGTGAGCGGACCTGTGCGGGTCAGGCGGCGAGCGCCAGCGCGTCCGGCCGGGCGACGCGGGTGGCGAGCTCGCGGGTGCCGAGGTCGAGCGCGCCGGCGATCGCCTGGAGCATCTCCGACGACGGGTCCTTGAGCCCGCGCTCGACCTCGGAGAGGTACTGCACCGAGACGCCCGCGCGCCCGGCGACGTCGACCAGCCGCTCGCCCCGGCGGGCGCGCTCGCGGTGCAGCTCGCGGCCGACCAGCTCGCGCCACAGCGGCTCGGGGGAGGTGGGAGCGGCGTCGTCACGGTCGGGGAAGGGGAGGATCTGGCCCATGTCCCGACGCTAGCCACGCCGCGGGCCCGTGCCCAGCAGTTCCGCTCAGGGCGGAACGATCAGACCCCGAGCCCGAGCAGCCCCAGCGGCTCGGTCATCTCGGCCTCCTCGTAGGTGAAGTGGGACTCCAGGTCGGCACGCAGGTCCGCGACCGCCCGGGCCAGCTCGTCGACCCGCGCGGGGTCCGCGGCGACGGCGACCGCGAGGCCGTCGACGCGCTCGAGGTGGGCGTGCACGACCAGGTGCTCCTCGGCGAGCCGGGCCGCCACCGGCGCGTAGTCGGCCAGCGTCGCGACCGCGGGGAAGAGGTTCCGGTCCTCGATCGAGTGGTGCATCGTCAGGAAGCGGCAGACCTGGCCGCACATCCCCGCGACCTGCTGCGCCGACAGGGCGGGGGCGAGGCCGTGCACCCCGGCGCGCACGTCGTCGACGGCTCCCGTGCCGTCGCGCAGCGCTGCGACCGCCCGGGTCAGCGCGACGAGCTGGGCGCGGAAGTGGTCGTGGATCATCCGCAGGTGGTCGCCCGCGATCCGCTGCCGGGGCGTGAGGTCGACCGAACCGGCCACGCGAGGTCGGGAGGCGTCGTCGATCGGCACGGGGCCAGCCTAGGTCGACGACCCCGGGACCTCCGGCCCGCCGACGGGTGCCGTTCGGTCCTGCCCTCGCGCGGGCGCGCGCACGAGGGTGGAGGCACCGACGACACCCGGGAGGCCTCCGATGATGACCCACCAGTACGTCCAGCACGACTGGTCGCCACTCGTCTACGCGGAGGGCCTGGCGGTGATGGCGCTGCTCGTCGTCCTCGGCATGTGCGTCTTCCTGCTCGGCGCCACGCGCGCCAAGCGGACGCACCCGGCCGGGCCCGGGATGCAGGAAGGGCCCCGACCTGAGGTCGGGGCCCAACGTCCTGCGCGCCTGTAGGGATTCGAACCCCAAACCTTCTGATCCGTAGTCAGATGCTCTATCCGTTGAGCTACAGGCGCCCGTCCGTGCTCCGCCGAGCGGTGCGAGGACTCGACGACAATAGCCGACGGGCGCCGGACGAGCGAAATCACCACCACCCCCTGAGTCGGTCCGACCCCGCGGACCGTGGCCTAGGGTGCCTAGCACCCCACCGAAGAGAGGCAGCGCGATGGCAGATCTCGAGGCAGTCCTGGACGAGGCCGGGCTGACGAACCCCCGTGTCCGCGAGTTCGTCAAGGAGTACGCCGAGCTCACCGGCGCCGAGCACGTCGAGGTGGTCAACGCCTCCGACGACGCGCGGCTGCTCGAGGAGGCGGTCCGGACGGGCGAGCTCCAGCGCGCCGGGGAGGGGCGCTACTACTCCCGCAGCTATCACAAGGACACCGCCCGCTCCGAGGAGCGGACCATCGTCGCGACGAACGACGAGAAGGACCGCGGCGTCTACAACAACTGGCGCCCGGCCTCGGAGATGAAGCCGATGCTGCACGACCGGATGCGCGGCGCGTCCGAGGGCAAGACGATGTACGTCGTCCCCTACCTGATGGCGCCTCCCGGCAACCCGCTCGCGCCGTGGGCGGCCGGCGTCGAGCTGACCGACACCCGCACCGTGGTGCTGCACATGATCCGGATGGCGCGCGTCGGCGTGCAGTTCGTCAACGACCTCGAGGACCCCGACTCGTTCGTGCGCGCCGTCCACGTCACCGGCGACCTCGAGAACCTCGGCCAGGGCACCCCCGACGACCAGCGCTACTTCGTCACCGTCGCCGACGAGCGCACGATCCTGCACTTCGGCTCGTCCTACGGCGGCAACGCGCTGCTCGGCAAGATCGCCCACGGCCTGCGCCAGGGGGCGTACGACGGGTGGGCGAGCAGGAAGTTCCTGGCCGAGCAGTACATGCTCATCGGCATCCACGACAAGGAGACCGGGAGGACGTACCACGTCTGCGGCGGCTTCCCCAGCGCCTCCGGCAAGACCAACCTGGCGATGATGGCGGCCCCCGACGCGCTCGGCGACCGCTACCACGTGTCGTTCTACGGCGACGACATCGCCTGGCTGTGGGTCGACGAGAAGACCGGCCGGCTGATGGGCATGAATCCGGAGTACGGCGTCTTCGGCGTCGCGAAGGACACCAACGAGAAGACCAACCCCAACGCGCTGGCCTCGATCGCCGAGGGCACCGACTGCATCTTCACCAACGTCGCCCACAACCCGACCACCGGCGAGGTGTGGTGGGAGGGGCGGACCCCGAAGCCGCCCACCGACGTCAAGGGCTGGCTCGACTGGACGGGCGCGCCGCTGGCCGACCGCAAGGACAACGACACCGCCGCGTGGGCCCACCCGAACAGCCGGTTCACCACCACCCTGGCCAACGTGCCCAACGTCGCCGCCGACTACGACGACCCGGTCGGGGTGCCGATCGACGCGATCATCTTCGGCGGCCGCACCCGCGACCGCGAGCCGCTGATCCGGGCGATCACCGACCTGGCGGAGGGTGTCTACGACGGGCTCACCCTCGGCGCCGAGGCCACCTTCGCCGCGGAGGGCGTCGACGGCCAGCTGCGCTACGACCCGATGTCCAACCGGCCGTTCATGGCCTACGGCGAGGGCGACTACGCCCGCCACTACCTCGACGTGGTCGGCGCGGCCACCGACCAGCCGATCTTCGCCCACGTCAACTGGTTCCAGCGCGACGCCGAGGACGGCCACTTCCTGTGGCCGGGCTACCGCGACAACCTCCGCCCGCTGCTGTGGCTGCTCCAGCTGCGCAACGGCGAGGTCGAGGGGCGTCGTACGGCCGTCGGCATCCTGCCCACCGAGGAGGAGCTCGACCTGGTCGGGATGGACGTGCCGGCCGAGGACCTCGAGCGGATCCTCACCATCGACACCGAGCGCTGGCGGCAGGAGATGGGCTTCCGCGAGGAGCACCTCGCCCAGTTCGAGCGGATGCCCGAGGAGATCTGGGAGGCACACCGCCGGGTGGCGGCCGACCTCGAGAACGAGTGATTCCGCCCCCGGGCGCGCCGTGCGTCGTTACCCTTTCGTGGTGCGACGTGACCATCCCGAGAACATCGTGAGGCTGGCGAGCGCCGACCTCGCGCGGGGTACGACCGCGCTCGCGGTGCCGTTCGGCATCGTGGCGGCCATCGGCCTGCTGACGGTCGTGCTGCCGCCGTACGAGCGCCCGTGGTGGGTGCCCGCCCTGGCCGCGCTGACCCTGGCGGCATCGGCACTGGTCTTCGCCCTCGGCCGCCGACGCCCCGACCTGGGGTGGCTCGACCCGCTCGCGGCCTACCTCCTCTTCCCCTACGCCGGGCTCGTCAACGACGCCGCCGGCGCCGGACGCGGCGGCTCCGCCTCGGGCATGACGGCGCTGCTCCTGCTGCCGATCCTCTGGCTCGCGGTCACCGGGACCCTGCGCCAGCTCTGGGTGGCCAGCGCGCTCGCGGTGGCGACGCTTGCCCTGCCGATGCTGGTCCTCGGACCTCCCGACTACGCGCTGGGCGACTGGCGCCGGGTGCTGATGTGGGGTGCGATCTCCGTCATCGTCGCCCCGGTCCTGCACCGCGTGGTGCGCGACCTCGCCCGCCAGACCCGGCGCGCGCGCGTCGCGACCGCCCGCGCCGAGCGACTCTTCGACGACGCCCCGCACGGCGTCGCCCTGCTCGACAGCGAGGGCACCGTGGTGCGGGTCAACGTCTCCATGGCCGTGATCCTGGGCCTCGACCCGCCCGAGATGGTCGGGCACCGCCTCAGTGCGTTCGAGACGCCCGGGGAGGACCGCATCGACGACCACCTCGGTCGGGTCGTCGACCTGGTCCGCGGCGAGTCCCTGGAGACCGAGTGCCGGCTGCGCGACTCGGGCGGCAACGACGTCCACGTCTCGCTCAGCAGCACGCTCGTCAGCGACGCCGACCTCGGCCACATCACGATGATCAACGTGGTGGACATGTCCGAGCGCCGGCGCTACCTCGACCGGCTGGCCCACCTCGCCGACCACGACGTGCTCACCGGCCTGGCCAACCGTCGCCGCTTCGAGAGCGAGCTCGAGCGCCACCTCGACCGCTGCCAGCGCAGCGGTGCCAACGGTGCCCTGCTGCTGCTCGACCTCGACAACTTCAAGCAGGTCAACGACTCGCTCGGCCACAACGCCGGCGACGAGCTGCTCATCACCATCGCCGGGCTGCTGCGACGCTCGATCCGCAGCACCGACGTGGTCGCGCGCCTGGGCGGCGACGAGTTCGCCATCCTGCTCACCGACGCCGACGAGGCGGCCACCCGCCGGGTGGCCGAGCTCGTCGTCCAGCGCGTCGGCGCGCACGCCGCGACGCTCGACGGCGTCGGCCGCCGGGTCACCGCGAGCGTCGGCGCGGTCACCTTCCGCGCCGCCACCGAGCACTCCTCGGACATCCTGGCGCTGGCCGACATGACGATGTACGACGCCAAGGAGGCCGGCCGCAACCAGGTCGCGCTGCTCTCCGAGGGCGACACCCGCGGCCCGCGGGCGGCGGCCCGGCTGCACTGGCAGAGCCGGATCGAGGAGGCGCTGGAGCACGACCGCTTCGAGCTGCACCTGCAGCCGATCATGGACATCGCGGACGGCCGGATCCGCTCGGCCGAGGTGCTGCTGCGCCTGCGCGAGGACGACGAGCTGGTCCCGCCCTCGCGCTTCGTCTACATCGCCGAGCGGGTCGGGCTGATGCCGCAGGTCGACGCCTGGGTGGTCGACCGCAGCCTCGCCCTGCTCGCCCGCATCCGGGCCGAGCACGACCCGGGGTTCCGCCTCGAGGTCAACCTGTCCGGGCACTCGATCGGCAACCCGGAGATCGAGCAGGCGATCGTCGACTCGCTGTCGCGGCACGGGGTCGACCCGTCGGCGCTGATCCTCGAGATCACCGAGACCGCGGCCGTGGCCGACGTGGCCCTGGCCCGCGACTTCGCCGCCCGGATGACCCAGCTCGGGTGCGCGTTCGCGCTCGACGACTTCGGCGCGGGCTTCGGGTCCTTCTACTACCTCAAGCACCTGTTCTTCGACTACGTGAAGATCGACGGCGAGTTCGTCGCCCACGTCCACGAGTCGTCGGTCGACCGCACGATCATGCGCTCGATCGTCGGCATCGCCCGCGACCTCGGCAAGCGCACGGTCGCCGAGTTCGTCTCGGAGCCGGCCATCCTCGAGGTGTGCCGCGAGGAGGGCGTCGACCTCGCCCAGGGCTACCTGATCGGGCGGCCCGCGGCCTACGACGAGTTCGTCTCGTCGTTCCTCCTCGCCCCGGGCGGGACGGCCCAGCGGGCCGGCTGAGGCCCTCGTCGTGAGGGTCCCGCAGAGGCCGAAAGCAGCCCCTGCGGAACCCACTTGCGCACCGGAAAAGCCCAAGTCAGGCGGTTTTCCGGGGGGTGGAGACGCAGGTCACACGTCTGTGATCGATCCAATAGGTGGCCCCCGGGGCACGGGCTAGCGTCCGGCGCAAGTCGCCGACAACGAGGCCGCGCGAACCACCCGCGACGAATGCTGAAGGAACCGGTCATGACCGCAACGATCGACACGCAGACGACCCCGCCGACCACCCACGAGGCCATCCTCGCGTGGGTCGCCGAGGTCGCCGAGCTCACCCAGCCCGACCGCATCCACTGGTGCACGGGCTCCGACGAGGAGTGGGCGGAGCTGACCGCCTCGCTCGAGGCCACCGGCACCTTCACCCGGCTCAACCCGGACGTGATGCCCAACTCGTTCCACGCGGCGTCCGACCCCACCGACGTGGCGCGCGTCGAGGACCGCACCTACATCTGCTCGGTCGACGAGCGCGACGCGGGTCCGACCAACAACTGGATGGACCCCGCGCAGATGAAGGACCTGATGCGCGGGCTCTACGCCGGCTGCATGCGGGGCCGCACGATGTACGTCATCCCCTTCGTCATGGGCCACCTCGACGCCGAGAAGCCGATGTTCGGCATCGAGGTCACCGACTCGGCCTACGTCACCGTGTCGATGCGCGTGATGGCGCGGATGGGCACCGAGGTGCTGCGCCGCATCGAGGAGCTGACCGCTGCCGGCCACGACCCCCAGTGGGTGCCGGCGCTGCACTCGGTCGGCATGCCGCTCGAGCCCGGCCAGGCCGACGTGGCGTGGCCGTGCAACGACACCAAGTACATCGTCCAGTTCCCCGAGGAGCGGATGATCTGGAGCTTCGGCTCGGGCTACGGCGGCAACGCCCTGCTCGGCAAGAAGTGCTACGCCCTGCGCATCGCGTCGGTCATGGCGCGCGACGAGGGCTGGCTGGCCGAGCACATGCTCATCCTCAAGCTCACCTCGCCGCAGGGCGTGACCAAGTACGTCGCCGCGGCCTTCCCGAGCGCCTGCGGCAAGACCAACCTCGCGATGCTCAAGCCCACCGTCCCCGGCTGGACCGTCGAGGCGATCGGCGACGACATCGCGTGGATGCGCATCGGCGAGGACGGCCGGCTGTGGGCCGTCAACCCCGAGTACGGCTTCTTCGGCGTCGCCCCGGGCACCAACGAGCACACCAACCCGTACGCGATGGAGACCATCCGCAAGGGCAACTCGGTCTTCACCAACGTCGCGCTCACCCCCGACGGCAACGTCTGGTGGGAGGGCCTGGAGAACACCCCGGCCGAGGCCACGAGCTGGAAGGGCGAGCCCTGGACCCCGGAGTCCGACGAGCTCTCCAGCCACGCCAACAGCCGCTACTGCACGCCGATCAAGCAGTGCTCGATCCTCGCCGACGAGTACGACGACCCGCGCGGCGTGCCGATCGACGCGATCCTCTTCGGCGGTCGCCGCAAGACCACGATCCCGCTCGTCACCGAGGCCCGCGACTGGAACCACGGCACCTTCATGGGCGCCACGCTGTCGTCGGAGACCACCGCGGCCGCCGTCGGCGCCGTCGGCGTGGTGCGCCGCGACCCGATGGCGATGCTGCCGTTCATCGGCTACAACGCCGGCGACTACTTCGGCCACTGGATCAACGTCGGCAAGGACCACGACGCCGCCAAGCTGCCGCGGATCTTCTACGTCAACTGGTTCCGCCGCGGCGACGACGGCGACTTCCTGTGGCCCGGGTTCGGCGAGAACAGCCGGGTCCTCAAGTGGGTCATCGAGCGCATCGACGGCCAGGCGGCCGCGGTGGAGACCCCGATCGGCCACGTGCCGGCGCCGGGCTCGCTCGACATCGACGGCCTCGACGTCACCGAGGAGCAGCTCGCCCAGGCGCTCGCGGTCGACGCCGCCGAGTGGAAGGCCGAGATCCCGCAGATCGAGGAGTGGTTCGAGAAGTTCGGCGACGACCTCCCCGCCGTCCTGTGGAGCGAGCTCGACACGCTGAAGGCGCGCCTGGACGCCTGAGCCGCCGCCCGTCGACCGCCGACCTGTCCCCGATCCGTCCGGGGGCAGGTCGGCGTCGTTCCACCCGTGTCCGGTGGGGCGGGTGTGGCACCATCCTCACACTGGGACTGACGGGGGGAGTGGAGGTGGGTCATGCCCCTGGGGCAGCACGAGCGCGCGGTCTTCGAGGAGAGGTCCGCGCCGCTCTACGAGGAGATCGTCACCTCGGGAGGGATCAGCGCGACCGACCGCCGCATCGGCAGGCGCGGCGAGCTGCGCGAGGCCTTCGAGCTGCTCACCGAGGTCGGTCTGGTCGTCCAGAGCGATGACGGCACCAGCTGGCGCGCCGTCGACCCCGCAGCCGTGCAGGCGCGTGTCGTGGCCCCGCTGGGCCAGCAGGGCGCGGAGCTGATCGCCGAGTCCGCCCACTGGGCCCAGGCGTTCAGCTCCCTGTCCCACGCCTGGCGGCGCTCGCCCAGCGCGGTCGGCGGCCCGTTCACCGAGATCCGCGGCGCCGCGACCATCCGGACCTTCCTCGAGTCGATGGTCGCGGACTCCGAGGAGGAGCTGCTCAGCGCCCAGCCGCAGGACCGGCGCGGGGTCAAGCAGCTGACGGAGGTGTCCGCCCGCGAGATCGCCCTGCTCAAGCGCGGCGTGAGGATGCGCACCCTCTACCAGCACGCCGCCCGTCGCGGCACCGACACCCGCAAGTACGTCGCCGCGGTGACGGCCGCGGGCGCCGAGGTGCGGACCCTCGACGAGTTCTTCAACCGGCTGATCGTCGTCGACCGGCGGATCGCGGTCATCCCGAGCCACGAGGGACTCAACGCGGCGATGGTGATCAGCGAGCCGTCGATGGTGTCCTACCTCGTCGACATGTTCGAGCGGCACTGGGAGCGCGCCCGTCCGTTCACCAGCAGCGAGTCGTCCCTGATGCGCGACATCGCGGCGGAGCAGCGCGCGATGACCATCCGGATGCTGCTCGAGGGCCGGGCCGACCCGGCGGGCGCCAAGCGCCTCGGGGTGAGCCCTCGGACCTACGCCGGCTACGTCGCCGACCTCAAGAGCGAGTTCGAGGTGGAGACCCGCTTCCAGCTCGGCTACGAGATGGGCAAGCGCGGGATCTCCGGTCGCGAGGCCGACGCCCCGGACGTCTGAGACGGGCTCGTCGGTCGTCCGGACAAGGATCGAGGGCAGCAGCTCTGGGTGAGCTGCTGCCCTCGAATGCCGAGACGGGCCTGTGGGGGAGGCCAGCCGGACCAGACTCGTGGGGGGTTGAGGGGGTCCGTGTCTCAGCTCTTCACTGCGTGCCCATCATGGCACGTCGGTCAGCGGGGAACCTTGATCTTCGTGCCCCAGCTGTAGTCGGCGTTGGCGGGAGCGGTCCCGAGACCGACGATGCCGGTGCCCAGGGCGGCCACGAGAACGGCGGCTGCGATGCGGCGAACTGGGGTCATGTTGGCTTTCACCTCGTTGTCATGTGTCACAGGGGATGACCGTCCCATCATCCCCCAGGTCCTCGGACCCCGTCATGTCGATGCGTCTGCAGGTCTGTGCAATGCACGATCCTGCAAAACAGTGCCCGGGAATGACGATCGGCCCCCTGCGGGCAGGGGGCCGACCGGCGGCGGAGGCGGAGGGATTTGAACCCTCGATGGGGTTTTAGCCCCAAACCCGCTTAGCAGGCGGGCGCCATAGACCGGACTAGGCGACGCCTCCATGCCCGGCATGCACCGGGCGCAACGAAGGTTACAAGGCCCGGCGCCCCGGCGCCGAATCAGGTCAGAACTTGGTGAGCCCGTGTCCACGCTGGAGGTGCTGCTGGACGTCGCGCACGAACGACTCGCGGTCCACCGCGAGCATCTCGACCGGGATCGTGGTGGTCCGGCCGTCGCGCAGGCGCAGCACGACCACCGGCGCGTCCGCGACGGTGGTGGTGACCGCGTCCTCGACGTCCTTCCACCGACCCGACGCCGCGCCGACGCCCCGCACCCACTGGACCCGGTAGCCCTCGCCGGTGAACCGCGCCACCCAGCCCTTCTCGCGCCAGGCCCACCAGTTCGCCGCCAGCACCGCGACGGTGAGCGCGACGGGCACCAGCAGGAAGGCGGTGTGCAGGTCCAGCACGGCGATGGCGAGCGTGCAGACCAGGATCAGCACCGCGACCGCCACCAGGACGAGGCCGAGCAGGCGCGCCGCGACGGCGGGGGCGAGGCGGTAGACGGTGGGGGTCTCGGTCGTCACCCCCCGATTTTCCCACGGCGTCCGGCCCCGCGCCGCACGGCCCCGGTAGAGTCCGGCCACGTGCGGTGCCACGGCGCCGTACGAGGAGGGGTGCCGGAGCGGCCGATCGGAACCGCCTTGAAAGCGGTCGTAGGGAGACCTACCGCGGGTTCGAATCCCGCCCCCTCTGCGTGACGACGACCTGGTTCTCCTCCCCGGCCGACGCGACCGCCCGGCTGCGGTCCGCCGGCTACCTCACCGACGACGCGACGGCGCTCACGGCGTACCTCGCGGGCGCGCTGGAGAAGCCGCTGCTGGTGGAGGGGCCGGCCGGGGTCGGCAAGACCGAGCTCGCGAAGGCGGTCGCGCGGGCCGCGGGGGCCGAGCTGGTCCGGCTGCAGTGCTACGAGGGCCTCGACGAGGCGCGGGCGCTCTACGAGTGGAACTACAAGAAGCAGCTGCTCCGGATCCAGGCCAGCGGCGACGGGTCGTCGTGGAGCGAGACCCACGACGACATCTTCACCGAGGAGTTCCTGCTCACCCGGCCGCTGCTGGGGGCGATCCGCCGCGAGGAGCCCACCGTGCTGCTCGTCGACGAGGTCGACAAGACCGACATCGAGGTCGAGGGGCTGCTGCTCGAGGTGCTCAGCGACTTCCAGGTGACGATCCCCGAGCTCGGCACGGTCACCGCCACCCGCCGCCCGTTCGTCGTCCTCACCTCCAACGCCAGCCGCGAGCTGTCGGAGGCGGTCAAGCGGCGCTGCCTGTTCCTGCACCTCGACTACCCGTCCGCCGAGCGCGAGCGCGAGATCGTCACCAGCCAGGTCCCGGGGCTCGACGACCGGGTCGTCGCGCAGCTCGTCGACGTCGTGGTGCGCCTGCGCGAGCTCGAGCTCAAGAAGGCCCCGTCGATCGCGGAGTCCGTCGACTGGGCGCGCACGCTGGTCGCGCTGCAGGTCGGCGACCTCGACGAGGACGTCGTCGCGCGGACGCTGGGCGTCGTGCTCAAGCACGCCTCGGACCAGCAGCGGGCGCAGCGGGAGCTCAAGCTGGCGTCGAGGTGAGCGGACGGTGAGCCTGCTCGACACCCACATCGGCTTCGTGGAGGCGCTGCGCGGCGCCGGGCTGCCGGTGTCGCTGGCCGAGGGGCTCGACGCGATCGCGGCGCTGGAGCAGGTCAGCTGGCACGACCGCGAGACGGTCCGCGCCGCCTACGCCGCGACGCTGGTCAAGCGCCAGCCGCAGCGGGTCACCTTCGACGCGGTCTTCGACGTCTACTTCCCCCGGCTGGTCGGCGACGGCGCCCGCGCGGCGAGCGACGACGCGCCGGGGGACGGGGCGGACCGTTCACCGGTGCGCGACTCGGGCTCCGACCTCGCGCAGTTCCGCGAGGCGCTGGCCGAGGCGCTCGCCTCCGGGGACCCGTCCGCGCTGCAGGACCTCGCCGTCGACGCCGTCGCCCGGTTCGGCGCGATGCCCGGGCGCGGTCCCGGGCTGTCGAGCTGGTCGGCCTACACCTCGCTCCAGCGGGTCGCCCCCGCCGAGCTGGCCGACCGGCTGGTGCAGGCATTGCTGGGCCGCGGCGTCGACCCCGAGCAGGCGCGGCGGACCGCCGCGCGCCGCATCGGCGACTTCACCCGGCTGGTCGAGGGCGACGCCCGCCGCCGGATCGCGGAGGAGAAGGGGCCGGCCCACATCGTCGACGCCACCGTCCGCCCGACCATCGACCGGCTCGACTTCCTCGCCGCGCGGCGCACCGACCTCGAGGAGATGCGCCGCGAGGTCTACCCCCTCGCCCGCCGGCTGGCCGCCCGGCTGGCCAAGGAGCAGCACGCGCGGCGCCGCGGCCCGCTCGACGTACGCCGCACCGTGCGCGCCTCGATCGCGACCGGCGGCGTGCCGCTCACCACCCACCACCGGCCGCGCCGGCCGCACCGCACGGACCTGGTCGTCCTCTGCGACGTCAGCGGTTCGGTGGCGAGCTTCGCGCAGTTCACGCTGCTGCTGGTCTACGCGCTGCGCGAGGCGTTCGGCGGGGTCCGCGCCTTCACCTTCGTCGACGACGTGGTCGAGGTCACCGACCGGTTCCGGCCGGGCGCGGACGTGGTCGAGGTGATGGAGGGCCTCGCCGCGAGCACTGCCCACGCGTCGATGTGGGGGCGCACGAGCTACGGGCGGGCCCTGACCCGGTTCGCCGAGTCCCACGGCGACGCCGTCGGCCCCCGCACGTCGCTGCTGGTGCTCGGCGACGGGCGGTCCAACCACAGCGACCTCGCGCTCCCCGTGCTCGCCGACCTGGTCGGCCGCGCGCGGCACGCGTGGTGGCTCAACCCCGAGCACCCGCGGCACTGGGGGACCGGCGACAGCGCCGCGGACCGCTACGCCGAGCTGCTGCCGATGCTGGAGTGCCGCAGCCTGGCCCAGCTCGGCGAGTTCGTGCACGGCATCGCCTGACCCCGTGGAGCGGGACCCGGCGGGGCTCAGCCGACGAGGTAGCCGAGCTCCTGCATCCGGCTGATCTCGGCCCGCAGCTCCGGGTGCTCGGCGCTGTCGGCCGCCCGGGCGCCGGCGACGTAGAGGTGGGCCGCGTCCTGGCCGGCGCCGTCGAAGACCACGGTCAGCCGGTTGGGGATGGCCGCGTTGATGAGCGAGCCCAGCAGCGCGACGGGGTCGGAGCGGTCCTCGAGCGACAGCACCCGGGTGGCGTCGGGGATCCGGGGCACCTGCGCGGACGGCGCGCCCGCGGTGACGACCTGGTCGATGACGAAGCGCGACGAGCTCACCGACGCGGCGATCTCCGCGGCCAGGGTGCCGCCGGCGGCGGCGCCGACGAGCATCACGCGGGCGTCGTCGTCGTCCTCGGCGAGCGCCTTCTCGATCGCCCGGACGACCTGCGCCGCCGAGGTCGACGGGTCGGCCCCCACCAGGCGCAGCCGGCCGGAGTCGGGGCCGGACGTGCCGGGGAGGTAGGCGATGTAGCGGCCGGCGCCGACGCGCTGCACGCTGATCCGCCGGTCCTCGGCGAGGAGCGTGGTCATCAGCTCCTCCAGCGACCGCGGCGCCGACGACTCGGCCGCCGTGACCTCGGGCGCCTCCTCCTCGGTGTCGACGAACGACCCCGCCGAGTCGCGGAAGGCGGAGACCGCGTCGGTGGGGAACGGCTCGACGCCGATGGCGCGCAGGCCACCGCGCGCGGCGTGGGTGCCCCGGTCGGTGGCCAGCACGCCCGCCGTCAGCAGCGAGCGCATGTGCAGCCCGTCGAGCAGGCCGCCGCCACCGGAGAGGTGGTCCATCAGGTCGGGGTTGTTCTCCGCGAGCTCGCTGAGGTACGCGGTGACGCCCTCGCGGTCGAGCGCGTCGGTCTCGATCAGGCCGGCGCTGACGATCGCGCCGCCCAGCGCGACCTCGGGGGCGAGGTAGCCGATGGCGCGCCCGGCGATGGAGCCGAGCGTCTTGTAGGCGGCCTGCTGCAGCTCGTCGATCCAGCGGTAGGTCAGGACGGTGGCGCGGACGACGAGCGCGTCGGCGTCGAGCTCGACCGAGCGGGTCAGCAGGCCCTGCTTGCCGGTGGTCGCCGCGCGCACGTCCTCCTCGGCCTGGCCCCAGGTCGCGCGGGACAGCTCGGCGGTGTCGACGACGTCGTCGTCGGCGAGGATCTCCGCGCCGAGCCGGGCCCGGGTGCGCATCTCGCTGCCGGAGGCGTCGAAGAGGTCGGCGAGCGCCAGCATCTGCTCGTACTTGTCGGCCGCCACCGAGGCGGCCGTCGCGTGCTGGTCGGGCGGCGGCGCGTCGGCGTGGGTGCGGGGGATGTCGAGGTCGCTCATCGGGGGATACCTGTTGCGTCGGGGGTCGGGGGAGCGGGGTGGTCGCGGCGAGGGCTCACGTGGTCACCTGGGCGAGCACGGGGGCCAGCTCCGTGGCGAGGTGGTCGGGATCCACGCGACGCACGGCGACCCGCGGGCCGTCGTCGTCGTGGCGCGGCGTCAGGGAGTGCCAGCCGTCGCGCAGCAGCACCCACGACACCACGCCGACCGAGGTCGTGTCGCGGTCGGACACCTCGGCGGCGAGGATCCGCAGCCGGCCGCGCCCCTCGGTGTGGACCGCGGCGACCGCGGCGGACGCCTCGGCGTCGCCGAGCGGGTCGCCGTCACCGAGGACCGCGCCGTCGGCCTGCGACACCAGGACCGGGACCAGGTCGGAGCGCCCGGCGCGCAGCGCCTCGCCGACCGAGTCGGCCAGCGCGTAGGGGACGTCGAGGAGGGCCGGCACCTGCGAGGTCGACAGCGCCAGGTCCTCGGGCACCGACGTCACGCGGGCGAGCTCGGCGGTCCACTGGTCGACGGGGAACCACGCGAGCTCGAAGACGATGCCGTCGCAGGTCGACAGGCTGGCGACGGCGCCGTCGCTGTGACGGTGCCAGGCCTTGACCTGGGTGACGCCGGCCGCGACGTCGATGTCGAGGGCCAGCTGGGGCGTGGCGAGCAGGCCGACCGCGCCGACGAGGCCGGCGTCGGGACCCGCGTCGCCCAGCAGGCCGCGGCGGCGGAGCGTGTCGTGGGGCTCGTGGAGCGACGCCAGCGCCTCGGCGTAGGCGTTGTCCTCCACCGACCCGCGGCTCTGGCCGAGCCGACCCGACAGCGAGCCGGCCCCGTGGGAGCCGGGGTCGGCCGGGGTGAGGTCGAACGGGAGCGGGGCGCCGCCGGCGAGGTCGGCGACCGCCCGCAGCTCGGGCAGCGTGAGGGCCAGCCGCCGGGCCATCGCGTCGAGGAAGCTCGCGGGCGGTGCGGGTGGCGTGGTCAGGTCGATGGTCACCATGTCAGAGTCCCGGGAGCTCGACGGTCAGCCAGTCCTGGTGGCCGGCCGGGGGTGGGTCGAAGGCGAGGAGCACGGCGTCGGAGGCGTCGGGCTCGGTGCCGGGCGCGGCCTCGGACGCACGGGTGCGGGCGTCCTCGAGGAGGGCGTGGGCCTTGTGCGAGCGGACCTCGATCGCCTCCTTGAGGGCGTCGACCTCGAGGAGGTGCCGGCCGAGCGACTCGGCGGCGGTCTCGTGCTGGGTGGCCGCGGCGCGGAGGTGGGCGGCGCGCTCCTTGACCCGCTCACGCATCGCGTCGGCGGCCTTGCCACGCCACGGGACCGCCTCGGCCTGTGACACCAGGCGGGCGGCGAGCGCCCGGACGTCACCGCTCTGCTCGCGCAGCTGGGCCACGCGCCTGCGTCCGGCGGCTGTGTCGCCGTACATCGATCACACCCTTTCGTCGGTGGACGCCTACCCGTCCGGGCGGGCTCCCAAACGTCGTCCCGAGGGGGACGATTCTCGCCGACCCGGCGTCGGCGTCCCACCGCACCCGTCGGGGGCCGAGGGGCGCCCGCGGGCCGATAGGATCGTGCCCACGACCAGTCCACCGGCGATGGCACGAGGTGTCCGTGACGTTCGACGTCCACCAGCTCGACGCGTTCGTGCTGGTCGGTGCGGTCGTGACGCTGTCGGCGATCCTCGCCGTGCGGGTCTCGGCGGTCGCCGGGCTCCCGTCGCTGCTGATCTACCTGCTGATCGGCGTGTTCCTCGGCGAGGGCGGGCCGTTCGCGATCCCGTTCGACGACGCCCAGCTGGCCCATGCGCTCGGGTTCGGCGCGCTGGCGATCATCCTCGCCGAGGGCGGTCTGACGACCGACTGGCGCGAGATGCGTCCCAGCATCCGCCTCGGCGTCTCGCTCGCGACGATCGGGGTCGCGGTGTCGGTCGCGGTCGTCGCGGTCGGCGCCCACCTGCTGCTCGGCCTGCCGTGGGAGCTGGCGATCCTGCTCGGGGCGATCTGCTCGCCCACCGACGCCGCCGCGGTCTTCTCGGTCCTCCGGGTCGTGCCGCTGCCCAAGCGGCTCACCGGGGCGCTCGAGGCCGAGTCGGGCCTGAACGACGCCCCGACGGTCGTCCTGGTCGGCGTGATCTCCACCGGCGCGGCCGGGGAGGCCGGCCTGCTCGGGGTGGCCGGCACCATCGTCTTCGAGCTCGTGGCCGGCGGCCTGATCGGCGTGGTCTGCGGCGTCGCCGGCGCCTGGCTGATGCGCCGGGTCGCCCTGCCGTCCTCGGGCCTCTACCCCCTGGCCGTGATGAGCCTGGCCTTCACCGCCTACGGCGCCGCCGCGGGCGTCCACGCCTCCGGGTTCGCCGCGATCTACGTCGCGGCGCTGATCCTCGGCAACAGCGAGCTCCCGCACCGGGTCGCGACCAAGTCGTTCGCCGAGGGCGTGGCCTGGCTCGCCCAGATCGGCCTGTTCGTGATGCTCGGCCTGCTCCTGTCCCCGGGCCGGATCGACCTCACCACCGTCGTGCAGGCACTCGTGACCGGCCTGGTGCTCACCTTCGTGGCCCGACCGCTGTCGGTCGTCGTGAGCAGCGTGGTGCAGCGCATGGGCGTGCGCGACCTGGCCTTCATCTCGTGGGCCGGGCTGCGCGGGGCCGTCCCGATCGTGCTCGCCACCATCCCGCTGGCGGAGGGCGTGGACGGCGCCGACGACCTGTTCGACATCGTGTTCGTGATGGTCGTGGTCTACACGCTCCTGACCGGTCCCACGCTGCCCGCGGTCGCGCGTTGGCTGCGGGTCGCCCGGCGCTCGGAGCCGCGCGGGCTCGACGTCGAGGCCGCCCCGCTCGAGCGGGTGGCCGCCGACCTGCTGCAGGTGACGATCGCCCCGACGTCGAAGATGCACGGGGTCGAGGTCGGCGAGCTGCGGCTGCCGGCCGGCGCGTCGGTCTCGCTGGTGATCCGCTCCGACGAGGTGCTGGTGCCGGAACGGCGCACGGTCCTGCGCTCGGGCGACGACCTGGTCGTCGTCACCCCCCGCAAGCAGCGCGAGGCCACCGAGGCGCGGCTGCGCCAGGTCTCGCAGCACGGCCGACTCGCCCGGTGGGCCGGGGAGCTGCGCCCGTTCGAGGGCGACTGAGCGAGGTCAGGCGGGGCCGGCGTCGGTCACTCGGCGCCGGTCGCCCGGCAGTAGGTGGCGGGAGCCTCCGCGACGACCGACTCGACCTGCTTGGTGCGCAGCGCCTTGAACTTCTCGCCGACCACGACGACCACGCCGTCGCCGAGCGCGTCGCCCGGCACGACCTTCGCCTTCTTGAACTGCTGGCGCACCAACTGGACGGCCGGGTTGGTGGCGTCGTCGGCCCAGATCTGGGTGGTGGCGGCCGGCTTCGGGGAGTCGCCGACGCCGCCCGCGACGAAGCCGCGCTCGACGAGCTCGGCGCTCGTCGACCCGGCGAGGCCGCTGCGCCCGCTGCCGTTGTAGACGCTCACCACGACCTGGTCGCGGCGGACCTCGGCCCCGGCGTCGACGGAGGTGTCCTCGCAGATCGCGACGGGCTCGTCCTCGGGGAACGGCTCGGTGAACGCGGCCCACCCCCAGAGCGCGCCGACGAGCACGAGCAGCGCGAGCACGGCGAGGGTCAGCGCCGAGCGCAGCCCGGCGCTCATCCGGTCGCTCCCGCGTCGGCGTGGTGCACGCGGGCGTGCAGCACGCTGCGCTGCTGCAGGGCGGCGCGCAGCGCGCGGTGGAGGCCGTCCTCGAGGTAGAGGTCGCCGCGCCACGACACCACGTGCGCGAACAGGTCGCCGTAGAAGGTCGAGTCCTCGTCGAGGAGCGCGTCGAGCTGCAGCGTGTCCTTGGTGGTCACCAGCTCGTCGAGGCGGACCTGCCGCGGCGGCAGGTCAGCCCAGGCGCGGGAGGTCAGCCCGTGGTCGGGGTAGGGCCGGCCGACGCCCACCCGCTTGAAGATCACGCGAGCGATCATAACGACGCCCTCGTCGGGCCCGCCGCCGCTGACTAGGCTCGCGCCATGACGGAGACCCCCGAGGCCACGCCCGCCCCCTCCGGGAGCACGCCCGGCGCCACCGACCCGATCTCCGAGGCGGTCGCGGCGGGCTACCGCTTCGACGGCCCGGCGCTCGAGCTGGGCGGGCTGATGCTCGACGCCGAGACGCTGGGCGACGCCCGGATCCGGATCCCGCTCGCCATGCTCAACCGGCACGGTCTGGTCGCCGGCGCCACCGGCACCGGCAAGACCAAGACCCTCCAGCTGCTCGCCGAGCAGCTCAGCGCCCAGGGCGTCCCGGTGTTCGCCGCCGACATCAAGGGCGACCTGTCGGGCCTGGGCGTGGCGGGCGAGCCGAGCGACAAGCTCTCCGCCCGCACCGCGAGCGTCGGACAGGAGTGGACCGCCACCGCGTTCCCCACCGAGCTCTACGCGATCGGCGGCCAGGGCACCGGCGTACCGGTCCGGGTGACGATGAGCGCCTTCGGCCCGACGCTGCTGGCCAAGGTCCTCGACCTCAACGAGACCCAGGAGTCCTCGCTGGGCCTGGTCTTCTACTACTGCGACTCCCACGGGCTGCCGCTGCTCGACCTCGCCGACCTGCGCGCGGTCCTGCAGTACCTCACCGCCGACGCCGCCGGGAAGGCCGAGCTCAAGACGATCGGCGGGCTGTCTCCCCAGACCGCCGGCGTCATCCTGCGCGAGCTGGTGGCGTTCGAGGCGCAGGGCGCCGACGTGTTCTTCGGGGAGCCGGAGTTCGACACCAAGGACTTCCTGCGCACCACCGAGGACGGCCGCGGCATCATCAGCCTGCTGGAGCTGCCGAACCTGCAGGACCGTCCTGCGCTGTTCTCGACCTTCCTCATGTGGCTGCTCGCGGACCTCTTCCACGACCTGCCGGAGGAGGGTGACCTCGACAAGCCCAAGCTGGTCTTCTTCTTCGACGAGGCGCACCTGCTCTTCCACGACGCCTCCGACGCCTTCCTCGACCAGGTCGCCCAGACCGTCCGCCTGATCCGCTCGAAGGGCGTCGGCGTCTTCTTCGTGACCCAGTCGCCGACCGACGTCCCCGACGACGTGCTCGCCCAGCTCGGCTCGCGCGTGCAGCACCAGCTCCGCGCGCACACCCCCAACGACGCCAAGGCGCTGAAGGCGACCGTCAACACCTATCCCACGAGCGGCTACGACGACCTCGCCCAGGTCCTCACCAGCCTGGGCATCGGCGAGGCCGTGGTCACCGTGATGAACGAGCGCGGTGCGCCCACCCCGGTCGCCTGGACCCGCCTGCGCGCCCCCGAGTCGCTGATGGACGCCGCCCCGGCCGAGGCGATGGCCGCCGCGGTCGCCGCCTCGCCCCTCACCCCGAAGTACGCCGAGGCGATCGACCGCGAGTCGGCCCGCGAGCTGCTCGCGAAGAAGCTCGAGGAGGGCGCGCGCAAGGCGGCCGAGGACGCCCGGGTGCAGGAGATGGCCCGCGAGCAGAAGAACGAGCGGGTCACCACCGCCTCGCGGAAGAAGGCCGCGAAGGAGCAGGACTCGATGGTCGAGACGGTCGTGAAGTCGACCGCCTTCAAGGACTTCATGCGGACCGCCGCCCGCGAGATCGCGCGCGGGATGTTCAAGAGCGGCCGGCGGTAGGGCGCCAGCCGCCAGCCCGGGGAGCGGTGGCCCACCCACATTCCTGGCGCTGAAAGTGTGGCTCACGCACCGCCCGCCGGCGTGTCGGCGTACGACGCGCGCTCGAGCGGTGGCCCACCCACATTGCTGGCGCTGGAAGTGTGGCTCACGCACCGCCCGGCAGGGAGCGGGCGGCCCGCGGGCGGATCACATCGTCGGGTCGAGCCAGGCGAGCTGGGCGGTCTGGGTGCCGCCGTCGCGGGTGACGACGCGGGCGCGGCCCTCGGGGGCAGGCTGCGGACGCAGGTTGCCGATCAGCACGCCCTCGTCGCGCGGGCCCGAGAGCATGACGCCCGGCATCGCGAGGTCGCGCAGCGACTGGATGACCGGCTCGTAGAGCGCGCGCGACGCGCCACCGGTGCGGCGGGCGACCACGACGTGCAGGCCGACGTCGCGCGCCTGCGCCATCAGCGGCTGGAGCGACGACACGGGTGAGGACTGCGCGGTCGCGACGAGGTCGTAGTCGTCGACGACCACGAACACCTCGGCGCCGGACCACCACGACCGGTTGCGCAGCTGCTCGGGCGTCACGTCGGGCCCGGGGATCCGGCCCTCGAGGTAGCTCGCGATGTCCTTGAGCGTGGGCGTCGCCTGCGTCGCGGACGTCAGGTAGTTGAGGAGGTACTCGTCGGGCACCTCGCCGAGCATCGAGCGGCGGTAGTCGACGAGGACGATCTGCGCCTCCTTGGGCGTCCGGGTCCGCATCACCTCGTGGACGTACGCCCGCAGCAGCGCGCTCTTGCCGGACTGGCCGTCGCCGAAGACCAGCATGTGCGGCTCGGCGTCGACGTCGAGGCCGACCGGCGCGAGCTCCTTCTCGTTGATGCCGAGCAGGAGGTGCCGGGTCGGCAGCTGGCGGCGGACGGCGTCCTCGCGGATCGCCTCGAGGGTGACCTTCTCGGGCAGCAGGCGCAGCTTCGGGCCCTGCGGGCCGGTCCAGGCCGCGGCCACCTTGTCGATCAGGTCGTCGACGCCGTCGCCGAGGCTGTCGGGGTCGCCCTTGGCGTCGATGCGCGGCAGCGCGCCGAGGAAGTGCAGCTTCGACGGCACCAGGCCGCGGCCGGGACGCCCGACCGGCACCAGCGCCGCGACCTTGCGGTCGACCTCGGAGTCGAGCGGGTCACCGAGCCGCAGCTCGAGCTTGGAGCCGAAGACGTCGCGCATCGCGGCGCGGAAGTCCGCCCAGCGGGTCGAGGCGGTCACGATGTGGAGGCCGAAGGTCAGGCCGCGCGCGGCGAGCTGCTGGATCTCCATCTCGAGGTCGTCGAACTCCGCGCGCAGCGTGCTCCATCCGTCGATCACCAGGAAGACGTCGCCCCACCCGTCGTCGGCGCGGCCCTGGGCGCGACGCGACCGGTAGGTCTCGATCGAGTCGATGCCGTTCTGGCGGAAGTACGCCTCGCGGCGGTCGACGATGCCCTCGACCTCCGCCATCACGCGGCGCACGACGTCGGGCTCGGAGCGGGTCGCGACGCCGGACACGTGCGGCAGGCGGGTCAGCGGCGCGAACGTGCCGCCGCCGAAGTCGAGGACGAAGAACTGCGACTCCAGCGGCGTGGTCACCAGCGCCATGCTGGTCACGATGGAGCGCAGCAGGGTGCTCTTGCCCGACCGGGGACCGCCGACGACGGCCACGTGGCCGGCGGCGCCGGTGAGGTTGAGCGTCATCGTGTCGCGGCGCTGCTCGCGCGGGCGGTCGACGGTGCCGAGCGGGATGACCAGGCCCGGCACGGAGCGCCACTGCGGCGAGGTGAGGCCGAGGTCGGGGTGCTCGACGAGGTCGGGCATGAGCTCGTCGAGGGTGTCGGGCACGTCGAGCGGCGGCAGCCAGACCTGATGGGCCTCCGGGCCCTGGCCGATCATCCGCTCCACGGCGATGTCGAGCAGCGACGGCTGCTCGCCCTGCTGTTGGACGGCCTGGGTCGGCGCGGGCGCCTCCTCGTCGTCGCGCAGCGGCTCGAGGGACTGCACCTCGGAGATCGTGAACGGGAGGATGCCGCGGATGACGCCGCCCTCGTCGCGGGCGACGCGGGTGCGGTTCGACGGCGGTCCGGAGACGTACGCCGCCTTGAACCGCAGCAGCGTCGACTGGTCGGGCTTGAGGTAGCCGAGGCCGGGGACGGCGGGCAGCTCGTAGGCGTCCGGGACGCCGAGGACCGCGCGGGACTCGCCGGCGGAGAAGGTGCGCAGGCCGACCCGGTAGGACAGGTGGGACTCCAGGCCGCGCAGCCGGCCCTCCTCCAGGCGCTGGGAGGCGAGCAGCAGGTGCAGTCCGAGCGAGCGGCCGAGGCGGCCGATCGCGACGAACAGGTCGATGAACTCCGGCTTGGCCGACAGCATCTCGGAGAACTCGTCGACGACGATGAAGAGCGACGGCATCGGCTCGAGCGGCTCGCCGTTGGCGCGGGCCTTCTCGTAGTCGCGGACCGAGGCGTAGTTGCCGGCGTCGCGCAGCAGCTCCTGGCGGCGCGTCATCTCGCCCGACAGGGCGTCCTGCATGCGGTCGACGAGGGTGAGCTCGTTGGCGAGGTTGGTGATGACGGCCGACACGTGCGGCATGTCGGCCATGCCGGCGAAGGTCGCGCCGCCCTTGAAGTCGACGAGCACCAGGTTGAGCTGCTCGGACGAGTGCGTCATCACCAGGCCGAGGACGAGCGTGCGGAGGAACTCCGACTTGCCGGAGCCCGTCGCGCCGATCACCAGGCCGTGCGGGCCCATGCCCTGCTGGGCGGACTCCTTGATGTCGAGGTGGATCAGGCCGCCGGAGTCGCCGATGCCGATCGGGACGCGCAGCCGGTCGCGGGCCGGTCGTGGCCGCCACGCGGTGGCCGGGTCGTAGGCGAAGATGTCGCCGAGGCCGAGCAGCTCCATGTGGTCGGGCGTGGTCGAGGTGATGTCGACGGTGCCGCCGGACGACGACGCCTCGGCGCTGGCGGTCTTGAGCGGCGCGATCCGGCGGGCGAACGCCTCCGCGGTCGCGAGGTCGCACTGGTCGGCGAGCGCCTTGACCGGCTCGCCGCGCAGCCGCAGCGCGCGCACCGGGCGCTTGCCGAGCTCGTCGGGCCCGTCGACGAACTCCAGGCGCAGCCGGGTGGCGTCCTCGAGCTCGTCCCAGCGGCTGGGGAGGTCGAGGAGGGTGACGCCGTGCAGGCCGTCGGGCGGGACGATGTGGTTGCCGGGCGGCAGGTGGCCGCCGTCGATGACCAGCAGGATGTGCGGCGTGGCGGCGCGCTCGTCGGCGCCGAAGCGGGGGCGGTCGCTGAGGTCGGGCGGCAGCAGCGCACCGAGGTCGTCGAGCGACGTCGACACCAGGCGCATCGGCCCGACCGCGTCGGACTCGCGCTGGCTCTGGGCGTGGGGGAGCCACTTGACCCAGTCCCAGTGGGTGAGGTTCTGCTCCGAGGACAGCACGGCGACGACCAGCTGGTCGGGGTTCTGGAACGCGGTGGCCGAGCAGATCATCGCGCGGGCGGTCGAGCGGACCTCCTCGGCGTCGCCGCACAGCTCGATCCGGTCGAACGCGCGCAGGTCGATCGACGCCGGCAGGTTCGGCTGCAGCCGGTGCACCACGAGCAGCCGGTGGAGCGCGGAGGCCGCGGCCGGGTCGACCTGGTCGACCGGCGCGCTCTCCGGCGGCACCAGCTCCAGCGAGAGCGGCTGCGCGCACAGGCCGTAGCGCACGTGCAGGAAGTTGTCGTCGGAGGCGGTGTGCTCCCACAGGCGGGTGCGGTCCTCGGCGAGCGAGGGGAGCGCCTCGGGCTCGGGGTGGTGCCAGTTGAGGGCGCGACGCTGCTGGTCGGCGGCCTCGCGGGCCACCTTGCGGATGTTGCTGAGGTAGCGGAGGTACTCGGTGCGCGAGCCCGTGACCTGCTGCGCGCGCTGCTTCCGCTGCCGGTCGATCTGCACGATGATGAAGCCGAGGGTGGCGAAGAGGAACATGCCGGCGGCCAGGAAGCTGCGGCTCTTGTTCGCCCCGCCCATCGTCGCCACGAGCACGATCGAGCCGAGGCTGCCGAGCATCGGGATGGCGTTCATCAGCACGCCGCCGGCGCCCTCGCCCTCCTGGAGCTCAGGCGGGGGCTGCAGGACGATCTGCCCGCCCGGCATCTCCGGCTCGTCGAGCCGCTGCCCGCCACGCAATGTCGTGCTCAACTCGTCCCCCAGTGCCCAGCCCGATGAAGTCGCGACGATGATAGGTGTGCTCCTGCACCCGCGCGACTACCCTGCTGCGCAGAAGCGCCCGTCCCGATGCACGCGAAGGGGGAATCCGTGTCGGACGTCGCGATGTCCAGCCCTGCTGACGCGACCATCGCCGTGAGCGTGCACGGCACGGCCGGCGTGCTCGACCTCGTCGTGCCGTCCGGCGCGACCTCCGTCGACGTCGCCCGCGAGTACGCCCGGCAGGCCGCGGAGACGGGGGAGGCCACCGGCATACCCCTGTTGCAGACCGCGCTCGGCGAGCGGCTCAACGCCTCCGTGGCCCTGCGCGACGCCGGGGTGCGCTCCGGTGACGTGCTGGTCGCCACGACCGGCGTCCACCGCCCGCGCCGGGCGACCCTGCTGGAGAAGGCCAAGAACGCGCCCGAGACCCCGGAGCTCGCGGCGACGATCGCCGCGCTCGCCGCCGGGGCGGCCGCGCTCGCCGGGTGGTACGCCGCCGGCGCCGGCGACGACACCGCGCGCACCGTCGCCGTCGGGGTGCTGCTCGGCTGCGCGCTGGCCGGGGTGCTCCCGCTCGGCCGCCACGTGCAGCAGCGGGCGGCCGCGGCTCCCGCCTTCGCGGCCGCGGCGGGCTTCGCCGCGCTCTACGAGCCCGGCGCCCACCTGCTCCCCGCGATCCTCGGGGCATCGGCGATGGCAGCGGCGGTCGTCGCCGGCATCGGCCGGGCCCTCGGCTCCGGCGCCGAGGAGGTCGCCACGGTCTGGATCGTCACGGGGCTCACCGTCTTCGCCTGCTGCGGCGTGACCGCTCTGCTCGGCTGGGACGCCCGCGTGGCGTGGACCCTCCTGCTGTTCCTGTCGATGATGGCCGCCCGGTTCGCACCGTCGCTGGCCGTCGACGTCCCCGACGAGGCGCTGCTCGACCTCGACCGGCTCGCCGTGACCGCCTGGTCGGCCCGCGACAGCGGCCGCGCCGGCCGGCGCGGGCGGATCGTCGTCGGCGCCGACGCGATGGAGCGCCTGGTCCGGCGGGCCTCGCGCATCGTCACCGGCGCGTCGGTCGCGATCCTCGTCGTGGTGTCGGTCGCGAGCCCGCTGCTGCTGCACCGCGCCACCATCGACCTCGACCGGATCGGCGCGCGCTGCCTGGTGCTGTTCGCGGGCCTGTCGCTGCTGCTGGCCGCGCGCTCGTACCGCCACGTCGCCGCCCGCAACCTGCTGCGCCTCGCCGGCCTCGCCGCCCTCGCGTGGCTGGCCGCGTTCCTGGCCGTCGGACCGGGCGCCGACCAGCTCGGCACGGTCGTCTACGCAGCCGTCGCCCTGGGGGCGGTGGCGCTCGCCGCAGCCGTCGCCACCGGGCGCGGCTGGCGCTCGGTCTGGTGGTCGCGCCGTGCCGAGGTCGCCGAGTCCCTGTGCGGCAGCCTCGCCTTCGCCGCGGCGGTCGTCGCGGCCGGCGTCTTCCGCAGGCTGTGGGAATTGACGTCGTGATGTTTAGGCCCGATCCGCTCGGGTAGATGCCACGTCAGCGCGGGGGGTCGGGACGTCTCCCCGGGCACCGGATCACCACCAGTGCACCACCAACACACACAGAATCTCGGTCGGTCCGACCGCCGAGGGACAAGGATCTTCCATGAGCGAGATGTACGGCCAGACAGAGAAGGCGCTCTCCAAGGCGGCCGACTACGTCGACCAGGCCCGCGGCGACGTGAAGAACAAGTGCGGCGTCCTGTCCGGCAACATCCAGACGATGATGGGTGGATGGGGCGGCCAGGGTGCCACCGCGTTCAACAACCTCATGATCGCGTGGGACCAGAAGCAGGAGACCATCCTCAAGGCCCTCGACCAGCTCGCCGCGTCGATGAAGGAGACCGAGCGCGACAACGTCTCGACCGACGAGAGCCAGTCCTCCGCCCACGCCAACCTCCAGGGCCGTCTCGGCTGACCGGCCGACACCGACTCGCACAGATCTAGGAGATCGACATGACTTTCGACGGAATCAAGGTCCAGCACGGCAGCCTCGACGCCGGTGCGGCCGACGTGATGAAGGCGGCCAAGGACATCGAGTCCCGCCTCGACCAGCTCGAGAACGAGCTCAACCCGCTGAAGAGCGACTGGAACGGTAACGCCAAGATGGCCTACGACCAGGCCAAGGCGAAGTGGGACCAGGCGATGCAGGAGATGACCCTGCTGCTCCAGCAGGCCAGCCAGGGCGTCGACGCGTCCAACCAGGAGTACAAGGCGGCCGACGCGCGCGGCGCCAACCGCTTCTGAGCACCACCCGTCCGTCCGAGGCCGGTCGTCCCTCCGGGGACGTCCGGCCTCGGGCCATTTTCGGCGGGGCGAGATGGCCTAGGCTGCTCCGCGTTCGGTGCGCCGACCGCGCGGGCGGACGCAGCACAAGCACTGTCAGGGGGAAACACCAATGAGTCAGGGGTCCTCGGTCACCTCGGGCCTGGTCCGGGTGACCATCGCCTCGGGGTCCAGGCGCGTCGATCTCGTGCTGCCCGGCTCCATCCCGGTCGCCGAGCTCGTGCCGGAGCTGGCCCGGTCGGTGGGGCTGCTCGACGCCTCGACCGTCTACGGCGGCTACCGGCTGGTCACGCAGGAGGGCCGGGTGCTGGCCAACAACGCCGGCCTGACGATGCAGGGCATCGAGGATGGCGGCCTGCTCATGGTCAGCGCCGGCGTCGACGACCCCGCCCCCCGCGTCTACGACGACGTGGTCGAGGCGATGGCCGACGTCGTGGAGAACGAGCTGAAGCCCTGGGAGCCCGCCGCCGGACGGCGTACGGCACTGGGCGCGGGCAGCATCCTGCTCGGCCTCGGCGCGCTCGCGCTGCTGCTGCAGGGCGAGAGCCTGCTCGGCGGCGTCGTCGCGGCGGTCATCGCCGCGCTGCTCGTGGTGGGCGGCGTCGTCCTCGACCGCGCCCAGCAGGAGCCCGAGGCGGGCGTGGCGGTCTCGCTGCTCGCCGCGCTCTACGCCGCGGTCGCCGGGCTGCTGCTCGCGCCGGGCGACCTCCCCGCCTGGGCCTGGCCGCTGGAGGAGGAGTTCTTCACCCAGCCGATGCTCTTCGCCGGTCTCGGCACCCTCGCCGTCGGGCTGGTCGCGGTCGTCGGCCTCCAGCGCGGCCGCGCGCTCGTCATCCCCGCGATCGTGGTGGGTGCGGTGCTGCTGGCCAGCGCCCTGCTGATCCGGGTGACGTCGTTCGAGCCCGGAGCGGTCCTCACCGTGCTGCTCACCCTCGTCGTGCTCGCCGGCAGCGTCTTCCCGTGGCTGGCGCTCGGCGTGACCGGCACCAAGGTCGACCAGCTCTACTCGCTGCACGACATCACCGCCGACCCCGAGGACATCGATCCCGACGAGGTCGCCGACGACGCGCGGGTGGGCCACGAGATCCTGCTCGCGGTCTCCGCCACGGTCGGCACCCTGCTGGTGCTGCTCGCGCCGTTCGCCGTCGACCGGGGCGTCGCCGGCACGGTCCTGGCTGCCGTGTGCTGCCTCGCCGTCATGTTCCGCACCCGGCAGTACCGCACCGGCTCCGAGGTCCTCGCCGGCCTCACCTCCGGGATCCTCGGCCTGGTCTCGGTCGCGGTGTCGATGCTGCTCATCCACGACGGCTGGCGCGCCGGCGCCGCGATCGGCCTCGCCGGCATCGGCGCCGTCCTGCTCGCGCTGACCCTCGTCCCCGCGTCCGCCTCGGTGCGGCGCGGCCGGATGGGCGACGTCGTCGAGACCCTCACGCTGCTCGCCCTGCTGCCGCTGATGGTGCTGGCCGCGGGCCTCGTCTCCGCCGTGGCGGGCTGATCCGTGGCGACCAAGAAGGACCTCGTCGAGGCGCACGCCTTCAGCCGTCGCCGACTGGTGACCGCCTTCGTCTCGGGTGCCCCGGGCGGGCGTGAGGTGGAGCCGGTCCGCCCCGGCCGCGTGCTGATCGGCGGCGTCGCGCTGTCGGTGCTGCTGCTCGCCGGAGCGGCGATCGCCGGCTTCCTGCTCGGCCGCCCGCCGGCGCAGTGGCTCGACAAGGGCAGCTTCGTGATCTCGAAGGACACCGGCGAGCAGTACGTCGTGCTCCGGGGTGGCGACGACCCGGAGCTCCAGCGGGTCCCCAACTACGTCTCCGCCCAGCTGCTGCTCGGCGACGCCGAGCTGACGCCCTACACGGTGCGCGACAAGTACATCCGCGGCGTCCCGCTCGGCCCCGACCTCGGCATCGAGGGCGCCCCCGCCGGGCTGCCCGCGGCCGAGGACCTCGTCGACGACGGGTGGACCGCCTGCACGGCGGCCGACACCGGCATCCAGCTCGCCGTGCAGTCCCGGCCCGGGGTGGAGGACCTCGCCGGGTCGGCGTTCCTCGTCTCCTCCGACGGCGAGCAGTGGCTGATCGCCACCCAGCCCCCGGTCGGCACCGACCGCGGCCAGGCCTTCCGCTTCCCGATGCCGGCCGACGCCACGCAGGCCTCGACCCTCGGCGTCGCGCTCGGCTTCGGCGCCACGCCGGTCGAGGTCGACCCGGACTGGCTCAACCTCTTCCCGCCGGGCGACCCGCTGGAGGCGGCCTCCTTCGGCGTCGACGCCACCGGCCAGCCGGTCACCTACTCCGGCGGCGACGTCGACCTGTCCGCCTACAGCATCGGTGACCTGCTGGTCACGACCGCGGGCGACTTCTTCCTCCTCGGCGACGAGGGCCCCCAGCAGCTCAGCCCGTTCGCCGGTCTGCTCTACGGCATCGTCGGCGGCCAGGCGTCGGAGATCCCGGGCCGGCCGTCGGCCCAGTTCGACGACCCGGACACCCCGCCCGAGTGGCCCGGCAGCGTGCCGACCGCCGTCGGCACCGGCGCCCTCTGCGCGGTGCTGCACCCCGAGGTCGGCCAGGAGCCCGAGGTCACCCTGGCGACCAACCCGACCGGCGCGGCCGACCCGAGCGGCATCGACCGCGGCAGCCACGAGGTCGACGTCGACCCGAGCGGTGGCGCGTACGTCCTGTCCGGAGCGGGCGAGGGCGCCGACGACGGCACCCGCTACGTCATCGACACGAAGGGCTCGAAGTACGCGCTGGTCGGCTCGGCCGTCCCGGGCTACATCGGCTACGGCGACGTCCAGCCGCCGCAGGTCTGGAGCGCGTGGCTCGGGTTCTTCGACCCCGGCGTCTCGCTGTCGACCAACAAGGCGCGCCGGCTGCCGGAGGACGCCCCGCCGCCGGACGACGCGTCCGCGGACGGAGGGTCGTGACCCGCGCCCGCCTGCGCACGGCGCTCGCGGCCGGGGTGGTGGCCGCTACGGTGCCCGCCTGGGCGTCACCGGCCCGTGCGGCCGAGGAGACGGCGCCGTGCTCGTCCGAGGAGATCCCCGGGTCCGAGCAGCTCGCCGACACCAAGGCCAAGGACAACCCCGTCTTCGACCGGATGCGCGTCGAGGACGCCCAGCGCCTCGCCACCGGCCGCGGCGCGAAGGTCGCGGTCATCGACAGCGGCGTACGCCCTCTCGAGGGGCTCGCGGCCACCGAGCTCGGCCCGGTCGCGGGCGCCTCGGGCGCGATCCTGTCCGGCCACGGCACCATCGTCGCCGGCCTCGTCGCGGGCCCGCGCGGCGTGGCGCCCGACGCGCAGGTCTTCAGCGTGAAGGTCTACGACAAGGAGACGGCCGACCCCACCCAGGGGGAGAAGGCGCTCACGTCCGGAGGGGTCGTCGCCGGCATCGAGGCGGTCCTCGCCGCCGACCGCCGCGAGGACTTCGACGTCGTCACCATCTCGCTCGCCGTCGACCAGGCCGACCCCGCCCTCGAGGCCGCGGTCGCCCGGCTCGTCGCCACCGGCGCCGTCGTGGTCGCGGCGTCCGGCAACCGCGAGCCGGAGGGACCGCAGGACGCCCCCGGCTTCGACGGCACCGAGGGCAACGACGCCTCCGTGTTCCCGGCCGACTACCCGGGCGTGCTCGCGGTCAGCGCCGTGCCGCCGGAGGGCGCCGACCCGGTGACCTACGTGCTGCCCAACCTCGACACCGACGTTGCGGCCCCCACCGTGGGGGCGATCTCCTACAACGCGACCGGCCAGGTCTGCGCGACCACCGACGTCGCGACCTCCTGGGCGGCGGCCGAGGTCAGTGGCGTCCTGGCGCTGCTGCGCGAGCGGTTCCCGAGGGAGACCGCGGCCCAGCTCGTCGCCCGCCTCGAGGCCACCACGGAGGGGGCCGGCCTCACCACCGACCCGGACGTCCGCGACCCGTGGACCGGTTCCGGGGTGGTGCAGGCCTACGACGCCCTCACCCGCGAGCTGCGGCCGGGCCGGCAGGGCAAGGTGGAGACGACCCGACGCGCGCTGAGCCCCGACGCGCAGGCGCCGCCGGCCCCGGAGCCGGTCGACCTGTTCAGCACGCCCCGCGCGATGCTGCTGTGGTCCGGCCTCGGCGCCGGCTCGCTGCTGGCCCTGGCCGTCATGCTGCGACCGCTGCTGCGGCGCCGGTGACCGCTCCGCTGGGGGTGTTCCCCCGACGCCGCCGCAGCGGTCGTGGTGGAATCTCCGCATGAGTGCCACCACGGAGGAGCCGGTCGCCGTCATCCTGGCCGGTGGCCAGGGATCGCGCCTGTGGCCGATCAGCCGCGACCGTCGACCGAAGCAGTTCCAGCCGGTCGTCGGCGGGCGCCCGCTGCTGACCGGCACCATCGAGCGGCTCAGCGAGATCGTCGACCCGGCGCGCATCCACGTCTCGACCCGCGCCCGGTTCGCCGATGCGGCCCGCGAGACGCTCGGACCGGTGCCCCCGGAGAACCTGATCCTCGAGGAGGACCCGGCCGGACCGGCGACCGCGTTCGCGCTGAGCATCGCGACGCTCGCCCGCAGGTACGGCAACGCTCCGGCGCTGATCGCGCCGTCCGACCACCTCATCACCGAGGACGAGGCCTTCAACCAGGCCTCGCGCGACATGCTCACCCAGCTCGACGACAGCCCCGAGTCGATGGTGGTGCTCGGCGCGAAGCCGACGGGCTTCGACGGCAGCCTCGGCTACATCCACACGCAGGGCGAGGGCGGTCCGGTCGAGGTGATCACGAGCTTCTACGAGAAGCCCGACCCGGCGACGATCGACGAGCTCGGCGACCAGGGCTCCCTCTACTGGAACACCGCCTGCTACGGCGTACGCGTCGCGAAGGCGTGCGACGCCTACCGGGCGGCGATGCCGCTCGTCTTCGACACCATCGAGCAGTTCGCCGCCGACCGTCCCGACGTCAACGGCTACCGCGGCGCGGCGATCGGCGGCCACGAGCTCTACCCGCTGCTCGCGGCCGGGATGGAGTGCCTCGTCGTCCCCCGTCACCTCGGCTGGAACGACATCGGCACCTGGAAGCGGCTCCAGCACGTCCTCGTCGAGCAGGGCCTGCACTCCATCGGTCCGGCGGTCCAGCTCGAGTGCGACGACATGCTCGTCGCCAGCATGGACGGCCGGCCGATCGTCACGCTCGGCACCTCCGGCCTGGTGGTCGTCACCCACGACGACGCCGTGTACGTCCTCGACAAGCAGGGAGCGATGGGCGCGGGGCCCCTCGAGCACCTGCGCGCGCTGCTCGCCTCCGAGCGCGAAGACCTCCTCTGACCCCCACGTCGCTCGACACCCCCGAAGCCGAAGGAACCCATGTCCCACGAGAACAGCCAGCACATCGTCGTCGTCGGCACCAAGCCCGACATCATCAAGCAGGCGCCGATCTACCACGAGCTGCGCAACCGTGGCCACGACGTCGTGCTGTGCCACACCGGCCAGCACTACGACCACAACCTGTCGCAGTCGATGCTCGACGAGTTCGGCGTCCGCGAGGACATCAACCTCGAGGTGCGCGGCGGCGTCAACGACCTGGTCTCCGGGATCACCGCCAAGCTCGCGCTCTACCTCCGCGGCTTCGCCGAGCGCGGCGGCTTCCCGATCACCTACGTCCACGGCGACACCACGACCGCGATGGCCGGGTCGCTCGCCACGTTCGGCGAGCGCCAGGCGCTGGTCCACGTCGAGGCCGGCCTGCGCACCCTCTCGCCGAAGCCGGAGGTGCTGCGCGACTGGATGGAGCAGGGCGCCGACCTCGACTGGGCGTCGTTCCGCGAGCAGTCGCGCGACCGGGCGAGCTGGTCGCGCGGGAGCCGGGAGCCCTCGCCCGAGCAGTTCAACACCCGCGTGTGCGACGCCGGCTCCGACCTGCACGCCGCGCCCGTCGAGCTCAACCGCGAGTTCCTCCTCGACGAGGGCTTCGCGCCCGCCGCCATCGACGTCGTCGGCAACTCGGTCGTCGACGCGCTCGAGCAGGCGATCGCCGGCAGCGACAAGAACCAGGTGCTGGAGAAGTTCCCGCAGATGGGCGACGGGTCGTTCCTGCGCTTCTGCGTGCACCGCCGCGAGAACACCACCAACCGCGACCGGTTCAACCTGCTGATGGACGCCATGGAGTCCCTGCTCGAGCAGGGCCACCACGTCCTGTTCATCCGCCTCCTCGGCACCGAGGCGGCCATCGACAACTTCGGTCGCCGGCAGTGGCTGGAGGACCTCGAGGCCCGCTACGGCGACGCGCTGATCTCGACGCCGGTGTGGGACAGCTACCTCGACGTGGTCGCCGCGATGTCGATGTGCGCCGTCATCGTCACCGACTCGGGCTCCATCGTGGAGGAGGCCAACGTGCTGCAGGTGCCGTGCGTGACGCTGCGCTTCGGCTCCGACCGGTCCGAGACGTTCCTCGCCGGCAGCAACTTCCTCGCCCCGCCCGTCGACCGCGGCCTGATGACCAGCGTCATCCACCACGTCTTCGAGCACCGCGCCGAGCTGTCCTGGGAGCGGGTCTACCCGGAGAAGGCGTCCGCGATGCTCGTCGACGCCGTCGAGCGCCGCCTCGACGAGGGCAGCCTGCTGATCTCGGAGGAGTGGCGCTACGGCCTCAAGGCGCAGGTGCGCTGACCCGCACCGTCGACCGGAGATGAGCGAGGCCCCGTGACACCGATGTCGGTGTCCGGGGCCTCGTCCGGCGGAGGTAGGGGGATTCGAACCCCCGAGGGCTATTAACCCAACCCGCTTTCCAAGCGAGCGCCATAGGCCACTAGGCGATACCTCCGCGGCGGAGCCTACCGACTGCGCCCGGCGGCGGTGAAATCGCCCGGGTCGTCGCGGGTTTGGGGAGCCCGTCCCGGCTCGCCTAGACTCCCGGCAACCCCCCACGCGGCGTCACCTCGCCCAATCCCCCAGGGCCGGAAGGCAGCAAGGGTCAGTGAGCTCTGACGGGTGCGTGGGGGGCCTTGTCTTATCCGCCGGTTAGGCTCCACGACGTGGAGTCACCGCTCGCGTTGTATCGCCGCTACCGGCCCGAGACCTTCGAGGAGGTCATCGGGCAGGACCACGTCACCGAGCCGCTGCGGGCGGCGCTGGCGGCCAACCGGGTCAACCACGCGTACCTCTTCTCCGGCCCGCGCGGCTGCGGCAAGACGACGTCGGCGCGGATCCTGGCCCGCGCGCTCAACTGCGCGAAGGCGCCGATCTCCGACCCGTGCGGCGAGTGCGACAGCTGCCGCGACCTCGCCCGCGGCGGCCCGGGCTCGATCGACGTGATCGAGATCGACGCGGCCTCCCACGGCGGCGTCGACGACGCGCGCGACCTGCGCGAGAAGGCGTTCTTCGCGCCTGTGCGCGACCGCTACAAGGTCTACATCATCGACGAGGCCCACATGGTGACCACGCAGGGCTTCAACGCCCTGCTCAAGCTCGTCGAGGAGCCGCCGCCCCACCTGCGGTTCATCTTCGCCACCACCGAGCCCGACAAGGTGCTGCCGACGATCCGCTCGCGCACCCACCACTACCCGTTCCGGCTGATCCCGCCGCGCCTGCTCAGCGACTACCTCTCCCAGCTCGCCGGCGAGGAGGGTGTCGCCATCGAGTCGGCGGCGCTGCCGCTGGTGGTCCGCGCCGGCGCCGGCTCGGCCCGCGACACGCTCTCGGTCCTCGACCAGCTGCTCGGCGGCGCCGGTCCCGAGGGCGTGACCCACAAGCTCGCCACCGACCTGCTCGGCTTCACCCCCGACGCGCTGCTCGACGAGGTCGTGGAGGCCTTCGCGTCGCGTGACGGCGGCACCGTCTTCTCCGTCGTCGACAAGGTCGTCGAGACCGGCCAGGACCCGCGCCGCTTCACCGAGGACCTGCTGCGCCGGCTGCGCGACCTGGTCATCGTCACCGCCGTCCCCGACGCGCCGGCCACCGGCCTGATCGACGTCTCCGAGGACGCCGGCGAGCGCCTCGTCGCGCAGGCCGCGAGGTTCGGGGCGATCGAGCTCAGCCGGGCCGCCGACATCGTGGCCGCCGGGCTCACCGAGATGCGCGGCGCGACCGCGCCGCGGCTGCTCCTCGAGCTGCTCTGCGCCCGGGTCCTGCTGCCCGGCGCCGACCACACCTCCGACGGCGTGATGGCCCGCCTCGAGCGGCTCGAGCGGCGCCTCGACGTCACCGGCACCCCCGCCGCGGCCGCCCGCGAGGCGGCCGCTCCCGCAGCCCCGGCGCCGCTCCAGCCGCCGGCCCCGCAGTCCCTGCCCGTCCCGCCGGAGCAGCCCGCCGCCCGCGCCGACGAGCCGGCGCCGCCCCCGCCGGTGCCGACCTCGGCGCCGACCCCGGCCCCGGGCCACGACGCCGGGCCCCCGCCGCCGCCCCGATCCCCACCTCGGCGCCGACGTCGGCCCCGGCGCCCACGCCCGCCCCGGCGCCTGCGCCGCAGGTCGAGGAGCCGGCCGCGCCGGTCCAGCAGGACCAGCCGCCCGCGGCCAACCCCGCCGAGCAGCCGGTCGCCGCGCAGCCGGCCGGTCCGCGCGGCGGGCTGAGCCTGGTCGACGTACGCCGCCTGTGGCCCGACATCCTCGAGCAGACCAAGAACCGTCGCCGGCTCGCCTGGATGGTGCTGTCCCAGCACGCCCACGTCGTCGACGTCGACGGCACCCGGCTCACGGTCGGCTTCGCCAACGCCGGTGCCCGCGACTCGTTCGTCAACGGCGGCTGCGACGAGATCCTGCGCCAGGCCGCGATCGACGTCGTCGGGATGGACTGGCGCGTCGAGTCGATCGTCGACCCGAGCGGCGCCGCCGCCCAGGAGCCGGTCGTGCGCCAGGCATCCAACCCCGCGGCCCAGCCCGTTGCGCCGGCCCCCGAGGGTCCCCCCGGCCAGCCGCAGCAGGAGGCGCCCGGCACGCCGCCCGACTGGGTGACCGGCACCGCGGCCCGTCGGAGGCCTCCCAGACGAGCCCGCCCGCCCCGCCCAGCCAGCCCGTCGTCTCCGCCGCACCCGCGCGCGAGGCGCTCGAGGCCGCCCGCGCCGGCGGCGCGCGAGCGGCCCGGTCGAGCCGGTGCGCTCGCCCGACGACGACGCCGACCCCGACGACCCCGACGCCGAGTCCGCGGCCCTCGACACCGAGTCGCTGCTGAGCCAGACCCTCGGCGCGCGGTTGATCGAGGAGATCCGCAACGACTGACCCGCCCGTCCGCCCACCCACCCTCACCCGGGAGATCCGATGACCCAGAACCCCTTCGACGCCCTCGGCGGCGGCGGCTTCGACATGAACGCCCTCCTCGAGCAGGCCCAGCAGATGCAGCAGCAGCTCGAGCAGGCCCAGGCCGACCTCGCCCGGAAGACCGTCGACGGCACCGTCGCGGGTGGCGCCGTCACCGTGACCGCCAACGGCGTCGGCGAGCTCGTCGGCGTCTCGATCCGCACGGGCGAGTTCGACGGCACCGACCCCGACGACCTGTCCGACCTGTCCGACCTCATCGTCGCCGCCTACCGCGACGCCCGCGCCAAGTCCGAGGCGCTCGCCGGCGAGTCGCTCGGCCCGCTGACCGACGGCCTCGGCGGGGGTGGGGCCGGCGGGCTCGGCTTCCCGCCGCCGAGCCTGGGCTGAGGCACCGTTGTACGAGGGTGTCGTCCAGGACCTGATCGACGAGCTGGGCCGGCTGCCCGGCGTGGGTCCCAAGAGCGCGCAGCGCATCGCGTTCCACCTGCTCCAGGCGGAGCCCACCGACGTGCGCCGGCTGGCGGACGTGCTGATCGAGGTCAAGGCCCGGGTGAAGTTCTGCTCGGTGTGCTTCAACGTCAGCGAGGACGAGCAGTGCCGGATCTGCCGTGACGCGCGGCGCGATCCGACCGTGCTGTGCGTGGTCGAGGAGTACAAGGACGTCGTCGCGATCGAGCGCACCCGCGAGTTCCGCGGCCGCTACCACGTCCTGGGCGGCGCGATCTCGCCGATCGACGGCATCGGTCCCGACCAGCTCCACGTCAAGGAGCTGATGCCGCGGCTGGCCAGCGGCGAGGTCACCGAGGTCATCCTCGCCACCGACCCCAACCTCGAGGGCGAGGCCACCGCGACCTACCTCACACGCCTGTTGGCGCCCATGGGGTTGCGCGTGACCCGCCTGGCGAGTGGACTGCCAGTGGGTGGTGACCTCGAGTACGCCGACGAGGTCACCCTCGGACGAGCTTTCGCCGGAAGGAGATCAGCACAATGACCGAGGTCGAGGAGTCCCGCTTCGGCGAGCAGATCGCCGACTCCGTCGAGAGCTTCCTGCTCGCGCTGCGGGCGATCGCGCGCGAGGGCAACGGTGCGCAGGCGGTCTCGCTGCTGCTGCTGGAGATCAGCCAGGTCCTGCTGGCCGGTGCCCGGCTCGGCGCCCAGAACGACTTCTCGCCGCGCGAGGAGTACCAGCCCGACGTGGGCCCCGAGGCCGACATCGACGAGCTGCGGCTTCGGCTCGCCGAGATGCTCGGCGGCGTCGACGCGTACTCGTTCGTCTTCGACCCCTACGTGCCCGACCTGGTCGAGAGCCGGCTGTCCGACGACATGGCCTCGATCGCGATCGACCTCGAGAACGGCCTGCGCCACTTCCGCGCCGGCAACGTCGAGGAGGCGCTGTGGTGGTGGCAGTTCTCCTACGTCAACAGCTGGGGCAACCTCGCCGGCGCCGCGCTCAACGCGCTGCTCACGGTGGTGGCCCACGACCGCTTCGACACCGACTTCGAGGCCAACGCGGAGGCGGTCGCCGTCGCGGATGAGATGCTCGACGGGCAGCTCGACCCGCGGCCGTAGACTCGTCCCCGGACCTGCCGGCAACGGCGCCTGCGGGCGACCATCACCCGACCTCACCCGATTGTCGAGGGACAGAACCGTGGGCATTGTCGTGCAGAAGTACGGCGGCTCCTCGCTCGCCGACGCCGACGCCATCAAGCGCGTCGCGCGGCGCATCGTGGAGGTGAAGAAGTCCGGCCACGACGTGGTCGTCGCCGTGTCCGCCATGGGCGACACGACCGACGACCTGCTCGACCTGGCCGCCGCCGTGACCCCGCTCCCGCCTGCCCGCGAGCTCGACATGCTGCAGTCCGCCGGCGAGCGGATCTCGATGGCGCTCGTCGCGATGGCCATCAGCGACCTCGGCTTCACCGCGCGGTCGTTCACCGGGTCGCAGGCCGGCGTGATCACCGACGCGCAGCACGGCAAGGCCAAGATCATCGACGTGACCCCCGGGCGGGTCACCCAGGCCATCGGCGAGGGCCACATCGTCATCGTCGCCGGCTTCCAGGGCGTCTCGGCGGACACCAAGGAGATCACCACGCTCGGGCGCGGCGGCTCCGACACCACCGCGGTGGCGCTGGCGGCCGCCCTCGACGCAGACGTGTGCGAGATCTACACCGACGTCGACGGCGTCTTCACCGCCGACCCGCGGATCGTGCCGAGCGCCCGCAAGCTCGACCGGGTCTCCTACGAGGAGATGCTCGAGCTCGCCGCGTGCGGCGCCAAGATCCTGCACCTGCGCTGCGTGGAGTACGGCCGTCGCTACGACATCCCGATCCACGTCCGCTCGTCGTTCAGCCAGCTCGAGGGCACCTGGGTCAGCAACGACCCCAAGCCCGGTCAGGAAGAGACCACCATGGAACAGCCCATCATCGCCGGCGTCGCCCACGACCGCAGCGAGGCCAAGATCACCGTGGTCGGCGTGCCCGACAAGGTCGGTGAGGCCGCGCGCATCTTCGAGGCGCTGGCCGACGCGCAGATCAACCTCGACATGATCGTGCAGAACATCTCGGCGGCGGCGACCAGCCTGACCGACATCTCCTTCACGCTGCCGCGCACCGACGGGCAGACCGCGATGACCGCGCTGGCGCGGATCCAGGCCGAGGTCGGCTACGACAAGCTGCTCTACGACGACAAGATCGGCAAGGTGTCGCTGATCGGCGCGGGCATGCGCTCGCACCCCGGCATCACCTCGAAGTTCTTCGGGGCCCTCGCCTCCGCCGGGGTCAACATCGGGATGATCTCCACCTCCGAGATCCGGATCTCGGTCGTGGTCGACGAGAACGCCGTCGACGACGCGGTGCGCGCCACCCACACGGCGTTCGACCTCGACGCCGACGAGGTCGAGGCCGTCGTCTACGGCGGGACCGGCCGCTGATGGGCGTCAACATCGGCATCGTCGGCGCCACCGGGCAGGTCGGCGTCGCGATGCGCCAGATCCTGCTCGAGCGTGGCTTCCCCGCCGACCAGGTGCGCTTCTTCGCCTCGTCCCGCTCCGCCGGCACGGTGCTCCCGTTCGGTGACCGCGAGATCACCGTCGAGGACGCCGAGACCGCCGACCCGACCGGGCTCGACATCGCGCTGTTCTCCGCCGGCGCCACCACCTCGCGGGCGCTGGTGCCGCGGTTCGTCGACGCCGGCGTGATCGTCGTCGACAACTCCAGCGCCTTCCGCAAGGACCCCGACATCCCGCTCGTGGTCTCGGAGGTCAACCCCGACGCGATGGCCGGGGTGATCGCGGCCGGGCGCGGGATCATCGCCAACCCCAACTGCACGACCATGGCCGCTATGCCGGTGCTCAAGCCGCTGCACGACGAGGCCGGGCTGAAGCGGCTCGTGGTGTCGACCTACCAGGCCGTCTCCGGCTCCGGCGTCGCGGGCGTCGACGAGCTCGCCGACGGGGTGACCGCGGCCGGCGACAAGGCCCGCGAGCTGGCCTACGACGGCTCGGCGATCACCTTCCCCGAGCCGGTGAAGTACGTCGAGCCGATCGCCTACAACGTGCTGCCGCTCGCCGGCTCCATCGTCGACGACGGCCTCCAGGAGACCGACGAGGAGCAGAAGCTCCGCAACGAGTCGCGCAAGATCCTCGGCCTGCCCGACCTGCTCGTCTCGGGCATCTGCGTGCGCGTCCCGGTCTTCACCGGCCACTCGCTCGCGGTCAACGCCGAGTTCGAGCGCGCGCTGACGCCGGCCCGCGCCCGCGAGCTCCTCACCGGCGCTGCCGGGGTCGAGCTCGACGACGTGCCGACCCCGCTCAAGGCGGCCGGCAAGGACCCGTCCTACGTCGGCCGGATTCGCGCCGACGAGGGCGTCCCGGACGACCGTGGCCTCGCGCTGTTCATCAGCAACGACAACCTGCGCAAGGGTGCCGCGCTCAACACGGTCCAGATCGCGGAGATCGTCGCCGCCTCGCGCTGACCTGCGCCCCTTCAGCGATCCCCGGCTGACCGGGGATCGCTGAACTTGTCAGGCCGTGCACGCCCTGACAAGTTCAGCGAGAGCCTGACCGACTAGCCGCCTCGTGGTCGGAGGAGGCCAGCACCGCGGTGACCCACCACGCGGCGGCGTACGAGACGGCGCCGAGCAGCGGCAGCGCCAACGCCGCCCACGGCCCGTCGAGGACGTCGAGCAGCGCGACCAGCACCACCACCGCGGCGACGCCGACGGCGAGGACGCTGGTGGAGCCGCCGTCCGCCACGCCCAACGCGCGCAGCAGCAGGCTGCCGAGCCAGGCGAGCACGACGAGCACGGCGATCAGCGCGGGCAGACCGATCGCGCCGCCGCACGCCGACGTCCCGCGCACCGCCTCGCAGCCCGCACCGAGCAGCCGGCCGAGCAGGACCGCGGCGAGGCCGACGGCGAGCCCGACCAGCAGGGCAGCGGCGACGCCGGGGAGCGCGACGGCACGCGGGCGGCCTACGCGCTCGGGCTCGGGCGCAGGCGCTGGCTCGGGCGCGGGCTCCGACGCAGACCCGGCCGTACGCCGCGGCCGCCGCAGCGAGAAGGACGGCATCTCCAGCGAGGGTCCGTCGTCGGGCTTCTCGGGGTCGGCCATGGGGGCAGTGTGCCACCCGGGGGCGCCGGCGCCGGGGAGCGTCGTCAGCGGCCGCGGGCAGCCAGGGGGCGCAGCGCCGTCTCGGGGCGTCCCCCTTGCGCAGCCTCGTCGGCGGCGCGGTCGAAGGCGTCGCGCACCGCGTCGGGCTCCGCGAGCGTGCCCCGTTCGTCGGCGTCGTGGCCCAGGAGGTCGAGGAGGGCATGGAGGGCCGCGACCCGGTCGCGGGGATAGCCGCCGCGGTTGTGGGCGTTGGCGGCGTGCTCGACGGTCCCGGCGGCGGTCTCGATCCTCAGCCCGACGTCGTCAGGGACCCCGGGCGTGAAGACGTCCAGGGCCGCACCGAGCAGCCCGAACGTCCAGCTGGCGACGGCCGGCCGTCGCCAGCGTGACACCTCGACCACGGCCTCCAGCCCGGTCACCTCCGACCAGGGGACCGTCGTCGGGTCGACGTCGAGGTCGTGCAGCACGACGCCGTCGGTCGTCAGCGCGATGCCGCGCCCGCCGGCCACCGGTGGCGCGCCGAGCCACAGCCGTCCGTCCGCGACGGAGAGCGGGTGGGTGAGCGCGCTCATGCTCGCTCCTCGTGCAGAGACCGCAGGCCCATCGCGTCGATCTCGGGCGCCGGGTGACGGAGACCGTGGCAGACGGTCCAGCGCCCGGTCGACCGCGAGCCGCCCACGAACACGGCGGAGTCGCGGGTGGCGCCGTTGTGCCAGTCGACGCCGTCGATGTGCTGCCAGCCGAGCGGACGGGCGCCCCACGCGTCCCCGAGCAGGACCTGGCGTGCGAGCTCGCCGAGCGCCCGCGGGGTGGTCCACAGCCCGCCGGCGGGGGCGAACGGCCCGAGGTTCCACGTGGCCCGCGGCCGGCCCAACCGGTCGAGGGCGACCAGACGACGCGGCGCCGGTACGTCGTGCGCGAGCAGGACCGCGTCGGGCAGGTCGAGCGGCTCGACCACCCGGGAGCGCACCGCCTCGACCCAGGGCTCGCCGGCCGCCGCGGCCAGCGCGGCCCCGAGGACGGCGTAGCCGAAGTTGGAGTACTCCTCCGCCGCTCCCGGGGTGGAGCGCACGTGGTCCGGCAGCGCCTGCACCAGGTGGGCGAACGCGGCCTCGTCGATCCGGGCGTAGGGGTCGCGCCGCCACCAGCGGACGCCCGGTGGCAGCCGCGGGAGCCCGGAGGTGTGCTCGACGAGGTGGCGCAGCGTGGGCACTGGGCCCGGACCCACGTCGAGGTGGGCGCTGACCGGGTCGTCCATCGCGACCACGCCGGCAGCGACCAGGTGGTGCAGCAGGGCCGCGGTGAAGGTCTTGGTCACCGACCCGATCTCGACGAACGCGTCGGGGCGGTGTCGCCCGGACACCTGCACCTCGGGCTCGCCGCGGTCGGAACCGCCGATCAGGATCACGTCCGGTGTCCGAGTCATCTCCGCCCCCTTGCTGGAGAAGCAGAACGCCGGACCTGCTGAGCAGGTCCGGCGATCCGGTGTGTCGGGCTGACAGGATTTGAACCTGCGGCCTCCTCGTCCCGAACGAGGCGCGCTACCAAGCTGCGCCACAGCCCGCCGCCCATGGTCGACAGGTCGATCATGGGCAACGCGAGCGAGCATACCGGAGCGGTCAGGCCGCCCCGAAATCGCCCCTCAGGCCCGGCGCGACAGGCTCAGGTGGACCACTCCGCTGGGCGCGGACACGGCCTCGATCGCGTACGTGTCCTCGAGCGCCTCGAGCCCGTCCCAGAGCCGGGTGCCGCGTCCGAGCACGATCGGGACGAGCGCGAGGTGGAGGTGGTCGACGAGCCCGGCGGCGACGAAGTCGCGCACGGTCGTGGCGCCGCCGCCGATGCGGACGTCGAGGTCGCCGGCCGCCTCCTGCGCGATGGCCAGCGCGTCGGGGAGCGACGTGCTGAGGAAGTGGAACGTGGTGCCGCCGGCCATCTCGATCGGCTCGCGCGGACGGTGGGTGAGGACGTAGGTCGGGGTGTGGAACGGCGGCTCGTCGCCCCACCAGCCGCGCCAGTCGGGGTCGTCCTGCCAGCCGGGCGGGCCGAACTTGTTCGCGCCCATGATCTCGGCGCCGAAGCCGACGTCGTACTGGCGGCCGAAGAGCGCGTCGACGCCGTCCGGCGCTCCGGGCTGCCAGGTGGCGAAGCGCCAGTCGTGGAGCTTCGTGCCGGCGTGGCCGAAGGGCGCCTCGAGGGACTGCGGCTCGCCCGCGCCGAAGCCGTCGAGGGAGAGGGCGAAGTTGGTGACGCGGACGCGGGGCACGGGTCTCCTCGAGGTGGGTCAGTCGGTGCGGGCGGTGAGGGTCAGCAGCGTCGCCTCGGGCCGGCAGGCGACCCGGAAGCGGACGTACGGGTTGGTGCCGAGGCCGGCGGACACGTGCAGCCACGCCGAGCCGGGGTCGCCCGGCGCGGAGTCGGCCGGGTGGCGGTGCAGGCCGCGGGCCCGCGCGGGCTCGATGTCGCAGTTGGTGGTGAGGGCCCGACCGCGACCGTCGAGGGTCGGCACGCAGACCTGCCCGCCGTGGGTGTGGCCGGCGATGACCGCGTCCCAGCCGTCGGCGGCGAACTGGTCGAGCACCCGGAGGTACGGCGCGTGCGTCACCGCGAGCCGCAGGTCGGCCGTCGGGTCGGCCGGGCCGGCGACGCGCGGCAGGTCGTCGTACTCCAGGTGCGGGTCGTCGACGCCGACGAACGCGATCCGGGTGCCGCCGACGGTCAGCGAGCCGAAGCCGTTGGTGAGGTCGAGCCAGCCCGCGCGGCCGAAGCGCTCCTTGAGCTCGGGCCACGGCAGCTGGGGCGTCGACGTGTTGCGGCGACCGGTGTCGGGCAGCAGGTAGCGCAGCGGGTTGCGCAGGCCGGGGGAGTAGTAGTCGTTGGAGCCGAGGACGAAGACGCCCGGGACGTCGAGCAGGCCGCCGAGCGCGTCGACCACGACCGGCACCGAGCGCATGTGGGACAGGTTGTCGCCGGTGTCGACCACCAGGTCGGGCTCCAGCGCCGCCAGCCCGCGCAGCCACTCCTGCTTGGCGCGCTGGTCGGGCGCCATGTGGATGTCGCTGAGGTGGAGCACCTTCAGCGGGGCGTGCCCGGCGGGGAGCAGCGGCACCGTCACCCGGCGCAGCGTGTACTGCCGGGCCTCCCAGGCGGCGTACGCCGCGAGGCCGGCGCCGGCGGCCGCCCCCAGGGTCGCCGTGCGGCGCAGAACTGGGAGGAGGGGCATGCGGCAAGGCTGCCACAATGGGCCCATGAGTGCTCTCAAGGACCGTCTCCGCGCCGACCTCACCACCGCCATCAAGGCGCGTGACGAGCTGCGCTCCTCGACGCTGCGGATGGTGCTGACCGCCATCACCAACGCCGAGGTCGCCGGCAAGGAGGCCCGCGAGCTCTCCGACGACGACATCATCGGCGTGCTGTCGACCGAGGCGAAGCGGCGCCGCGAGGCCGCCGTCGCCTTCACCGACGGCGGCCGCGCCGAGATGGCGGCCAAGGAGGCCGCCGAGGGCGAGGTGATCGCCGACTACCTCCCCGCCCAGCTCAGCGAGGCGGAGATCGCCGACCTCGTGACGGCCGCGATCGAGCAGACCGGCGCCGCCGGTGAGGGGATGCGCGCGATGGGCAAGGTGATGGGCGTGGTGACCCCGCAGGTCAAGGGTCGCGCCGACGGCGGCACCGTCGCCGCGGAGGTCCGCAAGCAGCTCGGCTGAACGGGCCGGGCCGGCGCCCGGGGCGTCAGCCCCGGCCGCCGCGTCCCTTGCCGCGTCCCTTGCCGCCGCCGTTGTTGGCGGGCGGGACGGAGCCGGTGGAGGTGTAGAGGGTGACGGTGTCGCCGCTGCTCAGCGAGGTGCCGGGCTCGGGCGAGGTGTAGGCCACCAGGCCCTGCCCCGTCTCCGAGCTGACCTCGCCGCCGTTGGCGACGACGAAGCCGGAGCCCTCCAGCGTCGCGGTCGCGGCCTCGACGCTCTGGCCCGACACGTCGGGCACGCTGGTCAGCACGCCGGCGATCTCGTCGCCGGGCGGGGCCTGGAAGTCCTCGTAGGGGATCTTGGAGGAGACCGCGGCCATCGCGTCGCCCCAGACCGGCCCGGCGAAGCCGGATCCGGACGCGGAGTAGATGGGCTGTCCTCCGATGACCTGTCCCTCGAGCTCGAGCCACTGGCCCTCGCCGTTGGCGCCGGCGATCATCGCGGCGGCCGCGAGGTTCGGCGTGTAGCCGACGAACCACACCGACCGGCCGTCGTTGGTCGTGCCGGTCTTGCCGGCCGAGGGCTTGTCGATCTGGAGCGCCGAGCCGAAGCCGCCCTCCATGACCCCGCGCAGGATGTCGTTGACCGCGTCCGCCGTGGCGCCCGGCATGACCTGCTCGCACTGCGAGGTGAACTGCTTGAGCGGCTGGCCGTCCGAGTCGAGCACCTCGGTCACCGGCCGCGGGTCGCAGTGGAGGCCGCGCGCGGCGAAGGTGGCGTAGGCCTGGGCCATGGTCAGCGGGTCGACGTCGGAGACGCCGAGGATCCACGACGGCACCTGCTGGGCCTGCGGCACGTCGACGCCCATGGCGTCGGCCAGCGCCAGCGGCTCGCACATGCCGGTGCGGGTCTCGAGCTGGGCGAAGAAGGTGTTCACCGAGTTCTGGGTGCCGGTGTAGAGGTTGTAGGTGCCGAAGCCGGTGGAGTTCTGCGGGTCCCAGCCGTTGCCGTCACCGGCGTAGGGGCCGTCGCAGGTCTCGAAGTCGGAGTCGTCGAAGTGCATGGTCTGCGGCGAGTTGATGCTGGTGCTCAGCGGGATGCCCTGGTTGATCGCCGAGGCGAGCACGAACGCCTTGAACGTCGAGCCGGCCTGGAAGCCGTTGGCGTCGCCGTACTCCTTGGGGACCACGTAGTTGAGGTAGGTCTGGCCGGCCGCCTTGTCCTTGCCCATCGGGCGCGACTGGGCCAGCGCCCGGACGTCACCGGTGCCGGGCTCGACCATCGCCAGGCCGCCGATCGCCTGGTCGGTGGGGTAGACGTGGCTGGAGACCGACTCGTCGGCGGCCTTCTGCATGTCGAGGTCGATCGTGGTCTTGATGGTGAGGCCGCCGTTGTTGAGCGTGCGGCGGCGCTCCTTGACCGTGTCGCCGAGGACCGGGTCCTTCAGCAGCCAGTTGACGACGTAGTCGCAGAAGAACGGTGCCTGCGACTGCTGGCAGCCGTTGGGCGACGTCTCGATCTTCAGGGTCTTCGCGATCGGCCGCTTCTTGAGCCGCTCGGCCTTCTTCTCGGTCAGCACGCCGAGCTGGGCGAGCCGGTCGAGGACGACGTTGCGACGGCTCTCGGCGCGCTCGGGGTTGTCGACCGGGTCGTAGCCGACCGGGTTCTTCACCAGGCCGGCGAGGGTGGCCGACTCGAGCAGGTTGAGGTCCTTGGCGTTCTTGGAGAAGAAGTGGCGCGCGGCGGACTGGACGCCGAAGGCGCCGTCGCCGAAGTAGGCGATGTTGAGGTAGCGCTCGAGGATCCAGTCCTTGGAGTGGTTCTTCTCGAACGCGATGGCGTAGCGCAGCTCGCGGATCTTGCGCGCGTAGGTCTCCTCGGTCGCGGCCTTGCGCTCCTCCTCGGTCTCCGCCTGGTAGAGCAGGGTCTGCTTCACCATCTGCTGGGTGATCGACGAGCCGCCCTGGACCGAGCCGCCGTTGGCCTGGTTGGTGATGAACGCGCGCAGCGTGCCCTTGAGGTCGAGCGCGCCGTGCTCGTAGAAGCGGTAGTCCTCGATCGCGACGATCGCCTTCACCATCGGCCGGGAGATCGAGCTCAGCGGGACGTTGATCCGGTTCTGGTCGTAGAGCGAGGCGATGACCTCGCCGTTGGCGTCGACGATGGTGGTCTTCTGCGACAGGTCCTTCGCCTCGAGCGACTCGGGCAGGTTGACCATGCCCTTGGACACGTCCTTGGCCGCCACTCCGACCAGCCCCGCGAAGGGGATGGCGAGGCAGGCGGTGAGGACGCCCATGACGACCGCGACGGCCGCCATCACCGCGAGGTGGGAGGCGATCCGGCCGGTCTCGGGACGTCCGGGACGGCGCGCAGGAGACGAAGGCATGGGCCCCAGAGTACGTGGCCGCGCCCATACCACCTGAATCCGACGCGTGTGGCCGCCTAGTCCGATCGGACTATGCGAATTGAGCCACTTGACCCTGACGCGACCCCGGAGGATTCGTTTACTTTTCTTCAAGAGTCAGGGATGGCCGCTATGGGGGCGGCCAGTCGGCTCACAGAAGATGTGGGGAACTGATATGTGGGTCGAGGACTGGGCATCGCGTGCCGCATGCAAGGGTGACACGCCCGACGCTCTCTTCGTGCGAGGCGCGGAGCAGAACAAGGCCAAGCAGGTCTGCGCCGGGTGCCCCGTGCGCACCGAGTGCCTCGCCGAGGCGCTGGACAACCAGATCGAGTGGGGTGTCTGGGGCGGCATGACCGAGCGGGAGCGCCGCGCGCTGCTCCGCCGCCGCCCGGGCTCGTCGTGGCGCAGCATCCTCGAGACCGCGCGTACCAAGGTCGAGAGCCCCTCCGTCAACGCCTGAGCCACGACTGGGCCCTGACCGGGCCCTGACCGGGCTCCGTCTGGTCTCCGTCTGGTCTCCGTCTGGCTGGGCTAGCCCTGCCGGGCGAGCCGCTCGCCGATCGTCCGCAGGCTGTCGAGGTCGTGGACGTCGCCGGCCAGGGCCGGGACGACCGCCGTCGGCACCGCCGGGTGCGAGGCGGCGAAGCGCTCGCGCAGGTGTCGCTCGCGCTCGATGATCCGGACGCGGTCGGCGTGCAGGCGCAGCAGCCCCGCCGACAGCGACGCCGCGTCGGCGGCCGCGAGCCGGTCGGCCGCGGCGATGGCCTCCTCGGCCGACAGCGTCGTGCGGGTGTCGGGCGTGACCCGGTTGACCACCAGCCCCGCGAGGGGCATGGCGTCGTCGGTGAGCCGGTCCACGAAGTACGCCGCCTCGCGGAGCGCGTCGGGCTCCGGCGCGGCGACCACCACGAACGCGGCGCCGTCGGCCTGGAGCAGCGCGAAAGTCTGGTCGGCCCGCTGGCGGAACCCGCCGAAGAGCGTGTCGAACGCGGCCACGAAGGTCTGCATGTCGCGCAGCACCTGCGCGCCGAGCACCTTGGTCAGCGCGTTGGTCACCACCGACAGCCCGGCCGTCATCAGCCGTGCCGGTCCCTTGGCCGGCGCGAGCAGCAGCCGGATGAAGCGCCCGTCGAGGAAGCTCGAGAGCCGCTCGGGGGCGTCGAGGAAGTCGAGCGCGGAGCGCGACGGCGGGGTGTCGACGACGATCAGGTCGTAGGTCCCGTCGGCCTGCGCCTGGCGGTGGAGCTGGCCGAGCTTCTCCATCGCCATGTACTCCTGCGTCCCGGCGAACGAGCTCGACAGCGCGACGTAGAACGGGTTGTCCAGGATCTGGCGCGCCTTCTCCGGGCTGGCCTGGCTCTCGACCACCTCGTCGAAGGTGCGCTTCATGTCGAGCATCATCGCGTCGAGCGAGCCGCCCGACCGGCCCCGCTTCGGGCGTACGCCGGCGACGGGGCGCGGCGTGTTGTCGAGCTGCTCGATGCCCATCGCCTGGGCCAGCCGGCGGGCCGGGTCGATGGTGAGCACGACGACCTTGCGGCCACGCTCGGCGGCGCGAAGCGCGAGCGCCGCGGACGTCGTGGTCTTGCCGACGCCGCCGGAGCCGCAGCACACGATGATGCCGGTGCCGCGGTCGTCGACGAGCGCGTCGACGTCGAGGAGGGGGGTCGTGGCGGAGCGCGTCATGCCATGCCCTGCTTCCGGAGCAGCTGGGCGAGCTCGACGAGCGCGCCGCGGTCGATGCCGCCGGCGATCCGCGGCAGCTCGTAGGTGGGCAGGCCCTCCTCGGCGACCAGCGCGCGCTGCTCGTCCTCGAGCCGGCGGCGTACGGCGTGGTCGCGGGCCTCGTCGACCAGGGACTCGACGAGCTCGGCGTCGACGTCGACCTTCGCGCGGGAGAGGTCGGAGGCCACCTCGGTCGGGTCGACCCGGTCCTCGCGGACCTGGGCGAGCGCGCCGGGGCTGAGGTCGCGGGGTCGGACCAGGTTGACGACGAGGCCGCCGACCGGGAGGCCGGCGTCGCGCAGCTCGGCGATGCCGTCGGAGGTCTCCTGCACCGGCATCTCCTCGAGCAGCGTGACAAGGTGGACGGCCGTGCGCGGGGAGCGCAGCAGCTCCATCACCTTGTCGGCCTGGCTCTTGACCGGGCCGACCTTCGCGAGGCCGGCGAGCTCGGAGTTGACGCCGAGGAACTGGCAGATCCGCCCGGTCGGGGGCGCGTCGAGCACCACCGTGTCGTAGGTGATCTGGTCCTTGCCGCGGGTGCCGCGCGGGCGCTGCACCGCCTCGTAGACCTTGCCGGTGAGCAGCACGTCGCGCACGCCGGGGGCGATGGTGGTGGCGAAGTCGATGACGCCGAAGCGGTCGAGCGCCTTCCCGGCGCGGCCGAGCCGGTAGTACATCGCGAGGTACTCCAGCAGCGCCGACTCCGGGTCGATGTGGAGCGCGTGGACCTGGCCGGCGCGGCCGGTGTCGTCGGGGGCGCCCTTGGAGATCCGGCGCTCCTCGTAGGGCAGCGGGTCGACGTCGAACATCCGGGCGATGCCCTGGCGGCCCTCGACCTCGCACAGCAGCACGTTGCGGCCCGAGGTGGCGAGCGCCATCGCGAGGGCGGCGGCCACGGTCGACTTGCCGGTCCCGCCCTTGCCGGTCACCACGTGGAGGCGCACCTTCGGCCAGTCGCTCACGGGCCCAGCGTAGGGGGTGGCTCCACGCACATCCGGGGCCCCGAACTGTGGCCCCGGGGCACACAGTGGCGCCAGTCACACGACCGTTAGGGTCTGCGGCATGGACAAAGTGGTCACCTCGGCGGCCGAGGCTGTCGCCGACATCCCGGACGGCGCCACGATCGCCGTCGGAGGCTTCGGACTGTGCGGCATCCCGTCGGTCCTCATCGACGCGCTGCTGGAGGCCGGCACCACCGACCTGCAGGCGGTGTCGAACAACTGCGGCGTGGACGAGTGGGGGCTGGGGCGGCTGCTGTTCGCCAAGCGCCTGCGGCGGATGATCTCCTCCTACGTGGGGGAGAACAAGGAGTTCGCGCGGCAGTACCTCTCCGGCGAGCTCGAGGTCGAGCTGACCCCGCAGGGCACGCTGGCCGAGCGGATGCGGGCCGGCGGCTCGGGCATCCCCGGCTTCTACACCGCGACCGGCGTCGGCACCCAGGTCGCCGAGGGCGGCCTGCCGTGGAAGTACGACACCGAGGGCAACGTCATCGTCTCCTCGCCGCCGAAGGAGACCAAGGTCTTCGCGACGGCCGAGGGCGAGAGGGAGTACGTCCTCGAGGAGGCGATCGTCGCCGACTTCGGGCTGGTGCGGGCCTGGAAGGGCGACCGCCACGGCAACCTCGTCTTCCGCGACTCCGCGCGCAACTTCAACCCGCTGGCCGCGATGTGCGGCCGGGTCACGATCGCCGAGGTCGAGCACCTCGTCGAGCCCGGCGAGCTGGACCCCAACGAGGTCCACACGCCCGGCGTCTTCGTGCAGCGGGTCGTCGAGCTGACGCCCGAGCAGGCCGCGGACAAGCGGATCGAGAAGGTCACCACGCGGCCGCGGCCCGACTCGGGCTCGGACTCGTCGGAGGACGCGCTGGTGGACGACGCGGCGACGCACGGACTGGGAGGCTGACATGAGCTGGACGCGTGAGGAGATGGCCGCGCGGGCGGCCTCGGAGCTCAAGGACGGGTCGTACGTCAACCTCGGCATCGGGCTGCCGACGCTCGTGCCGAACTACGTCGCGGACGACGTGGAGCTGGTGCTGCAGAGCGAGAACGGAATCCTCGGCGTGGGGGCGTACCCCTTCGAGGGCGAGGAGGACCCCGACCTGATCAACGCGGGCAAGGAGACGGTGACCCTGCGCAAGGGCGCGTCGTTCTTCGACTCCGCGCAGTCGTTTGGGATGATCCGCGGCGGCAAGATCGACGCCGCGATCCTCGGCGCGATGCAGGTCTCGGTCAACGGCGACATCGCCAACTGGATGATCCCCGGCAAGATGGTCAAGGGCATGGGCGGCGCGATGGACCTGGTCCACGGCGCCAAGCGCGTGATCGTGCTGATGGAGCACACCGCCAAGGACGGCTCGCTGAAGATCCTCGACGAGTGCGACCTGCCCTACACCGGCAAGCGCGTCGTGCAGCGGATCATCACCGACCTCGCGGTCATCGACGTGATCGACCCGACCACCGGCGAGGTCGCGCCGTCGGGCACGCTCGGCGACCGGGTGCTCAAGCTGGTCGAGCTCGCGCCCGGTGTCACCGAGGACGAGGTGCGGGAGAAGACGGGTCCCGAGCTGCACTGAGTCGTTCGTTCTCTGCTGCGGAAGTCCCCGGATATCCGGGGACTTCCGTGCTTTGCACCCGAGATCTCGGGTGCGAACCACGAGAGCCGGGTGCGAAGGACCGTCGCGGTCAGTCCGGGCGGCGTACCCCGTCGCCGGTGAAGTGCTCCTCGAGACGCCGGTACGACTCCTCGTCGAGCGTCCCGTGCGGGTCGTCGAGGATCGCGTCCTGGACGTGCACCCGGGCGTGGTCGTAGAGCGGTGCGCCGATGGCGTACGGCAGATGGCGCGCGTACCACTTCGGGAAGGTGCGCGCGCCGAGGTGCTGCAGGAAGCGGGCGATGATGCCCGGGCGGCCGCGGCGTACCCAGAAGCCGACGATCCGCCCGAGCAGGACGGAGACGGCGATCGCCAGCGCCATCACGGTGAGGGTCGAGGCGATCTCGTCTGACGCGAAGTTGTCGGTGAGCGTGAAGAAGTTGCCGTAGTAGACCGGGATCAGGACGTCGACCTGCTCCTTGAACGGCTCGACCTGCTCGGCCACCTCGGCCAGCCGGCGGATGGAGTCGAGGTCGGGGCGGGCGTCGTAGGCGTTGCCGACGTGGCCGATCGCCTCGCGCACGTTGTTGAAAGTGCCCTGGATGCCGTCGAACTCCAGCACGTCGCGCGCCCGGCCGACCTCGTCGTACGTCGTCTCGATCGAGCCGAGCGTCTGCAGGCTCTCGTCGGCCTGACGCTGGAGCTCGGCCTCGGGGAGCGTGTGCTCGTTGAGGTAGGTGACTGCCGCCTGGATCTCCTCGCGGTGGTCGAGGACGTAGCGGGCCTGGTGGTACTTGTCGGCGAGGTTGGGCACGGCCCGGATCGCGTCGCCGGCCTTGCCGCTCGCGGTCTCGGAGTCGCTGAGCGCGACGCTCAGCGCTGCACCCGCACCGTACGCCTTGATGAGCCACTCCAGGACCGACCCGAGCAGCAGGCGGCCGAGCTCCAGGCGCTTGCGGAGGGCGGAGAGCTCGGGCGGGGGCACGGGGGAATGGTGCCTCGGCTCGCGCGGCTGGCTTTGGTGCTCGTCGATGGGCGTGGGGTGTGTCGGCGGAAGTTCACCCTGAGGGGTGGCGGAGTGAGGCTGGAGGGCGGGCGCGCGCACCTACTGCAATCCGCCCAGAATGACGCAACCGCGCGGTGCCGAGCTGCTCGATGACCGCGAGCCCAGAGAGTACTTTGCGTTCCGACGAACTCGAGGTGCGGTATTCACGCCGTCTCTGAGGCCACAGCGAAGGTAGACCGCTCCCGGCCGCATTCACCCGAAATGCCGAACTTCAGCTGCAAGCGACCATAAACTCCCGTCTGTGTTGACAGAGCGCGCAGGGCGGACCTGCTCGCGCGCCCGTTTCGGTCACGCTCGGGGGACCTGCCGTGTCAGAGATTCCTGAACGGCTTCGCGAACAGGGCGTCGATGAGTGGCTTGTCGATGCAGTAGACGCGATGGCCCGAGGACGCCCCGAGAACCTGGCTGGCCTCCTCGTCGCAGTAGGTGAGCCGGTAGTTCACGAGGGCACCCGTACGACCTGCCGCACCCACTTCGTTGTGAAGGACGGGAACGGTAGGCCTCGCATCGAGAAGCTGGCCGACCGCCTGGCCCAGAAGGCGGTGGACTACTGCATCCCTCGAAGCCGCATCAACGATGCCTTGACCGAGATGCTAGAGACGGGGTCCGCCGCGGGCTTCACCCGACTGTCGGACGAGGCCCGTAGCCTCTTCACGAAGCTGAGCAAGTCAGGTGAGGGCGGGGAGCTGCTCCTCTACACGCTGCTGGAGGTGGTGCTGCGCATCCCCCAGATTCTGTGCAAGATGCCGCTCAAGACCAGCAGTCAGATGCACGTTCACGGAAGCGATGGCATCCACGGCAAGGTCTTGCCGAACGGGAATCTGGCCTTGTACTGGGGAGAATCCAAACTGCACGCCACCCCGAAGTCAGCTATCGACTCCTGTTTCGAGAGCATCGCTCCCTTCTTGGCCGAGGGCATGGACGGGGCAGCCAAGCGCGACCTGTACCTGATCCGCGACAACCTCGACGCCGGGGCCGAGGAGGTCACGGCGGCGCTGATCCGGTACTTCGGCGATGAAACCGAGGAGTCGGCGAAGGTCGAGGTTCGGGCGGGCTGCCTTGTCGGTTTCGACCTCGGCGACTACCCCAATCCGTTTGATGAGAGCGGCGAAGCCGTGAGTGCGGCTGCCCAGGAGGCGATCGACGCGTGGCACGAAAGGATCAAGGAACGCGTGACGAACCATGAGCTCGTTTCATTCGAGATGGAGGTCTTCTGTGTGCCTGTCCCGTCCGTTGAATCTTTCCGAGACGCTCTTCGCCAGCGGCTGGAACTGAAGTGACGGCCGAGTCCCTCGAAGCAGTCGTTCTTGGTTCGACCAAGTTCCGCAACACGCTGGCCAAGCTCGCGAGAGACGCCGTTGCGGCGGATCTTCCGGCGATTCGTCCATTCGTCAACGGAGAAGAGGTCGATTGGTCTTTCGCTCTGCTCTGCAGCAGTGCCTTGACCGCAGCCCCTCATCACAGCGGCCAGGAAGCCGCCCTGCGGGTCGCCCACAGCTGCCTAGCCAGCGATACCGATGAAGCGCTCCGTGGGGCTGCAGTGGTAATCCTGGAAAGGCTCGGCAATCGCCAGTCGCTCAACCTCGCCGCGAAGCGCGGGATAGTCGAAGCGGACGCCTGGGCGGAGACGCCTGGCCCCCTGCAGCAGGACGTTATTCGGCGAAGGCTTGAGCTGACGATTCCTACGAAGGCGAACGGCGAGGTGGAGGCGAATGCCTTTCAGCGTCAATTTTGGTCGGCGGCGACAAACTCGCGGTGGCTAAGTATCTCGGCTCCGACTTCAGCCGGTAAGTCATTCATTGTGAAGCGTTGGATTGAGGATCAGGCCTCGCGTGCAGATGAGTTTAAGGCGGTGTACGTAGTCCCGACTCGCGCACTAATCGAGGAGGTTAGCCTCGACCTGATCGCTGACTTTGGGACCTCGGTCCGAGTGCACACGATGCCGTGGGATTCAGAGATCGGCCAGGACTCAAAGGAGGTGTTTGTGCTGACGCAGGAGCGACTGCATCTGCTTCAGCAGCGGGTTCCTTCGTTTGCGCCAAGCCTCGTGTTCATTGACGAAGCGCAGAAGTTCGATGACGGCTCGCGTGGTGTCCTCCTTCAGCAAGTTTTGGACGAGACCGCTCGCCGGGCGCCCGAAGCTCAGGTGATTTTCGCGAGTCCCATGACTTCGAACCCGGAGATACTGCTGGCGGGAGCTCCGGGAGACGCGCGTGCCACTGCATTGGACAGCCAGGCGGTTACGGTCAATCAGAATCTTCTCGTCGCGAATCAGGTGCCGTACAAGCCGCGCGAGTGGACACTCAGCCTCTCGGTCAACGGAGAGTTGGACAGCTGCGGGACCTTCGAGCTCCCTGCCCGGCCAACACCGGCCAGCAAGCGTTTGCCCCTCATTGCGGTCACCCTCGGCGGCCTGCGGTCAGGCAATGTCGTCTATGTCAATGGAGCGGCGGACGCGGAAAAGGCTGCTAAGCAGATCTACGAGGCGCTCGGGGACGATGCAGACATGTCCCAGGACGAGGACATAGCTGCTCTCCGGGAGCTCGCGATAACTGCCGTTCACCCTCAGTACGCGCTTGAGGAGGCCCTGCAACGTGGGGTCGCGTTCCACTACGGCAACATGCCGTTGCTCCTGAAGAGTGAGATTGAGCGCCTCTTCAAAGAGGAGAAGCTTCGTTACCTGGTGTGCACGAGCACCCTGTTGGAAGGGGTGAACCTTCCATGCAAGAACTTGTTCGTGCGGGGTCCGCGAAAGGGCCGCGGCAACGTGATGTCGGCTGCCGATTTCTGGAATCTTGCAGGTCGTGCGGGACGCTGGGGAAAGGAGTTTCAAGGCAATATCGTGTGTGTCGACACGAACGACACGCAGCAGTGGCCCAGTCCGCCGACGTCCAGAGTGCGTCAGCCGATTGCTCGCGCAAGTGACAAGGTGTTCAAGGAGCTGAGCGGTCTTGCTGCATACATCGAGGCCGACACGCCAGTCGAGATGAGCCGTGAGGCGCCGATACTTGAGCCAGTTCTAAGCCTTCTGGCCTCGCGGGTGGCGCGCGGGGACGCGGTGTCGTCAATCGTCGGTGTTGCGGTAGACGCTGATGAGGCCGAAGCTTTAGAGGCTTCGATTGCTGACGCACTCCAAGCGATCACGTATCCTCCGGAGTTGATCGAGCGGCATGCCGGGATCAGTCCTTTGTCGATGCAGCGGCTCCTGACGTCCTTTGCCGACTATCCAGATCCTGTCGACCTCGTACTTCCGCCCCCGGAAAGTCCAGATGCGGCAGAGAGCTACGTTCGAGCGATTGCGAAGGTAAACCGCGAGCTGGGCGGGGACTGGGGCCCCGAGGGTCGGCAATTTCAGCTCTCAATCCTGATCACGCAGTGGATGAGAGGCATGCCATTATCGAGGCTGATTAGCAATCGCCTCACCTATGCGAGGCAGGTGAAAAACTCGAACATCCCGGGCGTGATTCGTGGCGTGATGTCGGACGTCGAACAGATCGCCCGCTTCCAGGCGCCCAAATACCTAGCCTGCTACCAGGACCTGCTCCGTTTCCACGCGGAACAGGTCGGCTCCCCGCTGGTGGAGGACGAGACCTTCGATGTGAGCATGATGCTGGAGCTGGGGGTCTCTCGACCGACTGAAGTCGCCTTGATGGCGTTGGGCCTCTCGCGCACGACGACGATTGCCGTATCGGAGCTGATCATCGAGGACGACCTCGCGCCGCACCAGGCGTTAGATTGGCTACAGCGACAAGACGTCGACGCGTTGGCTCTTCCCACGCTTGTGAGGCGGGAGGTTCGAAACCGGCTCGACGCCGAGGGGCGGCGCGGGCTTTTGTGACTCTTAGCGGTTGGGAGACCCAGGGGGCCGCACTAACCCGCGGGCCCGCGGGCTTGCTGGTCGCAAGACCTGACGCACCCTTGTGATACCTACAGGCCGACGTGCATGCCGTCTCGCGGTCATTACTCACGAGAAGGAGCAAACCTATGGTCAAGCCAATAAGCCTGCCTAGCATAACTTTCCCTACCCAGAAGGCCGCTCTTGAGTACTTCAGGGGCATCCTTTACCGCTACGAGATAGGTGACAGCGTGTCAGATCCGGTTCACGACACGATGTTGCGAGAACTCGCTGACCGGCATCCCGATGCTACGGAGAAGATCGGCGTTGGGATCTCCGAGTTCTTCATCGATAGGACCGACGCGGGCGATTACGGCTATGTCTCGGCGGCCTCCCGGGGGATCTGGATCCGGCGCATCGACGACAGCGTTGTTGACTGGAGCTATCAGACTGCCATTAAGAAGCCCGGGATGAGAACCAGTTTCAAGGATGCTCTCCGGCTAGCTGTCAACGACAGGCGAGTGGCCCTGCGGGATGCTGCGTTCGCCGCCGGCACGGTGCGTTGTGCCCTGACGGGAGCACTGATCCCCACCAAGGCCGAGGCCGACGTCATCTATCGGGATCCGCGCTGGAATGAGATCGTCGAAGACTTCGTCGCGACCCTGGGAGGGTGGAGCAAAGTCGAGACTAACTCTGGCTTCGGGCAGATCGCTGTTGGCGGCCGGATTACTGACCCCAGAGTCTTGGCTTCATGGCTCGAACACTGGGACCACTATGCCAATCCGATCCTTGTGATGAAGGATGAAGGGGGCCGCGGCTCCCGGTCCTGAAGTGAGAGGACTAAGACTCACGCAAGCGCTGCTGGTTCAGCGTCGACGAGCAGGATGCCGTTAAGTAGAGGCCTTGGACCCTGATGAGGAAGCATGCCTGACGACGACGGTGCCCGACAGTTCTGGGCATCGGGCCTGCTAGGCCAGCCCGACGTCCCGCCGAGCTATCAGAAGCTACATCAGGAGGAGCACTGGCGGGGCATCTCCGACAAGTCGCCGAGCTGGGAGAACGCATTCGAGCATTCCAACGACCCACTGCTCGACGACCTGTGGAAGAAGGTGCTTGCTCTCGCGCCTCCGCACCTCGCGAACGCGCTATCGGGGACGTTCATAGTGAAGCGTCAAGATTGGGAGTCCCAGGCGTCAACCTGGGCATCACCTCACCACTTTGCTGGAGCGATTATTGACTTCCATGTGGGCTTCTCGGATGCAACCGTCCAATTCGCTACCTTCTTCGAACGTGTGAGGGATCCCAGCGCAACGCCTTTCAGGGTTGCCGACGATGCCCGCCGCATGGCCTATGTGGCGGAGTTGTGGCGCGAGACTGGCGAGGTTTATGTCGGCGACTACGGCTACGAAGGTGAGGACTTGACCAGCCATTCAGTCGCGCTGTCTTTGCTCGCAGACGTCTGGTGCCTAGCACACGAGGGAGCCCACCGCCTGCTCGGGCACGTGGACGGCATCCCACGAGTTGTGGATGACGAACTTGAAGTGCTGTTGGGCGACCTGGCGGACGCCTTCAGCGAGACCGGGGGTCAAGAACTTGAGGCGGACGCGCTCGCGACTCTGTTGCTGCGCGGCCAGGATCCGTTCGACGCACGCAGCCAGTCCGCCTTCGAAGCTTGCTTGGGCGCGCACCTTGCGCTCAATACGCTCAGACTGGGTGATCCGCAATCAGATCGCGGCGACGATGATCATCCTCCGATCGACCGCCGACTTGCCCTCAACTTGAAGTTTCAAGAGCGCCTGACGGGCGGAGACTACGCAAGCGCGGTACGTGCGGACGTCGAGCGGGCAGCAGGTATCGTCGAAGCAACAATCCGGGCGGCAACAGCGCTTGAAGCCGACCAAGACAAGCAACGATAGGTGGTTCTGGACGCGTCCATCGATCGTCTTCATCGATGGGATCGTTTCCCTTCCGAGCAGGAGCTCTGGCGAGGATGCTCAACTCATCTGCGTCCTTCCGCCGCGGAACGGGTCGGCCGTACGCCGGCTCGAGCTCTGATCGCCCAGCGGCTGCCTAGCCCATTCCGCCGCCTTTGCCCCACCGCCACCTACGCCACGTAGATGTCCACGCCCGGCGGCGCCTCGAAGATCATCCGCGCCTCCTCCGGGTGGATCGGGTGGGTTCCGGTGTGGTCGACGAGGAAGCTCAGCCCGCTCGGGCTGAGCCAGACGTAGCGTCCCTCGCCGCACTGGCGCGATCGGAAGCCCGCGTGGGTCTTCCAGCGGTGGTGGCGGCGGCCGAGGGGGCCGGAGTTGTGGGAGCCGGTCTGGTCCGGCGGGGGATCTCGGCCCTCGTCGCCGTGGTCGTAGGGAGTGGGGTGGTCCAGGTCGACGCTGCGGCTGGTCGAGGTGGCGAAGGGCCAGTAGTCGCCGACGTTGACGAGGTGGACCTGGTCGCGCAGTGACTCGGGGTGCTCGTAGGCCGTGTAGCGGACGCGGCCGGAGAGGTCCTTGACCGGCTGGACCTTGAGGTCGTGGCGGCGGAGGAGCTCGGCCAGCTGGGTCAGGGTGACCGGGCCGAGGCCCTCGACCCGCACCACGCCGTCCTTGGCGTGGAGCGCGGCCTCGTGGAGGTGGACGTGGAGGACCGCCTTCGGCGCCAGCGGCCGGAGGTCGAGGGAGCGCAGCGCCTCGAGGAGGTCGGCCGGGAAGGCGAGGGTTCGCGACATCGCGCGTGCGGACGGCTCGTCCGGCTCGGGCTCGCCGTCGGACTCGGCGGCGCCAGCCATCGGCGCGGGCTCGGCATCCGCAGCAGCCCCGTCCTCCGTGTGCTCCAGCAGCAGCGCGAACAGCTCCGCCGGCCGCGCCAGCCAGCCGAAGGCGATCGCGCGGAGCTCGTCGGGGTGGGCCTCGGGGTGGCGCGGCGCGATGATCTCGGCGACGCGGTGGACGACGGCGTCGACGGCCGCGGCGCCGCCGGCCTCGAGGCGGGCGATCAGGGTGCGCAGGCCGTACTCGTCCGTGCGGCCCAGACCGACGTACCGCCGACGGCGCTCGGCCTCGCGGCGCTCCTCGTGGAGCTCGGTGTCGGCCTCGATCACCTTCGCCTCCGCGACCGCGAGCACCCGCCCGGCGCCCTCGCTGGCGATCATCCGCGAGACGGCCCGGTCGACCAGGCCGACCCGGTCGCGCGCGAGGTGGCGCGACATCCGCGCGACCTTGCGGGCCACCCACACCTCGCACTCGCCGCGCCGGCACACCGCCCACGTCAGCGGCAGCCGGTGCTCGAGGTCGAGCACGTCGGCCAGCGCGTTCTGCGTCGACGTCGCGCTCGCCCCGCGCGCCCACGCGATCTCGCCGAGGCAGAAGTCCTGCACGCCGGGCGTGCCGTCGCCGCCGACCTGGCGCAGCACGTTGCCCGTGCGGCGCGCGACGTGGCCGTCCGGGCCCTCGGTCGGGTCGCTCGAGTGGAGCCCCGCCCACGCCGACAGCACCTCCAGCCCGCGCACATCGGCCAGCCGGCTCTCCCGCTGCGCCTCGGTCGCCGCGGCCAGCAGGGCCGCGGCGTCGAGGTCGATGAGAGCTCCGGTCATGCCCCCATTCTAGAGAACCCCACCGACACTCTGACCTGCACGAACGACATCTGTGGACACCCGATTCGAACAGATGAACCAGTCAGACCGAAGCCCACAGGGGACGGATCGGTGATACTCCCACCGTGCGTCATCTGTGGTGGGTCCTGGGAGCGGTCCTCGTCGGCGTCGGCCTCGCGGTCGCCCTGTCCTCCTCGCCCGGGCAGACCGACTACGGCTGGTTCGCCTACGCCCCGTCGACCGACGACATCCTGAGCGGTGGGTCCGTGTGGGTCGTCTCGCGGGCGCAGGTGGCGGGCCTCGCGGTCGCGGTCGTCGGCCTGGTGGCCTTGGCAACGGGAGTCGGCTTCCGCCTCGGCCGCCGCCGCTAGCGACGTCACCCCGCCCCCCCGAGCTCGAGCCGCGGCCAGTCCTCGAGGTCGGCAAGCAGCTGCCGGTCGTGGGTGGCGACGACCACCGCGGCGGGCGTACGCCGCAGCGCCGCGGTGAGCTCGTCGACGAGCGCGGCCGAGAGGTGGTTGGTCGGCTCGTCGAGCAGCAGCACGTCCGGGCGGCGGTGCAGCAGCGCGGCGAGCACCCGGCGGCGCAGCTGGCCGGGTGAGCCGTGCAGCCCCTCGCCGACATCCTCCTGCCCGAGCAGGCCGACGTCGGCGCCCGAGAGGTGGCGCACCCGCCCTGCGCCGGGCTCGAGCACCTGCGCCAGCACGGAGAGCAGCGTGCTCTTCCCCGCACCGTTCGGCCCCGTGACCAACAGCCGGTCGCCCCCGGAGAGACCCAGCGAGACCGGCCCGTCCAGCCGTCCCGAGACGCGTACGCCGTCGGCGCGCAGGAGCGGCTGGCCCGCCCGGGTGCCGGGCTCGGGCCAGTGCCAGGTCGGCGGCGGGGGAGGCGTGTCGATCCGGTGGTCGGCGAGCCGCTCCTCCTGGCGGCGGACCGCCTGCACCACGCCGGCCGCGCGCGACTGGCGCTGGTGCTTGCCGGTCCCCTTGTCGGGCCGCCAGCCCGTGGTGAGCCGGGAGCGGGCGTCGTCGGCGGCGCGCGCGAGGCGGTCGCGCTCGGCGACCTGCTCGGCGTGGAGCTGGCGCCAGCGCTCGAGCTCGCGGCGCCGGGCCTCCTGCCACGCGTCGTAGCCGCCGCCGTGCAGCCGCGGCCGCCCGTCGGGGGTCGGGTCGAGGTCGAGGAAGTCGGTGGTGACCGCCCGCAGCAGCGCCCGGTCGTGCGACACGACGACGTAGCCGCCCGCCCGCCGGGAGAGCGCCTCGCCCAGGAAGCCCAGCCCGCCGGCGTCGAGGTGGTTGGTCGGCTCGTCGAGCAGGAGCAGGTCGTCGCCGCCGCCGAGCACGGTCGCGAGGCGCACCCGGTAGCGCTGGCCGACCGACAGCGTCGCCAGCGGTCGGTCGCGGTCGGTGCACGCGTCGAGCCCGGCGAGGGCGAGGTCGACGCGGCGCTCGGCGTCCCACGCGTCGAGCCGGGTCGCGACCTCGAGCGCATCGGCGTACGCCTGCTCCGCGCCGGGCTCGCCCCGGGTGAGCGCCGCGGTGGCGGCGTCGAAGGCCGCCAGCGCCTCACGGGCGTACGCCGTCGCGTCCGCGACCAGCGACCCGACGGTCGCGCCGGGGCCGGCGTCCATCGACTGGTGCGCGACGCCGACGCTGCCCGCGCGCTCGACGCGGCCCTCGTCGGGCTCGAGGCCGCCGGCGAGGACCCTCAGCAGCGTGGTCTTGCCGCGCCCGTTGTCGCCGACCACGGCGAGCCGGGTCTGCGGCGAGACGGTCAGGTCGACGCCGGTCAGCACCCGGCGACCGCCGCGGGTCGCGCCGACGCCGACGGCGCGGAGGTGGGGGGACGAGGTGGGCAGGGTGGAAGAAGGGGAGGAAGGAGAGGTGTGCACGCGTGGCTCCGCAAGGTTCGCTGTTCGCTGTCAGGGCAGGCGAGGGCGACGGGCCGGGCGCGGACGGAGGTCCGGCGCGGCTCGTCAGCGGGTGCGGAGCTTGAGCGTCGCGGTGGGCACGGCGCCACGGTAGACGAGGGCGGCGTCGCGGCTCGACGGGTTTTTCAGGCCTCGCCCGGCGGCAGCGGTCCCACGAGGTAGGCGTCGACCTCGACGCCGAGCCCCCACATCGACCCGCCGCCGAGGGTGAAGCGGGCGGACGGCCAGCCCAGGCGCGCGATCTCCGCCTCCCACGTCTTGCGGGCCCGCGCGGCCACGGCCTCGGCGGAGCCCTCCCGGTCGAGGGCGGCCCGGATCCCGGCTGCGTGCTTCACGACGTGCTCGCGCAGGTGCTCCGGGACGGCGCCGTCGACGTGGGTGACCAGCGCGAGGAGGCAGGCCGAGCCCTCGGGGGCCAGCGCCGACATCTTGAGCCCGTTGGCCACCAGCTCGGCCAGGTGCCCGGTCCGCGACGTGGCGCCCAGCAGGTCGAAGGCGTACATCGCCTTCGCCTCGACCTGCAGGACCGGCGTCTCACCGGCCAGGACGGCGATGTCGGCCCGGCGCCACCCGCGGGCGACGACGTGGGCCTCGCCGAGCTCCTGCTGGAGCCGCCACGCGAGCCGGTCGCGGACGGGCTGGCCGGCCGTGCCGGTGAGCGCGAGGTAGGCCAGCTCGTCCGCGTCGAAGTCCGCGGAGAGGGAGGCGAGCGTCGTGGCGAGGGCGCCGACGACCGAGGGGCTGGCTGCCATGGGCCCATCGAACACCGCCGCGAGGTCGGTCGGGAAGACCGTCGGACCCGCGACGCCACGCGGACGGGTCGTGGGGAGCGGGCGTCCCGTGTGTTATGTGTAGTAACCCACTACAGATAAGCATGAAGCGCCCGCGTCGCATGGAATTCCTCTGGTACATCCCCAACCAGGTCGCCCCGGGCCACCGGTCGGACACGACCACCGAGGGGCACAACAGCCTCGAGCGGCTGACCGGCCTCGCCCGGCTCGTCGAGGACCACGGCTGGGGCGGCGCCCTCATCGGCACCGGCTGGAAGCGGCCCGACACCTTCACGGTCGCGACCGCCCTCACCGCCGCCACCACGACCTTCAACCCGCTGATCGCCATCCGTCCGGGCTACTGGACGCCGGCGCACTTCGCCTCCTCCGCGGCCACGCTCGACCAGCTCAGCGGCGGGCGGGTGAAGGTCAACGTGGTGAGCGGCCCGGACCACCAGCCGCAGTACGGCGACGACGAGGGCGACCAGGCGCAGCGCTACGCCCGGACCCGCGAGTTCATGCGGCTGGTCCGGCGCTACTGGACCGAGGACGACATCACCTTCGAGGGCGAGCACTACCACGCGCACGGCGCGACGCTGGAGCACAAGCCCGTCGCCCGGGAGGGCCGCCCGCACCCCAAGCTCTACTTCGGCGGCGCCTCGGAGGCCGCGCAGCGCACCGCCGCCGCCGAGGCCGACGTCCAGCTCTTCTGGGGCGAGCCGCTCGACGGCGTCGCCGCCCGCATCGACCACCTCCGCACCCTCAGCGAGGAGGTCGGCCGCGACCTCCCGCCGCTCGAGTTCGGCCTGCGGATCACCACCCTGGTGCGCGACACGACCGAGGAGGCCTGGGTCGACGCCGAGGCCAAGGTCGCCGCGATGGCCGCCGGGCGCGACGAGTGGTTCGTCGACCCCGACCGCCGGGTCGCCGTCGGCCAGCAGCGGCTGCTCGACCTCGCGGAGCAGGGCGACGTCCTCGACGACTGCCTCTACACCGCTCCCGGCCGGGTCGGTGGCGGCGGCGCCGGCACGACCTGGCTGGTCGGCTCGCCCGACGACGTGGCCAAGGCGCTGCGCCGCTACGCCGACCTCGGCGTCACCCACTTCGTGCTCAGCGACACGCCGTACGAGCGCGAGATCGTCCGCGTCGGCGACTCGCTGCTCCCGCTGCTCCGCTCCGCCTGAGGGGTGGCAGGTCCCGGTGGCAGGAAGTCCCTGCCGTCCAAAAGGCGAGTAAGTCAACTAACTCAGTTTAGTTTGGATGTCCCACCCCATGAAGGAGCTTCCCTGATGTCACGACGAGGGCCCCGCCCCCTGGCGTTCCGCAGCCCCCTGACCCGCACCGTCCTGCTGGCCACCGTCGGCCTCGCCGCGCTCTCCGGTTGCGGCGGCCAGGACGCCGGCCCGCGCCTCGAGCTGACCGCGGCCCTGCCCGACGCCCCGGCCGACGGCACCGTCCTCCGGGTCGGCGACCCGGCCACCCAGGTCGCGCTGGAGACCTCCGGCCTGATCGACGACCTCGACGTCGAGGTCGAGTGGGCCAACATCACCGGCGGCCCCAAGACGCTCGAGGCCTTCCGCGCCGACGCCATCGACATCGGCTCGGTCGCCGACATCCCGCCGCTCTTCGCACACTGGACCGGCACCGACGTCCGCGTCGTCGCCGCCCGCGAGACCGTCGACCCGATGGAGCACCCGACCTACGAGCTCGGTGTCGCGCCCGGCGTCGACGTCTCCTCGATCGAGGACCTGAAGGGCAAGAAGATCGCCTACAGCCCCGGCCAGGCCCAGGGCGCGCTCGTGCTCAACGTGCTGCGCGAGGCCGGCCTCACCCAGGACGACGTCGAGCTCGTCGAGATGCAGAGCGTCGACGACGCGTTCTCCGTGGCGCTCGCCGGCAAGCAGGTCGACGTCGCCCCGCTCGGCCAGTCGCTGGTGAAGACCTACCTCGCGAAGTACGAGCGCGACGGCGCCACCACGATCGCGCCGGGCGTGCGCGACGACGCCTGGACGCTCTACACCCCGACCGAGGTCCTCGAGGACGCCGACAAGGCGGCCGCGATCAAGGACTACGTCGCCGTCTGGGCCGAGGCCCAGGAGTGGATCTCCAGCCACCCCGACGAGTTCGCCCAGGCCTACTACGTCGACCACGAGGGCCTCTCGGAGGAGGACGCGGACTACGTCGTCGAGGCGCTCGGCGAGTTCACCGTCCCGACGAGCTGGGACGACTTCATCGCGCGCCACCAGGAGACCGCCGACACCCTCGCCGAGGAGCAGGGCCACGACCCGGTCGACGTGGAGACGCTCTACGACCGGCGCTACGAGAAGGCCATCGCCGCCGCGCTCGACGGGAAGGAGGCGGGCTCGTGACCACGCTGACCGCCTCCCGCCCCGTCGTCGCCGCCGATGACGTACGTCCCGTGCGGCGCCGGCTCGGCCCCGGCGACCCGATCCGGTTCAGCGGCCTGATCGGCATCGCCGTCCTGCTCGCCGCCTGGGTCGTCGGGTCGGCCACCGGGCTGCTCGACGAGCGCAACCTCAGCGCGCCGTGGACCGTCGTCGCGACGGCCGAGACCCTCATCGAGAACGGCCGGCTTCAGGAGAGCCTGGTCACCTCCGGCATCCGCGCCGCGCTGGGCCTCGGCCTCGGCGTCGCGGTCGGCACCGTCCTGGCGCTCATCTCGGGCCTCTCGCGGATCGGCGAGTCGCTCATCGACGGGCCGATCCAGGTCAAGCGCTCGATCCCCACGCTGGCGCTGATCCCGCTGCTGATCCTGTGGCTCGGCATCGGCGAGCCGATGAAGGTCATCACCATCGCGCTGGCCGTCTTCGTGCCGATCTACATCCACACCCACAACGGCCTGCGCACCATCGAGGGGCGCTACGCCGAGCTGGCCGAGACCCTCGACGTCAGCCGCGCCGAGTTCATCCGCCACGTGGTGCTGCCCGGCGCCATGCCCGGCTTCCTGCTCGGCCTGCGCTTCGCGGTGACCTCGTCGCTGCTCGCGCTCGTCGTCGTGGAGGTCATCAACGCCACGAGCGGGATCGGCCACATGATCACGCTCGCGTCCAACTACGGGCAGACCGACATCATCGTCGTCGGCCTAGTCGTCTACGCACTGCTCGGCGTCACCGCCGACGCGGTCGTCCGTCTCATCGAGAGGAAGGCACTGTCATGGCGTCGCACACTGGCGAGCTGACCCCGCAGACCGGGCCCGCGGTCCGGGTCGAGGGCCTGCACCGCAGCTTCAACGAGGCGGGTGGCGTGCTCAACGGCCTCGACCTCGACATCGCCCCCGGCGAGTTCGTCGCGCTCCTCGGGCGCAGCGGCTCCGGCAAGTCCACCCTGCTGCGGGCGCTGGCCGGCCTCGACCGCGGGGTCGCCGGCCACGGCCGGGTCCTCGTCCCGGAGAAGGTGTCGGTCGTCTTCCAGGACTCGCGCCTCCTGCCGTGGAAGCGGGTCCTCGACAACGTCACCCTCGGCCTGCGCTCCGCCGACGCCGCCGAGCGCGGCTCGCAGGCACTCGCCGAGGTGGGCCTGGCCGGGCGGGAGAAGGCCTGGCCGCACGAGCTCTCGGGCGGTGAGCAGCAGCGCGCGTCGCTGGCCCGCTCGCTGGTCCGCGACCCCGAGCTGCTGCTCGCCGACGAGCCGTTCGGGGCGCTCGACGCCCTGACCCGGATCCGGATGCACACCCTGCTGCGCAACCTCTGCGAGGTCCACCAGCCCGCCGTGCTGCTGGTCACCCACGACGTCGACGAGGCGATCGTGCTGGCCGACCGGGTCATCGTGCTCGACGGCGGCGTGGTGCGCCACGACGCACGGATCGACCTCGGCGCCCGCCGCTCGCAGGCCGACCCGGCGTTCGCCCGGCTGCGCGCGCAGCTGCTGACCGAGCTCGGCGTCGAGGACGACCACGACGCGGCACCCGGCCGGCACTCCGACGTACGCCTCGGCGAGAGGGCGGCCTCGTGACCCGTCAGATCCACCTGAACCTCTTCATCTACCCCGACGGCCACCACGAGGCCGCCTGGCGGCGACCGGAGTCGCAGCCCGAGCGGATCACCGACATCACCTACTACCAGGAGCTCGCGCGGCGCGCGGAGGACGCGAAGTTCGACGCGGTCTTCTTCGCCGACGGGCCGGCGCTGGCGGAGAACATCAGGTACGCCGCGCGCGGCGGGCTGGAGCCGATCACCAAGATGACCGCGATCGCCGCGGCCACCGAGCGGATCGGCGTGATCGGGACGTCGTCGACGACCTACAACGAGCCCTACAACCTGGCCCGGCAGTTCGCCTCGCTCGACCACCTCAGCAACGGCCGGGTCGGGTGGAACATCGTCACCACCTCCTCGGCCGGGGCCGCGCACAACTTCGGCCTCGACGCCCACCCGGCCCACGCCCAGCGCTACGAGCGCGCCGAGGAGTTCCTCGACGTCGTCACCAAGCTCTGGGACAGCTGGGAGGACGACGCCGTCCTCGCCGACCGCGAGAGCGGGATCTACGCCGACACCGACAAGATCCACCGCATCGACCACGAGGGCGAGCACTTCTCGGTGGCCGGCCCGCTCAACGCGCCGCGCTCGCCGCAGGGCCGTCCGGTCTACGTCCAGGCCGGCTCCTCGCCGGACGGGCGGGCCTTCGCGGCCCGCTGGGCGGAGGCGATCTTCACCGCCCACCAGACCCTGGAGAACGCCCAGGAGTTCTACGCCGACATCAAGGCGCGGGCCCGGGCCCAGGGACGCAACCCCGACCAGCTCAAGGTGCTGCCCGGCATCAGCCCGTTCATCGGGTCGACCGCCGCCGAGGCCCGTGCGCTCGAGGAGTCGTTCAACGACCTCACCCAGCCGGCGTACTCGCTGCGCCAGCTGAGCAACCTCGTCGGCGTCGACCTCGCGTCCTACGACATCGACGGGCCGTTCCCGACCGAGGTCGTGGCGCCCGTCGGCGACCGCGCGTTCCACAGCCGCTCCCAGCTCGTGCTCGACATCGTCGCGCGGGAGAACCCGACGATCCGCCAGCTGTGCCACAAGCTCGCCGGCGGCCGCGGCCACCGCGTGGTGGCCGGCACCCCGGTCGACATCGCCGACACGATCCAGGAGTGGGCCGAGCAGGGCGCCGCCGACGGCTTCAACGTGATGCCGCCGTGGCTGCCCGGAGGCATCGACGTCTTCATCGACGAGGTCGTGCCGATCCTGCGCAGCCGCGGGTTGTTCCGCGAGGAGTACACAGGAAGCACCCTGCGCGACCACCTCGGGCTCGACCGCCCGGCCAGCCAGTACGCCCCGACCCCTGTCCAGGAGAAGACCGCATGAGCTTCGAGCACTACCGTCCGCTCGGCCGCACCGGCGTCCAGGTCAGCCCGCTGACCCTCGGCGCGATGATGTTCGGCGCGTGGGGCAATCCCGACCACGACGCCTCGATCGCGATCATCCACCGCGCCCTCGACGCCGGGATCAACGTCATCGACACCGCCGACGTCTACGCCCGCGGCGAGTCGGAGGAGATCGTCGGCAAGGCGCTGCAGGCCCGCAAGGGCAGCCGCGACGACGTCTTCCTCGCGACCAAGTTCCACGGCAACATGCACGACGACGACCCCAACCAGGCCGGCAACTCGCGGCGCTGGATCATCCGCGAGGTCGAGCACTCGCTGCGCCGGCTCCAGGTCGACCACATCGACCTCTACCAGGTCCACCGGCCGCGCCCGGAGGTCGACGTCGACGAGACCCTCGGCGCGCTGACCGACCTCGTGCGCCAGGGCAAGATCCGCTACATCGGCACCTCGACCTTCCTGCCCTCGCAGGTCGTCGAGGCGCAGTGGGTGGCCGAGAAGCGGCAGCGCGAGCGGCCGGTGACCGAGCAGCCGCCCTACTCGATCCTCGCCCGCGAGGTGGAGCGCGACATCCTGCCGACCGCCCAGAAGCACGGCCTCGGCGTGCTGCCGTGGAGCCCGCTCGCGGGAGGCTGGCTGTCGGGTCGCTACCGCCGCGGCGAGTCCCCGTCGGCGACCTCGAGCCGCCTGCAGCGCCAGCCCGCGCGGCACGACCCCGACGCCCCGGAGAACAAGCTCAAGCTCGAGGCGGTGCACCAGCTGCAGGACCTCGCCGACGAGGCCGGGCTGTCGCTGATCCACCTCGCGCTCGGCTTCGTGCTCGCCCACCCGGCGGTGTCGTCGGCCATCATCGGCCCGCGCACCCTCGAGCAGCTCGAGTCGCAGCTCGGGGTGGAGAAGGTCGTGCTGCCGGCCGACGTGCTCGACCGGATCGACGAGATCGTGCCGCCCGGCACGACGATCAACGAGGCGGACAAGGGCTACGCCCCGCCCGCGCTCGTCGACGCCTCGCTGCGGCGCCGCTGACCCCGTCGCAGCACCTCACGGCGGCGCCCACCCGGGAGGGTGGGCGCCGCTGTGACGTGGCTCTCGTCGGGGAACATCGCGTGGCTCCACGTCGCTGAACAGGTCGTACAGACCTCAACCAGATGGAGGCACCACGTCCCATGAGCCGTGCATTCGAGTCCCTCGCCGTCGGTCCCTGGAAGCTGCCGCAGCGCTTCGTGATGGCGCCGCTGACCCGCAACCGCGCGGGTGAGGGCAACGCCCCGACCGGTCTCAACGCCGAGTACTACGCGCAGCGCGCGGGCGCCGGGCTGATCATCACCGAGGGCATCGCCCCCAGCCACGTCGGCCAGGGCTACCTGGACGTGCCGGGGCTCTACACCGACGAGCAGGTCGCCGGCTGGCGCCAGGTCGCCGACGCCGTCCACGCCCGCGACGGCGTGATCGTCGCCCAGCTCATGCACGCGGGCCGGATCGCCCACGCCGACAACAAGGACGGCGTCGAGACCGTCGCCCCCAGCGCCGTGCAGGCGCCCGGCGAGATGGTCACCGCCGACGGCGGCAAGCCGCACGACGTCCCGCGCGCCGTGGAGACCGACGAGGTCGCCGGCCTGGTCGCCGACTACGTCACCGCCGCCCGCAACGCGGTCGCGGCCGGGCTCGACGGCGTCGAGGTCCACGCGGCCAACGGCTACCTCGGCCACCAGTTCCTCGACCCGACGGTCAACCAGCGCGACGACGTCTACGGCGGCTCGCCGGAGAACCGGGCCCGCTTCGTCATCGAGGTCGTCACGGCCGTCGCCGAGGCGATCGGCGCCGAGCGGGTCGGGCTGCGGCTGAGCCCCGCCCACCAGTTCAACGGCATCGGCGAGGAGATCAACGCCGACCTCACCGCCACCTACCGCGCCGTCGTCGACGCGGTGTCGCCGCTCGGCCTGGCCTACCTGAGCCTGCTCGCCAGCCCGCTCGAGCCGCTCGAGACGCTGGTGCGCGACCTGCGCGAGCGCTTCGACGGCGTCGTGCTGCTCAACGACGGCTTCGGTGACGTCACCTCGCTCGAGTCGGTCGAGAAGCTGCTCGAGACCGGTCTCGCCGACGCCGTGGTCGTGGGCCGCCCGTTCCTGGCCAACCCCGACCTCGCCGAGCGCTGGCGCGAGGGGGCCGAGCTCAACGAGCCGAACCCCGACACCTTCTACGGTGGCGGCGCCGAGGGCTACACCGACTACCCCACCCTCGACCAGGCCTCCTGAGGCCGGTCAGGACGTACGCGTCCGCGCCGCCGCCGCGACCCCGAGCACGCTGAGGGTCGCGGCGGCGGCGAACACCGCGAGGAACGGGTCGAGCCCGGCCCGGTCGGAGGTCGCGAAGACCGCGCCCGCCGCCGAGAGCGCGATCGCCGCACCGAGCGAGTCGGCGATCGACAGCGCCGAGGAGTTGAAGCCGCGGTCGCGGTCGGTGGAGGCCTCCAGCATCGCCACGCCGGTGCGCGGGTAGGCGAACCCCATCCCGGCGCCGGCCAGGACGTACGCCGCCGCCGGCAGCACCGCCGACGGACGTGACCCGGCGTCCAGGGCCAGGACGGTGAGGGCGAGCGCGCCCACGCCGACGAGCACGAGCGAGGTGCCCACGAGCATCGCGCGGGTGTGCGAGACCCGCTCCCCGAACCGCGACTGGAGCTGGCTCGAGGCCGCCCACACGACGCCCACGCAGGTCAGCGCGATGCCCGCGCGCCCGGCGGTGAGGTCCCAGTGGTCCTGCAGGACGTAGACGATGTAGGCCTCGGCGCAGAAGAACACGGCGCTGAGCAGGCCGCGCGTCGCGATCACCGCCGGCAGCCCGCGCTGCAGGCGCCTGCTGCCGCGCGGGAGCAGCCGGCCGAGCGCGACCCACACCAGCGCGAGCGCGGCGAGCGCCCCCAGTGCCGTGAGACCGGTGGCCGAGCCCAGCAGCTCGAGGACGAGCACCGCGACCGCGCCGACGACGGCCCACCAGAGCCGGCTGCGCGGCGTCGCGTCGCCTTCCTCCGGAGTGTCGAGGCCGCGGAGCGCGGGTGCGAGCAGCGCCAGCGCGACGACGACCAGCGCCACCGCCCCGAGGAAGACCCATCGCCAGCTCCACGTGGTGGCGACGAACGCAGCCAGGCCCGGCCCGAACAGCGCCGGCAGCACCCAGGCGGCGGCGAACGAGGCGAACACCGCCGGCCGCAGCGGCGCGGGGTAGACCAGACCCACCACGACGTAGAGCCCCACCGTCAGCGCCCCGCCGCCAAGGCCCTGCAGCACCCGGCCGACGAGCAGCGCCTCCATCGACGGCGCCAGCCCGCACACCAGCAGCCCCGTGCTGAAGAGCGCCAGCGAGGCGAGCAGCGGGACGACGGGACCGCTGCGGTCGCTCCACGTCCCTGCGGCGACCATCCCGACCACCCCGCTGGCCAGCGGCGCGGCGAACGCGAGGGCGTAGAGGCCCAGGCCGTCGAGGTCGCGCGCGACCGTCGGCATGACGGTCGCGACCGCCATCGCCTCGAAGGCGACGAAGGCGATCAGGCCGAACATCGCCACGGTGGTCGCGGCGTAGGCGGGGGAGAGGATCCGCTCGCGCGGCGTCGTGGTGGTGGTCACTGCCCCGACGGTAGGACCTCAGGTGCACCTGAGGTCAACCGAGGGCGCACGGAATATCCCGCGGGGGCCGGGCGCTGTGCAGACAGTGACTTCCGCTGCTTCGTCCTCCCCGCTCGCCCTCTCGGTCCTCGACCTCGTCCCGGTCCGCAGCGACCAGGCCACCGGTGACGCCATCGCCGCGTCGCGCCGCCTCGCGCAGGTCGCCGACGAGCTCGGCTACCGCCGCTACTGGGTCGCCGAGCACCACAACATGCCGGCCGTGGCGGCGACGAACCCGCCGGTCCTGATCGCGATGCTGGCCTCCGCCACCGAGCGGATCCGCGTCGGCTCCGGCGGCGTGATGCTGCCCAACCACGCGCCGCTGGTCGTCGCCGAGCAGTTCGCGCTCCTCGAGGCCGCCTTCCCGGGCCGCATCGACCTCGGCATCGGCCGCGCGCCCGGCACCGACCCGCTGACCCGCTACGTCCTGCGCGGCGGCAGCGCCGAGTCGGCCGACGACGCCGTCGCCCGCTTCCCCGAGTACGTCGACGACATCCGCACGCTGATGTCGCCCGAGGGCGTCGAGGTGCAGGTCGGTCCGCGCCGCCAGCCGCTGCACGCGACCCCGAGCGCGCGGAGCCTGGCCACCATGTGGCTGCTCGGCTCGTCGGACTACTCCGCCCGCCTCGCCGCCGAGAAGGGCCTGCCCTACGTCTTCGCGCACCACTTCGCCGGCCAGGGCACCGCGGAGGCGATCGAGCTCTACCGCTCCACCTACCGGCCCTCGCCCGAGCACCCGGAGCCGCGGACCTTCCTCACCGCCAACGCGGTCGTGGCCGGGACGGAGGAGGAGGCGCGCCGCCTCGCGCTGCCCAACGTGCAGCAGATGCTGGCGCTGCGCACCGGCGGCCCGCTGCGCCCGCAGCGCCTCGTCGAGGAGGCGGAGGCCGTCGAGATGACGCCCGACCAGGTCGGGTTCGGCCGGGCGATGAGCAACCGCTGGGTCGTCGGCTCGCCCGAGCAGGCCCGCACGCAGCTGGCCGACCTGGCCGCGACCTACGGCGTCGACGAGGTGATGGTGCACCCGGTCGCCGGCGCCTGGACCGGCACCGACGTCACCGCCGCCCCGACGCGCGAGGAGACGCTGCGGCTGCTGGCCGCCTGAGCCCTGCGGCCCGGGTGGGCGGCGGTCAGTGCCGCTCCTCGAGCCCGACCGCCTCGCGGAGGTTGTCGGCGGCCTCGCGCAGGTCGGGGTCGTCGGCGGCGCGCGAGTCCATCAGCGCCGCCAGCGCCTCCGCCAGCACGTTGAGCTTCTCCTGCATCGCCTCGTTGTGGCGGCGTCCGGCGTTCTCCAGCAGGACCAGCAGCAGCAGCGACAGCACGCCGCCGAACGTGTGGATGGCGAGCTCCCACTTGGTGGTGCTCTTCCAGAGCGGGAAGCTCGCCGCCCAGATCACCACGACCGCCACGACGACCGCGAAGAACGGCGCCCGGCTGATGGTGTTGGTGGACACCTCGACGAACTTCTCGAACGGGTCGAGGCCGTCCTTCTTCTCCCGGCTCTCGGCCGCCTCGCTGCGCTCCATGACGGGAGGCTAGCGGCGCGGGGGTGTCGGCGTCCTCACCCCCGCGCCACTCCCGCGCCACCGGCTCAGTCGAGCGCGAGCCCCGCGGCCGGCGCGACCCGGGCCGCCTTCCGGGCGGGCAGCACGCAGGCGGCCAGCCCGGCGAGCGCGGCGACGAGGGCGACGCCCCCGACCTGCAGCACCGGCACGGTCAGCGCGGCGTCGTCCACGACGCCGGCGATCAGCACCTGCACGCCGACCCACGCGAAGACCAGCCCGAGCGCCACGCCCATCGCGGTCGCGACGGCCGAGAGCAGCAGGCCCTCGGTCGCCATCGCCCGGCGCAGCTGCCGGCGGGTCAGCCCCATCGCCCGCAGCAGGGCGTTCTCCCGGCCGCGCTCGAGCACGGACAGGCCGAGCGTGTTGGCGATGCCGACCAGCGCGATGACGATCGCGATCGCCAGCAGGCCGACCACCGCGCCGGTGAGGACGTCGACCTGCAGGACGCCCCACGCCCGCTGGGAGTAGCCGCCATCGAGCCCGGCGCCCGACGCCCCGGCCAGCGCCGCCAGGTCGCCGCGGAGGTCCTCGGCGTCGGCCCCGTCGGCGGCGCGCACCCACAGCGCGGTCACCTGCGTCTCGGGGGCGAGCGCCGCCAGCGTGGTGGCCGAGACGACGCCGGCGCGGCCCCAGCCGTTGGCCGGCTGCACGTCGAGGGTGCGCTCGCGCCCCGCGACGGTGACCACGACCTCGTGGTCGTCCCACACCCGGTCGCCCAGCCGGCGCGGCAGCTCGTCGATGACGTCGTAGGGCAGCAGCAGCACGCCGTCGCGGGGGCTGAGGTCGTCGGGGCCGCGGACGGCGCCCACCCGGCCCGCCGTGCCGACGATCGGCACCTCGACGCCGCCGATGGTGGCGGTGGTGCCGTCGAGGGCGTCCACCGACGCCACGTCCGGCAGCGCCTCGGCGCGCGCCGCCAGGTCCGCCGCGAGCGGCTGGTCGACCGCCGTCACCGTGGCGTCGAGCGGGTAGTCGCGGTCCAGCTCCCCGTCGAGCCCGGCCCGTGACGACGCGAGGCCGGTCAGGACGGCGGTGGTGAGGGTGACGCCGACCAGGAGGGACGCGGCCGTGGTCGCCGTACGCCGCGGGTTGCGCACCGCGTTGCCGGTCGCCAGCCGCCGGACCGGCCCGTCGCCGGCGAGGCGGCCCACGACCCGGATCAGCCGCGGCACGAGCACCGGCCCGAGCAGCAGCACCCCGAGGAAGGTGACCGTCCCGCCGGCGAGCATCACGGGCAGGGTGGTGGTGGCGACCGCGACGGCCAGCAGGCCCGTGCCGCCCACGAGGCACAGCGTCGCGAGCGCCAGCCGGACGCGGCCGGCGGCCGAGCGGACGTCGACGCCGGTGTCGGGGCGCAGCGCCGCCAGCGGGGCGACCCGGGTCGCGGCACGCGTCGGGAGCCACGCGGCGAGCAGCGTCACCACGACCCCGACCGCGAAGCCGCCCCCGGTCCACAGCGGGTCGAGCGAGGCCGGCCCCATGTCGGAGAACCAGCGGCGGACGAGGGCGACCAGCCCGGCGCCGACGACCGCTCCGGCGACCACGCCGGCGGCCGACGCGACCAGGCCGAGGACGAGCGCCTCGAGCCGGACCGCGCGCCGCAGCTGGCGGCGGGTCACCCCGACGCAGCGCAGCAGCGCGAAGTCGCGCTGGCGCTGGGCGAAGAGGATCGCGAACGTGTTGGCGATGACCATCACCCCGACGAACAGCGCGATCGCGACGAACATCAGCGCCATGACCGAGAGCACGTCGACCCCGCGGGTGATCTCGGCCTGGCGCGCGGCCACCCACGCGTCGGCGTCCTCGACGCTCGCGTCGGGGGCGACGGCCTCGGCCTGCGCGGCGGTGCCGCCCCAGGCGACGGCGTCGATCCACAGCGAGCCGCGCAGCCGGCGCAGGTCCTGCCACGGGACGTAGAGCGAGGCGCCGAGGGCCGGCGGGCTGTCGACGGTGCCGACGACCTCGACGTCCGTGGCCGCGGCGCCGGAGCCGACGCGCAGCACGTCGCCGATCTCGACGCCGCTGCTCTTGGCCTTGTTGACGTCGGCCAGCGCCTCGCCGGGAGCGGTCGGGAAGCGGCCCGCCTCGAGGTCCTGCCACTGCAGGTCGGGGTCGAGGGACGCCTCGGCGACGTCCGCGGACGCCGTCAGCTGGACGCCGTCGCGGGTGACCTGCTCCATCGCGTAGCCCAGCCCGAGCGCGGGCACACCGTCCTCGGCGGCCCGGTCGAGCAGCCGCTGCGCCTGCCGCTGGTTGACGAGGGTCACCACGCGGTCGACCGCGGCGACGGGTGCACCGACGTCGGCGGTGAGGCCGGCACGGGTGGCTCCGGTGAGCATCCCGGTGACCACGACGAAGGCGACGCCGATGACGACGGCTAGCGCGGCGGCGACGTAGCGCCGGGTGTGGTGGCGCAGCGAGGCCAGCAGAACGGCGCGCATCAGGCGCCCCGTCCACGCAGCGCGGCGACGAGCTCGTCCTGGCCCGGCTCGGTGAGGTGGGCGGTGACGGAGCCGTCGTGGATGACGACGACGTCGTCGGCGTAGGCCGCCGCGTCGAGCTCGTGGGTGACCATCACGACGGTCATCCCGAGCTCGCGCACCGAGCGGCGCAGGTGGCCGAGGACCTCGGCGCTGGCCTCGCTGTCGAGGTTGCCGGTCGGCTCGTCGGCGAAGACGATGTCGGGCCGGGTGACCAGCGCGCGGGCGATGGCGACGCGCTGCTGCTGGCCGCCCGAGAGCTGGCTGGGCAGGTGTCCGAGGCGGTCCGCGAGGCCGAGCACGCCGACGACCTCGTCGTAGCGCTCGCGGTCGACGTCGCGCCCGGCGAGCTCGAGGGGGAGCACGATGTTCTGGCCCGCGGTGAGCATCGGCAGCAGGTTGAAGGCCTGGAAGACGAAGCCGATGTGCTCGCGGCGGAACAGCGTGAGCGCGGTGTCGTCGAGGCCGGACAGGTCGCGCCCGGCCACCGAGACGGAGCCGGAGGTGGCGGCGTCGAGCCCGGCCAGGCAGTGCATGAGGGTCGACTTGCCGGACCCGCTCGGGCCCATGATCGCGGTGAACCGGCCGGCGGGGACGTCGAGGTCGACGCCGCGCAGCGCGTGGACGGCGCTGTCGCCGCTGCCGTAGGTGCGGGTGAGGCCGCGGGCGGAGGCGGCCGTACGGGTCTGGAGAGGTGTCGTGGTCATGGGGACAACGCTCGTCGTCGGCGGCTCCCGGGGCGTCGGCCCGCAGCACGGACCCGGCGTACGGCCGTGGGGTGACTGGGCGCGACGGCGTACGACCGGGGGAGGACGGCTAGGTGTCGCACCTCATGAGGTTGTTGACACGGGCGACGTCCGGGTCTGGCCGATGTCCGGTCGACGGCAGAGTGGGAGACCGCTGTGCTCCCCCAGGGCGGGTGCAGCCCCCTTCAGCGCATGTGCGGCGGATGTGGCCCTGCATCGGCAGGCGGATTCAGGCGGTGGTCGCAACACCAGGCGGTTCGGACTCTCCGGACAGTAGCGCGTCGAGGGTTTCGGCAGGAGTGCGCCACTTCAGGGTCTTGCGTGGTCGGCGGTTCAGTTGAGCGGCGATGTTGTCGAGCATCCCGGGGCCGTAGAAACTCAGGTCGGCACCCTTGGGCAGGTACTGACGCAGCAGCCCGTTGGTGTTCTCGTTGCTGCCTCGCTGCCAGGGCGAGTGTGGGTCGCAGAAGTAGATGTCGAGTCCGGTCGCCTCGGCGATCTGGACGTGGTTGGCCATCTCGCTGCCCTGGTCCCAGGTCAGCGAGACTCGCAGCTGCTCAGGCAGCGTCGCCATCTTCGCGACCATCGCTTCCTGCACGATGTCGGCGCTGTGGCCACCAGGCAGGTGGAGCAGCATCACGAACCGGGTTGTCCGTTCGACCAGCGTGCCCACCGCCGACCCCGACTGGGCCGAGCCGAGGATCAGGTCGCCTTCCCAGTGCCCGGGCACAGCGCGGTCCTCGACCTCGGCGGGGCGTTCGCTGATCATCACCATCTCGGCGAACCGTTCGCGCCGCTGGTCACTCTTGCGGTGGGGCTTGCGTACGGTCCTGCCGGTGCGCAGGTGCTTGGCCAGCTCGCGCTTGAGCGCACCGCGGCTCTGGACGTAGAGCGACTGGTAGATCGTCTCGTGCGACACCCACATCTCCGGATCGTCGGGGAAGTCCTCGCGCAGTCGTCGGGCGATCTGCTCGGGACTGTGGTCATCGACCAGTCTGGACTGCACCTCGTCGCGCAGCCGGTCGTTGGTCGCCAGCCGCGCCTGTTTCGGGCGCAGAGCCTGGCGATCGGCATCGGCCTGTGCCGTCGATGCCCGGTACTCCAGCCGACGTCGGGCGGGGCGTTTGCCATGGTGCTGGACGCGTCGCAGCTCGCGACTGATCGTCGAGGGCGAGCGATCGAGCTCTCGGGCGATCTCTCGCACTCCCGCACCGCGCACGCGTAGCAGCGCGATCTCCTCGCGCTCGGCGAACGACAAGCTCCTCGAGCGACGACCCGAGCCGATCGGGGGCATCACGCCGCCACGCTCGTTGAACCACCTGTTGCCCGTCCTGCGCGTCACATTCACAGCCACCGCAGCATCTTCGTGCGACGAACCTCGACGAATCTCAGCCCAGAACCGGGCAACCGTCTCGGCCGGCGGTCTCGGCCGCCCTCCACGTGCCTGCATACCAACACCTCGATAATCAGGTGTTGCGATCACCCACTGAACCCAAGGCACCTTCGAGGGCGACAACCGCCGCACGTGCGGCGCCGGTGCAGCAGCCTCGTACACGTGTCCGAGATCTTGCCCTCGAGCTGCTGGGCGAAGGGCGACAAGTCAGACACGTGTGCCCGAACGGGCAGCACGCGACCCTTCACGTACGGACCTGCTGCGATCCGAACGCCCGCTCATGCCGATGAGCGGTCGTCGACGTGACTATCGCCCGGCGGCCACCTCGGCGGCCACCCGCGCGGACTCTGCCGCCATGTCGCCGCTGACCCGTCGCGCCGAGATGTCCCTCGCCAGCGCCTCCACCACTTCGTCATGGAACGCGAGGAAGTAGTGGTTGAGGCGGTCCCACGTGGCGTCAGAGTGGTAGTCGTGGACTGAGTTGATTCGACGGTGCTCTTCGAGCCATGGCGAGTCGTGGACGACGTGGGCCTCGTAGAACGAGAGACCCCTTCCCCAGAACGGGTGCCCGTGCAGAACCTCATCGTTTGGATGCCCCATCCGGATGTTCGAGCAGCCCTCGAAGCGGATCTCGATGACGTGCTCGCCCTCACCCGTTGCCAGAGACTCGTAGCAGAGCACGATCGCGCTGCGAGCACCCGCAACGAGCATCGGCAACGGCGCACCGGCGTCCCACTTCAGGCCCAGATCGAGGACTTCCACCTGGGCTCGATGCTTCATGGCCACAGGGTTCCACGGATACGGGGCGCGTCACGCGGATACCGCTCCTATGCCGCGATCAGGTCGCCCGAACATGCCGAGTTTCCCTACTTGGTGCCACGGCTGGGCCATCATGGCTGGATGACCGCTTCCTGGCTGGGGGAATGGCCAGACCACAACTGGCAGGCGTGGGACTACACCGTCAGTCACGCCCAACTGCATCTCCGAGGGGTACCCCACGACGACGCCAGCGGTCCGTGCATCGAGTTGCTGTTCAAGCCCGTGTACCGACTTGCCACCTCCACGATGAGTTGGTCCGGACTCCGGCTTGGCCTTCGGCGGGTCACGCCAGAGGGACAGGGTGTCTTCTTCCTCGTGAGCACGGACTCGTTCGGCCGTCATTCCGGCCACGGCGTCATCAGGGCAGGCTCTGCCCACGCGGCAAAGGCTGGTCTGCGGTACTCAGAGTCTGTCTTCGACAGGGACGTCGAGTGGCAGACGCTCTGGTCCAGTGCTGTGTGACGGGCGCACGCACCTGCCGCGACCTGTGCGCCAGCTCATGCCGATGTCCGGACGCCCGCGTACGGTGCTGCCATCTGCGGTGAGGGTGAGGGGAGGTAGCCGTTGTGGGTGAGGAGACGAAGGTCCGTCATGACGCCATCTCACCAACGCGGTTACTCATCGGGGCTGGTCTGATGGGCGGCTTCTACCTCGCTCTGCCCTGGTTGATGTTCGGCGGCGCGTCCGTGAGCGGTTGGCTTCTCCTCGGCTCCGCGCTGGTGGGTGCTGCGGTCGGTGCGTCGCTGGGCGCCATGGAGTCCAGGCGACCTGCGAGGCGCCGCCGAGCGCGTAGGCTGGCAGGGTCTACCGGCGCATTCGTGGTCGGAACCACGGGGAGTGCGCTGCTTCTTGGTCGGTTCCTCGACGCGTCAAGCGTTCCGTGGATCCTTCTGGGAATGGTCGCCCTCACCACCGGAGCAGCGGCTCGCGCAAGGGTGGCGCCGGAACAGGCAAGCTCCCGGTAGGCGCACGCAACAATCTCTCCCGGGTTGCATGGACGCACCGGCGGGATTGCCTCCCAGCGCTTCTCCCACCTTGCGGTGGAACCCGTCCTTTGCTCCTGCCTGCCGGGATGGCCACGATTGCCCTACGCACTCCCAACGCCCGGATCTGCCGCGATCAGCTCGAGCTCATTGCGGCAGATCCGGACGTTACTGCGACGCTCGGCCGTCGGTGACGAGGTCGAGCCATGTGGCCGCCTCGCGGGCGGCTTGTTCGATCGAGTCCACCTCAGCGATCAGCCCACTGGGCGGCCCAATGGACATCCCGGTCTCGCGCCCTCGGATGCCGTCATCCCAGTTGAGGTAGGCGGGACTCCGCCCGGCGACCAGTTCGGTTCCATCAAAATCGACGCGCCACGTCGCCAACATCTGGCCGTCGACGATGTCGTCGTACGACACAGTCATCCACAGCGAGCCGTCAGCGTCGGCGTGGTACCAGTCCTGTGCCCCCGGGATGAGTTCCGCGAGACGCTTGAAGAAGGCCACCTCGTCAGGGGTCGGTGCTGCATCACGCATGAGGGGCAGTGTTGCAGCGGTGTCGACGCGCGTCCGGACATCGGCATGAGCGGATGTCGTCAGGTGGCTGAGGCCATGAAGGCGGCCAGGATGTAGTTGGGGTGGCGGTCGAGGTTGTTGCGAGCTCGGTCGTAGCGCATGGTGGTGCGGGGGTCGGCGTGGCGGGCGGCGACCTGGACGTCGCGGAGGTCGACGCCGGCGTCGAGCATGGTGGTGACGAAGGTGTGGCGGAGCATGTGTGGGTGCATGCGGGCGGTGGTGACGTTCGCGGACCGGGCGAGTGCTCTGAGTCGTCGGGTGGCGGCGTGACGGTCCATGCGTTGCCCGCGGCGGTTGAGCAGTATGGGGCCGGCGACACGGTCTTCGATTGCTCGGTCGAGGGCGCGCCCGACTGCTGGCGGTAGCGGCACCAGGGCTGTCTTGTCACCTTTGCCGTGCACTCTGAGCACGCGGTGACCGCGTGCTTCGCCGAGGGCTTGGACGTCCGTGCCGGTGGCCTCGAACACGCGGAGGCCGAGCAGCCCGAGCATCGCGACGAGGGCAAAGTCGTTGGGGTTGGTGGAGTCGCGCCCGGCGGTGAGGATGGCCTCGAACTGGAGGTGGCTCAGACCGAGGGTTGGTGACTCGTGGGGGACGTGTGGGCGGCGCACGAACTCTGCGGGTGAGTGGTCGAGGATCTGGTCGATGACGCAAGTCCGGTAGAACGTCGCGAGCACCGACAGCCGGCGCGACACCGTCGAGGGACGAAGGTGCCGAATCTCCTGGAGCCATCGCAGGTAGAGCTCGACGTGGGCGCGCTTGGCTTGGAGCGGCATGACGTCTCGTTCGAGGCACCAGCGCAGATAGGCGTTGAGGTCGGAGGCGGTGTGGGCACGACTCTGTCCCTTGTAGCGCGCGAGGTGGGCGGCCACGGCGAGGCGCAGCATCGGGTCATCGACGTTCGTCAGAGCTGGGAGGGTATTGGTGTCCATCGCACTACGACGCACCTGAGACAACTGACCGTCAAACGCATCGGGCACACGCTTGATGCGTTGCTTGTGTGCACTCATCTGCCGATGAGCGGAAGGCTTGGGCTCGGTGCTTTTCACCGGGCCGTGCTGCGATGCTGTCGGGATGGAGCGCGACGAATGGGTCGAGATCGAATGGCTCGACGGGCCAGATGCGCGGCACCGAGACTGGGGTAGGTACCTGCGCGACAAGCACCCCGACCTGCGGGAACACCGCGACGAAGACTTCCGGATCGACGTTGTGTGCGGTCGCGACGGAGTTGATCGCGTGCGACTGATGAGGCGGCAAGAACCCACTGAACGACCGTCGAGGAAGAAGCCTCGGCGATGAACGCTGGGGTTTGCGCAACGTCCGCTCATGCCGCGATGGGTGCGTGACGGTGTCAGCAACGTCGTGAAGGAACACGGCTAGGGCGTGACGAGGCCGGACTCGTAGCCCAGCACGACGAGCTGGACCCGGTCGCGGGCGCCGGTCTTGGCGAGGATCCGGCCCACGTGGGTCTTGACGGTCGTCTCGGCGACGACGAGGTCGGCCGCGATCTCGGTGTTCGACAGCCCGCGGCTGATCAGCGTCAGCACCTCGACCTCGCGGTCGGTGAGCCCGGCGAGCCGGTCGTCGCGGGGAGCGGACGCGGCGGGGTCGGGGAGCGCGGCGAAGTGGTCGAGCAGCCGACGGGTGGTGCTCGGCGCGACCACGGCGTCGCCGGCGCGGACGGCGCGGATCGCGCCCAGCAGGTCGGGCGGTGCGGCGTCCTTGAGCAGGAACGCCGAGGCGCCGGCGCGGATCGCGGCGAAGGCGTACTCGTCGAGGTCGAAGGTGGTCAGCACGATCACCCGCGGCGGGTCGTCTGTCGCGAGCAGCCGGCGCGTGGTCTCGACGCCGTCGAGGCGCGGCATCCGAACGTCCATCAGCACCACGTCGGCGGTGGTGACGGCGAGCCGCTCGAGCGCCTCGCCGCCGTCGCCGGCCTCGCCGACGACCACCATGTCGTCCTGGCTGTCGACCAGCATCCGGAAGCCCGCGCGCACCATCTGCTGGTCGTCGACGAGGAAGACGCGGATCGGCCCGGTCGCGGAGTCGCTCACAGCGGCAGCCTCGCAGACACCGCGAACCCGCCACCGGTCGCGGGGCCGGCCTCGAGCGTGCCACCGTGGGCGTGCGCGCGCTCGCGCATGCCGACCAGGCCCAGCCCGCGGCCGTCGGAGCTGCTCGCCGCGCCGTGGCCGTCGTCGCGGACCTCGACCTCGAGGTCGCGCCCCACCGCCAGCCGGACGCTCACCCGGGCGTCGCGCCCGGCGTGCTTGCGGACGTTGGTCAGCGCCTCCTGCACGATCCGGTAGGCCGCGAGCCCGACCCCGTCGGGCACGTCCGGCAGGTCGTCGGGCAGGTCGGCCTCGACGCGCGTCCCGGACGCCCGGGCCTCCTCGACGAGGTGGCGCACGTCGCCCAGCGTGGGCTGCGGCGCCAGGCCCGTGTCGCCCTCGCGGAGCAGCCCCAGCAGCCTGCGCATCTCGGTCAGGGACTCGCGGCCGGTCTCGGCGATGGTGCCCAGCGTCTCGACGGCGACCCCCGGCTCCCGGGCGGCGGCGTAGCGCGCGCCGTCGGCCTGCACGACGATCACGGACAGGCCGTGGGCGACCACGTCGTGCATCTCGCGCGCGATCCGCGAGCGCTCGTCGCGGGCGGCCAGCTCGATCTCGCGCTCGGCCATCCGCTCGGCCTGCTCGGCGCGGGCGACCAGCGAGGAGACGTAGCGCTCGCGCTCCTGCGCGGCCGCCCCGAGCGCCCACGCGGCGGTGACGATCGCGCCGATGCTGATGACGTACGGGACGAGGGTGCCGGGCGTGAGGTCCGAGCCGAAGCCCGTCAGCCACCGGCTCGAGGCGACGACCGCCCCGGCGTAGCCGACGAGGAGCGCGGTGGCGCCCTGCCAGCGCGGCGCCCAGCGGGCGGCGGAGTAGACCGCGACGGGGAAGGCCAGCTGACCCGTGGTCGGCGTCTCGACCACGACGGCCTGGAGCGCGCTGAGCGCGGCGACGGCGAGGAAGACGGTGAACGGGCGGCTGCGGCGCCACAGGAGCGGGAGCACCTCGAGCGCCGCGAGGACCATCGAGGCGGGCTGCCCGGACAGGAAGTGGCCGGCCGCGAGCAGCAGCAGCGCGAGCACCAGGAGGCGGTCGAGCCAGGTCCGTGCGCGCGGCCCGAGCCGCCACGGTCGCTGGTCCACGCTCGGCGCCCTGCTCGTCGGCATGGTGCGAACGGTAGACGGCCGGCGGCGGCGGTGCGTCCGCCCCGGGGAGGACGCCCGTCGTCCCCGAGTAGGGTGCGAGCCATGAACAAGTGGGAATACCAGGTGGCGCCGATTCCGCTCCACAACGAGGCGCTGATGCTCAACAACTTCGGCCAGGACGGCTGGGAGCTGGTCACCATCCAGACCAACGCGCAGGGCGGCCTGATCGCCTTCCTCAAGCGCCCCCAGGGAGCCTGAGATGGGTGCGGAGGCACGCCTGGCCGAGCTGGGCATCACCGTCCCCGAGGTGGTCCCGCCGGTCGCCGCCTACCAGCCCACCGCCCGCACCGGGAACCTCGTCTTCACCGCCGGCCAGCTGCCCGCGCGCGACGGCGAGATGATCGCCGTCGGCAAGGTCGGCGGCGAGGTGACCGAGGAGCAGGGCTACGAGTGCGCCCGCCAGTGCGCGCTCAACGCGCTCGCCGCGGTCAAGGCCGAGATCGGCTCGCTCGACGACGTCAAGCGCGTGGTCAAGGTCGTCGTCTTCGTCGCCTCCACGCCCGACTTCACCGGCCAGCCGAAGGTCGCCAACGGCGCCTCGGAGCTGCTCGGCGAGGTGTTCGGCGAGGCCGGCAAGCACGCGCGCTCCGCCGTCGGCGTGCCGGTGCTCCCGCTCGACGTGCCCGTCGAGGTCGAGATCATCGTCGAGGTCTGAGCCGGCGGTGGCCAGCATGGAGCGGCTCCCGCTGCCCGACAGGCTCGTCGCCCAGGCCAGGGCCTACGCCGAGGGCTCGGCGTCCCCGGCCGAGCCTCGCGACGCGGCCACGGTCGTCCTGCTGCGCCCCGGCGCGGCCGGGCCGGACGTCTACCTGCTGCGCCGGCAGACCTCGATGGCGTTCGCCGGGGGCATGTGCGTGTTCCCCGGCGGCGGCGTGGACCCGCGCGACTACGCCTCGGCGGTGACCGGGGACGAGCTCGTCGACCGCGGCCTGTGGGCCGGGCCGTCGCCGGCCGCGTGGGCGGCGCGGCTCGGCGTCGACGAGCCGAGGGCGCGGGCGCTGGTCTGCGCGGCCGTCCGCGAGACCTTCGAGGAGTCGGGCGTCCTGCTCGCTGGTGCCGGGCCCGACGAGGTGGTCGCCGACACGACCGGCGACGACTGGGAGGCGGACCGGGTCGCGCTCGAGTCGCGCGAGCTGTCGCTGACCGCGTTCCTCGAGCGCCGCTCCCTGGTGCTGCGCACCGACCTGCTCGGCGCGTGGTCGGGCTGGCTGACGCCGGTCTTCGAGCCGCGCCGCTACCGCACCTGGTTCTTCGTCGCGGCCCTGCCCGAGGGCCAGGTCACCCGTGACGTGTCGAGCGAGTCGTCGTCGGTGGCGTGGCTGCCGGCCGCCGAGGCCGTCGCTCAGGTCGAGCGGGAGGAGATCCTGATGCTGCCGCCGACCTGGCTGACCTGCCTCGACGTCGCCCAGCACCCCGGTCCCGACGCGGTGCTGGCCGCCGCGCAGGGGCGTACGGTCGAGATGTTCATGCCCGAGGTGGTCGCCGACGGCGAGGAGTTCATCCTCTCCACGCCGCCGTTCTACACCGACCTGATGGCGCGGCGATGAGCGGTGACGGGGGCTGGGCCGGGGGCTCGTTCGGCGCGACCGGCACGTGCGTGCTGGCGCCCAACGCGAACATGATGACCCTCGACGGCACCAACACGTGGGTGCTGCGCGACCCCGGCTCGACGCGCTCGGTCGTCGTCGACCCCGGCCCGTCGATCGCCGCCCACCTCGACGCGATCGACGCCGCCGCCGGCGACGTCTCGGTCGTGCTGCTGACCCACCACCACGCCGACCACAGCGAGGCCGCGCGGGAGTACGCCGAGCGCCACGGCTGCGGCGTACGCGCCCTCGACCCGGCCCACCGCCTCGGCGGGGAGGGCCTCGGCGAGGGCGACGTGGTCAGCGTCGGCGGCCTCGAGGTGCACGTCGTCGCCACCCCAGGCCACACGGCCGACTCGCTGTCCTTCGTCGTGCCGCAGGACCGCGCGGTGCTCACCGGCGACACCGTGCTCGGCCGCGGCACCACGGTCGTCGCGCACCCCGACGGCCGGCTCGGGGCCTACCTCTCCTCGCTGCAGCGGCTGCACGCGCTCTGCGGCGCCGAGGGGATCACGACCGTCTGGCCCGGCCACGGGCCGGTGATCGACGACGCGCTCGGCGCCCTCGAGGTCTACCTCGCCCACCGCGAGCAGCGCCTCGAGCAGGTCCGGCAGGCGGTGTGCGACCTCCGCGACGGCGGCCCGGTCGGGTCCGACGACCTGCCGCGCGCGGTGGTCGAGGTCGTCTACGCCGACGTCGACCCGGTGCTCTGGGGCGCCGCCGAGCTCTCGGTGCGGGCGCAGCTGGCCTACCTCGAGGATCTCTGACCCGTCGCCCGGCGGCCCCACAGCAGGCTCCCGAGCGCGACCACCAGCGCGACGTTGACCGGCACCGCCACGGCGGCGACGTCGCCGATGTGCGCGACCGGCCAGGCGAGCGTCGCCATCAGCACGAGCGCCCCCTGCCAGCGGTGGCCCAGGCGTTCGAGCGCGACGGCGACCAGCACCAGCGACAGCGGGAAGAACAGCCCGAGCGGCTTGATGAGGTTGGCGGCACCCGGCTGGTCGACGAGCGGCACGTCACCGAGGGACATGTGGATGGTGTCGAAGCCGTAGGCGAGGTTGCCGCCCGCACCGAGGACGCCGGTGAGGACGATCCACGCGGCCAGGCGCGAGGTCCGCGGCAGCCACGCGGCCACGGCGAGGACGACGAGGGCGTAGCCGAGCGCCCCGAGGACGTGGAGGACGCCGGCGGAGGCGTCGTCCCAGCCGCGCACGGCGTACGTCGTGTCGGCGGCCAGGTAGACGAGCGGCGCCACGGCGAGCGAGCCGTCGAGCAGGCGGCTGGTCGGGGTGGGGCCCGCGTCGAGGCCGGGTGCGGTGCTGGCGGTGGTGGTCGTGGTCATGGCCCCACGCTGCTCGCGGGCCCGTCCGGGCGGTACGGGGACAACCCTGGAAGGCAGGTCCAGGGACAACCCTGTGCCGTCCGGCGGCCCGCGGTGCCACGATGTCGCCATGACAGGCGGGCGACCCCGGGCACCGCAGGGACTCGCGCCCCTGCTGGTGGTGAGCGGGACGGTCCTGCTCGTCACGTGGGGGATGGCGCAGGGCGTGTGGCTCACCAACCTGCACAACGGCCTGCTCGCGCTGGCCTTCGTGCTGGTCGGCGCCCACGTCCTGCGCCACCGGCCGGGGCACCGCGAGGGGGTGCTGCTGCTCGCGGCGGGGGCCGTCCAGGGCGTGCTGTTCTGGGGGCGTCAGGTCGGCCACGCCGGCGACCCGGACCGCGCCGGCGTGCAGTGGGCGGCCTGGCTCGGCGTGTGGCCGATCGCGCTCGGCGTCGCGGTCGTGACGCTGGCGGTCGTGTGCTTCCCCGACGGGCGGCTGCCCGGCCCGCGGTGGCGACCGCTCGTGGCGGTCGTGGCCGCCGTGGCGGTGGCGTGCGCCGCGCTGTCGCTGCTCTGGCCGGTGGAGTACGCCGCGGCGGGGGTCACCGTCCCGCACCCGTTCGCCGGCGCCACCCCGGCCGCCGTCGGGTCGGTGTGGTCGGCGCTGGCCCACCCGGCCTACCTCGCGATGCAGGTGCTCTGGCCGGTGTCGATCGCCCTGCGCTGGCGGACGTCGACGGGCTGGGAGCGCCGCCAGCTCGCGTGGCTGCTGGTCGCCGCCGCCGGCGCCGCGCTGGTGCTGGCGGTCGGGCTCGTCGGGTGGCGCACGCCGACCCCGGGGCTGCTGGCGGCGACGCTGGTCCCGGTCGTGGCCGGCCTCGCCGTGGTGCACGGCCGGCACGCGCGACGTACGCCGCGCTGAGCTGGCTGTCGCGCCGCGAGGCGGGAGCGGCCGACCTCCCCACCGACCTCGCGCGCGCCACCTCCGAGGCGCTCGCCGCGCCGGCCGCGGTCTGGCTCGGCACGAGCGACGCGGTGCGGGCCGTCGGCGTGTGGCCGCCGTCCGACGACGACCCTGCCCCGCTCGCGGTCGGCGCGCTGCCGCCGTGGTCATGGCGGATCGACCTCGACGGGGATCGGACGGGTGCGCTGACCGTGGACCGCAGCGGGCCGCTGTCGGCGACGGACGCGCGGCTGCTCGACGACCTCGCCGCGCAGGCCGGGCTCGTCCTGCGCCACGTCACGCTCGGCGAGCTCGTCGAGCGGGAGCGCCGCGCCGGGCACCTCGACGGCCTCACCCCGCGCGAGCAGGAGGTCCTCGAGCTGATGGCCGCCGGACTGTCCAACGCCGCGATCTGCGAGCGGCTGCACCTGTCGGTGAAGACCGTGGAGCCGGTCGTCGGCTCGGTCTTCGCCAAGCTCCGGCTCCACCAGCAGCCCGACACCAACCGCCGGGTGCTCGCCGTGCTGGCCTACCTGCGAGCCGGCGACACGGGGCTTGCGCCGGCGCCGCCACAGGAGTGAGGTGTCCCCATGACGGATTCTCCGGTGGACCAGCTCGCCCGGGCGCTCGACCAGGCCGCCCGCGCCCTCGACGCCGTCGGTGACGACAACGCCGACCGCCCCACCCCCTGCTCCGACTGGACGGTGCGGCAGCTCGCCGGGCACGTCGCGTCGGGCCCGGCCACGTGGGCGCGGATGGCGCGGGGCGAGGAGGTCGACTGGAGCGCGATCCCCGACGTGGCGGACGGGGAGTGGGCGTCGACCTTCAGGGCCGGCGCCGACGAGCTGCTCGCGACGATGCGCCGGCTCCCGGAGGACCAGCAGGGCGTCGTCGGCTTCCAGGTCGCCGAGTACGCCGTCCACTCCTGGGACCTCGCGCGTGGCACGGGCGCCGACCTCGCGCTCGACGACTCGCTGGCCGAGACCGGGCTGGCCGCGATGCGGGGCGGCCTGACCGACGACAGGCGCGGCGGCGCCTTCGGGGCCGAGGTGCCCGTCGCGGACGACGCCCCGGCCTACGAGCGGCTCGCCGCCTTCTCGGGGCGTACGCCGCGCGGCTGAGCCCGCCGCCGCTCACCCCGGCGGCAGCAGCGCCGCCTCGAGGGTGCTCGCCAGCCACGCCCGGTAGTGGGCGTCGCTCCAGCCGAGGTCGTCGACGAGCAGCCGGTGCTGGTCGGGGCCGGTGAGCGTCCACACGGTCGCCGCCGCGTCGTCGGGGTCGAGCCCGTCGCGCAGCGGTCCGTTGGCCAGGAGCCAGTCGACGAGGACGCGCAGGTTGGCCAGCCGGGTCTGCTGCATCTCGACACGCTGGGCGGCGAGCCCGGCGTCGACCTCCCCGGCCGAGCGGACCACGTCGTCGACGGGACGGACCCGCGCCGTCCGGCCCGCGATGTCGTCGGCGAACATCCGCAGCTGGCGGCGCTGGTCGGTCTCCGCGCGCACCGCCTGCGGCCCGTGCTGCTCGAGCACCGGAGGGCCGTCCACCTCACCGGACGCGGCGAGGTTCATCACCTCGACGACCAGCTGCCGCTTGGAGCCGAACGCCTTGTAGACCAGGTCGGCGCTCACCCCGGCGCCCGCGGCCACCGCGGCGACCGAGGTCCGGGCGTAGCCGTGCTCGAGGAAGAGGGCGTGCGCGGACCGCAGCACGGCACGCCGGTTGTCCTCGGCGCGGGCGCGGCGGCTCGAGGCGTCGTACGGGCGGGGCTTGACGGGAGGTGCCATGAGGAGTCCACTGTATTCGGTCTAGTAACACTTGATCGAATTTGGAGGCGGCATGTCGCTGGGGTACCGGATGGCCTACCGGATCGGCCTGACGCCCTGGGAGGGCGCCGCGCAGGGAGGGAGCGAGCAGCTCGTCGGGCTGCTCGACCGGGAGCAGGACGAGCGGGGCGCACCGCCGGGCCGCGCCGTCGACCTCGGGTGCGGGTCGGGCGCCCACACCGTCGAGCTGGCCCGGCGCGGGTGGGACGCGCTCGGCGTCGACGACGTGCCGCGCGCGCTCGAGCGGGCCCGGTCGCGACCGGGGGCCGACCGGGCCCGCTTCGTGCTGGGCGACGTCACCCGGCTAGACGAGGCGGGGGTGGAGCCGGGCGTCGAGCTGTTCCTCGACATCGGCTGCTTCCACGGCCTCGACGACGCCGCGCGCACGGCGTACGCCGACGGCGTGACGCGGCTGGCCTCGCCCACCGCGACCCTCCTGCTGCTCGCCTTCACCCGAGGGCGCGGGCCGCTGCCGCGCGGCGCGAGCGCCGACCAGGTCACGGGGTGCCTGGCCGGGTGGGAGCTCGTCGACCGCGAGGCCGCCGACGTCAGCGGGATGCCGGCGCCGCTGCGCTCGACGGCCCCGCAGTTCTACCGGTTGCGGCGGCGGGTGGCGGCGTAGTCCAGTGAGGGATGGCTGACGATCGGCCCCGGCGACGACCATCCCTCACTGGACTACAGCGGCGTCCGGAGGCGGCGCCAGAGCCACCGCAGCGCCATCAGGGCCGCGATCGCGCCGGCCACGCCGAGGCCGATCAGCCACGAGACGTCGCGCTCCGGCGTGGTGGCGCCGAAGTCGTGGGTGAGCTCCTGCGACGAGGTGCCGTCGAGGTCGGGGACGAGGTCGACGGCGACGCTGAGGGAGTTGGCGACGCCCGATGTCTCGACGGACCCCACGCGGCGCCGCCAGATGCTCTGGTCGTCGACCTCGGGCGTGGTCACGACGAGCTCGGCGCCCGAGCCGTCGACCGGCTGCACGAGCAGCAGCTGGATCCGGTCGTCGACCCACCCGAGCGGACGGACGACCGATTCGCCCAGGGTGCCGTCGGGGAAGGGGTGCCGCAGCACCTCGCGACTGGCGGCGTCGAGGGTGGACGACCCCCGGCCGGGGCCCGATCCCAGCGCCAGCAGGCTGCCGTCCGGGGAGAAGGCCCCGGCGGCGAGGCCCGGCGCGGCTCGCCGGATCTGCCCGACCTCTGCGTGGAGCGGGATGAGCCTCACGTCCCCCTGGACGCTGCCCACCGCGCTGGCGCCGTCGTCGGCCACAGCGATGCTGCTGGCGTTGCCGGCCAGGATCGCGCGGCTACCTTCGCCGCCGTCGACCCGGTGGACGCCGGTCCAGGCGGGAGTGTCGGCCACGGCTGAGGCCACCCACCCGACCCAGTTGCCGCCTGGGGACCAGGACAGGCCATCGATCTCGAGCGTGGTCGACCCTTCGACTATCAGTGGGGTGGTCCGACCTGACTCGAGATCAAGCACCGCCAGTCGCGTCCCGGACTCGGCACCCTGCTGGTAGGCCAGCCGACGGCCGTCGGGGGAGAGGGCAAACGCCGCGCGGTCGGGGCCGAACGAGGGCAGGTCGAGCACGTGGGGCACCCCGTCGTCGGCGGTGACGACGACCGGGTCGCCGTCCCCCGAGACGAAGGCCGCGGAGGCTCGTCCGACCGCGAGGTCCGCGGTGGGCTCGATGTCGTCCGGCGCGTCGGCGATGACCCGGGGAATCGCCCCGCCCGCCACGACCTCCGACGACGCCGTACGCGCCTCCCGTTCCGGCAGCGACCACAGCGCGGCGGCTCCGCCGACGGAGACGACCAGGACGAGCACCGCGGCCACGGCGAGAGCCTGGCCGCGACGGCGCGCGGACTGCGCGCGACCCCAGAGGTCGTCGTCGACGGGGAGCGGCACGCCTGCGTCGGCGAGCCGGTGGAGGGTGGTGCGGAGGTGCTCGGTCTGCGGCGTCATGCGTCTGCTCCGATCAGCTCGGCGAGCTCGGGCGCGAGCGTCCGCAGCCGGGCGAGGGCGTGTCGGGTCGTGGACTTCACGGTGCTGGTCGACAGCGCCAGCGCACGCGCGGTCTCGACCTCGGTGAGGTCCTCGTAGAACCGCAGCACCAGCACGGTGCGCTGCCTGGGCGTGAGCCCGGCGAGCGCCTGGTCGAGGGTCAGCCGGAGGTCCGTGTCGACGGCCGGCGCCGCGTCGTCGTGACCGCCGAGCCCGCTCTCGGCGAAGCGCCGGCGGCGCCACCAGGAGATGTTCTGGTGGTACATCGCTCGCCGGACGTAGGCCTCCGGCGAGGTGTGGATCCGCCGCCAGTGCCTCGCCGCCTGCATGAGCGCCGCCTGCACCAGGTCCTGCGCCAGGTGGTGGTCACCGGTCAGCAGGTACGCCGTGCGTGACAGCGCGGACTGCCGCGCAGCCACGAACTCGGCGAAGCCCGCCTCGTCGTCAGTGATCACCGTGGACCTCCTTCACCCCCACAGACGCAGGTGCGGCCCGGTCCGGGTGGTACGTCGCCCGGACTTTCTCGGAGACGCGCAGGCATTGGTCGCCGGGACCGACGATCTCACGCGTGGGCGGGCGCCAGCGTGGTGACGAATGCCTGCGCGTCTACGCCCGGCGCCGCAGCATCCGGACGAACGCGAGCCCGGCGAGCAGCGCGAGGACGCCGCCGGCTACCACCGGCGCCCGGTCGCGGCCGCCGTCCGCCGCGGGCGCCGCTGCGAAGTCGTGGGTGAGCTCCTGGTCGGGATCGCCGGTGAGGTCGGGGATCAGGTCGACGGCGAAGCTCGTCGCCTCGGGCGGAAGGCGGGGGAGGAACTCGCGGTAGGTCCACTCCGACTCCGGTCGGTCAGGAGAGGTGAACACGGCCAGGCGTGGCCGCTCGACACCCTCGCCGGGCGGCGGGTCGACGATCGCGACGACGTGGTCCTCGTCAGCCCAGCCGACCGGGGTGACCACGGCACCGTCGGGGTAGAGGTCGTACGGGAGCGCGCGGTCGACAGGGACACCAGTCATCCGGCCGCTCTCGCGCCCGGGGATCTGCTCGAAGGGTGCCGCGGCGACCTCGCCGTCGGAGGGAAGGGCGATCATGTCGCGGCTCGGGGACGCGATGCCTCGTGCGCCGTAGCGTCCGTGGAAGTCGTACTCCTCGGACCGGCCGGGCACGTCGATCAGCGCGGCGCGCTTCGTGCCGTCGTCACTGCGTCCCTGCCACAGCAGCAGGATCGAGTCGGCCTGCCAGGAGAGTGAGCTGACCGTGCCGCCCGCGCCCTGCTGGAACGCCCAGTCGAGCACCTCGCCGGTCCGCAGGTCGGCGATCCGGATCCGGTTGCCCTCGGGGGCCTCGTCGCCGCCGCTCCACCACGCGACGTGATAACCGTCGGGGGAGAGTGCGTACGCGTCGTTCGGGACCGAGAACCGGTGGTACGCACCGTCCTCCGCGCCGACGAGGACGAGGCCGCCGCCGTCGAGGCCGAGCGCCACCGACGCCCGGCCGATCGCGAAGTCCTCCTCGAACGCTGCGCCGGGGTCCAGGGACCTCAGGTCGACCACGCTCGGGATCGCTCCACCGTCGACCCTGCCGGCCGGCGCGACCGGCTCGCGCGTCCAGAGCGTCGCGAGCCCGCCGACGGAGGCGACGAGCACCAGCACGGCGGCGACGGCGACGACCCGACCGCGCCGGCGCGCGCGGCGTCCGCGCTCCCACGCGGCGGGGTCGGGCGAGAAGGAGTGGGTGTGGGCGAGGGCGTCGAGCTCCTCGCGCAGCTGTGTGGTCATGCGTCTGCTCCCACCAGGTCGGCGAGCTCGGGGGCCAGGACGCGCAGCCGCTGGAGGGCCTGGCGCGCCATGGACTTGACCGCGCCGCTGGAGATGCCCAGAGCGGCGGCCGTCTGGACCTCGGTGAGGTCCTCGAAGTAGCGCAGCACCAGCACGGTGCGCTGGCGCGGGGTGAGCCGGCGAAGCGCCTGCTCGAGGGTCAGTCGCAGCGTCGGGTCGGACGCCGGCACCGGCTCGTCGTGCGCCCCCAGGGGGCTCTCGGCAAACCGCCGGCGCCGCCACCACGAGATGTTCTGGTGGTACATCGTGCGCCGGACGTAGGCCTCCGGCGAGGTCTCGATGCGCTCCCAGTGCTTCGCGGCCTGCACCAGCGCGGCCTGCACCAGGTCCTCGGCGAGGTGGTGGTCACCCGTGAGCAGGTACGCGGTGCGCGCGAGCGCAGGACCGCGTGCGTGGACGAACTCGTCGAACCCGGATCGATCAGTCATCGAGACCCCCTTCACCACCTACGACGCACGGGTGCGCCGCCGCGGGGGTCAGTCGACGGAAGAAAGCTCAGCGGGCGCGGCGCGAGAGCCGCTCGAGGTCCATGATCACCACGGAGCGGGGCTCCAGGCGCAGCCAGCCGCGCGAGGCGAAGTCGGCGAGCGCCTTGTTGACCGTCTCGCGGGAGGCGCCGACGAGCTGGGCGAGCTCCTCCTGGGTGAGGTCGTGGTGGACGTGGACGCCGTCGTCGGCGGTGCGGCCGAAGCGGTCGGCGAGGTCGAGCAGCGCCTTAGCGACGCGGCCCGGCACGTCGGAGAAGACCAGGTCGGCCACGACGTCGTTGGACTTGCGCAGCCGCGAGGCGAGCTGGGAGAGCAGGCCGCGGGCGACCTGCGGGCGGCCCTCGAGCCACTTCAGCAGGTCGTCGTGGGACAGCGAGGCGAAGGAGGCGTCGGTGACGGCCGTGACGGTCGCCGAGCGCGGGCCCGGGTCGAAGAGGGAGAGCTCGCCGAACATCTGGCCGGGGCCCATGATCGCGAGCAGGTTCTCGCGGCCGTCGGAGGAGGAGCGGCCGAGCTTCACCTTGCCCTCGGTGACGATGTAGAGGCGGTCGCCGGAGTCGCCCTCGTGGAACAGCACGTCGCCGCGACGCAGCGTCGTCTCCGCCATGGAACCGCCCAGGGCGGTGGCCGCCTCGTCGTCGAGCGAGCTGAACAGCGGTGCCTGCCTGAGCACGTCGTTGTCCACGTCAGTCCTCCAAGTCGGTGCGTCCCGTGCCACGTCCGGTGCGGGCTCGCTGCACGGGCCCTCGGGATCGGGCACGATCCTAGCCGTGGTGCGTGTCACAAGTGCGAATGCACCCACCCGTGCGGGTCCTGCGCCGAGGCCGGGCGTGTCGGACCCGGACCGTAGGCTGGGCGCGTGCCTGCCGCGACCGAGCCCGTCAAGCCCGACACGTCCCTCGTGCGCAGGGCCCGCAAGATGGATCGGATCCTGGCCGCGACCTATCCCGACGCGAAGGCCGAGCTCGACTTCACCAACGCCTTCGAGTGCCTCGTCGTCACCGTCATCTCCGCGCAGACCACCGACCGCCGGGTCAACGCCGCCAGCCCCGCGCTGTTCGCGGCCTACCCGACGCCCGAGGCGATGGCCGCGGCCCCACGCGAGCACCTCGAGCAGCTGCTCGGCCCGCTGGGGTTCTTCCGGCAGAAGACCGACTCGGTGCTGCGGCTCAGCCAGGCGCTGGTCGACGACTTCGACGGACAGGTCCCCGGGCGCCTCGACGACCTGGTGAAGCTCCCGGGCGTCGGCCGCAAGACCGCCAACGTGGTCCTCGGCAACGCGTTCGGCTTGCCCGGCATCACCGTCGACACCCACTTCGGCCGCCTCGCGCGCCGCTTCGGCTGGACCGAGGAGACCGACCCGGTCAAGGTCGAGCACGCCGTCGGCGCGCTGTTCCCCAGGCGCGACTGGACGATGCTCTCGCACCACCTCATCTGGCACGGCCGGCGCCGCTGCCACGCGAAGAAGCCGGCCTGCGGCGCCTGCCCGCTCGCCCGCCTGTGCCCGGCGTTCGGCGCCGGTCCGACCGACCCGGTCGAGGCCGAGAAGCTGGTCACCACCCAGGGGCCGGCATGAGGAAGGCGCTCCTCGCGGTCCTCGCGGCCGCCGTCCTCACCGCCTGCAGCGGGCAGGACGGCATCGACGTACGCCCCCCGGACGTGGAGGTCGACACCCCGGCGCTGCGCCAGGTCAAGGAGCGCATCGGGATGGACGACTGCGTCCCGGGCCGGGGCGCGGCGGTGGCCGACGGCCTGCCCGACGTGACGCTGCCGTGCCTCGGCGGCGGCCCCGACGTCGACCTGTCGTCGCTGCGCGGGCCGATGCTGATCAACCTGTGGCAGTTCAACTGCGGGCCGTGCCGCAAGGAGATGCCGGCGCTCGAGCGGTTCCACCAGCAGTACGGCGACCAGGTGGCCGTGCTCGGCATCGACTTCAACGACGTCCACCCCGAGGGTGCCCTCGCCCTCGCCGAGGAGACCGGTGCGACCTATCCGTCGCTGGCGGACCCGGGTGGTGAGCTGATGGGCGAGGAGACCTTCGCGATCGCGCGCCGCGGGCTGCCGGCCTTCGTGCTCGTCGACGCCGACGGCACCGTCGTCGGCCAGAGCTCGGGTGGGGTCGACTCGGTCGACGAGGTCAAGGAGCTCGTCGCCGACCAGCTCGGGATCACCCTGTGAGCCCGCTCCCCACCTGGCTCGCCCCCGTGGTCGAGGCCGCCTCCACGATCACCGCCGGCGAGCTCACCCGCTTCGTGCCGCCACCCGGCAGCGACGCACGCCGCGGCGCCGTGCTGATGGTCTTCGCCGACCGCGACGACGACCCGAGCGCCCCGGACGACCTCGCGCACCGCGGCGAGCTGCTGCTCACCGAGCGGGCCCACCACATGCGCTCGCACCCCGGGCAGGTCTCGTTCCCGGGCGGCTCGCTCGACGCGGGGGAGACGCCCCGCGAGGCGGCGCTGCGCGAGGCGCTGGAGGAGATCGGCCTCCAGCCGGCCGAGGTGGAGGTCTTCGGCGAGCTGCCCGAGCTGTGGCTGCCGCCCAGCAACTTCGCTGTCACCCCGGTCCTCGGCTACTGGCGCGACCCCGGCGAGGTGCGGATCGAGAGCCCCGACGAGGTCCACGCGATCCACCGCGTCGCGATCGCCGACCTGCTCGACCCGGAGCACCGGGTCAACGTGCGCCACCCGAGCGGATGGGTCGGTCCCGGCTTCCTGATCGGCCCGGACAAGGACGTCATCCTGTGGGGCTTCACCGCCGGCATCGTCGCGCGGCTCTTCGGCTACCTCGGCTGGACCGAGGCGTGGGACGAGGCCCGGGTGCGTGACCTGCCGGACCACATGCTGCAAGGTGTCCCCAGGACAGCCGACCTGGCGACCGACACCAAGCTCGAGGAGCAGTGATGAACGTCCTCGACTGGTGCCTCGTGGCGCTCGTGGGGATCTACGCGCTGTCCGGCTACTGGCAGGGCTTCATCACCGGCGCCTTCGCCACCGCCGGCCTCCTCCTCGGCGGCCTCGCCGGCATCTGGGCCGCGCCCCTCGCGCTCGGCGACGCAGCGCCGTCGCTCTGGGTTTCGCTCGGCGCCCTGTTCATCGTCATCATCTGCGCCTCGCTCGGCCAGGCGGTGCTCCAGTTCGCCGGCTCGCGGATCCGCGACCGGATCACCTGGCAGCCGGTGCGCGCCCTCGACGCCGTCGGCGGCTCGGCGCTGAGCGCGGTCGCGGTCCTGCTCGTCGCCTGGGCGCTCGGCGTCGCCGTCTCCGGCACCCGGATCGGGGCGATCACCCCGCTCGTGCGCGACTCGACGCTCCTCGCGAAGGTCGACCAGACCCTGCCCGGCGACGCCGACCAGGTCCTCCAGGCCTTCAACAACGTCGTCGGCACCACCTTCTTCCCGCGCTACCTCGAGCCCTTCGCCCCCGAGCGGATCGTCGCGGTCGACCCCGGCGACCCGCGGATGCTGACCGACCCCGACGTGGTGGCGGCCCAGCCGAGCGTGCTGAAGGTGCGCGGCGCCAACGGCTGTGGCAGCGGGGTCGAGGGCACCGGCTTCCTCTACGCGACCGGCCGGCTGATGACCAACGCCCACGTCGTCGCGGGCGTCACCCGCCCCGAGGTCGAGATCGGCGGCTCGACGGTCGTGGCCAGCGTCGTCCTCTACGACCCCGACCTCGACATCGCGGTCCTGTCCGTGCCGTCCGCGGCGGTCGTGCCGCTGAAGTTCGACACCGAGGCGCAGCCGCTCGACGACATCGCCGTCGTCGGCTACCCGCAGGACGGCCCCTACGACGTGCGCTCCGGCCGGATCCGGTCCCAGCAGCGGCTGCGCTCGCCCGACATCTACGGCCAGGGCACGGTCATCCGCCAGGTCTACTCGCTGCGGGCGCTGATCCGTCCCGGCAACTCGGGTGGCCCGGTGCTGACGTCGGCCGGCGACGTCGCCGGGATGGTGTTCGCGGCGTCGGTGAGCGACCGCGACACCGGCTACGCGCTGACCGCGAGCCAGGTCGCGGAGTCGGCCGCGGAGGGCCTGACCCGGCAGTCGCCGGTCGACACCGGCACCTGCGTGAGCTGAGGGGCGTACGGCCCCTGGGTCAGGCCTTGCCCTTGAGCGCCTGCGGGATCTGCTTGCCCTGCTCGATCGCGCGCTCGGGCGCCTTGACCTGCTTGACCTGCTTGACGCCGACCAGCGCGAGCAGCGCGGCGAGCAGGACGTAGAGGCCGAACACGATCAGGAAGGCCCAGTGCAGGCCGAGGCCGGCCCAGTGGATGAAGTAGGCGATCGAGACCGACAGCATGATCACCGCGAGCAGCCCGAGGAACGCCGCCCCGGCGAACAGCCCGATGCCGACGCCGCCGTGCTTGACGCTGACCTTGATCTCGGACTTGGCGAGCTGGATCTCCTTGGAGATGAGCGTCGAGATGTCGCGCTGGGCGTCCATGACGAGCTTGCCGAGGGTCGGGTCGCCATCGCCGATCGGGCCGGGCTTGGTCGGTGCGTGGGACATGGAGGGAGGTCCTTCGTCGTGGTCGCCGGCTGACGGTGTGACCCTACCAACGCGACCGACTAGACTGGCCCCTCAGGTGAGCCGGGAAGTCTGGTCGGCCCGCGGCGGACGCTGCGGAGAGATCGCCCCGACCACCCCGAAAGGTGGCCCCCGCATGGCCTCCCGCCCCTCGAACCCGCACGACGACCCGAGCATCAGCGACGAGCTGTGGGAGACCGGGCCCTCGTACCTCGAGAGCAACAAGCCCCTGGCCCGCCTGGTCGCGCGACCGGTGCGCGAGTTCCTCCGGGTCGAGGCGGCCGGCTCGCTGCTCCTGCTGCTGGCCGCGGCGGTCGCGCTGGTGTGGGCCAACAGCCCGTGGGCGTCGTCGTACGACTCCCTGTGGCACACCCACCTGGTCCTCGACGTCGGCCCGCTGCACCTCGACGAGTCGCTCCAGCACTGGGTCAACGACGCGCTGATGGTGATCTTCTTCTTCGTCGTCGGGCTCGAGATCAAGTACGAGCTGGTCAACGGCGACCTGCGCGACCCGAAGACCGCCGCCCTGCCGATCGTGGCCGCGATCGGCGGCATGGTCGTGCCCGCCGGCATCTACCTCGCGCTCAACCCGCCGGGCAGCGACGGCGTGGACGGCTGGGGCATCCCGATGGCGACCGACATCGCGTTCGCGGTCGGCGTGCTCGGTGTCCTCGGGCGACGGATCCCGTCCTCGGCCCGGCTGTTCCTGCTGACGCTGGCGATCGTCGACGACATCGGCGCGATCCTGGTGATCGCGGTCTTCTACACCGCCGACCTGTCGCTGGGCTGGCTGGCGATCGCGATCGGGCTGCTGGCGGCCATGGTCGTGGCCCGGCTGCTGCGCGTGTGGACCATCGTGGTCTACGCGATCCTCGGCATCGGTGTGTGGTTCGCCCTGCTCGAGTCGGGCGTGCACGCGACGCTCGCCGGCGTCGCGATCGGTCTGCTCGCCCCGGCGACGCCGCTGCTGCGTGAGGAGATCGCCCGCGGCCACGCCCGCGAGGCGCTGCGCGACAACGTCCTCGACCCCGACGAGCTGGCCCGGCTGCGCTTCCTGCTGAAGGAGTCGGTGTCGGTGGTGGAGCGGCTGATCAGCACGCTGCACCCGGTCTCGGCGTACGTCGTGCTGCCCGTGTTCGCGCTCGCGAACGCCGGTGTGGAGCTGGGTGCGATCGGCAAGGTCTTCACCGAGCCGGTGGGCATCGGCATCATCCTCGGGCTGGTCGTGGGCAAGCCCGTCGGCATCTTCGTGAGCTCCTACCTCGCGGTGCGCCTCGGCCTGGCGAGGATGCCCGCCGACACGACGTGGCCGATGGTGCTCGGCCTCGGTGCCGTGGCGGGCATCGGCTTCACGGTCTCGATCTTCATCGCGGGCCTGTCGTTCCCCGGAGCCGACCTGCTGACCGAGGAGGCGAAGATCGCGATCCTGCTGGCCTCGCTGCTGGCCGCGGTGGTCGGCGTCGCGCTGCTGCTGGCCTCGACCCGCGGCCGGGACGTCGAGGAGGCGGACGAGCGCGCCGCGGAGGCCGTCACCCGGTGAGCACCCCTTGGGGTGCGGGGTAGAAAGGCCGCATGGCCCTCATCACCAGCTCCGGCTTCGCCCACGTCCGCCTGACCGTCACCGACATCGCCCGGTCGAAGGAGTTCTACGACCGGTTGTTCGGCTGGCCGACCGCAGTCGACAGCTCCGACCGCGTCGACGAGCCCGGCGTGCGCGAGTCGGCCGAGGCGTTCTTCGGCGGCACCGTCTACCAGACGCCGCAGGGCACCCTCTTCGGCCTGCGCCCGGTCGGGAGCACCGGCTTCGACGCCGACACCACCGGCCTCGACCACGTGAGCTTCGCCGTCGACTCCCGCGCCGACCTCGAGGCCGCCCGCGAGGCGCTCGCCGGTGCGGGGATCGAGCACGGTGAGGTCATCGACCTCGAGGACGCCGGCATCGCGATCCTGTCGTTCCAGGACCCCGACGACATCAACGTCGAGCTCACCGCGCCGCTCGGCTGAGGCTCACCCCGCCGACGGGAGCAGCACGCGGAAGCGGCAGCCGGTCGACGACGTCGGCACGGCGTCGGCGCCGACGTTGTCGACCGTGACCTCGCCGTGGTGGGCCTCGACGATGCCCTTGACGATCGCCAGCCCGAGGCCCGCCCGCGAGGTGTGCACGTCCTGCAGGGGGTTGTCGGGCGTACGCGCGGCGCTGCCGCGGTAGCCCACCTCGAACAGCCGCTCGCGCTCGGTGTCGGGGATGCCGCCGCAGCCGTCGGTGACGGCGAGCTCGACGCCGCCCTCGACGGGTCGCGCCGCCACGTGCACGGTGCCGTCGGAGGGCGTGTGGCGGATGCCGTTGACGATCAGGTTGGCGAGCACGCGGGTGAGCCCGGCGGGGTCGGCCTCGACCTGCAGGCCGTGCGGGACCTCGCCGCCGAGGGTGACCTGGCGCGCCCGCGCCACGGGCTCGGCGGCCGCGAGGGCCTCGCTCACCAGGTCGCCGACCACGATCGGCTGGCGGGCCACGACCAGCTGGCCGGCGTGGATGCGGGAGAGCTCGAAGAGGTCGTCGACCATCTGGACCATCCGGTCGACCTCCCCGCGGATCTGGCGGTGGTAGCGCGCGGGGTCCGTCGCGATCGAGTCCTCGAGCGCCTCGGCCATGACCCGGATCCCCGCCAGCGGGGTGCGCAGGTCGTGCGACACCCACGAGACGAGCTCGCGGCGCGACTCCTCGAGCCGCTGCTCGCGACCGCGCGCCTCGGCCAGCCGCTCGTGGGCGAGGGCCAGCTCGTCGGCGAGGCCCTGGAACTCGGTCGGCCAGCGCCGGCCGCCGACGACGGGGTCGCCGTCACCGACCCGGCGCACGTCCTCACGCAGCGACCGGGACCAGCGGACCAGGGCACCCGAGAGCGCCACGGCCACCACGAGGGAGACCAGCGCGGCGGCGGTCGTCACGATCAGCGCCACCGAGCGGTCGTGGTCGGAGATCAGCATCCGCCTCGAGATCGCCTGCACGCCCACCAGGATCGTGAGGGTGGTGGCCACGGCGATGATCGCCAGCTGCCACCGCAGCGAGCGGTGGCGCAGCCACCACCCCGCGAGCAGGCCCAGCAGGCCGACGGTGACGCCGCTGCCGGCGGCCACGAGCCAGATCTCGGTGAGGTCGCTCATGCCTGCGGCTCCCAGCGGTAGCCGACGCCCCAGACGGTGAGGAGCCGGGTCGGGGTGGTCGGGTCGGCCTCGACCTTCTCGCGCAGGCGCCGCACGTGGACGGTGACCGTCGACTGGTCGCCGAAGGACCAGCCCCACACCTGCTGCAGCAGGTCGTCGCGCGAGAAGGCGATGCCGGGCCGCGCGGCGAGGAAGGCCAGCAGGTCGAACTCGCGGCCGGTGAGCTGCGCCTCGCGGCCCGCGAGCGTCACCCGGCGCCGGTCGCGGTCGACGACCAGGTCGCCGTCGACGGTCACGGACGGCACGCCGACCTCGGCGCCGCCGGACGAGCGGCGCAGGATGGAGTCGACCCGCAGGACCAGCTCGCGGGGGCTGAAGGGCTTGGTGACGTAGTCGTCGGCGCCGATCTCGAGCCCGACCACGCGGTCCTGCTCCTCGCCCAGCGCCGTCAGCAGCACCACCGGGACGTCGGAGTGCCGTCGTACGCGACGACACACCTCGAGGCCGTCGATCCCGGGCATCATCACGTCGAGCACGAGCAGGTCGGGTGCGGCGCTCCGGACCGCCTCCAGGGCGCCCGCCCCGTCGACCGCCTCGTGGACGTCGTGGCCGGCGTTGCGGAGGTAGCCGACGACCACCTCGCGCACGGTGGCGTCGTCGTCGACCACCAGGACCTTCGCCATCCGCCTCACCCCTCGCCGCGGGCGCGGCGGGCCCGGACGAGCCCGGTGACCGCCACCGTGAGGACCACGATGGCACTGACGACCCACCAGGTGGCGACGTAGGGCCGGTCCAGCAGCGTCGGGTTGTCGGCCCGTACGCCGCCGCCGACCAGGACCGGGACGGCGACCACGCTGAGAGCGCCCCACACGACCAGCGCGATCGCCGCCGGCGCCCGCCACGGTGCCGGCAGCAGCCGGGAGCCGAGCAGGCAGGCCCCGATGACCAGCCCGGAGAGCAGCACGTCGTGCGCCACCACCCCGGCGCCGAGCCACAGGGCGACCTCGAACCACTGGCCCGGCTCCTGCCGGGTCAGCAGCAGGAGGAGTCCGTAGAGCCCGAGAGCGGCGCCCGCGGCACCGAGGAGCAGCCGGGTCCTCATGCGCCCACCTCCAGGCGGGAGAGCCACTTGGTCTGCAGCACGCCGGGCCGGTTCGGCGCGATCAGGCGGCACGGGAAGCCGTGGTCGAGGGCGAGCGGCTCGCCGGCCAGGTCGAGGGCCAGCAGGGTGCGCTCGTCGTCGGCGAAGCCGGCCGGCAGCGTCGTGCGCCGGAAGGCGCCCGCCTGCTGCAGCGAGGTGACGGCGACGTCGCTCCCGGCCGCCGCCCCGGCCCCGCGCAGGACGTCGGCGAGCCTGACGCCGGACCACGTGCCCTGGGCGCTCCAGCCCTCGACGCAGGCGATCGGCAGGTCGACGGTGTGCTGCGGCATCCTCCGCAGGTCGTCGAGCGACAGCGCCGTCGCGACCGCGCCGTCGACGACGACCTCGAGCCGCCAGTCGGCGGACGTGGCCGACTCCTCGACCCCGGCGGCGCGGGCCGACTTGTTGATCGGCACCCCGCCGGGGCCCTCGCCGGTGCGGGTGGCGAACACCGAGACCCGACGCAGCCACGGCACGGTGCCACCGGCCGTGGCGAGGACGGCGACGCCGGCCGCGGCGAACGTCGTCCGGACCAGCGCGCGCCGGGACAGGGGGCCGGCGACGGTCGCGGCCGGCCGGTCGTGGCTCGTGTCGTCGATGTCGTGCGCCAGCACGTCGCGCACCACCGGCAGCTTCACCGCGACGTGGACCAGCAGCGCGCCGATCGCGACCCAGGCGAGGGCGTAGTGGGTGGTGCGGAAGGAGAAGGACGTCCACGGGTACCACTGCGCCGCGTTGAGCACGCCGGTGGCCAGCTGAAAGACCGACGCGGCCACCAGGACCGCGATCGACCCGCGCTCGAGCACGGTCAGCAGCAACCGCCGCGGGTCGCCCAGCGGCGGCGCCTCGAAGAGCCGCGGCAGCACCGACCACAGCTTGACGAGGAGCAGCGGGATCGCCGCGACGCCGGTGGTGACGTGGAGGCCCTGGGTGAGGCGGTAGCCCCAGCTCGGGCTCGTCGGGAAGGGGATCGGGTGCGTGGGCAGCTGGGCGTAGTGGCTGACCAGCCCGGTCAGGAAGCAGATCCCGAACGACACCCCCAGCCACAGCCCGACGCGGGCGGCGACCGCGGGGCTGCGCAGGCGCGAGGTGAACGAGTCGGGGGTCGGCGGCCGCAGCCGCGTCGTCACCACGACGACCCGCTCGACGGGCCGGGGCAGGCGCCGGCCAGCACGGCGGCGTACCGGTCGCCGAGCCGGTGCACGGCGTGCACCCCCAGGCCGGCCGCGGCGGCGGTGCCCGGGAGGTCGTCCACGCCGAGCGTCGCCCAGCGGAAGGGCCGGCTGCGACGTCCGGCGGTCTCGAGCGAGGCCCAGCCCTGGGCCAGCCGCACGCCCGGGCCCCCGACCTCGACGACGACGCGACCGCCGGGGGCGAGCAGGCGCCGCACCCGGCGCAGCAGCGCGACCGGGTCGCCCCCGATGCCGATGTTGCCGTCGGCGAGCAGCGCGGTGGCCCAGCGGCCCTCACCGGGCACCCGGTCGAACACGTCGCGCCGGACCGCGGCGACCCCGCGCTCGCGGGTCATCGCCACCGCGGCGTCGACCACGTCGATCCCCAGGGCCAGGTGGCCGGCCAGCGCGAGCGCCTCGGTCATCCGGCCTGGACCGCAGCCGACGTCGATGGTGGGGCCCACGCACAGCTCGACGAGGGTGCGGTCGTGCTGGTCGGCCGGGCGCCGCCACAGGTCGACCGGCAGCGTCGTCGGCTCCTCGCCGTGGCGCACGACCACGGTGGGCGCTCCGTGCAGGGCGCTGGCGAACACCGCGCTGAAGGACTGGTCGATCATGCGTCACCTCCGGGACGGACCCCGCGCCACGCGCGGGCGAATCGGGTGTGCGGGGCGAGCCCCGCGACGAGGTCGGCGTCCTCGACGGTGTCGACGTCGGTCATCGCCGCGGCGTGGGCGACCCGGCAGCCGGCGAGCTCGAGCGCGCTGCGGGTGTGGGCGAAGGTGTCGGCGGTGGACATCTCCACCTGCGCGACGTGGCGCACGACGTCGGGGTCGCGGCGGGCGAGCGCCCACCAGCCGCCGTCCTCGGCCGGCGCGAGCACCGCGTCGTGGTCGGTGAGCCCGTCGGCGACCGCGGCCAGCGCCGCCGCGGTGACGTGCGGGGTGTCCATGCCGATCTGGACGACGGGTCCGGGACCGGCGTCGGCGTGGGCCCGGACCAGCCGCTCGGCGAAGCCGTCGCCGCGCTGGGGGCTCACGGTCCAGCCGTCGAGCGCGGCCGTGATGGCCCCGCCCCGGACGGCGTCGCGCAGGTCGCCGGCGAGGCTGAGGTGCCCCTCGGCGCCCGCCGCACGGCACGCCTCGATCGTGTCGAGCAGCGCCGCAGCGGCGAGCGACGCGGCCGGCTCGGCGCCGATCACCGTGCCGAGGCGGGTCTTGACCTGGCCGGCGACGGGCGCCTTCGCGACGAGCAGCACCTTCATCGCAGGACCCGGGCGAAGTCGCGCGTCGCGCGCAGCGTGCCGCGCACCGAGCCGGACACCTTGGAGCGGGTGCCAGCGGCGCGCGGGTGGTAGTCGACGTCGTGCTCGGAGACGCGCCACCCGCGGTGGGTGACGGCCTGCAGCAGCTCGACGGGGTAGCCGAACCGGCGGTCGCGGAGGTCGAGGCCGAGCAGCGCCTCGCGGCCGCACACGCGCATCGGCGCGATGTCGTGGGCGTCCATGCCGATGCGCCGCCGCAGCCACGCCGCGACCAGGGCGTTGCCGAGGCGCGCGTGCCAGGGCCACACCCCGCGCCGGACCGGTCGCCGCCGGCCGACCGCGATGTCGACCGACCCCGACGCCACCTCGGCCAGCATCGGCAGCAGCTGACCGGGGTCGAAGGAGCCGTCGCCGTCCATCACCGCGACGAAGTCGGCGGACGCGGCCTCGACCCCGGCGTGGACCGCGGCGCCGTAGCCCGGCGCCGGCTCGGTGACCACGCGGGCCCCGAGGGACCGCGCGACGGAGGCGGTGTCGTCGCGCGAGCCGTTGTCGACGACGATGACGGAGAAGGTCGACGGCACCCGCGGGAGGAGGTCCCGCAGGGCGGGGGCCTCGTCGCGGCAGGGGAGCACGAGATCACAGGTGGGCACGTCGTCGACGCTAGTGACGGACGGCCCCGAAACCGACGGGTTCGCTCCTTACGAAGTCGTGACGTGCGGCCGCTGGACGTGATCCGGGCCGTCGCGTCCCTAGGCTGGGACGCATGAGCCAGGCGAGCGTGGACCCGGCGTCCGTGGCCCGCCGGGCGGCCGTCGGTCTCGCCCTCGGAGTCGTGGTCCTGGCCGCCTCGTTCGTCGTGCCGCCCCTGCTCGGGTGGGACGTCGACGCCCGCAGCGACATGCTGGGCGTGCCGCCCACCCACGGCTACCTCGACGTCAAGGTCGCCCCGGCGACGGTCGTCGCCGTGCTGCTCGCGGTGGCCGGCGTGTGGCGGGCCGAGGCGCTGGCGCGCACCCTCGCGTGGCGTCGCCTGCTCGTGGTGTCGTACGTCGTCGCCCTGGTGTGGATGCTCGCGCTCGCCCTGGTCGACGGGTGGTCCGGGCTCACCCGCGTCATGACCAACGACCACGAGTACCTCATCACCGCCCGCGAGGTCACCGACGTCCCGGCGACGCTGCGCGCGTACGTCGACCGGATCCCGAGCAGCCACCCGGACAACTTGCCCACCCACCTGGCCGGGCACCCCCCGGGCGCTCTGCTGTTCTTCGTCGCCCTGGTGCGGGTCGGCCTCGGGGGCGACCTCGCGGCGGCACTGGCGGTGGTCGCGGTCGCGGCGAGCATCCCGGCCGCGACGCTGGTGACGCTGCGTCGGCTGGGGCTGGACGACGGCGCCCGGACGGCGGCGCCGTTCCTGGTGCTCGGCCCGGCCGCGGTCTACCTCGCCGTCTCCGCGGACGCGGTCTTCACGGCCACGGCCGCCTGGGGGCTGGCGGCCCTCGCGGCGTCGGCGACGTCGCGGTCGCGGGCCGGACTGGTCGGCTGGGGCGTGCTCGCCGGCCTGCTGCTGGGCTGGTGCGTGATGAGCTCCTACGGGCTCCCGCTGCTGGGGCTGCCGTGCCTGGCCGTGCTGTGGCTCGCGCGCCGGTGGTCGCCGCTGCCGGTGGCGGCGGCCGCGGCGCTCGCGGTCGTGCTCGGCTTCGCCGCGCTCGGCTTCGCGTGGTGGGACGCCTACCCGGTCCTCGTCGACCGCTACTGGGACGGCATCGCGGCCACGCGGCCGGCGGCGTACTGGACGTGGGGCAACCTCGGGGCCCTGCTCGTCTCGGGCGGCCCGCTGCTGGCCGCGGGCGTCGCGGTCGCCGCCCGCCGTCACGCCGGTGAGGCTCGGGTGCTGTCGGTGCTCGCGCTCGCCGCGGTCGCCGCCGTGCTGGTCGCCGACCTGAGCCGGATGTCCAAGGCCGAGGTGGAGCGGATCTGGCTGCCCTTCGTGCCGTGGCTGACGCTGTCGCTGGCGCTGCTGCCGCCCGGGTGGCGACGCTGGGGCCTGGCCCTGCAGGTCGGCACCGCGCTGCTGGTGCAGCACCTGCTCTACACCAGCTGGTGAGCCCGGTCAGGGCGCGAGGGCCCGCACCCAGTCCGCGAGCGTCCGCTGGAGGCGGGCCGCGGCCTCGATGACGGGGTCCGCCGGCTCGTCGCCGCCGAGGACCCGCAGCTCCCACGCGCCGTACCACGCGACGTAGAGCCCGACGACGAGGAGCAGGATCCCCCCGGCACGGGGTACCCAGCGTCCGGTGCGGCGCAGGCGGGTGACCACGCCGCGCCGGGCGAGGGCGACGGCCACGGCGGCGAGCCCGACCAGCAGCCCCATGCCGACGCCGTACGTGACGAAGAGGAGGAGGCCCCGCCCGGTCGAGCCCGCGCGCAGGCTGGCGACCACCAGTGCGAGGAACGGTGCCACGGAGCAGGTCAGCGAGGCGAGGGCGTAGGACACGCCGAAGCCCAGCATGGCCGGCGCGGACCGGGTGAGGGCGGCGCCACCTCCCGCCCGACGACGGAGGCGGGGGAGCTCCCGGCCCGCGGCGAGCCACACCCCGGCGCCCGCCACCGCGACACCGAGCACGACGGTGAACCACGGCAGGTACTGCTGTGCCTGCGAGGCGACGGGCGAGACGAGCAGCCCGAACGCCCCGAACACCGCGACGAACCCGAGGGTCATCCAGGCGGTCAGCGCGACCGCCCGGCCGACCGCGCGTGCGGCGCTCGGCGAGTCGTCTCCGAGCACCAGCACCGAGAGGTAGGCGGGCAGCAGCGCGAACCCGCACGGGTTGACCGCGGCCAGCATGCCGGCGGCGAGGGCGAGCGTCAGGGCCTCGGCCACGGGGTCACCCGACGAGGGCGCCGACGCGGGCGCCGAGCTCCTCGGTGCCGCCGTAGCCGGCCTCGAGGACCACGGCACCGTCGGCGTCGAGCAGCACGAACGAGGACTGCTCGGTCACCCCGAACCGGGTCCACAGCTCGCCGTCCACGTCCTCGAGGTGGGTGACGGCGCCGGCGCCCGCGTCGGCGGCGAACTCGCTGATCGCCTCGGCGCTGTCGAGGGAGCCGATCCCCACCACGTTGACCTGGTCCCCGTGCTCGGCCGCGACGGCCTCCACCTGGGGGATCTGCCCCCGGCAGGTGGGGCACCAGGGGGCCCAGAACCAGAACAGGGTCGGGCGCCCGGCCAGCGACGCCCCGTCGAAGGCCTCACCCGAGACGGTCGTGGCGGTGAACTCCAGGAGCTCCGGCACCTGGGCGCCGGTCGAGGTCGCGTCCGGACCGGGGGGCGTCGCGGCGGTCGACGACGGGGCGGTCGACGACGCGGGCGCGGACGCCGCGTCGCCGGGCTGCTCGGCACCGTCGGCGCACCCGCCGAGGAGGAGCGCGGCGAGGGCGACCGCTAGGACCGGACGGGGTGCTGACGAGGACCTGGACACCCCTCGATGGTCCCACCGGGACCGCCGGCGACCGCCGGTCCGGCGAGGAGGTCACCGAACCGTAAGGGTTGCTCAGGCGCGCAGCGGCGCGGTCGCGAAGTCGGCGAGCCCGACGGACGGGTCCACCGCGGCGGTGAAGCCGAGCTCGCTCGCGGCCAGCGCGGGAGAGGCGACGACGTGCCGCACGTCGCCGGCGCGGAAGCCGCCGGTGACCTGCGGTGCGAGGCCGGACCCGGTGCCCTCGGCGACCCGGGTGGCCACGTCGAGGATCGTGGCCGGCCGCCCCGAGCACACGTTGTAGGCGGTATAGCGCCCCGCCGCGGCGCCGACGACCTGCTCGAGCGCCAGCACGTTGGCGCGCGCCACGTCGTCGACGTGGACGAAGTCGCGCACCTGGCCGCCGTCCTCGTAGACCTGCGGCGCCTCGCCGCGCTCCAGCGACGAGCGGAACATCGCGGCGACACCCGAGTAGGGGGTGTCGCGCGGCATCCCCGGCCCGTAGACGTTGTGGTAGCGCAGCGCCACGGCGGCGGCTCCCGCCTGACGCACCCACGACGAGGCGTAGTGCTCCTGCGCGAGCTTGCTCGCGGCGTAGCTGCTGCGCGGGTCGAGGCGCGCGTCCTCGGGCACGAGCTCCCACGCCAGGGTGCGCCCGCACGCCGGGCAGTGGTTCTCGAAGTCGCCGGCCTCGAGGGCGGCGACGGCACGCGGCGGCGGCTGCTGGTGGCCGTGGTCGGGGCACGCGTAGCGGCCCTCGCCGTAGACGACCATCGACGAGGCCAGCACCAGCCGGTCGACGTCGGCCTCGTGCATCGCGGCGAGCAGCGCGGCGGTGCCGAGGTCGTTGTGGGAGGCGTACGACGGCAGGTCGCCGACGCGCACCCCCGCGCCGACGAGCGCCGCCTGGTGGCACACCGCGTCGGCCCCGCGCAGCAGCGCCGACCACTCCGGCGACCCGGCGTCGCGGACGTCGAGGCGGTGCACCCCGGGCGGGGGCTCGCTGCCGGCCCCGTGGGCGTCGGACAGCATGAGGTCGACGCCGACGACCTCGTGGCCGGCGTCGGCGAGCTGCCGGGCGATCGTCGCCCCGATGAAGCCGGCGGCGCCGGTGAGCAGGACCCTCACCGGCCGGTGCCCGGCACGTCGTAGGTCAGCTCGACGTCGTCCCACCAGGTGCCGCACGCGCAGCCGTCCGGGTCGGGCAGCGCGCCCACGGTGGCGGCCAGCAGGTCGGTGAGCCGGTCGAGGTTGGCGCGGAAGAGCGCGAAGACCTCCTCCTGGCCCACGCCCGCACCGGACCCCGCGCCGGCGTCCATGTCGGTGACGAGCGCGAGCGCGGCGTAGCACTGGCCCATCTCGCGGGCGAGCGCGGCCTCGGGCGCGCCGGTCATGTTGACGAGGTCCCAGCCCTGGTCGGCGTAGTGGCGCGACTCGGCGCGGGTGGAGAAGCGCGGGCCCTCGACGACCACCATGGTGGCGCCGTGACGCACGTCGTCGGCGGCCGACGCGAGCGCGGCCGAGACGCCCGGGCAGTACGGGTCGGCGAACGGCAGGTGCACCGCGCCGGACTCCACGAACGACCCGACGCGACGGTGGGTGCGGTCGACGAGCTGGTCGGGGACCACGAGGTCACCCGGCGCCACCGTCTCCCGCAGCCCGCCGACGGCGCACGGCGCGAGCACCTGCCGCACGCCGAGCGAGCGCAGGGCCCACGCGTTGGCGCGGTAGGGGATGCCGTGCGGCGGGTGGTCGTGGTGCCGGCCGTGGCGGGGGAGGAAGGCGACCGGGCGACCCGCCACCTCGCCGATCGCGATCGGCGCCGACGGGTCGCCGTAGGGCGTCGACACCTCGTGCTCGGTCGCGTCTGGCAGGAAGGAGTAGAAGCCGGAGCCGCCGATCACGGCGACGTCGGCGCGGGGTGTGCTCACCCGGCCACCCTAGTGAGCGCCCGGGTGGCAGGGGGTCAGTCCTCGCTGGCCGCCGAGCCCTCCCTGTCCTTGATCAGGTCCATCACCGTCGAGTCGGCGAGGGTGGTGACGTCACCGACCTCGCGGTGCTCGGCGACGTCCTTGAGCAGGCGGCGCATGATCTTGCCGGAGCGGGTCTTGGGCAGCTCGGGCACCACCATGATCTGGCGCGGCTTGGCGATCGCGCCGATCTCCTTCGCGACGTGCCGGCGCAGCTCCTCCACGATGTCCTCGCCGCCGTCGCCGGCGGAGTCGCGCAGGATGACGAACGCGCACACGGCCTGGCCGGTGGTCTCGTCGGCCGCACCCACCACGGCCGCCTCGGCGACCTTGGGGTGCGACACCAGCGCCGACTCGATCTCGGTGGTGGACAGGCGGTGGCCCGAGACGTTCATGACGTCGTCGACGCGACCGAGCAGCCAGATGTCGCCGTCGTCGTCGAGCTTGGCGCCGTCACCGGCGAAGTAGAGGCCCTCCCAGCGCGACCAGTACGTGTCCTTGAACCGCTGGTCGTCGCCCCACAGCGTGCGCAGCATCGCCGGCCACGGCTCCTTCAGCACGAGGTAGCCGCCGTTGCCGTTGCCGACCGGGTGGGCCTCGTCGTCGACCACGTCGGCGGAGATCCCGGGCAGCGCCCGCATCGCCGACCCGGGCTTGCCGGCGGTCACGCCGGGCAGCGGGCTGATCATGATCTGGCCGGTCTCGGTCTGCCACCAGGTGTCGACGATCGGGCAGCGCTCGCCGCCGATGACCTCGCGGTACCAGACGTACGCCTCGGGGTTGATCGACTCACCCACCGAGCCGAGCAGCCGCAGCGAGGACAGGTCGTAGCCGTCCGGGATCTCGCGGCCCTGCTTCATGAAGGTCCGGATCGCGGTGGGGGCGGTGTAGAAGATCGTGACGCCGAGGTCCTGGATGATCTGCCACCAGCGGCCCTTCTCGGGCGTGCCCTCGTACATCACCTGGGTCGCGCCGTTCGCGAGCGGGCCGTAGACCATGTAGGAGTGGCCGGTCACCCAGCCCACGTCGGCGGTGCACCAGTAGACGTCGGTCTCGGGCTTGAGGTCGAAGACCTCCCAGTGCGTGAACGACGTGCCGGTGAGGTAGCCGCCGGTGGTGTGCAGGATGCCCTTGGGCTTGCCGGTCGTGCCGGAGGTGTACATGACGTAGAGCGGGTGCTCGGAGTCGTGCATCTCGGGCTCGTGGTCGGCGGAGGCCGCGTCGACGGCGTCGTGCCACCACACGTCGCGGCCCTCGTGCCAGTCGACGTCCTGGCCGGTGCGGCGCACGACGAGGACGTTGCGCACCAGGTCGCCGGTCTTCTCGACGGCCTCGTCGACCGCGGGCTTGAGCGCCGACGGCGCACCGCGGCGGAAGCCGCCGTCGGAGGTGATGACGACGTGCGCCTCGCAGTCGGTGATGCGCGAGGCGAGCGCGTCGGCGGAGAAGCCGCCGAACACGACGGTGTGCGGGGCGCCGAGGCGGGCGCAGGCGAGCATCGCGACGACGACCTCGGGGATCATCGGCATGTAGATCGCGACCCGGTCGCCCTTCTGCACGCCGAGGTCGGTGAGCGCGTTGGCGGCCTTCGACACCTCGTCCTTCAGTTGCGCGTAGGTGATGTCGCGGGTGTCGTCCTCGGGCTCGCCGACCCAGTGCAGCGCCACCTTGTCGCCGTTGCCGGCCGCGACGTGGCGGTCCACGCAGTTGACCGAGGCGTTGATGGTGCCGCCGACGAACCACTTCGCGAACGGCGGGTTCGACCAGTCGAGGACCTGGTCCCACTTCTGGCTCCACTCGAGCCGGTCGGCGGCCTCGGCCCAGAAGGCCTCGCGGTCGGCGTCGGCGCGGGCGTAGGCCTCCTCCGTCACGTTGGCGCCGGCGGCCAGGTCGGCCGGGGGCTCGAAGCGGCGGTCCTCGCGGGACAGGTTCGACAGGGTCTGCTCGGACAAGGCTCTCTCCTCAGGCGCACGTGATCGTCGTCACGGTCGAACGTACTGCCCCGAGGTTGGTCCGCGGCAGGTCGCCCCGCTCGTCGAGCGACGGGCGGTCGTGCGGCTGCGCCGGATGGCCCGGGCGACCGGCCCAGAGGTCCGTCAGAGGTCGGAGGAGAGCACCGTCCGGCCGCCCGCGCCGGTCACCACGACCTGCGTGACGTCGCCCCGCAGCGCCGCCGACTGCAGGAAGCAGGTCATCGGCGAGGAGCCCACGCCGATGAACTCCCCGGCCGGGACCAGCCGTCCGTCGTCGGTGCGGAACGCGGCCTGGAACGTCTCGCCCTCGGCGAAGCCGACGGCGACGATCCGCAGCTCGACGCCCCAGGTGTGCGCCACGAGGTCGGCGCTCTCCACCGAGACCTCCTGGTCGGCGCCGACCTCCATCGAGATCGCCTCCAGCGGCGGCTGCGGCGGCTCGGGCGCCGTGGCGCGGCCGACCGCGCCGCCGACGCCGAGCGCCACGACCACGGCCGCCGCAGCACCGAGCAGCCGCAGCCGCGAGCGGCGCCGCCGCGCGACGGCGGCGGCCCGGCGCCGGCCGAGCTCGTCGGCGTCGTGGTCGACCACGTGCCTGCGCCACCGCCCGGCGTACGCCCTCGCCCAGCCCGGGCGGCACCGGCGCGGGGTCGGTGAACGACGAGACGTCGACGCCGCGCAGCGCGCGGGCGACGGAGACCAGCCCGTCGAGCTCGGCGCGGCACTCGGCGCACCCGTCGAGGTGCGCCCGGACCCGGTCGGCCTCGGCGTCGGGCAGGTGGCCCGACGCGTAGGACCCCAGCAGCTCCCGCAGCTCGCGGTGGCCGTCGTCGAACGTGCTCACAGGCTCACTCCCATCTCGTCCATCGCGGCCCGCAGGGCCCGCATCGCGTAGAACACCCGGCTCCGGAGCGTGCCGACCGGGATCGACAGCTCGGCGGCCACCTCGTCGTAGGGACGCCCCAGCAGGTGGGTCTGCACCAGCGCCTCGCGGTGGTGCGGGGCCAGGCGGCGCAGGCCCTCCTCGACGAGCCACCCGTCGAGCACCGCGTCCGCGTGGTCGCCCACCGAGCCGGCCGCCGCCTCGACCGTCGGCGGGTCGGCCAGGCTGCCCTGCCAGGGCCTGGCCCGGCGGGCGCGGGCGTGGTCGATCATCGTGTTGCGCGCGATCCCGAACAGCCAGACCCGCAGCGAGCCGACCTCGGGGTCGAACCGGTCGGCGTGGCGCCACGCCTTCACGAACGTCTCCTGCGTGACGTCCTGGGCCGACATCGGGTCGCCGAGCCCGCGCAGCACGAAGCGGTAGACCTCCGCCCCGTGCTGACGGTAGGCAGCCATCACGCCGTCCTCGTCGCCGAGCGAGGGGACGCTGCCGTCGGGGTCGCTCACGCCACGCAGTCTTCCGGTCACGCCCGTGGGTACGGCGCGCGACACGGCGCCGTTCAGCGACCGGGGCCTTCCCACCGCTCCGGGTGGGTCCGTGAACACGGTCCCGTCGACCGCCGTACCCACCTGTGTCGACCGCCGCACAGGCGGACGGCACGCAGGCGGCGCAGACCGTCGCCGGACGACGACCAGGAGGGCGGACAGCGATGTCAGCACGAAGGACAGCCGGAGCACGCGCGACGACGGGGGTGGCCGCGTCGGCGCTCGCGCTCGCAGCGTTCGCGGTGGCACCAGCACACGCGGCCGACGGCGCCAGCACCCCCGGGGCGGCCGCCACGGCCACCGGCACGGTGGAGACGAAGGCCGCCAAGGGACGTACGTGGCGGGTGCGCACCGAGAAGCAGCTGCGCACCGCGGTGCGCAAGGCCAACAAGAGTGACGGCAAGGACCGCATCGTCCTGCTGCGGAGCATCCGGTTCGACACCCGTGGCTCCGCGAGCGGCGGAGCGGGACGCGGTGACCTCGACGTGCGGGGCAGCCTGGTCGTGCTCGGCCGCGGCAAGACGATCAACGCCCGGAAGGTCGACCGCGTCTTCGACGTCCGCTCCGACAGCCGGCTGGTGCTCAAGCGCGTCACGCTGCGCAACGGTGCGCCGGCCGAGACCGAGAGCGGCGGACTGGTCCGCAGCCGGGGCACGGTGGTCGTGCGCAAGTCGCACCTGCTCGACTCGACGGTCGCGGGGGCGGGTGCCTCCGGCGGCGCGGTGATGAACGACGGTGGCACGGTGCGCCTCGTCGACACCCGGGTGCGCGGCAACGCCGCGGAGCGCGCGGGCGGCGGCATCGAGGCCAACGGGGGCAGCACGACGCTCGTCCGCAGCCGGCTCACCGGCAACGCGACGGGCCCCGGCCCGGGCAACGGCGGCGGGCTGCACCTCACCGGGACCGGCGCCGTGCTCGTGCGCGACGGCCTCGTCGCGGGCAACACCGCAGGCGCCGAGGGCGGCGGTCTCTGGAACTCCGCGACCGGCACCTTCACCGTCGAGCGCACCACGGTCCGGCGCAACAGCGCGGCCGGCGCTGCGGCGGACCAGGGCGGCGGCGGTCTCTTCAACGACGGCGGCGCGCTGACGGTGCGCGGCAGCGAGATCAGCGACAACACCGCGACGGGCGCGGCCGGCTCGGGCGGCGGCCTGCTCAACAACCTCGGCACCCTCGTGCTGGTCACCAGCGAGGTGCGCGGCAACTCCGCGCCCCGCGCGGGCGGCGGCGTGGAGGCCAACGTGGGGACCACGACCGTCATCGGCTCGACCCTGCTCGCCAACAGCACCGGCGCCGCACCCGGCAACGGTGGCGGCCTGCACCTCACCGGCGCCGGCACGGTCACCGTCGACACCACCCAGGTGGTCGGCAACACCGCCGTCGAGGGCGGCGGCCTCTGGAACGCCGCCACCGGCACGATGACGGTGACCGGCTCGACGATCACCGGCAACTCCGCGTCGGGCGCGGCGGCCGACCAGGGCGGCGGCGGCATCTACTCCGACGGCACCACGACGGTCAACGGCTCGACGATCTCGCGCAACACCGCGACCGGCGCGGCCGGCTCGGGCGGCGGCGTGCTCAACAACCAGGGCAGGCTGACCGTCGGCGGCACCACGCTGGAGGGCAACACCGCCAGGCGCGCGGGCGGTGGCATCGAGGCCAACCTCGGCACGACGAGCGTGGCCCGCTCGGTGCTCAGCGGCAACGACGCCGGCACCGCCCCGGGCAACGGCGGCGGCCTGCACCTCACGGGCGCCGGCACGGTCGAGGTGTCGCAGAGCAAGGTCTACGACAACCGCGCCGTCGAGGGTGGCGGCCTGTGGAACTCCGCGACCGGCACCATGTCGGTGACCGACACCCACCTGCGCGGCAACGTCGCCAGCGGGGCGGCGGCCGACCAGGGTGGCGGCGCGATCTACGACGACGGCGGTGACCTCACCGTCATGGGCGCCACGATCGAGGCCAACCGCGCGACCGGCGCGGCCGGCTCCGGCGGCGGCATCCTGTCGCTCGGCGGCGGGCTGACGATGGGCTGGAGCGCCCTCGACGGCAACTCCGCCCCGCGTGCGGGCGGTGCGGTCGAGGTCAACGGCGGCCAGGCCGCGCTGACCAACGTCGACGCCGACGCCAACACCACGGGCGCGGCCCCCGGCAACGGCGGTGCGCTGCACATCACCGGTGCCGGCACGGTCACCTGGACCAACGGCACGATCACCGCCAACAGCGCCGCCAACGAGGGCGGCGGCCTGTGGAACTCCGCCACCGGCAGCCTGACGGCGACCGGGATCGACTTCGGCGCCAACACCGCGCCGGAGGGTCCGGACGCCTACAACGACGGCGGGACGATGCTCGTCAACGGCGCACCGGTCCTGCCCGGCAGCGGCATCTGAGCAACTCGCTCCACCACGCGACGACGCCCCGGAGGCCTGGCCTCCGGGGCGTCGCCGTGTCCCGTGTCCGGTGCGGGGACCGGTCAGTGCTGGACGGCCTGCTCCGCGCCCGCGCCGGTGAGGGCACGGACCTCCAGCTCGGTGTAGCGCTCCTCCGCGGACGGCTCCTTCGACGTGATGGTGCCGAGGTAGCCGAGCAGGAAGCCGAGCGGGATGGACACGATGCCGGGGTTCTCCAGCGGGAACCAGGAGATGTCGATGCTGGTCGGCAGCAGCGACAGGTTCTTCCCGCTGACCGGGTCGAGGCCCTTGCCGGAGACGACCGGGCTGAAGATCACCAGGCCGACCGACGAGATCAGGCCGCCGTAGATGCTCCAGAGCGCGCCGCGGGTGTTGAAGCGCCGCCAGAACATGTTGTAGATGATCGCCGGCAGGTTGGCCGACGCCGCGACCGCGAAGGCCAGGGCGACGAGGAAGGCGATGTTGAGCTTCTGCGCCGGGATGGCCAGGACGATGGCGATCAGGCCGATCACGCCGGCGGCGATGCGCGAGACCCGGATCTCCTCGGCCTCGGACGCCTTGCCGTCCTTGAAGACCGAGTTGTAGAGGTCGTGCGCCACCGAGACCGACGAGGTGAGGGTCAGTCCGGCCACCACCGCGAGGATCGTGGCGAAGGCGACCGCCGCGATCAGTGCCAGCAGCACGGCGCCTCCGGTCGAGCCCGGCCCACCTCCGACGGCCTCCGCCAGCAGCGGCGAGGCCAGGTTGCCGCCCGACGCGGCCACCTCGGCGTACGCGTCCTTGTCGAGCAGCGCGGCGGCGCCGAAGCCGAGGACGAGCGTGAAGAGGTAGAACGCGCCGATCAGGCCGATCGCCCACAGCACCGACTTGCGGGCGTCGCGGGAGGTCGGGGTGGTGTAGAAGCGGATCAGGATGTGCGGCAGGCCGGCGGTGCCGAGCACGAGCGCGATGCCGAGGGACAGGAAGTCGATCTTCTTGTGCAGCTCGGGGCCGTACTTCAGGCCCGGCTCGAGGAACGCGCCGCCCTTGCCGCTGTTGGAGGCGGCGGTGCCGAGCAGCTCGGACAGGTTGAAGCCGAACTTGGCGAGCACCAGCACCACGATCAGCGCGGAGCCGGCCATCAGCAGCACGGCCTTGACGATCTGCACCCAGGTCGTGCCCTTCATGCCGCCGACGGTGACGTAGAAGATCATCAGCGCGCCGACGAAGAAGATCGTCAGGTTCTTCAGGCCCTCGCTCTGCACGTCGAGCAGCAGCGCGACCAGCGCGCCGGCGCCGACCATCTGGGCGAGCAGGTAGAAGATCGAGACGACCACGGTGGAGGTGGCGGCGGCGGTGCGGACCGGCTTCTGCCGCATCCGGTAAGCCAGCTGGTCGGCCATCGTGTAGCGCCCGGAGTTGCGGAGCACCTCGGCGACCAGCAGCAGCGCGACCAGCCAGGCGACGAGGAAGCCGATGGAGTAGAGGAAGCCGTCGTAGCCCGAGAGCGCGATGGCGCCGGAGATGCCGAGGAACGACGCCGCCGACATGTAGTCGCCGCCGATCGCCAGGCCGTTCTGGAAGCCGGAGAAGCCGCGGCCGCCGGCGTAGTGGTCGGCCGCGCCGGAGGAGTTGCGGCTGGCCCAGATGGTGATCCCGACGGTCAGTGCGACGACCGCGAGGAACAGCCCGCTGGTGAGGAACTGGTGGCCTTCCATGTCAGCGCTCCCTGGTGGAGTAGTACTCGTCCGACAGCTGCTTGGCCAGCGGGTCGAGGTGGGTGTTGGAGTAACGGCTGTAGAGGAACGCGATGAGGAACGTCGTCACGAACTGCAGCAGGCCGAAGACCAGTGCGACGTTGATGTTGCCGACGACCTTCGCGGCCATGAAGCCGCCGGCGAACATCGACAGCAGCACGTAGAGCCCGTACCAGGCGAGGAACGCCGCGGTGGCGGGGATGATGAACCGGCGGTAGCGCGAGCGCAGCTCCGCGAACTCGGGGCGGGCCGACAGCTCGTCGTAGACGGGATCGTGGCGCGCGGCCTGGTCGTGCGTTTCCTGTGTCACGTCAGGGTCCTTCCGGGCGGGGTCACCGGCATGTGACCGCCGTCACCGTGACACCGGTCACGTCGGGCCCGGGAGGGGTGCGCGGCGTCCGGTCGCCCGATGGGCCGCCCGGCGCGGTGAGCGGTGGACCGGGCGCGACGAGCGGTCGTCCGGCGGGACCCTCCGGGAGGTGGTGCGGACCGCCGGGGGAGGTGCGAGGCTGCGCCGGTGGACGACCCGACCTCCCGCCGCACCGCTGCCCGGACCCTGGCCGTCGCCTGGGTGCTGCTGACCCTCGGCGTGCTGGCGGTCGGCTGGCTGCTCACCCACCCGCTCGAGTCCACGGTCGACCCGTGGGACGACTCCGTCGAGCGCTGGATCGCCGAGCGCCGCACGCCGGGCCTCGACCTCGCGGCCGCGATCGGCAGCCACGTGGCCGACACCGTCGTCGGGGTCGGCGTGGCGGTCGTGGTCGCGCTCGTGGCGTGGCGGGTGCAGCGCACGCGGACCCCGCTGGTGTTCTACGCCCTCCTCGTCGGCGGCACGCTGGCGCTCTACCTCGTCGTCACCCACCTGATCACCCGCGACCGCCCGCCGGTGGAGATCCTCGACCCCGGCCTGGTGCCCGACCACAGCTTCCCGTCGGGGCACGTCGCGACCTCGGTCGTCGTCTACTGCGCGACCGCGCTCTACCTCTCCCGGACGGTCCCGGGGGCGGCGCGCTGGGCGTGGCCGCTCTGGCTGGTGCCCCTGGTCGTGGTCCCGTCACGGCTCTACCAAGGCGCCCACCACCCCACCGACGTGCTGACCAGCCTGGTCTTCGCGCCGATCTGGGTGGCGGTGGTCGCGGCGGTGGTGCTGCCCCGCGCCGAGGCGCGTCAGCCCCGGACCGCCCGCGGTCCCGCGGGCACCGGCGCCACCTCGTCGACGGGGTCGTAGCAGGCCAGCACCAGGGCGAGGTCGTCCTCCAGGGCGTGGCCCGCGGCCCGGGTGAGCGCCAGCAGCAGGCCGTCGAGCGTGGCGTCGAGGCTGGCGCTGCCCACGTCGGCGAGCAGCGGCACGGGGTCGACGAAGCGGCCGTCGGGCGAGCGCGCCTCGATCAGCCCGTCGGTGAACAGCAGCATCCGGTCGCCCGGCGCCAGGACGCCGTGGGCGACCGTCGGGTCCACGCCCAGGCCGAGCGGCGGCGAGTGGTCGAGGTCGAGCGGCACGACGAGCCCGGAGGTGGGCAGCAGGAGGGGCGCCGGGTGGCCGCACGAGACGACGTCGAACGTGCCGTCGTCGCGGATGTCGACGAGCACGCCGGTCACGAAGTCCTCGGCGTCGGTGAGGTACGGCAGGATCCGCCGGTCGATCTCGCGGGCCACGTGGGCGACGTCCTCGGCGCCGGCCGCGGCGGCCCGGAACTCGCCGAGCACGACCGTCGCCGTGCGGACGGCCGACAGCCCCTTGCCCCGCACGTCGCCGACGAGCAGCCGCACGGACGTCGGGCCGGTCACCACCTCGTAGAGGTCGCCGCCCACCTGGGCCGCGGTCGTGGCGGAGCGGTAGCGCGCGGCGAGGCTGACCGGGCCGGCCCGCGGGGGTGGCGGCGCCAGGATCGCCCGCTGCGCCGCCTCCGCGACGAGGGTGACGTCGGCGAGCCGCTCGGACTGCTGCTCGAACGTCAAGGCGGTCTCCAGGGCGACGGCCACGCGGTCCGCGACCGCCTCGAGGAACGCGACGTCCTCCTCGTCGTAGTGGCGCCCGGACCCGGCCTGGACGAGCGTGAGCGTCCCGATGACGCCGTCGCGTCCGCGCAGCGGCACGACCATCGCGCTGGTCGGGGCGACCGCCCGGAGCGCGGCCAGGTGCTCGGGCCCGATCGCCGCGGCCTCGAGCAGGTCCGCCGGGACGTAGGGGTGCAGCTCGCTGCGACCCGACGCGACGACGCGTGCCGCGGGGAAGACGTGGAGCAGTGCCTCCCCGTCCGCGCCGGTCGCGCCGCTCGTGACCGACGCCGGCCCCGGGACGCCGTCGCGCAGCGGCCGGATCGAGCACCAGTCGGCGAAGCGCGGCACGAGGATCCGCCCGCACTCGGCGAGGGTGGCGCCGGTGTCGAGGGTGCGGGACAGGCTCATCGAGAGCTCCGACAGCAGGAGCGTGCGCTGGGCGGCCGCGTCGGCCCGCTGCAGCTCGGCGGCGCGCTCCACCGCGCTGGTCAGCGCGCCGGCCAGGGAGTGCAGGAAGCCGTCCTCGTGCGGGGTGAGGAGGTCCGGCGGGAAGGTGATGACCAGGAGTCCGTGGGTCCGGTCGTCGCGGCGCAGCGGCAGCAGGTGGAGGCTGCGCTCGGTCTGGTAGTAGCCGGCCAGGCCGGGGAAGGCGGCGACGATCTCCGCCACCGAGCGGTAGTGGATGTCCCGGCCCTCCCGGACCGCGACCGCGCCCGGCAGGTCGCTGGACAGCGGGACCTCCCGGTACTGGTCCGCGGCGGTGCCACCGCGGCCGTACCAGCTGAGGGTCCGCAGCACCCCGTCGTCGTCGAGGGACATCACCATCGCCGAGCTCGCGCCCATCGTCCCGATCGCCTGTCCCAGGAACCCGTCCGCCACCTCCTTGACCGTCCGGGCGCCGGTGAGCTCGACCGCCAGCGAGTCGAGCACGCGCTGGGCCAGCGCCGTCGTCCGCACCAGGCGCTGCTGGCCGCGCTCGTTGGCGCGGGCGCTCACCAGCGCGAGGGCGCAGATCATGACGCAGGTGGTGAAGCGGAGCGCCCAGTCGCGGTCGCCGAGGTTGCCGTGCCACACGCCCGACGCCACCGACAGCGCGAGACCGAGCGCCGCCACGCCGGTGGTGCGCCGGGTGTCGGCGTAGACCGCGGTGAGCACGGCGGCACCGCCGTAGGCGCCGTTGACCTGGCGCCCGAGCAGGAGGTCGACGCCCATCACCACGAGGAGCAGCAGGACGCCACTCAGCCACATCGGGCTCTCGCGAAGCGCGCGGGCTCGGTCGGTCACGGCCCACCTGCCATCGGGTCCGCCGGCGCCACGGCCGTGCACGGCTGCCGGCGCCGGAGGGCGCAGCCGTCGTCTCGATGGTAGACGTGCCCCCGAGCGCGCGTACGCGGATCGCCGAGGGGTGGTGTCGCTGGGCCCGCGACCGGGGGTGCGACAGAGTGGGGGCATGACCACCTCCACCGTCGTCGTGACCGGGGCCAACGGACTCGTGGGCAGCCACGTGGTGCGAGCGCTGAGCGAGCGGGGCGCCGCCGTGCGCGCCGTCGTGCGCCGCGCCGGGACCGCACCCGACCTGCCCGGGGTCGAGGAGCACGTCGGTGACTTCGCCGACCCGGCGTACGCCGCCGGTGTCGTGGCCGGTGCCGACGTGCTGGTGACGACGGTCCACCCGCTCGGCTCGGGCCGCGACGACCAGCGGCGCGTCGGCCTCGACGGCACGATGACGATCGCCGCGGCCGCCACCGACGCCGGCGTGCCGCTGGTCGTGCACGTCTCGACCGCCGGGGTCTACGACCGGAGCCCCGACGTGGGCGACGTCGACGAGGACGGCGCGCTGGTGCCGGACGACGCGGACGACTACGGCGTGGTGAAGCGTGACACCGACGCGGCCCTCGCGCGCCTCGGCGGCACCACCCGCGTGCTCGTGCGTCCGCCGGCGATCCTCGGTGCGGGCGAGTCCTCGGTGTGGAACACGGTCACCCCGGCGGCGATGGCGCAGGACGAGTCCCGCCGGCGCGCGGTGCCCGGCGCGACCTTCGCCTGGGTGCACGTCGACGACCTCGCGACGCTGGTCGCGGACGTCGCGACCGGGGCGATCGCCACGGTGGCCTCCGACGCCGCGCACGGTCCGGTCGTCGGGGCCTGCACGCCGGTCAACGTGGCGGGGGAGCCCGCCACCCGGCGTGACTACGTCGGTGCCGTGTGCGCCGCCCTCGGGCTCGAGCCGACCTGGGAGGACGGCCCGGCCTGGACCGGCCGGATCCTGGCCGACCGGGCCCGCGGCTGGGGCTGGTCGCCGCGGGTCGCCCTCGCGGACGCCCTGGACGAGCTGCGGGCCGGGCTGCGCTGACCCTTGACCTCACGTGCACCCGAGGCCGCAGGATCGGTCCATGACCGTTGTGACCGAGCTCAGGATCGCCCTCACCGTCGATGACTTCGACGCCGCCGTCGCCCTCTACCGCGATGCCCTCGGGCTCGCGCAGCTCGAGGACTGGAGCAGCGACCGGGGTCGCGTGCTGCTGCTCGACGCGGGCCGCGCGACCCTCGAGCTGTTCGACGCCGCGCAGGCGGCGATGGTCGACGACGTCGAGGTCGGGCGGCGCGTGTCGGGCCCGGTGCGGTTCGCGCTGCGGGTCGCCGACGCCGACGCCACGGCGGCGGCGCTGGTCCGGGCCGGCGCGTCCGAGGTGGCGCCGGCCGCCGTCACGCCGTGGGGCGACCGGAACGCCCGCGTGGCCGCTCCGGACGGGATGCAGCTGACGCTCTTCAGCGCGGCGGAGGTGTCCTGACCGACCCTCGGGTGGGGTGCGGCCGGCGGAGGGTGTCGGGCAGCAGCCCGGCGCCGGGGCCGCGCTCCCCGACGACGTCGCCGGGGTTGGAGAAGGCGCACGAGCGCAGGCTCAGGCAGCCGCAGCCGATGCAGCCGTCCAGGCCGCTCTTGAGCCGCTGGAGCGCCGCGATCTGCTCGTCGAGGCGTCGCCCCCAGTGCCGCGAGATGCGGTGCCAGTCGGCCTTGGTCGGGGTCCGGTTGCCGGGGAGCCGGCCCAGCTCGTCGCGGATCTCCTCGATGCTCAGCCCGACGTTGGACGCTGCCCGGACGAAGGCGAGCCGGCGCAGCACGCTGCGCTCGAACTGGCGCTGCCCGCCCGGGGAGCGGTGTGCCTCGATGAGCCCCTCGGCCTCGTAGTAGCGGATCGCCGACGCGGCGAATCCGCTGCGCCGCGAGATCTCGCCCATCGGCAGCAGGTCGCGTGGATCCATCGTCGTCCTCCCTTGAACTCAAGTTCACTTCAACTTGAACGATAGCGCCATGGACACCACAACGACAGCACGGGTGGCTCTGGTCACCGGGGGATCGGCCGGTCTGGGACTGGCCCTGAGCAGGGCGCTCGCCACCGAGGGGTGGCGGGTCGTCACCGACGGCCGCAGCGGGGACAGGTTCGCCGGCGCGGACCTCCCGGACGGGGTCGACGTCGTGGTCGGCGACCTCACCGACGCCGACCACCGTGCCGCCCTGGTGGCGGCGGTCGAGGGGTACGGACGGCTCGACCTGCTGGTGCACAACGCCAGCACGCTCGGCCCGCTGCCGATGCGCCCGCTGGCCGAGGTCGACCTCGCCGACCTCCAGCAGGTGTGGCGGACCAACGTCGGCGGGCCGCTCGTCCTGACGTCGGCCCTGCTGCCCCTCCTGCGGGCGTCGGACGGGGCGCTGGTCTCGATCAGCTCGGACGCCGCGGTGCACCACTACGGGACCTGGGGCCTCTACGGCGCCAGCAAGGCGGCGCTCGACCACGTCACCCTCACCTTCGCCGCCGAGACCGGCCTGACGGCGTACGCGGTCGATCCCGGGGACATGCGCACCGCGATGCACCAGGACGCCTTCCCGGGCGAGGACATCTCCGACCGGCCGCTGCCCGAGTCGGTGGTGCCTCGGCTCCTCGCGCTGCTCGCCGACCGCCCGGCCTCCGGCCGCTACCGGGCGGAGGAGGTCCGATGACCCTGCTCGCCGAGACCCCGCACACCCGCTTCGCCGCGTCGACCTTCGCGCCCCGGCCCGCCGAGGAGCGCGGGCTCGAGCGGGACGGGGTGCGGCTGCTGGTCGGCACGCCCGACGGACTGTCGCACGTCCGCTTCCGCGACCTCCCCGACCACCTGCACCCGGGCGACGTCCTCGTCGTCAACACCTCGGCGACGGTCCACGCGGAGGTCGACGCCACCCTCGACGGCACGCCGGTCGTGCTCCACGTCGCCCACCGCCTCGACGACGGCGACCGCGTGGTCGAGCTGCGCACGGCGCCCGACGCCTCCCGGTCCCTGCTCGACGCCCGCGCGGGCGACGTCGTCGCGGTGGGTGACGTCCGCCTGGTGCTGCGCGAGCCGTGGCCGGGCCGGGCGTCGTCGCCGACCGGCTCGGGCAACCGCCTCTGGCGGGCGGGCGTGCGCGGCGACCTCGACCACCGGCTCACGGGGCACGGGCGTCCGATCGCCTACGGCTACCTCGACCGCCGCTACCCGCTCGAGGCGTACCAGACCGTCTTCGGCCGGCACCCCGGCAGCGCCGAGATGGCCTCGGCGGGCCGGCCGTTCACCCACGAGCTGGTGACCCGCCTGGTGACCGCCGGCGTCGCCTTCGCGCCCGTCCTGCTGCACACGGGCGTCTCGTCGCAGGAGGCCGGCGAGGCGCCGGGCCCGGAGTGGTTCGAGGTGTCGCCCGGCAGCGCCCGCACCATCAACGCCGCTCGCGACGCGGGCGGCCGGGTCGTCGCCGTCGGCACCACGGCGACGCGGGCCCTCGAGTCGGCGGTGCTCGGCCGCCACGTCGTCGCCAGTCGCGGCTGGACGTCGCGCGTGGTCAGCCCCGCCCAGCCGCCCCGGGTGGTCGACGGCCTGGTGACCGGCTGGCACGACCCGATGGCCTCCCACCTCCTCCTCGTCGAGTCGGTCGCGGGGGAGCGCCTCACGCAGGCGGCGTACGACTCGGCGGTCGCGGAGGGCTACCTGTGGCACGAGTTCGGGGACGCGGCGTTGCTGCTGCGCCGCTGAATCCCTCAGGTCGCACCGCAGGGGGCCGATGGGTGGGGACAGAGGTGCGCGCAGGGCCGTGCGGACCGGAACCGTTGTCGAGGGGGTCGACGATGCAGCTGCACGCAGTGGTGGCCGTGCCCGAGGAGGCGATCCGGGCGACCGTGCTCGACGCCGTCCCCGCCCTGATCGCGGCGACCGCGCCGCCCGAGCCCGAGCCGGAGCGCGGCCTGCTGGCCCGGTGGCGTCGCCGCCCGGCCGAGCCGCTCGCGCCGGTCGTGTCGTTCGCCCCCGCGGCCCCGGAGTCGGTGTTCGTCAAGATCGCCAAGTTCGGCAACGTGACCGCCGACGTCGCGGGTGACCTGGCCGCCGAGCTCGAGGAGGCGGCCGGGGCCTGGCACGCCCCCGTGCTGCGCGTCACCAAGGTCGTCGTGGCGGAGTCGGCGCCGTACACCGTGACGGCCGAGCTCGAGGGCGACGTCGACGCGCTGCGCGAGATCTACCGCAACGTCCTCGAGGTCGCCGCGCTGCACCGCTTCTACCTCGACCGCCGCAACTTCCGCCCCGAGATCGTCCTGGGCCGGCTCGAGGCGCCGGACGGCGCAGCCGTGCCCGAGGCGGTCGCGGGCCTGGAGCTCGACCGGAGCGGACCGTGGTGGTCGGCGGACCACCTGAGCCTGCTGCGCGCCTCCTTCTCCGGCGGCGCCGGCTTCGCCGACTACGCGCGGATCTCGCTCGACGACGACGCGGGCGGGGCGGAGATCTACCGGCTGGCATGACCTCGCCGACGGCTTCCTTCACTAAAATGAAGAAATCGTTGACATAGTGAAGGACGGCCGACCATGCTGTGGTCCACACCACAGCAGACGGAGGTCACATGAGCAGGGACAGCTCGAAGAACGGCACCAACGCTCTTCCGGTGGAGTCCATGCTCTCTGACTTCGGTGCCCGTCTCCGCACGCTCCGCAAGGAGCGCCAGCTCTCCACCGAGCGGCTGGCGGAGGCGGCGGGGGTGAGCGTCGGCTTGATCAGCCAGATCGAGCGCGGGCGCGGCAACCCCTCCTTCGCGACCCTGGCCCAGCTCGCGCACGGCCTGCAGCTCCCCGTCGGACAGCTGCTCGAGCCCAGCGAGACCCAGAAGGTCGTGGTCCGCAAGGACGAGCGGCGGCGACTGGACAACCACGGTGTTGTCAGCGGCGACGGCGAGAGGATCGAGCTGCTGACCCCCGACCTCAACGGCGCGCTCGAGGCCAACTGGGTGGTGACCCCACCCGGCTACGACACCAGCGCCACCCCCTACCGCCACAACGGCGAGGAGTTCGGGATCGTGCTGTCCGGGACGAAGGACGTCTTCCTCGACGGAGTCCGTCACCGGCTCGAGGCGGGCGACTCGATCCGCTACGCCTCGACGATCCCGCACTGGTACGCCAACCCCTCGGACACCGAGGAGTGCACGGCGGTCTGGGTGAGCACCCCGCCCACCTGGTAGCCCTGCGACCCCTCCGGTCGCCCCACCTCCCTCCCCTCACAGCCGTCCGGCGTCGTCGACGCCTCGGTCGATGCTGCCTGCCCGCAGCTCGGCACGGACCGAACCGGAGCCCGCCATGACCACGACCCAACGACCCACGACCCCCGACCCCGTGACGCCCGACCCCGCGACCCGCGCCCACGACGACCACGTGACCCGCCGGGCGATGCTCGGCCTCGGCCTCGGCAACACCCTCGAGTGGTACGACTGGATGATCTTCGGCCTGCTGGCCGCGATCATCGGTCCGCAGTTCTTCGCCTCCCAAGACCCGGTGAGCGCCACCCTCGACGCGCTCGCGGTGTTCGCCGTCGGCTTCGTGGTGCGCCCCCTCGGCGGCGTGCTGCTCGGCCACGTCGCCGACCGCGTCGGCCGCCGCCGCGTGATGCTGCTGTCGGTGAGCCTGATGGCGGTCACCACGCTGGTGATCGGCCTGCTGCCCACCTACGACACGATCGGCGTCTGGGCCGGCATCGTGCTGCTCGCCTGCCGCGTCCTCCAGGGCCTCTCGACCGGCATCGAGGCGCCGCTCTCCATCGCGTACGCCGTCGAGCTCAACCCGGCCGGCCGCGAGGGCCGGGCCGCGGGCTACATGTCCTTCTTCGTCAACCTCGGCATCCTCCTCGCCTCGCTCGCCAGCTTCCTCACCAGCTGGCTGGTCGGCGGCGATGCGATGGCCGAGTGGGGCTGGCGGGTGCCGATCCTCCTCGGCTCGGCGATGAGCTTCTTCGTGCTCTACCTGCGCCGCTCGCTGCCCGAGACCCTCTCCGAGGAGGAGAAGGCCGACCAGCCCACCGGCACCTGGGCCGGGCTGCGCACCCACTGGCTGGGCCTGCTGGCGATCGTCTTCGTCGTCGGTGCGACCCAGGCGTTCAACTACGCGTGGAACGTCGGGCTGCCGAGCCTGGCCCGCGGCAGCTTCGGCGAGGACCCGACCACGGTGTTCGCGATGACCACGGGGCTCGGCGTGATCCTGCTCCTCGGCTCGCTCGTCACCGGGGCCGTCGCCGACCGGGCGAGGCTCTCGCGCACCTTCCTCGTGACCCGCCTCGCCTCGGTGCCCGCCGTGTTCCTCATGCTGCTCTACGCCGGCCCCGGGATGGGCACCTTCGCCGCCGTCCTGTTCGTCGGCGGGATCGTCCTGGTGGCCAACATGACCCTCTACAACGTGGTCGCCACCTCGCTGATGCCGAAGTACTGCCGGGCCACCGGCACCGGCCTCGGCTACGGCGTCGCCGTCGCCCTCTTCGGCGGCACCGCCTCCTACCTGCTGGTGTGGCTGCAGACCCGCGACCTGCTCTGGGTCTTCCCGGTCTACTGCGCGGCCCTGTCCGTCATCAGCGTCGTCCTGTACCTCGTCGCCCGCCGCCACAGCGGCATCTTCGCCGGAGAGTGAGAACCCACGTGAACACCCAGAAGCTCAGTATCAACAGCGACCAGCTCGACGCACCGGTGGTCCGCCGCACGGGCGTGCTGGTGGTCGGCGGCGGCCCCGCCGGCGTAAGCGCCGCGGTCGCGGCGGCCCGCAGCGGCGTGGACGTGACGCTCGTCGAGCGCTACTCCGCGCTCGGCGGCCTCGCCTCCGGCGGGATGGTCCTCGTCCTCGACGACATGGTCAACGGCAACGAGATCACCGTGACCGGCATCGTGGACGAGTACGTCGAGCGGATGGCGCGCAAGAAGCTCGCCGTCTACCCGCCGGTCGAGGAGCGCCGCACGTCGCAGGAGCTGTGGAACAAGTGGGGGCGCTGGGGCACCTTCAACTTCCACTCCCACAGCAACCCCAAGCCGATCTGCTACGCCGTCGCGTTCGACCCGGACGCCTGGAAGGCGACCTCGATCGACCTGGTCCGCGAGGCCGGCGTGCACCTGCGGATGCACAGCTGGTTCTCCCGCCCGATCGTCGACGACGGCGTCGTCAAGGGCGTGGTCGTCGAGACCAAGGCCGGCCCCCAGGCGATCCTGGCCGACGTCGTGATCGACACGACCGGAGACATCGACGTGGCGTCGCGCGCCGGTGCGGCCCACGCCCACGACGCGTACCTCGTCACCCTCGTGTTCCGCCTCGGCGGCGTCGACACCGACGCGGCCGAGCGGTTCGAGCAGGAGAACCCCCGCGAGGCCCGCGCGATCAACCGCCGGATCAAGCGGCTGCTCGGCGGTGCCTGGGAGCTGTGGTGGCTCAAGACGCCGATCCCGGGCGTCGTGTGGTGCAACACCCCCCACATGACCGGCTTCGACGGCGCGGACCCCGAGTCGCTCACCAACGCCGAGTTCGCCGCCCGCGACCGCATCGAGGCCGCCCTCGACGCGATCCGCGCCGACCTCCCCGGCTTCCAGGACGCCTACGTCCTCGACGTGGCGCAGCAGATGGGCGTGCGCCAGACTCGACTGCTGCAGGGGGAGTACGTCGTCACGAAGGAGGACGTCGTGAACCGCCGGCACTTCGCCGACAGCGTGGCCCGTGGCCGCGACTACTACACGCCCTACCGCGCCCTGCTCCCGCGCGAGGTCGACCAGCTCCTGGTCGCCGGACGGCACTACTCCGCGACGCCCGAGGCCCAGCGGATGTCGCGCGAGATCCCGCCGTGCATGGCCCAGGGCCAGGCGACCGGCATCGCCGCCGCGCTGGCGGTCCAGAAGGACCTGCTGGTGCGCGAGGTCCCGGTCGACGAGATCCAGATGCGGATGCGCGACCAGGGCGCCGACCCCGGCGACCGGCCGTCCGCCAACGCCGGCACCGACACCGGCACCGACACCCCGCTCGAGGAGGCCCACTGATGAGCACCGAAGCCCCGCAGGCAGCACTGGACGGCGTCGTCGTCCTCGACTTCACCCAGGTCTACATGGGACCGAGCGCCACGCAGATGCTCGCCGACCACGGCGCCGAGGTGGTGAAGGTCGAGCGCCCGGTCCACGGGGACCTGAGCCGCAACTCGCTGCCCGACCCGGCCGGGCAGGACAACCCGATCTTCATCTCGATCAACCGCAACAAGCGCAGCGTCACCATCGACACCCGCACCGAGGCCGGCCGCGCGGTCGTCCTCGACCTCGTCCGGCGCTCCGACGTCGTGGTGAGCAACTTCCGCTCCGGCGTGATGGAGCGGATGGGCTTCGGCTACGAGGCGCTCAAGGAGGTCAACCCGCGCATCATCTGGGCCTCCGGGACCGGCTTCGGCGACAGCGGCCCGTACGCCCACAAGGGCGGGCAGGACGTGATCGCGCAGGCGTACTCCGGCGTGATGTGGCGTCGCTCCGACGAGAGCGTGCCGCTGTCGGTCTACCCGACGACGCTCGCCGACTACACGACCGGCATGCACCTGTGCCAGGGCATCCTGCTGGCGCTCATCGCCCGTGACCGCACCGGCGAGGGCCAGAAGGTCCAGGTCAACATGTACGACTCGATGCTGCACATGCAGATGCAGGAGGCGGCCACCCAGCTCAACCGCGGCCACGAGGTCAACTGGGCGGCGATGCCCCTGTCGGGGGTCTTCCCGACGACCGACGGCGCGGTGTGCATGGTGGGTGCCTTCAAGGAGAACCCGCTGCGCGACATCTCCAAGGCGCTCGAGCTCGACGAGGACCTCTCCACCCGTCCGGGGTGGGACACCCTCGAGGGCCAGTTCGAGCACAAGCCCGAGCTGCAGGCGCTGTTCCGCGCGCGGTTCGCGACGCAGCCGACCGCCCACTGGGTCGAGCGGCTGGAGGAGCAGGACATCCTCTGCGCGCCGGTCCGCTCGCTCGCCGAGGCGCTGGCCGACGAGCAGACGGCCGTCAACCAGATGATCACCGAGATGGAGCACCCCCACACCGGCACGGTGCGGGTGCTCAACAGCCCCCTGCGGCTGTCGGCCACGCCGAGCTCGACGCGGCGCCCGGCGCCGATGCTGGGCGAGCACAACGCCGAGGTGCTGCGCGAGCTCGGCCACGACGAGGACGCGGTCGCCGCCGCCGTCCGGGACGGGGTGATCCGGTGAGCGCCGCGCAGGTCGACGAGGTCCGCTTCGAGCTGAAGGGTCACGTCGCCTGGGTGACGTTCGACCGCCAGCACGTCCTCAACGCGCTCGACGCCGCCAGCGTCCGGCGGTGCAACGAGATCTGGGACGAGGTCGAGCGCGACCCCGGCATCCACGCCGTCGTGGTGACCGGTGCCGGCGACCGGGCGTTCTGCACCGGGGCCGACATGTCGAGCGCCGGCGTCGGCAAGACCGGCGTGGACTACTGGGCCGACCTCGACCCCAACGGGTTCGCCGGGCTGAGCCTGCGCCGCACCCTCGACGTCCCGGTCATCGCCCGCGTCAACGGCTACGCCCTCGGTGGCGGCATGGAGGTCGTCCTCGGCGCCGACCTGGTGGTCGCCGCCGAGCACGCCAGCTTCGGGCTCACCGAGCCCCGGGTCGGCCGGATGCCGCTGGACGGCGGCATGGTGCGCCTGGCCCGTCGCATCCCCTACACGCAGGCCGCGTCGCTGCTGCTCACCGGGCGCAGGGCCCCGGCCGCCGAGCTCGCGGCGATGGGCCTGGTCAACGAGGTGGTGCCGGCCGAGGAGCTCGACGCCGCCGTCGACCGGTGGCTCGAGCAGGTCCTCGCCTGCGCCCCGACCTCGCTGCGCGCGATCAAGCAGGTGCTCAACCGCACCGAGCACCTGAGCGACCACGAGGCCCACGCCGCGCGCCTGCCCGCGCTCGTCGAGGCCCTGGTCAGCCCCAACGCCGACGAGGGGGTCGCTGCATTCCAGCAGAAGCGGCGCCCGGTCTGGAGCGACCGGTGAACCCGCACATGCGCCCCGGCGTGTGGGGCGTGCTCGCCACCCCGTTCATTGGGTCGACCCACGACGTCGACGACAACGGCCTGGCCCAGCTGGTCGAGCACGCGGACGCCGCCGGCGTCACCGGGCTGACCGTGCTCGGCGTCTTCGGGGAGGCGGCGCGGCTCTCCTGGGCCGAGCGCCGCCAGGTCCTCGAGACAGTCCTCGACACCACCGAGCTGCCGCTCGTCGTCGGGTGCACCAGCCTGGCGACCGCGCCCGTGGTCGACGAGGCCGCGATGGCCGTCGAGCTCGTCGGCGACCGGCTCGCCGGCGTGATGGTGCAGGCCAACAGCGCCGACCGGGCCGTCCTCGACACCCACCTGCGCGCCGTCCACGAGGCGACCGGCGCCGACGTGGTGGTCCAGGACTACCCGGTCGTCAGCGGCGTCGCCGTGTCCGCCGCCGTGCTCGGCGACGTGGTCTCCGCGTCGCCGCACGTCACGGCGGTCAAGGCCGAGTCCCCGCCGACCCCGGTCGCCGTCGCCGAGCTGACCGCACGCTGCGACGTGCCGGTCTTCGGCGGCCTCGGCGGCATCAACCTGCTCGACGAGCTCGCCGTCGGTGCCGCCGGTGCGATGACCGGCTTCTCCTTCCCCGAGGCGCTCGTGGCGTGCGTACGCGCCTGGGACCCCGCGGAGCCGGAGCAGGCGCGGGCCGAGCTGCTCGACCACCTGCCGCTGATCACCTTCGAGCAGCAGGCCGGCATCGCCCTCGCGATCCGCAAGGAGTGCCTGCGCCGCCGCGGCCTGATCGCCGAGTCGGCCGTCCGGCCGCCGGCGCGGTCGCTGCCGGCGTCGCTGGCGCCCGTGCTGGCCGCCCACCTCGAGCGGCTGGGGGTGCGCTGATGGACCTCGGCATCCAGGGCCGCACCGCGCTGGTGCTGGCTGCGACCGGAGGGCTCGGCGAGGCCGTCGCCCGGGCCCTGGCCGACGAGGGCGCCCACGTCGTCGTGGCGGGGCGCGACGCGGAGAAGGCCGAGAAGGTCGCCGCCGACCTCCCCTCGGCCCGCGCGCTCGCCGTCGACCTCACCGCGCCCGGCGCGGCCGCCCGGTTGCTCGACGGCGCCCGGGAGGCCTTCGGCGACCCCGACATCGTCGTCCTCAACGGCCCCGGTCCACACCCGGGGGCGGCGGCCGACATGGACGCCGCTGCCGCCACCGCCGCGACCGACCTGCTGCTCGCGACCCACGTCGACCTGGTGCACCGCGCGCTCGGCCCGATGCGCCGCCGCGGCTGGGGCCGCGTCCTCGCGGTGGGCTCCAGCGGGGTCGAGGCCCCGCTGCCGATGCTGGCGGCCTCCAACGTCGGCCGCGCGGCGCTCGCGGCGTACCTCAAGACGCTCGCCGCCGAGGTCGCCGTCGACGGGATCACCGTCAACATGCTGCTGCCCGGCCGGATCGCCACCGACCGCGTGGCCGCGCTCGACGCCGCCGCAGCGGAGCGGCAGGGCAACGACGTCGCCCTGGTCCGTGCGGCCTCCGAGGCACGGATCCCGACAGGCCGCTACGGCGCCCCCGAGGAGTTCGGCGCGGCTGCGGCGTTCCTGTGCAGCGCGCGTGCGTCCTACCTGACCGGCGGCCTGGTCCGCTGCGACGGCGGGCTGCTCGCCAACCTCTGACCCCCGACCACCCCTCTCCGAGGAGACCTCCATGACCCACGCCCTGAACCTGATCGCCGGGAGCTGGACCGGCGACCCCGTGGCCGAGCGCCGCAACCCCGCCGCCCCGACCGAGGTGGTCGCGGTCGCGCCGCGGTCCACCGCCGCCGACGTGTCCGACGCGGTCGCCGCCGCCGTCGAGGCCCAGCGCGGGTGGGCGGCCCTGACCCCCGTCGCCCGCGGCACCGTGCTGCTCGACGCCGCCGACCTGCTGCGCCAGCGGCACGCCGGCATCGCCGAGGACCTGGTCCGCGAGGAGGGCAAGACCCGCGCCGAGGCGATGGGCGAGGTGCGGCGGGCGATCGACGTGCTGCGCTTCTTCGGTGCCGGCGGCTGGCGCGCGAGCGGTGAGGTGCTGCCGAGCGTCGTCCCGGACACCACGGTGTGGACGCGCGCCGAGCCGCTCGGCGTGGTCGGGCTGATCACCCCGTGGAACTTCCCGATCGCGATCCCGGCGTGGAAGGCCGCGCCCGCACTGGTCTCCGGCAACGCCGTGGTCCTCAAGCCGGCCGAGCTCACCCCGCTCTCGGTCAACCACCTCGCCACCGCGCTGCTCGACGCGGGCCTGCCGCCCGGCGTGCTCAACGTCGTCCACGGCACCGGCGCCGAGGCCGGCGACGCGCTGGTGCGCCACGCGGACGTCGCCGCGGTGTCGTTCACCGGGTCCACCGGCGTGGGCCGGTCGATCCGCCGCCTGCTCGACGACCGCGGCGCGCGCGCCCAGCTGGAGATGGGCGGCAAGAACGCCTACCTCGTGCTCGACGACGCCGACACCGAGGCCGCCGCCGCGACCATCGCCGCGGGTGCGTTCGGGCTCACCGGGCAGGCCTGCACCGCGACCTCCCGGGTCTACGTCACCCCGCAGGCGCGCGACCAGCTGGTCAAAGCGCTGCGCGAGCGGGCCGCCGCGGTCGTGCCCGGCGACGGTCTCGACCCCGCCACCACGATGGGGCCGGTCGTCTCGACCGAGCAGCTGGCCAAGGACGTCGAGGCCGTGCACGGTGCTGCGGCCGCCGGCTACGACCTCGGCGGCGAACCGCGCGAGGCGCAGGGGCAGCTGCTCCACCCGGTGGTCGCGAGCGGTGTGGCTCACGACAGCCGCCTCGCCCGCGAGGAGGTCTTCGGTCCGGTCGTCGCCGTCATCGACGTCGCCGACCTCGACGAGGGCGTGGCGCGGGTCAACGACAGCGCGTACGGCCTCACCGCCGGCGTCTGCACCCGCGACCTCGCGGCCGCCCACGACTTCGCCGCCCGCGCGCGGGTCGGCGTGGTGAAGGTCAACCGTCCCACCACCGGCCTCGACCTCAACGTGCCGTTCGGCGGCGTCGGCGACTCCTCCAGCAACACCTTCCGGGAGCAGGGCGCGCGCGCCGTCGACTTCTACACCTGGTCCAAGAGCGTCTACGTCGGGCACGACCGCTGACGACCCGTACGGACCGGTTCGGGCGCGGAAGTGTCGCTTCTGGGCCCGGTGCCCTAGGCTGGTGGTGTTGAAGGGACGACCCACGGTCGTCCTGGCCGCGCACCTGGTGCGGCTCGTATCTCATGCTCCTGGTCTTCGGTTCGCTGGACATCAGCTCAGTCGGATGTCTTCAGCGCCCGGTCGGGCACGTCGTCCGCCGGTTTCGAACAAGGGAAATGATCATGGCTCAGGGCACCGTCAAGTGGTTCAACGCTGACAAGGGCTTCGGCTTCATCGCGCAGGACGGTGGCGGCGAGGACGTGTTCGTCCACTTCTCCGCCATCCAGTCCAACGGCTACAAGTCGCTCGACGAGAACCAGAAGGTCGAGTTCGACATCACCGCCGGCCCCAAGGGCCCGCAGGCCGAGAACGTCCGCGTCGCCTGACGCACGCACCACCGAGGAGCCCCGACCGCCACGCGGTCGGGGCTCCTCGCCGTTCCGGGGCCGATAACCGGTGGCCGCGGGACGGACGACCCGCCTACGGTGCCGGGATGGTTGCCCGGGTGCCCGTCCTCGTCGTCCGGTGCAGCGACCCCGAGCGGGTCGCGCGCTTCTGGAGCGACCTGCTCGGCCCTGACCTGGACCGGGCGCCGGTCGGGCTGCGGTTCGAGGCGACCGCCGAGCCGCGCCGCGGGCTCAACCCGTTCCACCTCCACCTGACCAGCAACGACCGGACGCAGGCGGAGACGGTGGAGCGGGCGCTCGCCCTCGGCGCGACCCGCCTCGACGTCGGCCAGCTGCCCGAGGAGCCGCACGTCGTGCTCGCCGACCCGGGCGGCGACGAGTTCTGCGTGATCCCCGAGGGCAACAGCTGGCTCGCCGGCACCGGCTTCCTCGGCGAGCTGGCCGCGGACGGCACCCGCGACCTCGGCGTCTTCTGGAGCCGCGTGCTGGAGTGGCCGCTGGTGCACGACGAGGACGGCGAGACCGCGATCTCGCCGCCGTCCGGCGGGTTCAAGATCGCCTGGGGCGGGGAGCCGCTCAACCCCAAGCACCACCCCGACCGGATGCTCCTCGCCCTCGAGGTCGGCGACGTCGACGCCGAGGTGGACCGGCTGGTCGCGCTCGGCGCCCGGGTGGTCGCCCGCACCGACGGCGACGTCGAGCTCGCCGACCCGGACGGCAACGAGGTGCGGGTCCGAGCAGCGTAGGCAGCTCGCCGGCTCCCACCTTGGGCTGAGCGTGGACCGCTGACGTCAGAGCGCCAACTGCCTACTGTCGTCCGCTGACGCGAGCACCATGAAGGCAGTTCGCCGGCGTCGGCCACGAGCTGAGCGTGGAAGTCCGGCGACGACGCGCGAACTGCCTGCATGGTGCCACTTCGGACCGAGGTCTACTTGACGGCCACGAACGTGTCGTCGCTCAGCATCGAGGGCGAGATGGCGAGCACCCCGTCCTGCCAGCTGTCGGCGGGCACCTCGAGCAGCTGGTCACCCTTGACCGACGCGCCTTCATAGACGGTCTGCAGCGAGTCGAACTCGTTGTCGGCGATGAACATCGAGGAGCCGCCCGTGGAGTCGATGGTCGTGCCGTCCGGAGAGACGAACTTGACCGTCGCCCATGCGGTCTCTCCCTGTGCGTCCTTGCCCTCGTAGGTCGCGGTCAGGTTGATCGAGATCAGGGTCATCCCTGCAGCAGGGCTCTGGCCCATGGAGTCCTGGCCCACCTGCTTGACGGAGTTGATCCTCACGCTCCAGTTGTCGCCCTTGATCGACGAGCCGAGCGGTGCCGGGTTGTCCCGAGACGTACCGATCTCGGTGTCCGCGGAGCTGCCGGAGGCCTTGCTGCCCTTGCCGGAGCTGGAGGTGTCGACACTGGTCTTGGTGGACTCCTTCACGGCCTCGTCCACCGCACTGACGAACACCGCATTGACGAGAACGGCGAAGACGACGGCAAGGACGCCCAGAATGATGCCGGCGATGGCGAGCCCCTTGCCAGCGTTGGCCTTCTTGCTCTTCGCCAGGCCCACTGCGGCGAGGATCACGCCGATGACCCCGAGGAGGATGCCGAGGATGTTCAGGACCGGGATCCACGATCCGAGGAGGCCGAGGAGGCCGAGGACGAACCCGGCGGTCGCGAGCCCGTTGCTCCCCTTGGGCTGTTGTACTGGCGGCATCTGGTTCGGGTAGGGCGCGTAGCTGGGCTGATCGGTGTGGGTCATCTGTTCCCCCGGGCGTGGTCATCGTCTGGATGTCCCGATCCGAGTGGGGCAGGACTGCTGAAGGTTAAGAGCCATCACGGGGCCACGTTCAGAGAACGTGTAAAGACATGCCTGACGTTGGGTAGACGTACATCACACCCTCACCGCTGGAGGTCGACGGCCTCGGGCGTGTGCAGCCGCACCATGAACCGCCCGGCGTGGGCGGGGACGGAGGACCGGGTGAGGCGGGAGACCGCCACCATCGCCAGGACGGAGGCGGGGACCGACCAGGCGGCGGGCTGGCCGAGCAGGGCGGCGGTCCAGCCGGAGGCCGACGACGTCGACAGCGTCCAGGCCACCGCGGTGCCGGACCCGAGCCCGCCGACCAGGAGCCCCGCGACCGCGCCGGCCGGGGTCAGGCCGCGCCACCAGATGCCGAGCATCAGCAGCGGGGCGAAGGTCGAGGCGGTCACCGCGAACGCGAGCCCGACGGTCCGCGCGACCGCGACGTCCTGGGCCGGCACCGACATCGCCAGCGGCACGACGACGGCCAGCGCAGCGGCCACGCGGAAGGCGGCGACCCCGCCCAGCCGGAACGAGCCCCACCGCCGGCCGGTCACGTCCTGCGACAGCACGCCGGCGACCGCGATGGTGAGCCCGGAGCTGGTCGAGAGGAAGGCGGCGAACGCGCCCGCGGTCAGCAGGCCGGTGAGCACCGCGGCCACCGGCCCGTCGAGCATCAGGCCCGGGAGCTCCAGCACCAGCACGTCGGAGCGCCCGGCCACCAGGTCGGGCGCGTAGATCCGGCCGAGGGCGGCGTAGACCGGCGGGAGGACGTAGAAGATGCCGAGCAGGCCGAGCACCGCGAGGGTGGTCCGCCGGGCGGCGCGCCCGTCGGGGTTGGTGTAGAAGCGCACCACCACGTGCGGCAGGCCCATGGTGCCGAGGAAGGTCGCCACGATGAGCGAGTACGTCGTGTAGAGCCCGATGCCGTCGCCGGGCGCCGCCAGCGGGACCGACCACGACGTCGGCGCGGAGGTCGTCGGGTCGGCCGCGCCGTCGGCGGCCCAGACCGCGAGCAGCACGCACGCCGGCACCAGCAGGGCGGTGAGCTTGAGCCAGAACTGGAACGCCTGGACGAAGGTGATCGAGCGCATCCCGCCGGGGCTGACCGACGCCAGCACGACCAGCGCCACCACCAGCGACCCGACCCACGGCGGCGCCCCGATGGTGGCGCGCAGCGTCACGCCCGCGCCCTGGAACTGGGGCAGCAGGTAGAGCCAGCCGATGCCGACGACCAGCACCGAGCACAGCTTGCGGACCCCGCGCGAGCCCAGCCGCGCCTCGGCGAAGTCGGGCAGCGTGTACGCCCCGGAGCGGCGCAGCGGCGCGGCGACCAGGACCAGCAGGACGAGGTAGCCCGCGGTCCAGCCGACCGGGTACCAGAGCATCTCGGCGCCGAAGGTGAGCAGCAGCCCGGCGACGCCGAGGAAGGAGGCCGCGGAGAGGTACTCCCCGCCGATCGCGCTCGCGTTCAGCCGCGGACGCACGGTCCGCGAGGCGACGAAGAAGTCGCTGGTGGTGCGTGAGATCCGCAGTCCCCACGTGCCGATCACGAGGGTAGCGAGGGACACCAGCACGACGGCGACCACGCCCGGCACGACGTCGGTGCTCACCGCTCAGTCCTCGTCCGGGAGCACGGTGCCGACGAGGTCGGCGAAGTCGCGCTCGTTGGACTCCGAGCGCCGGACGTACCACCAGCCGAGGACGACCAGCCACGGGTAGGTCAGCACCCCCAGCAGCGCCCACGCGAGCGGCATCTGCCCGATCCGGGCGTCGTCGAGGCCGGGGAACAGGTGGAACACCAGGGGCAGCACCCCGACGGTGAGCCCGAGCGCCAGCAGCACCCGCAGGGCCAGCAGGAGCTGCTCGCGCAGCAGCGAGCGCATGAAGACCTCGCCGAGCTCGGTCTCCGCGTCGATCTCCGACGCCCGCCCGGTGCGTACGACGTGGGCGCGGCGCCGCGGCGGGCCGGTGACCCGCACGCGGGGCGGGGGCGGCTGGCTCACGTGCCCTTCTTCGTCAGCACCGAGCGCAGGTCGCGGGTGTGGCGCCGGCTCACCAGCAGCTCGACGCCGCCGACGACGACGCTGACCCGGCCGGCCTCGCTGCGCACCTCCTCGACGTGGGGGAGCGCGACGAGCACCGAGCGGTGGATCCGCACGAAGCCGGCGTCGGCCCACTGCTCGGCGAGCGACGTCAGCGGGGTGCGGACGAGGTGGGAGCCCTCGGCGGTGTGCAGCCGGGCGTAGTCGCCCTGGGCCTCGACGTGGGTGATGTCGGAGCGGTTGACGAAGCGGGTGACGCCGGCGCGCTCGACGGGGATCTGCACGTCGCCCGACGGCGCCGGGCCGCCGGCCTCGACGACACGGCGTACGGCCTCGGCCAGCCGCTCCTCACGCACCGGCTTGAGGACGTAGTCGACGGCGCGCAGCTCGAACGCGGCGACGGCGTGCTCCTCGTGGGCGGTGACGAAGACGATCGGCGGCGGGGTGCGGAAGCGGGAGAGCACCTGCGCGAGGTCGAGGCCGGTCAGGCCGGGCATCTGGATGTCGAGGAAGACCGCGTCGACCTCCTCGGCCTGCAGGACGCGCAGCGCCTCGGTCGCGGAGTCGGTGCCGCGCACCTCGCCGATGCGGGGGTCGCGGCCGAGCAGGTAGGTCAGCTCGTCGAGCGCGGGACGCTCGTCGTCGATGACCAGGACACGCAACGTCGTCATACCTGGACCCCCGGGGCGAACTTCGGCACCCGCACGACGACCTTGGTGCCGGCGCCGGGTGCGGTCTCGACGACCAGACCGTAGTCGTCGCCGTAGGCGTTGCGCAGCCTCGCGTCGACGTTGCCGAGGCCGACCGAGTCCATCGACGCGTCGCCGGCGAGCGCGCGACGCACCCGCTCGGGGTCCTCGCCGGTCCCGTCGTCCTCGACCTCGATGACGCACTCCTGGTCGAGGTCGCGGGCAGTGATCGAGAGCCGCCCGATGCCGTCCTCCTTGTCGGCGCTGGCCTCGAGGCCGTGGCGCACGGCGTTCTCGACCAGCGGCTGGATGCAGAGGAACGGCACCGCGACCGGCAGCACCTCGGGCGCGACCTGGAGGGTCACCTGGAGCCGGTCGCCGAAGCGCGCCTGCTCGAGCAGGAGGTAGCGCTCGACCGAGCGGAGCTCCTCGGCGAGCGTCGTGTACTCGCCGTGGCGGCGGAAGGAGTAGCGGGTGAAGTCGGCGAACTCCAGCAGCAGCTCGCGGGCCCGGTCGGGGTCGGTGCGCACGAAGCTGGCGATCGCGCCGAGCGAGTTGTAGATGAAGTGCGGGCTGATCTGGGCCCGCAGCGCGCGCACCTCGGCCTCCATCAGCCGGGTGCGCGAGGCGTCGAGCTCGGCGAGCTCGAGCTGGCCGCTGACCCACGACGCGACCTCGTCCGCGGCGCGCACGAGGCCGCCCGTCGTGTGCGGGGCGGCCACCACGAGGGCGCCGACGAGGGTGTCCTCGACGACCAGCGGGCTCACGACCGCCTGCCTGACCTGGCAGCCGCCGTCGTCGCAGCGCAGCGTGCGCTCGTCGACGATCATCGTGCGCCCGGTCTCGGCGACCTGCGCGATCGTCGGCGGCAGCTGGCTGCGGTGGTGGGTGCCGAGGCCGTCCCACGCCAGCAGCCCGCTGGTGTCGCCGAGCCCGGCGGCCGGGGTGTCGAGCAGGGCCCGCAGGTGCCGGACGCTGCGCTCGGCGCTGGCGACGGTCAGCCCCTCGCGCAGCGCCGGGCTGGCGAGCGAGGCGTGGTGGAGCGTGCGGAACGCTGCCCGGTCGGCCTCGCCGCCCAGCGACGTACGCCGCCACCTCCACGCCATGGCGCGAGGGTAGCCCCGCTCAGCGCTCGCAGGACCGCGCGCGCTCGGCGCGGCACGTGTCGCGGCCCGGCCCGCCGGAGACGAGGTCCGTGCCGCCGTCCCCCCACACCCGGTCACGCCCGGACTGACCGAGCATGAAGTCGGACCCTGCGCCGCCGCTGAGCCGGTCGTCCCCGCCGCCCCCGCGCAGCTCGTCGCCACCCGGTCCGCCGGACATCCGGTCGGGTCCGCCGGTGCCGAAGATCGCGTCGCCGCCCGGGCCACCGACCAGCCGCGCGGACCGACGGCAGTCGACGCCTGCGTCGAAGGTGCTGGAGTAGCGGGTGTCGATCCGGTCGCCGCTGCCGTGCCCGCGCACGACGGCGGAGCAGGCGGTCACCGCGAGGTCGTTGGGTCCGCGGTCGCCGTCGACGACGGCGCGGCGCGCGGTGAGCGCGACGTCCTCGAAGTCCGGCACCGCCACCTCGTGGGTCGCGCGCCGGCCCACCTCGAGGACGCCGCTCTGGAGGTCGAGGTCGAGGTCCGTCCCGGCCGCAGCGATCTCCAGGCGGTCGTCGCCGCCGCCGGCGGCGATGCGGCTGCCGACCGCCGGCGGGGCGCTCGTGGCGAACGAGTCGCGTCCGCCGCCGAGGTCGACGTCGAGCACGCCGGAGCCGGTCCCACCGTCGACGACCGTCTCGGAGACCCAGGAGCCGACGAAGGTCAGGGTCCGGGCGCCGGTCCGGGTCAGCCGGAACTGCTCGATCCCGGTCCACGTGGCGACGACCCGCCCGCCGACGCGGGCGGTGCCGGCGACGTTGTCGACCACGAGGTCGGCGGCGCCGGAGTCGAGGACCAGGCCGTCGGTGCCGCCTCCTGCCTGGAGGACGTCCGGCGCGGAGGAGTCCGGCGCCACGGTGACCAGGTCGTCCGTGCCTGACCCGAGGTCGCTGCCGATGAAGGTGTCCGCGCCCGTGCCCAGGTCGGCTGCGACCGCGTCGGTCGAGGAGGTGCCGTCCACGACGTCGTCGCCCGCGCCCGCGTCCACGGCCACGGGAGTGGCGGGGAAACCGGTCTCGAAGGAGACGCACACCAGGTCGTCGCCGCCCAGCGCGTCCACCGACATGGCGCCGTCGGTGACGATCACGTCTGGGCCCTCGGTGCCGGTGACCCGCCCGCCCGGCTCACCGGTGATCGTGACCGGCGCGCCCTGGCAGGTCCCGGCAGCCGCGGCCGCGTGGGAGGTGGGGGTGAGCAGGGCGAGGCCGAGCAGGGTGGCCCCGGCCAGGGCGGTGGTCGTCGTACTCGTCACCGCTCGCACCCGGTCCGGCGCTCCGCGTCACACCGGTCGCGGCCCGGGCCGCCGTCGGCGGTGTCGGTCCCGGCGTAGCCGCGCAGGTCGTCCTTGCCGGCCCCTCCGCGCAGCACGTCGTCCTGCTTGGTCCCCTGGATCGTGTCGTTGCCGGGGCCGCCGTCGCCGACCATCCGGCGGTCGCGGCACTCCCGCCTCGGCGTCGCCTTGTCGCCCAGGGCGACGAGCTCGTCGTTGCCGCCGAGGCCCTTCAGCACGGCGGTCCCGCAGGCGGCCGAGCCGAGCCGGTCGAAGCCCGGGGTGCCGGACAGCGCCACCCGCTGGGCGACGCCGAACAGCATGCGGGGCGACACCTCGAAGGTGGTGACCACCCGTCCGTCGATCCGGACCGTGCCGGCTCGGCCGTCGATGGCCAGCTTCCGCCCGGGCGCGATGACCTTGATCCAGCCCTCACGCCGCGACATCGTCGCGGTCCCGACCACCGACGGCAGGCGCTCGCCGCGGGCGATCGAGTAGTCCACGAAGTCGTCCCCGGCGTCGGCGACCACCGTGTCGTCGAAGCTGGCGTCGACCCGGTCCTCACCGCCGCCGCCGACGAAGGAGTCGCGTCCGGGGCCGAGGTCGGTGAAGGAGTTGTTGAGCTCGCCCTCCGACACCACCGAGTCGTCGCCCGGCCCGGCATCGACCTCGACCACGAGTCCGCCCACGATGGGGCGCAGGCAGATCAGGTCGTCGCCGTCGCCGGCGTCGACGGTGTAGTCGCCGTACGACACGATCACGTCGTCACCCGGCGTGCCGACCAGCCGCCCGTCGGGCGTGCCGACGATGGTTGCGACCTGGCCCTGGCACATCTCGTCGGCGGCGCTCGCCCCCGTGGTCGGGACCAGCAGCCCCAGGCCCAGGAGGGCGGTTGCCCCCAGCATCGTCGTACGCCTCATCGCTCGCACCGTGCCTTGCGCTCGGCGACGCAGCGGTCACGGCCACGGCTGCCGTCGACCCGGTCGCGACCGGGCCCGCCGATCAGGACGTCGTCGGCCGCGCGGCCGTTGAGCACGTCGTTGCCGGAGCCACCGCTGACCCGGTCGCGGCCCTCGCCGCCGTCGACCCGGTCGTTGCCCCGGCTGCCGCGGATCCGGTCGTCGCCGTTGCGCCCCTCGACGGTGTCGTGGCCGCGCCCGCCGATCAGCAGGTCGTCACTGCCCGAGCCGCGCAGGGTGTCGCGCCCGTCGCCGCCGTTCATCGACACGTCACCGTCGCAGCGGAACTCGTAGGCCTCGAAGACGTAGTCGTACTGCCACCGCAGCGAGTCGTCGCCCAGGCCGCCCCGGAGCGTGGCGGAGCAGCCGGTCCACATGAGCTCGTTGTCACCGTCGTCGCCGTCCATGACCACCTCGGGGGCCATCAGGAAGGCGTCCTCGAGCCCGACGGCCACCGCGTCGACCCCGCCGACGCCGAACCGCTGGGTCGCCAGGTCGAGCGACAGCCGGCCGGCGTCCGTGGCGGCGACCAGCTCGTCCTCGCCGGTGCCCGCATCGATCCGGCTGCCCGGTGCGATCGCCGTGGCCGGCTCGACGGTGAGGACGTCGTCGCCGTCGCCGGTCGCGACGTCGAGCGTCGGCGCCCCGCCGGTCGGCCGCACGGTCACCCGGTCGGGTCCGTCGGTGCCACGGACGGAGACGTTGCCCGTCCCGACCTCGAGCGACGCGCTCTCGTAGCCGCTGAAGCGGGCCGTGCCGAGCGAGGTGGTGAGCGTGCCGGCCGCCAGGTCGACGCCGAGGTCGCCGGTCCCTCCGAGCAGGTTGAGGCCGTCGTAGCCGGTCCCGCCGTCGAGGACGGCGTCGGGAGCGACGGCGGACCCGGCGAGGATGAGGTCGTCCTCCCCGGTGCCGAGGGTGACGGCATCGCTGTTGGGCACGCCGGCGGCGCCGGTCCAGACGGTGTCGCGGGCGTCGCCCGTGTCGATGGTGTCCTTCTCCGCGTCGGCTCCCGGGGCGCTGCCGCCTCCGGGGAGGGCCACCTGCTCGCCTGCGAACACCACGTCGTAGGCACGGCCGCCGACGAAGGTGTCGGACCCGGCCCCGAGCACCGTGGTCGCGTAGTAGCCCGGCGCCAGGGCTGTCGAGTCCACGGTGTCGGCCCCCGCGCCGGCGTCCACGTTGATGAAGTCGGTCCCGGTGGACGGCGTGCCGCTGAGGCAGATCAGGTCGTCGCCGCCCAGCGCGACGACGGTGCGGGCCGCTGCGGTGACGATCACGTCGCGGCCCTCGGTGCCGGTGAGGGTGGGCCCTGTGCCCACGATCGTCGCGGCCTCGCCGCGGCAGGTCTCGCCGGCCGCGGTGGCGCCGGTGGCGGGGACGGCGGCGAGGGCCAGGCCGAGCAGGCCGGCGGCGGTCAGGGACGTCGTACGACGCATGGTCTCTCCCGAGCTAGGTGGGTGCGTGTGATGGTGGGACGCACGCCGGCCCGATCTGGTTGTGACGGGAGGCCAGGGCTCAGCGGAAGTCGATCAGCAGCATGTCGGTGTCGGTGCCGTCGCTCACGACAGGGCCCTCGGGCTCGGGGTCGTCGCCGGCGTGGCCGGGGCCGTCGCGGTCGATCACCACCGCGCGGTAGCAGCGGGTCCGGTAGGGGACGCGCATGCCGTCCATGCCGCGGCCGTAGTCGTCGTAGAAGGCCAGCACCTCGACGAGGTGGTCCTCGCGGGCCTGCTCGTCCATCACCGCGAAGCTCGACCGGGAGCGTGCCATGTCGAGGATCGACTCGCGGTCGATCTCCTGCCAGTGCTTGAACGACTGCTCCTCCACGAAGCCGAACAGGTCGCTGTGCACGAGGTGCTCGGAGGAGGAGGTGTCGAGGTCCTGTCGGCCGAGGATGTCGCCCATCCGGCGCACCCACGGGATCCGCTCGTCGCGGCTGTTCCAGACCAGGGCGACATGGCCCCCGGGCTTGAGGACCCGAGCGATCTCCGGCAGGGCACGCTCGGGGTCGAACCAGTGGAAGGCCTGCGCGACCACGACGACGTCGACGGACCGGTCGTTGGCCGGGATCTCCTCGGCGGTCGCGGGCTTGGCGCTGACCTCCGGCACCCGCTCGCGCAGGACGGCCAGCATCTCCTCGTCGGGCTCGGTGGCGAAGACCGCGTGCCCCTGGTCGACCAGCTCGCGCGTGAGCTTGCCGGTGCCGGCGGCCAGCTCGAGGACGACCTTCGCCTCGCCGCCGACCAGCCAGGCGGCCGCCTCGGCGGGGTACGTCGGCCGGCCCCGGTCGTACGCCTCGGCGACGGGGCCGAAGGACCGGGCGTGGTCGACGGTGGCGGGGCTCTCGGGCTGCTGGTCGCTCATCGTGCTCACCGTATCCCGCGCCCCCGCGGACCTCCCGGCACCGCCCGAGCGGTCAGCGGCGCACCTCGCAGCGGCGCATCTTCTCCGCGCTGCAGGTGTCGCGGCCCGAGCGACCGTTGGCCACGTCACGTCCGGGACCGCCGATCAGCACGTCCCTGCCGGCGTCGCCGGACAGCCGGTCGTCGCCCGGGCCACCCTCGAAGCGGGTCCGCACGGAGCGGCACTCGAAGTACGCGTCCGAGACGAGGGTCAGCGGCGAGACGACGTCGTCGCCGGCGAGCGCCCGGACGGTGGCGCTGCACCCCCACGCCCGGATGTCGTTGTCGCCCCGGGTGCCCCGGACGTCGATGCGTCCCGCGACGACCTCGGCGTCCTCGAAGCCGGAGGCGCGGACCGGCACCCGCTGGCCCGGCTTCCCCGCCACCAGGCGCCCGCGTCCGAGGTCGAGGTCGACGTCGCGGTGCACCATGACGACGCCGATGCCGTCGCGACCCGCACCTCCGGCGAGGACGGTGCCGCGGCGCGCGAGCCGGTCGCCCCGGAGCACGACCCTGTCCTCGCCCCCGCCGAGGCGTACGTCGAGGCGCGGGTCGGAGCCGAGGTCCACGTCGAGCGACTCGTCGCGGCCGCTCCCGCGGAAGGTGAGGCGGCGCGGGCCCTCGCGGTCGACGACCGTGAAGTCGGCGAAGCCGCTGATCGACGTGGTGCCGGCCTCGGTGGCCCAGGTGCCGGCGACGGTGTCGACGGACGCCCTCCGCGCGCCCTCGGTCTCCAGCACCAGCTCGCTGCCGCCGCTCCCGTCGAAGGAGCCCCCGGCGTCGGGCAGGCCGTGCAGCTCGAGCGTGCTGGCGCTGCCGCCGCGCCCCGGCTCACCGCCGGGCACCCGCACCTGGTCCCCGTTGGGCTGGCCGGGCTGGCCGCTGACCACGTAGTCGCCGTACTCCGGGTTGGCCGGTCCGCTGTCGATGACGTCGCGGTCGAGGTCGTCGAGCACGCGGCTCACCTTGCCGCCGGCGTAGACGACGTCGGAGGACGCCGACCCGGTGAAGCGGTCGCTGCCCGGCCCGAGCTTGACGGTCGAGAAGGCGTCGGCGGCCAGCGTCGAGACGACCACGTCGTCGCCCGCCGCGGTGTCGACGTACGGGTTGCTGCTGCCGGTGACGCAGACGACGTCGTCGCCGCCGAGCGTCCGGGTCTGCGAGGCGCCGTTGGTCACGACGACGTCGGCGCCCTCGGTGCCGGTCAGCGGCTGGCCCTCCGTGCCCACGACGGTGGCGGGCAGGCCCTGGCAGGTCTCGCCCGCAGCCTGCGCGGAGGAGGGCGCCAGCAGCGCGAGCCCGAGCAGGGCGGCGACGGACAGGGTGGTGGTGCGGAGCATGGTTCCCCCGAGGGTCGACGGCGACGTACGTGGAGGGGACGCAGCGGACGACCGGGAAGTTGCCGCGACTACCGTCCTCCCCATGATCGACCCGCTCGCCTGGCTCACCGACCTCGAGGGAGTGCCGTCGGCCTACGCCGGCACCCGCGACGGGATCGACGTGATGCTGCGCGACCGCGGGCTGCGGCGCACCTCGCCCGAGATGACGGGCGAGTCGCTGCTGCGCGGCGCCCACGCGAGCGCCGTGCTGGAGGGATCGACCTCGTCGCTCGAGGAGGTGCGGGCCGGCACCGGCGACGCGATCGCCGCGGACGCGGTCCGGCTCTCGGCCTCGATGCTCGCGCTGGCGCCGCTGCTCAAGACCGCGCCGCTGCAGGCGATCGCCCGGCTGCACGCCGTCGCGGGGGGAGCCTCGCTCCCCCCGGACGAGCTCGGCCGTCCGCGTGACGCGGCGTCGGCCGACCGGCTCCGGGGCGTCGCGGAGCTGTTGCTGTCGGGGACGTCCGCGCCCGCGCTCCTCGTCGCCGCGGTCGCGCACGCCGACGTCGCGACCGCCGCGCCGTTCGCGTCCCACAACGGCATCGTGGCCCGCGCGCTGGAGCGGCTGGTGCTGGTGTCGCGCGGCGTCGACCCGAAGTCGCTGGTGGTGCCGGAGGCCGGGCACCTGGCGCACCGGGCGGCGTACGAGTCGAACCTGCGGGCCTACCGCGACGGCGGCCCGTCGGGCGTCCACGCCTGGGCCCTCTACGGAGCCGAGGCGTTCGCCGCGGGCGCCGAGGCCTCACCGCTGCGGACGGGCTGATCCGGGGTCCGGGCATGCGAGCGGCACCCGTTCACGTGGACCGGGTGCCGCCGCTGACACGTGACGCCGTGGCTACCAAGCGTGCTCTTCTCAATCGCTGCCTCGGGCAGTTCCCGAATGGCCAGCACCCCATCGGATGGGTGGATCGCCGCGTGGGTACCCGGTACACGTGCTGCTCTGTGGAGTTCGTGCTTCCTTTGTAGTCCGGCGCCCGGGCACCTTCAAGGGTTGACTTTGGCCGGCGCCGGTGGGTGCCGCTCAGGCGTCGTGCGACCGCTTGCGGCGGTTCGCCCAGGCCACGCCGCCGGCCGCGACGGCCCCGCCGACGGCGAGCGCGGCCAGCGTCGGGCGCGCCGGCGGCACCGGGATCCGGCGGCGCAGCGCGACCGGCCGGACGAAGCTCAGCACCGGCCAGCCCTTGGTGGCGGCCACCTTGCGCAGCTCCTTGTCGGGGTTGACCGCGAACGGGTGCCCGACGACCTCCAGCATGTGCACGTCGGTGATGGAGTCGCTGTAGGCGTAGCACGCGGAGAGGTCGTAGCCGACGCTCGCCGCGAGCTGCTCGATCGCCCGCGCCTTCTCCTCGGCGTAGGCGTAGTAGTCGATGTTGCCGGTGTAGCGGCCGTCGGCGATCTCCATCCGGGTCGCCACCACCCGGTCGGCGCCGAGCAGCTCGCCGATCGGCTCGACGACCTCGGACCCGCTCGCGGACACGATGACGATGTCGCGCCCGGCCGCGCGGTGCTCCTCGAAGAGGGTGACGGCCTCGTCGTAGACCAGCGGCTCGACGATCGTGCTCAGGGTCTCGTGCACGATGTCGCGGACGGTGGCGACGTCCCAGCCGGCGCACAGCTGCGACATGAACTCGCGCATCTTGTCCATCTGGTCGTGGTCGGCGCCGCCGGTGAAGAAGACGAGCTGGGCGTACGCCGAGCGCAGCATCGCGCGCCGTGAGATCAGCCCGCCCGCCTGGAACTCGCGGCTGAAGGCCAGCGTGCTCGACTTGGCGATGATCGTCTTGTCGAGGTCGAAGAAGGCCGCGGTGGGGCGGGTCATACGGCCATCGTAGGGGGCCTGCCGTGCGGGAATCCGGCCATCAGGCATCCACAGGTGCCGCCCCGGAGGCGTCGTCCACAGCCCGCGGGCCTGGCCGCTGCCGGCCGTCGGTGGACCGGTCGACCCTCGTCGTCATGTCCGTCCTCGTGATCACCTCCTCCACCGCCGTCCACGACACCGTCGTCCCGCTCTGCGCCGCCGCCGGCGTCGCCGCCCGGTCCTGCCACGACCCGGTGCTGGCCCTCACGTCCTGGTCGGACGCCGCGCTGGTGCTCGTCGGCGCCGACCTGGCCGGCGACCTGGCCGAGCTCGCGCCGGCGCGTCGCGAGGGGGTGCACGTCGTCGGCAGCCCGCCGGGCGACGCGGCCTTCCGCGCGGCCGTCCGGCTGGGCGCCGCGTCGGTGGTCGACCTCGAGCGCGAGCAGCACTGGCTCGCCGACCTGGTGGCCGACGTCGGCGAGCGTGCCTCGCCGGGCCGGGTCGTCGGGGTGGTCGGCGGCGTCGGCGGGTGCGGCAGCACCACCCTGGCCTGCGCGCTCGCCCAGTGGTGGGCCGACCGCGCGCCCACCCTGCTGGTCGACACGGACCCGCTCGGGCCGGGCCTCGACCGGCTGGTCGGCATCGAGGACGAGGCGGGCGTGCGCTGGGAGGGACTGGCCGAGACCTCGGGCCGGCTCGGGGCGCGCGAGCTGCGCGAGGGCGTGCCGCGACGACGCGGGCTCGGGGTGCTGACCTGGTCCGGCCTCCGGCGCCACCTCGACGTGCCCACCGTGCGACGGGTGCTGCCGTCGGCCACCCGCGGCCACGACCTCGTCGTGCTCGACCTGGCCCGGCAGTCGACGTCGCTGGGCGAGCTGGCGGACCGGTGCGACGAGCTCCTCGTCGTCACCCCGGCGACCGTGCCCGCGGTGGCGGCCACCGCACGCCTCGTCGCCGGCCTGGGTCGCGAGGGCAGGGCCGGGCTCGTCGTGCGCCCGGTGGGTTGTCCGACGCGGCCGCCGAGCGGGTCACCGGGCTGCCGGTCGTCGCCGCGCTCGCCGACCAGCGCGGCCTCGCCGAGGCGGTCGACCGGGGAGCGGGCCCGCTGGCCAGGCGGGGACCGCTCGCCCGCGCCGCCCGCGACCTGCTGGGGAGCGCCGCATGAGCGCGCAGGTGCCCGCCGCGGTCGTCGACGACGTACGCCGCCGGCTGGCCGGCGCCGCGGGCGAGCTGACCCCCCACCGGGTGGCGGAGGCGCTGCGTGCCGGCGGCTCACCCGTCGGCGACGCCACGGTGCTGGCGGTCCACGACCTGCTGCGGCGCGACGTGCTGGGTGCCGGTCCGCTCGAGGACCTGGTGCGCCTGCCCGGGGTCACCGACGTGCTCGTCAACGGGCCCGGCGAGGTCTGGATCGACCGGGGCCGTGGCCTGGAGCGCACCGCGGTGTCGTTCCCCGACGACGACGCGGTGCGGCGGCTGGCCCAGCGCCTCGCCGCGACCGCCGGCCGGCGGCTGGACGACGCGACCCCGCACGCCGACGTCAGGCTCGCCGACGGCACCCGCTTCCACGCCGTCCTGGCGCCGGTGGCGCGGTCCGGCACCGCCTTGTCGCTGCGGGTGCCCCGCGGCCGGGTCTGGACCCTGCCCGAGCTCGTCGCGGCCGGCGCGCTGCCCGACGACGGAGCGGTGCTGCTCGAGGAGGTGGTCGACGCCCGCTGCGCGTTCCTCGTCACCGGCGGCACCGGCTCCGGCAAGACCTCGGTGCTGTCAGCCCTGCTCTCGCTCGTCGACCACGGCGAGCGGATCGTCCTCGTCGAGGACGCCAGCGAGCTGCGACCCGACCACCCGCACGTGGTGGCGCTGGAGGGGCGGCCCGCCAACATCGAGGGAGCCGGCGCCGTGTCGCTGCAGACGCTGGTGCGCCAGGCGCTGCGGATGCGCCCGGACCGGCTGGTCGTCGGCGAGGTGCGCGGGGCCGAGGTCGTCGACCTGCTCGCCGCGCTCAACACCGGCCACGCGGGCGGGTGCGGCACGCTCCACGCCAACTCCGCCTCCGACGTGCCCGCCCGCGTCGAGGCGCTCGCGCTGGCGGCCGGGCTGCCGCGCGACGCCGCGCACAGCCAGCTCGCCGCGGCGCTCGACGTGGTCGTCCACCTCGGTCGCGGGCCCGACGGCCGGCGGCGGGTGCTCGAGCTCGCGGTGCCCGAGCGCTCGCCCGACGGCCTGGTCTCGCTGGTGCCGGCGGTCCGGTTCGACCCCGACCGCCTGGTCCGTGGCCCCGGTGCGGCGGTCCTCGCGGAACGGCTCGGCTCGTCGTGGTGACGGCGTGGGCGTCTGCGTGGGTGTCGGCGCTGCTGCTGGCGGCTGCGACCGCCCTGCTGGTGCCAGCGGCGCCACCCGCGCGGCCGCCCCGGACCCCGACGGCCCGCCGCCGGCCGGTGCGGGGTTGCGCTCGGGGCTGCGTCCGGGCGCGCGCCGCCGGCAGGCTGCCCGCGACCGTGCGGCGGTGCTGGAGGTCTGTGACGCGCTGGCCGCCGAGCTGGCCTCGGGCCGACCGCCCACCGCGGCGCTGTCGGCGGCGCAGGAGAGGTGGCCACCCCTGGCCGGCGTGGTCGAGGCGAGCCGCCTGGGCGCCGACGTGCCCGACGCGCTGCGGCGGCTGGCCCGGGAGCGTCCGGGGGCGGACGACCTGCAGCGGGTGGCGAGCGCCTGGCAGGTCGCCCACCGGACCGGCCACGGCCTGGCCGCCGCGCTCGAGCGGACCGCGGCAGGTCTGCGGGCGCGGCGCCGCACCCGGCGCCTCGTCGACTCCGAGCTCGCCTCGGCGCGGGCGACCGCCCGGCTGGTGGCGTGCCTGCCGCTCGCGGTGCTGGTGATGGGCTCCGGCGCGGGCTCCGACCCGTGGGCGTTCCTGCTGGGAAGCGCCGCGGGAGGGGCGTGCCTCGTCGTCGGCCTGGGGCTCCTCGCGCTGGGGCTGTGGTGGATCGAACGGCTCGCCGACGCGGTCGTCGTGCCGTGACCTGGCTGTGCGCGGCCTGCGTGCTGCTCGCGGTCTGGCTGCTGGTCCCGCCGGCGCCCGTGCCGTGGCCGCGCGACGAGACCGCCGCCGCCTCCCGCCCCGCGACGACGCGGGGCCCCGGCCGGTGGACGAGGCTGGCCGCATCGAGCGGTGCGGGGGCCTGCGCCTGGGTGTTCGTCGGCGGCCCGGCCGCGGCCCCGATGGCGGCTGCCGCCGCGGCGGCCGCGTGGTGGGTCCTGGCCCACGCCGAACCCGCGGCGGTGCGCCGGGAGCGCGAGGAGGTGCGACGGACGCTGCCGCACCTCGTCGACCTGTTCGCCGCGACCCTGCGCGGGGGCGCCGACCCGGTGATGGGGCTCGCCACGGTCTGCGAGGCGCTGCCCGGACCCGCGGCCGACCGGCTCGCCCCCGTGGTCGACCACGCCCGGTGGGGCGCACCCGGCGCGGAGGCGTGGGCGACCGTCCTCGACGACGAGGCGCTGGCGCCGCTCGGGCGGGCGATGCTGCGTGCGCAGGCGTCCGGCGCGTCGGTCGTGCAGGCCGTCGAGCGGCTCGCCGACGAGCTCGAGCGGGAGTCCGCGGCCCGTGCCGAGGACGCGGCCCGTCGCGTGGGCGTCGCGGCCGCGCTGCCGCTCGGCGTGTGCCTGCTGCCCGCCTTCCTCCTGCTCGGCGTCGTGCCGACGGTCGCCTCGCTCTTCGCCTCGATGGTCCCGTGACGGGCCCGCGGACGGCCACCGGTCGTGCACAGGCCGGCTCCGGCACCGGTCGTCCACAGCGCCGGGCGGCTCCGGCTGCACGCGTCGCGGCGAGCACGCACCCTCGGGTGACGACGGTGCTCAGCGGGAGCCCCGCGACGACGGGAGACGAGATGACGACGACCTCGCAGGCAGCGCGCGAGCGCGACGAGAGGGGCATCACCACCGCCGAGTACGCGGTCGGGACCGCAGCGGGGGCCGGGTTCGCGGCCCTCCTCTACAAGCTGCTCACCGGCAGCTTCGGCGACCAGCTGCTCGGCAGGCTGTTCGACCACGTCATGGGACTGCTGGGGATCGGCTGATGGCGGCGCGGGCTCGGCGTGAGGAGGGAGCCGCGACCGCCGAGCTCGCGCTCGGCGTCCCGCTGCTGCTCGCCCTGACGGTCGGCCTGGTGTGGATGCTGGCGGTGGGCGCCGCCCAGGTGCGCGTCGTCGACGCGTCCCGCGAGGCCGCCCGGGCGATCGCCCGCGGCGACGACGTCGCCTCGGCCCGGTCGGTCGCCCTGCGGATCGCCCCGGAGGGCGCGTCGGTCCGGGTCGAGGTCGGGGAGGACCGCGTCGTGGTCGTGACCAGCGCCCGCGTGGCCGCGCCCGGTGGGCTGCTGGCGTCGGTGCCGGGCGTCACGGTCTCCGACGAGGCGGTCGCGCTCGTGGAGGAGTCGTGGCCGTGACCCGCGACCGGGGGGAGGAGGGCGCCGCCACGGTCCTCGTGCTGGCGGTGGCCGCGATGCTGATGTTCGTGGCCCTCGGTCTCGCCGGGGTCGGCGGGCTGGTCGTCGCGCAGCGTCGGGCGCAGGCGGCAGCCGACCTCACGGCGGTCGGCGCTGCCGGGGCCGCGGCGTCCGGGGGTGCGGCCTGCGCGGCAGCGGCACGCGTGGCCAGCGCCAACGCGGCCGTGCTGGATGGGTGCGCGGTGCACGGACGAGAGGTCCGGGTGGCGGTGTCGGTCGACGGACCGGCCGTGCCGTGGCGCCGGGTCCGGGTGCGGGCCGAGGCGCGCGCCGGACCGGCGAGCAGCAGCCCGTCGCGCCACGTCGTCGCGACGGTGGAGCCGGTGGCCGGTAGATCCGGCCGGTGGCTCCACCGTCGGGGACCGGACCTCCCGCTCAGCGGTGGGTGCGGCCCGCCACGATCACGCGGACGGGGACCGGTCCTCGCCGTCGGCGCGGCGCTCGGCCTCGACCCGCTCGAGCTTGGCGTTGAGCTCGCTGAGCTCCTTGCGCTCCCTGCGGTGCGCGAGGGTGCGCTTGGTGCCCCACTTGAGGATCGCGAGGCCCCAGAGGATCGCCGCACCGGCGGCGACCCCGATCAGGAAGGCGGACAGCGTGTTGACCTCGACCCCGAGGTAGGAGCCACCGGTCCCGGCGTCGGTGAAGGCGAAGGCGAACAGGATGGCCAGCCCGCCGAGTGCGATGAGGACGAGTCCGATGATCACCATGGCCCGAATCTAGCGCTTCGCGACCTCGCGTGGCGCACCCGTGAGGAGGGCGTCGAGGAGCCGGATGGCGCCGTCCTTGTCGAGCGGGTTGTTCTGGTTGCCGCACTTGGGCGACTGGATGCACGACGGGCAGCCGCTGGCGCACTCGCACCCGGCGATCGCCTCCCGGGTCGCGGTCAGCCACTCGACCGCGGTGGCGAACCCGCGCTCCGCGAACCCGGCGCCGCCGGGGTGCCCGTCGTAGACGAAGACGGTCAGCAGCCCGGTGTCGGGGTGACGCGCCGTGGAGACCCCGCCGATGTCCCACCGGTCGCAGGTCGCGAAGAGCGGCAGCAGGCCGATCGAGCAGTGCTCGGCGGCGTGGGCGGCGCCCGGCACGTCGAGGGCCGCCAGGCCGGCCTCGGCGACGACGTCGTCGGGCACGGTCCACCAGACCGCCGTGGTGCGCAGCGTCCGCTCCGGCAGGTCGAGCGGCTCCTCGCCCAGCACCTCCCCGCCCGGCTGGCGACGGCGCAGGAACGACACCACCTGGTGGGACACGTCGACCTCGCCCAGCGCCAGCTCGCAGCCGGCCCACGAGCGGCGCTCACGCGTGGAGACGATGCTGATGTCGGTGACCTCGCGGGCGGTGGTCGACCACGCCGGGTCGTCGCGGTGCATCATCGCGACGTGGTGGTCGAGGTCGAGCGACTCGACCAGCCAGGTCTCGCCCTGGTGGACGTAGACCGCCCCGGGGTGCGCCTGGTTGTGGGCCCCGGACGCGTCCACCGTGCCGACGACCCGGCCCGTGCCGGACTCGACGAGCTGGACCGCCGAGCCGCCCGCGGACCGGATGTCGGCCAGGTCGGCGGCGCGGCCGCGGTCGGTCCAGAACCAGCCGCGCGGCCGCCGCCGGAGCAGCCCGAGGTCGGTGAGCTGGTCGAGGACGTCGCGGGCCGTCGGTCCGAAGAGCGGGAGGTCGGCCTCCGTCAGCGGCTGCTCCTGGGCGGCGGCGCACAGGTGCGGGCCCATGACGTGCGGGTTGTCGGGGTCGAAGACCGAGGCCTCGACGGGTGCGCCGATGAGCATCTCCGGGTGGGTGACGAGGTAGGTGTCCAGCGGGTCGTCCTTCGCGACCAGCACGCCGAGCGCGTCCTGCGCGCCGCGGCCCGCCCGTCCGACCTGCTGCCAGAACGCCGCCCGGGTGCCGGGGAAGCCGGCGATCAGCACCGCGTCCAGGCCGCTGACGTCGATCCCCAGCTCGAGGGCGTTGGTGGCGGCCAGGCCCATCAGGTCGCCGCGCCGCAGTGCCGCCTCGAGCGCGCGTCGCTCCTCCGGGAGGTAGCCGCCGCGGTAGGCCGCGACCCGGCCCGGGAGGGACGGGTCGACCTCGGCCAGCAGGTCGGCCGCGGTCGCCGCGATCTGCTCGACACCACGCCGCGAGCGCACGAAGGCCAGCGTGCGGACGTCCTCGGCGACCAGGTCGGCGAGCAGGTCGGCGACCTCCGACGACGCCGCGCGGCGCACCGGCGCACCGTTCTCCCCGTCGTGGGAGGTCAGCGGCGGCTCCCACAGCACCAGCGAGACGTCGCCGCGCGGCGAGTCGTCACGGGTCAGCGCGACGACGTCCAGGCCGGTCAGCCGCGACGCGGTGACCTCGGGCTGCGCGACGGTCGCGGAGGCGAGGACGAACGTCGGGTGCGCGCCGTACATCGCGCACACCCGGCGCAGCCGCCGCAGCACGTGGGCGACGTGGGCGCCGAACACGCCGCGGTAGTGGTGGCACTCGTCGACCACCACGTAGCGCAGCGACCTCAGGAAGCGCGACCAGCGGTGGTGGGTCGGCAGCAGCGAGCGGTGCAGCATGTCGGGGTTGGTGAGGACGTACTCGCCGAAGTCGCGGGTCCAGTCGCGCTCCTCGCGCGAGCTGTCGCCGTCGTGGGCCGAGAGCCGGACGTCGAGGCCGAGCGAGGCCAGCGTCGCGAGCTGGTCGTGGGCCAGCGCCTTGGTGGGGGCGAGGTAGAGGACCGACGCGCCCCGCTCGCCGCGCGAGCCCCGCGCGGCACGGACGGCCGACAGCGCCGGGAGCTGGTAGGCCAGCGACTTCCCGGAGGCCGTGCCGGTCGCGACGATCACGTGGTCGCCCGCGTGCGCGGCGTCGGCGGCCACCACCTGGTGGCGCCACGGCCGCGCGACGCCCCGCGACACGAAGGCCGACCGCACGTCGTCCGGCACCCACGCGGGCCACTCCTCGTGCACCGCGTCCCGGCCCGGCAGCACCTCGAGGTGGCGCAGCCGTCCCTCGCGGCCGGGCACCGCGGTCAGCCGCCGCACGAGGTCGTCGACCCGGGCTGGTGCGACAGGTCGGCCGGTGCTCACCGCGGAAGTCTCGCAAACACCACCGACGGCGACGCCGGTGAGAAGTCCTGGGGACTCCTGCGCGACGGGTGGGACTCGTGGTTTGATACCACCCGATAGAACTCAGGGGCACGCAGTGTGCCTCGATGACGCACTGTCCGAACAGATTCGGGGACCGGGGAGCAGTCGTGGATCTCACCCTTGCCACTCGCGAGGTGGATGGTCGCGCCATCGTGGCGGTCGGCGGGGAGATCGACGTCTACACCGCGCCCAAGCTGCGCGACTGCATCACCGAGCTCGTCGGCGCCGGCACCTACGACATCGTCATCGACCTCGAGGCCGTCGAGTTCCTCGACTCCACCGGGCTCGGCGTGCTGGTCGGAGGCCTGAAGAAGGTCCGCGCCCACGACGGCTCGCTCGACCTGGTCTGCACCCAGGAGCGGCTGCTCAAGATCTTCCGGATCACCGGGCTGGCCAAGGTCTTCGTCATCCACGACACCGTCGGCCTGGCGCCGGGCGCCTGACCGCACCGGCCCTGCACGGCCCTCCCGCTCACCCCTCCGGACGTGCCCGGAGGGGTTTTTCGCGTCCGGGTCCAGACCGCCCGGTGTGGCGTGGATCACCCTGCCCCGTGATCTGGGTCACGTCTGCGTAGACTCCGGCGCGTTCACGTTCCACTTCTAGGAGGACGCGCATATGACCGGGATGCTGCCCGCAGTCGTGAAGCCGGACCTCGAAGGCGGCAACCTCGTCCTGGTCGTCATCGTCGCCCTGATCGCGCTCGGCGCGCTCGGGATGGCGGCGATGTTCCGGTCGCAGGTGATGGCCGCAGGCGAGGGCACCGACAACATGAGGACCATCGCCCAGGCGGTGCAGGAGGGCGCCAACGCCTACCTGCAGCGCCAGTTCCGCACTCTCGGGATCTTCGCCGCGGTGGCGTTCGTGGTCCTGTTCGCACTGCCAGCCGACGACGTGACCGTCCGGATCGGACGCTCCGTGTTCTTCCTGGTCGGTGCCGGCTTCTCCGCCGCCATCGGCTACCTCGGCATGAGCCTCGCGGTCCGCGCCAACCTGCGCGTCGCCGCGGCGGCCGAGACCGAGGGCCGCGACCCGGCCATGACCATCGGCTTCCGCACCGGCGCGTTCGTCGGCATGGCGACCGTCGGGCTCGGCCTGCTCGGCGCCAGCGTCGTGGTCCTGCTGTTCAAGGACGAGGCGCCCCACGTGCTCGAGGGCTTCGGCTTCGGTGCCGCGCTGCTCGCCATGTTCATGCGCGTCGGCGGCGGCATCTTCACCAAGGCCGCCGACGTCGGCGCCGACCTGGTCGGCAAGGTCGAGCAGGGCATCCCCGAGGACGACCCGCGCAACGCGGCGACGATCGCCGACAACGTGGGCGACAACGTCGGCGACTGCGCCGGCATGGCCGCCGACCTCTTCGAGTCCTACGCGGTGACGCTGGTCGCCGCGCTGATCCTCGGCGCCGCGGCGTTCGGCGACAAGGGCCTGGTCTTCCCGCTGCTGATCCCCGCCATCGGCGCGCTCACCGCGGTGCTCGGCGTGTTCATCACCAAGCCGCGGGCCGGCGAGAACGGCCTCACCACCATCAACCGCGCGTTCTACATCTCCGCCGCGGTCGGCGCCGTGGCGTCCGTGATCCTGTCCTACGCCTACCTGCCGGGCTCGTTCTCGGAGTTCACCAACGCCACCGGGACCGACATCGCCGGCGCCACCGGCGACCCGCGGCTGATCGCCAGCCTCGCCGTCGTCATCGGCATCGTGATGGCGGCCGGGATCCTGGCCCTCACCGGCTACTACACCGGCACCGAGTACCGCCCGGTCAAGGACGTCGGCAAGACCTCGCTCACCGGCCCCGCGACCGTCATCCTGGCCGGCCTGAGCGTCGGCTTCGAGTCCGCGGTCTACACCACCCTGGTCATCGGCGCGGCCGTCTTCGGGGCGTTCCTCCTCGGCGGCGCGACCGTCACGGTCTCGCTGTTCGCGGTGGCGCTCGCCGGCTGCGGCCTGCTCACCACCGTCGGCGTGATCGTCGCGATGGACACCTTCGGGCCGGTCTCCGACAACGCGCAGGGCATCGCGGAGATGTCCGGCGACGTCAGCGAGCAGGGCGCGCAGATCCTCACCGAGCTCGACGCCGTGGGCAACACCACCAAGGCGATCACCAAGGGCATCGCGATCGCGACGGCGGTCCTCGCGGCCACCGCGCTGTTCGGGTCGTACTCGACGTCGGTCGCCGAGGCGGTCGCCGACGCCGGCGTGCTGAGCGACGACGACGTGTCGGCGCTCAACTTCCTCGTCTACAACCCGGGCGTGCTCGTCGGCGTGCTGCTCGGCGCCGCGGTCGTCTTCCTCTTCTCCGGCCTGGCGATCAACGCCGTCGCCCGCGCCGCCGGCGCGGTCGTGATGGAGGTGCGCCGCCAGTTCCGCGAGATCCCCGGGATCATGGAGGGCACCGGCCGTCCGGAGTACGGCAAGGTCGTCGACATCGTCACCCGCGACTCGCTGCGCGAGCTGATCACGCCCGGCATCCTCGCGGTGATGGCCCCGATCGCGGTCGGCTTCGGCCTCGGCGTGGCCGCCCTCGCGGGCTTCCTGGCCGGCGCGATCGGCACCGGCACGCTGATGGCGGTCTTCCTCGCCAACGCCGGCGGCGCCTGGGACAACGCCAAGAAGCTGGTCGAGGACGGCCACCACGGCGGCAAGGGCTCCGAGGCCCACGCCGCCACGGTCATCGGCGACACGGTCGGCGACCCGTTCAAGGACACCGCCGGCCCGGCCATCAACCCGCTCATCAAGGTGATGAACCTCGTCTCGCTGCTGATCGCGAGCGCCGTGGTCTCGATGAGCGTGGGCGAGGACCAGAACGACGCCCTGCGCATCGTGATCGCGCTGGTCGCGGTCGCGATCATCGTCGGAGCGGTCGTCGTGTCGAAGCGGCGCGAGGTGGCGATCGCCGACGACGGCGACAACGCCGGCTCGTCGTCGTTCGCCCCGCACACCGCCTGATCGCCGGCCCCGCACGCACGCGGCCCGCCCTCCTCCGGGAGCGGCGGGCCGCCGTGCGTCAGCCCTCGCCGAAGTGGGGCCGGGTGAGCTCGGAGGTCAGACCGCCGAGCGCGGTGCGGTCGTCGGTGTCGCCGACGTGCGGGCCCTGGAGCCACTGCGCGAACGACCAGATCTCCGACAGCCGCCACTCCAGGTCGAACAGCCGCACCATCTCCTTGTCGTGCGGCACGTCGCGTCCCTCGTGGACCAGCGTGGCCAGGTCGCGCTCGCGCGGCGCGAGCAGCAGCGACTCCCAGTCGATCAGCCAGGTCCGCCCGCGCGCGACCCACTGGTTGCGCACGTGCGGCTCGCCGTGCGTGACGACGTACGCCGCCGGGTCGGCGAGGTCGCGCAGCCGGGCGTGCTCGCGGACCCAGCCCCCGACCTGCGTCAGGTGCCCGACGAGCAGGTCGCGCGCGGCCGGCCCGAGCGGGCCGTCCCAGGGCTGCTGCAGCAGCTCGCGCAGGAGGTCGGGCAGGTCGGGGTCGAGCTCGGTGGTCCAGGCGCGCGCCGAGGGAGGCGGTGCGGCCGCGTGCAGCCGGGCGAGCAGGTCGGGCAGGTCGGCCACCGACTCCTCGGGTCGCGCGCCGTCGAGCCACCCCGTGACGCTCGCGGTCCGGGGACCGCACGGCACGGTGAACCCGCCGTCGGCGTGCGGCAGCGGCGGCCACACGAAGTCGAGGTCGAGCGTGGCGGCCGCGGCGTACGCCCCCTCCAGGGTCGCGCGCGTGTGCCGGGGCAGCGGCGGGTCGAGGGTCGCGAAGAGGGTGGGCGTGCCCGCGACGTCGACGCGCCAGTGGTGGGCGCCCCACCCGACCGGCAGGTGCTCGACCGCATCGGCGCGCGGCTCCCAGAGGGTGCGCACGACCTCGAGCACCTCGGCGTCGGTCACGTCGGTCGGCGGCTCCAGCACGCCACCATCCTGCCTCAGGCGGGCGGCAGCGTGATCCGGAACAGCGCGCCGCCGCCCGGGGCGACGTCGGCGACCACGTCGCCCTCCATCCGCCGCACCAGGCCGGCGACGATCGCCAGGCCGAGGCCGTGGCCGCCGGTGGCGCGGCGACCCCGGTAGCGCTCGTGCAGCACGCCCGGCTCGAAGGCCACCGCCAGGTCGTCCGGTGCGAGTCCGGGCCCGCTGTCGCGGACCTCGAGCCGGCCCGGCGCCCGGCAGGACAGGTCGACCGAGCCGCCCGGCGGCGTGACCCGCAGGGCGTTGTCGAGCAGCGCGTCGAGCACCTGCCGCAGCCGGGCGGCGTCGGCCCGCACGGTGCACGGCTGCGACGTCGCCGTGACCGTCACGTCGGCCGCCCGGGCGCGGGTCGACCAGGCGTCGGCGGTCTCCGCGACCAGCGCGGCGAGGTCGACCGTCGTGACGTCGACCCGGAAGTCGTCGGCCTCCAGGCGCGCGAGGGCGAGCAGGTCGGCGACGTACGCCTCGAGGCGCAGCGCCTCGGCCAGCACGGTGCGTCCGGCCTCCCGTGACTCCTCCGGCGCGACGGTGCCGTCGGCCAGGCCCTCGGCCCACCCCCGCACCGCGGTGAGGGGGGTGCGGAGCTCGTGGGAGACCGACAGCAGGAACCGGCGCTGCCGCGCCTCGCTGGTGCGCAGCGCCTCGTCGAGCTGGCCGAGCGCGGCGACCACGTCGTCGACCTCCGGCGGCCCGGTGGCGACCAGCGCGACGCCACGCTCGCCCGCGGCGAGCCGGCGGGCGGCGTCGGCGGCGGTGGTCAACGGCCAGGCGACCCGTCGCGCGAGCCAGACCGCGAGCCCGGTCGCCACGAGCGAGCCGAGGGCCAGCGCGAGGACCACCCGTCGGCGGACCGCGGCGAGGGCGGGGTCGGCGGTCGACAGGTCGGCGGCCAGCACCACCGCTCCGCCCGAGCGGGAGGGGCGCCCCTCGACCAGCACCGGCGCCCCGTCGAGCTCGGCCTCGCCCGACACCGAGCCTCCGGACCGGAGCGTGGCGAGCTGGTCCGCCGACAGCACGCTCGCGGCCCCCGTGGCCCGCGACGGGGTGACGACGCCGAGGGTCAGGCCCGAGACGTCGGTGACGCGGTCGAGCCGCTGCGAGGACAGGGCCAGGCGGGGGACCCGGGCGAGCAGGTCGACCTGCCGGGCGAGCGGTGCGCGCACCGCGTCCTCCCGGGCGCCGGACAGCAGCGGCGCGAGCAGCACCCCGGCCAGCACCGCCGACACGGCCGCGACCGCGGCCATGGCCAGGGCCAGGCGCGCGGCGAGCCCGAGCGGTCGGGTCACGACGGCCTCCGCGCGCGGTAGCCGGCGCCGCGCACCGTCTCCACGGGGCAGTGCTCGCCGAGCTTGGCGCGCAGCTGGGCGACGTGGACGTCGACGGTCCGGCTGCTGCCGTAGTCGGCCTGGCCCCACGCCCGCGACAGCAGCTCGGCGCGGCCGAACACCCGCCCGGGGGCGCTCATCAGCACCTCCAGCAGGTTGAGCTCGGTCGCCGTCAGGTGCCGCTCCTCGCCGTCGACGCTCAGCGAGCGGGCGCCCTGGTCGAGCGCCAGCGCGCCGTCGCGCAGCACCCGCGGCCCGGCCGGAGCGGTGCTGCGCCGCACCACGGTCCGGACCCGCGCCACCAGCTCGCGCGGGGAGAACGGCTTGGTGACGTAGTCGTCGGCGCCCAGCTCCAGGCCGAGCACCCGGTCCACCTCCTCGTCCCGCGCGGTCACGAACAGCACCGGGGTCCAGTCGCCTCGCTCGCGCATCGCCCGGCAGACGTCGGTGCCGTCGCCGTCGGGGAGCCCGACGTCGAGCAGGACCGCGGCGGGCCGCAGCCGGCGCACGGCCTCGAGCGCGCCGTGCACGCCCGTCTCGAGGTGCACCCCGAACCCGGCGGCGGTCAGGTAGCGCCGCACCAGGTCGCTGATCGCGGGCTCGTCCTCGACGACGAGCACCAGGCCGCGGGGGTGGTCCACACGACGAACGCTAGTGCGCCCGGGCGGCGTCGGCAGGCGGATCGCCCCGGCCTTACCGGACCCGAACACGACGCTGACGTGGGCGCCACCCACGGCCACCAGTGTCGACCCCGGTGGCCGGCACCGGACCGGCCGACGACGAAGGAGAACGCGATGCCCCTCATCCAGACCGCCGGACTGTTCGCGGCCGGCCTGCTCACCACCTCCTCGCTGTTCGCGGGCGCCGCCCCGGGCGCCGGTGACGACGCGGGCGACGGCCCGCGCGTCCCGTGCGGCGCGGTGTGGTCGCAGCTGCCGCAGGACCTGCGCGACGACCTCACCGCCGTCCGGGACCTGCCCGCCGGCGAGCGCGCGAGGCGCTGCGCGCGGTCCGACGCGACGCCCTCGACGGCGACTACGGGCCGCGGGTGCAGCGCTTCGCCGAGCGGCGCGACGAGCGGGTGCGCGCGGTCCGTCGGGCGATGCCGGCCGAGCTGCGCCAGGACCTGCGCGAGGCCCGGCGCCTCGACGGGGACGCCCGCGCCGACGCGTACGACGAGATCCGCGCCGACGCCCTCGGCGGCGAGTACGGCGAGCGCGTGCAGCAGGTGGCGACGGCCGTGCAGGAGCGGCGCGAGGCGTGCGGCGCGTCGTGATCCGGGCCCTCGCGCGCACGGCCGTGGTGCCGGCCGTCGTCGGGTGCGCGGTCGGGGCGGGCGTCCTGCTCGTCGCCTCGCAGACGGCCACGCCCGCGGTGGTGCAGGCGCCGGCGGGGACGCGCCGGCGCACCCGCCCGCCACCGGCGCCGAGCGGCGCGTGGCCCGCGTGTCGGCCCTGCTGGTCGAGCACCGGTGCTGGACCGACGGCGCGCCGGCCGGTGCGCCCGCCCCCGGGCACGCGGTGGTGACCCGGCCCGGCGGGTCGCCCCGGCTCGTCGCGGCAAAGGTCGGGTTCGGCATCTGGCTGGAGGGCGAGCCCGGCGTGCTTCACGGCTTCTGCCCCTGAGCTCCTCGCCTACGCTGGAGCGGTGCCCGCACCCACCCGCATCGCGCTCCTCTCGGACGTCCACGGCAACCTGACGGCGCTGGAGGCGGTGCTGGCCGACATCGACGCTCGCGGCATCACGCGGATCTTCAACCTCGGCGACTACGTCGGGAAGGGGCCCCGCGGCCGCGAGGTGGTCGACCTGTGTCGGGAGCGGTGCGAGGTCAACCTGCTCGGCAACTGGGACGACTTCCTCCCCGACCCGGACCGCACGTTCGACGACGACGCGATGCGCTGGTGGCTCGACGAGCTCGGGCCGGGGCAGGGGGAGTGGCTCCGGTCGCTGCCGTTCTGCCACGACTTCTGGCTCTCGGGCCGGCGGGTGCGGCTGTTCCACGCGAGCGAGGAGACCGTGCACCGCCGGGTGCGCTACGTCCGCTCGCAGGCGGAGTACGAGGCGCTCTTCACCAACACCGCCGCCACCGGCTTCGACCACCCTGAGCCCGACCTGGTCGGCTACGGCGACACCCACGACCCGTTCTACGAGTGCCAGCTCGAGGGCCGCACCGCCTTCAACACCGGCTCGGTGGGCAACTGCATGGGCGACGCGACGCCGCTCTACTGCATCCTCGAGGGCGTCGTGGACTCCCCGGACCCCGCGCCGTGGGCGATCAGCTACGTGCGGGTGCCCTACGACGTCGAGGCCGAGCTCGAGGCCGCCCGACGGCTCGGGGTGCCGCACTACGACGGCTACGAGCTCGAGCTCCGGCACGGCCTCTACCGCGGGATGCTCGAGGAGTGGCGCGCCGGGGAGGTGCTCACCGGCTACCACGAGCGTGAGAGCGTGCGCGGATGAGCGACCTGGACGTCACCGGCCCGCTGCGCGACGCGCTGCTCGCGGCCGACTTCACCTACGACCGCGTGGCCGAGGCGATCGGCGAGGACGCGCACCGAGCGCTGGGGCGCAACGAGACCCGCCCGGCGCTGCGGCGCACGACGGCGGGCTCGCCCCTCGACACGCTCGTGCGGCTCTTCCTGCTGCAGACCACGGTGACCCGCGACGCCGCCGACGCGGCGCTGCCCGGTCTCGTCGACCGGCTCTGCGCCGTCGGCCTGCTGGAGCAGAGCGTCAGCGAGGTCGCCGCGCGCACCGACTGCCGCCCGTACGCCGCCGACGACCGCGACCTGTGGGTCGTCTCCGACCTGACGCCCGGCCTCGACGGGGCGCCGGTCGCGGTCGGCCCCGACCACGTCCTCGGCATCTCCAGCGCGTCGACCAGCCTGGCCCAGCTCACGATGCGCGAGCCGGTGGGCAGCGCGCTCGACCTCGGCACCGGCTGCGGCGTGCAGGCGCTGCACCTCGCCGGGCACGCCGGACGCGTCGTCGCCACCGACGTCAACGCCCGGGCGCTGTGGATGACGCGCCTCAACGCGGCGCTCAACGAGGTCGAGGTCGACGTCCGCGACGGCTCCTTCTTCGAGCCCGTGGCCGGTGAGCGGTTCGACCTGATCGCCACCAACCCGCCCTTCGTGATCTCGCCCGCGACCGGCGAGCGCCTGGTCTACCGCGACTCCGGCCTCCCCGGCGACCGCGTCGTGGAGCACATCGTGCGGACCGGCCCCGACCACCTCGCCGACGGCGGCTGGCTGCAGGTGCTGGCCAACTGGGCGATCGTCGACGGCACCCCGTGGGACGAGCGGATCGGCTCGTGGCTGCGGCCCGACTGCGACGCCCTGGTGGTCCAGCGCGAGACCCTCGACCCCGCGTCGTACGTCGAGCTGTGGCTCAAGGACTCCGGCCACCACGGCGGCCGCGACTACGCCGAGCGCTACGACACGTGGCTGTCGTGGCTGGAGCAGGTGGGGATCGAGGGCGTCGGCTTCGGCTGGATCAACGTCCGGCTCGGGGGGAGCGGGCGCCACGACCTGCAGGAGTGGCCCTACGACGTCGAGCAGCCGATCGCGCCGGCGATCCACGACTGGGGCGCGGCTGCGGCCGACCTGGCCGGCCTCACCGACGACGACCTGCTCGCCCGGCACCTGCGGGCGCGCGACGACGTCCAGCAGGAGACCGTCGGCCGCCCGGGCGCCGAGGACCCGGAGGCCATCGTGCTGCGCCAGCAGCGCGGCTTCCGCCGGGCCCGCACCGCCGACACCGTGGAGGCGGCGTTCGTCGGGGCCAGCGACGGCGACCTGTCGGTCGGCCAGCTGCTCGGAGCGCTCGGCGCGCTGCTGGAGCGCGACGAGGCGGACCTGCGGGCGACCTACCTCCCGGTGGTCCGGGACCTGGTCGCCGAGGGGTTCCTGGAGGCCTGACCGGCCACCCCTGTGGACCGCCCGGGGTGGTCATCTGGCGATGTGGCGCTACCGTTGCCGCGCCGAGCCCATCTCGGCCAGCACCAAGAGGGAGCAGTGAAACACGTGGCAAAGCTCGTCATCGTCGAGTCGCCTGCCAAGGCCCGCACCATCGGCGGCTACCTCGGCAAGGACTACGTCGTCGAGTCCTCGATCGGTCACATCCGTGACCTTCCGAACAACGCGGCGGACACCCCGGCCAAGATCAAGGACAAGCCGTGGGGCCGCCTCGCGGTCGACGTCGACAACGGCTTCGAGCCCTACTACGTCGTGCCCCGCGACAAGAAGAGCCACATCGCCAAGCTGAAGAAGCTGGTCAAGGAGGCCGACGCCCTCTACCTCGCCACCGACGAGGACCGCGAGGGGGAGGCCATCGCCTGGCACCTGCTCGACGAGCTCAAGCCGCCGAAGGGCCTCCCGGTCCACCGGATGGTCTTCCACGAGATCACCAAGCCCGCGATCATCGCCGCGGTCGAGAACCCGCGCGAGATCAACGACGACCTCGTCGAGGCACAGGAGGCGCGCCGCATCCTGGACCGCCTCTACGGCTACGAGGTCTCCCCGGTGCTGTGGAAGAAGGTCATGTCCGGCCTGTCCGCCGGCCGCGTGCAGTCGGTGGCGACCCGCCTGGTCGTCGACCGCGAGCGCGAGCGGATGAAGTTCAAGGTCGCCTCCTACTGGGACCTCGACGCCACCTTCGACGCCGGCACCGGCCACGACCCGCGGATGTTCCCCGCCAAGCTCTACAGCGTCGACGACGTCCGCGTCGCCCGCGGTGCCGACTTCGACAACACCGGCGAGCTCAAGGGCCGGGCGGAGCGCGCCCACCTGAGCCGCGCCGACGCCGAGGCGCTGGCCGCCGGCCTCTCCGACACGGCGTACGACGTCCGCTCGGTCGAGTCCAAGCCCTACCGCCGCTCGCCCTACCCGCCGTTCCGCACCACGACCCTCCAGCAGGAGGCCTCGCGCAAGCTCGGGATGAGCGCCAGCGTGACCATGTCGGTCGCCCAGCGCCTCTACGAGAACGGCTACATCACCTACATGCGTACCGACTCCACGACCCTGTCGGGCGCGGCGGTCGGCGCGGCGCGCGACCAGGTCCGCGAGCTCTACGGCGCGGAGTACCTCCCCGACTCGCCGCGCACCTACACGTCCAAGGTCAAGAACGCCCAGGAGGCGCACGAGGCGATCCGCCCGGCCGGCGACACCTTCCGCACGCCGGCCCAGACCGGGCTGTCGGGCGAGCAGTTCCGCCTCTACGAGCTGATCTGGATGCGCACCGTCGCCTCCCAGATGAAGGACGCCACCGGCAACTCGGTGACCATCCGCCTCGGCGGTGCGGCCGCCGACGGCCGCGACGTCGTGTTCAGCGCCAGCGGCCGCACGATCACCTTCCACGGCTTCCTCAAGGCCTACGTCGAGGACATCGACGACGCCTCGAAGCGCCGCGACGACGCCGAGACCCGGCTGCCCAACCTCACCGAGGGTGCGGCGGTCTCCGTGGCCACGCTGTCGCCGGAGGGCCACGAGACCAAGCCGCCGGCCCGCTACACCGAGGCCACGCTGATCAAGGAGCTCGAGGACCGCGAGATCGGCCGCCCGTCGACCTACGCCTCGATCATCGGCACCATCCTCAACCGCGGCTACGTCTACAAGAAGGGCACCGCGCTGGTCCCGGCGTGGCTGGCGTTCTCGGTGGTCCGGCTGCTCGAGGAGCACTTCCCGCGCCAGGTGTCCTACGAGTTCACCGCCTCGATGGAGGACGTCCTCGACGACATCGCCGGCGGGCGCCGCGACCGGGTGACCGAGCTCGGCGAGTTCTACTACGGCGCCGGCGACGTGATCGGGCTCAAGACCCTCGTCACCGAGCTCGGCGACATCGACGCCAAGGAGATGGCGACCTTCCCGATCGGTGAGGGCATCGACCTGCGCGTGGGCCGCTACGGCCCCTACGTCGAGGGCCCCGGACCCGACGGCGGCGACGCCGCACCCGTGCGCGCCAACGTCCCCGACGACCTGCCGCCCGACGAGCTCACCGTGGCCAAGGCCAAGGAGCTGCTGGCCAACCCCGCCGGCGAGGAGCAGGTGATCGGCAACCACCCCGACACCGGCCTGCAGATCGTGGCCAAGAACGGTCGCTTCGGCCCGTACGTCACCGAGCTGCTGCCCGAGGACGCGCCCAAGTCGGCCAAGCCCCGCACCGGCTCGCTCTTCAAGTCGATGACGCTCGACACGGTCAGCCTCGAGCAGGCGGTCAAGCTGCTCGACCTGCCGCGCATCGTCGGCACCGACGACGACGGCACCGAGATCACCGCCCAGAACGGTCGCTACGGGCCGTACCTGAAGAAGGGCACCGACTCGCGCAGCCTGACGTCGGAGGACCAGATCTTCGACATCACCCTCGACCAGGCGAAGGCGATCTACGCCCAGCCCAAGCAGCGCGGGCGCGGCGCGGCCACGCCGCCGCTCAAGGAGCTCGGCAACGACCCGGTCTCGGGCCAGCCGGTCATCGTGAAGGCGGGTCGCTTCGGCGAGTACGTCACCGACGGCGAGTACAACGCGACCCTGCGCAAGGACGACACCGTCGAGTCGATCACCCTCGAGCGCGCCGCCGAGCTGCTCGCCGAGCGCCGCGAGCGCGGCCCGGCGAAGAAGGCGGCCAAGAAGGGCGCGAAGAAGGCACCCGCCAAGAAGACGGCCGCCAAGAAGACCCCGGCGAAGAAGACGGCTGCCAAGAAGACGGCTGCGAAGAAGACCACGGCGAAGAAGACGGCCGCCAAGAAGTCCTGACCCCGACAGTGGAGCGCAGGGCCCGACCTACGGGCCGCGCGCTCCACTGTCTCCGGCGACAGCGCGCCGCTACGCTCCCGCCATGGGGGACACGACGACGCTCGCGGCCGGGCCGGTGCGCGCACCGCACGACGAGTGGCTCGACCGACGGTGGCGTCTCATCGGCGCGCTGCTCGGCTCGCTGGCGGTGCTCACCGCGGCGCTGATGGTCACGACGGGCGTCCGGCCGGCGACCTACGGCGACCTGCTGTCGGACGTCGCGAGCGGCAAGGTCGACGAGGTCGCGGTGATCGGGGTCGACGACCCGCGGGCCGGCGACCGCGTGGAGGTGCGCTGGACCGTCTGGGCCGGTGTGCTCGACCAGTACGCCCAGGTCGAGATCGGCGACTCGCGCTCCTACGACGCGTGGGGCGAGGAGACCTACACGAGCTCGGGCGACCCCCGCGACACCCTGCGCTCCCTCCACCGCGGCCTGACCATCACGTCCGGCCCGCAGCCGAGGCCGACCTTCCTCTTTGCCGAGTGGGAGGTCCCCGGGGCGGTGGCGCTGCTGGCCATGGGCACCTGGCTCGGCACGCTCCTGCTCCTCGTGGGAGGTCCGCCGCCGTGGCGGGCGACCCGCTGGGCGTGGGCCTGGGCCGTCCTGCTCGGCGGGCCCCTCGGGGCGCTCGCCTTCCTGCTGCTCGGCGGACCGCTCGGCGTGCTGCGACCCGGGCAGGGGCACCGACGCGTCACCGGCGGCTGGGCGTTCCTGCTCTGCCTGTTGCTGCTCCCGCAGACGTGGAGCACCGGGTGGTAGGCGCAATTCATCCCTCGGTCGGTGTTTGGCGGGCGCTCGAGTTGGTTAGGTGGACAGCACGGCGGGACGCGTGACCATGGGGGGATCGCGCCGCCACGGAAGAGAGCGACGTCCCGATGGCCGCCACTGCCCTGACCGTCCGTGCTGCCGCGCTGGCACTCCTCGCGAGCCCGCTGCTGGCCCTCACCACCGCGTCACCCGCTGAGGCCGCGGTCACGGTCTACCCCGTCCCGACGAGCAGCGCGGGCCTCGGACGCATCACGACCGCTCCGGACGGCAGCATGTGGTTCCTGGAGGAGGACGCCAACAAGGTCGGCCGGATCACCACCTCCGGCCAGCTCCAGGAATTCGCCCTGCCGCCGACCGACTCGACGGTGGACGGACCGGCCAAGGGCATGGACGTCGGACCGGACGGCTCGGTCTGGGTGACCACCGAGCACGGTGAGAACCTGACCCGCCTGTCCGCCGCGGGCGCGCTGCTGAACAACTGGACGTTCGACAACTACGACGGCTGCGTCGGCGACTCGTGTCCCTACGGCGGTGAGGTACGCGTCGACCCGACCGGCACGGCTTGGGTGACGATGAACTACGGCAGCTCGTTCATCGCTGTGGCGAGCCCAACCTCGCGGCCAATCGCCTTCACGAACTCGCCGGAGTGCGACGACGTCCTGGGCGAGGCGGCCGACGGGTCGATGTGGTGCCAGAACGGCAGCGCCTCCGCGCAGGACACGATCACCCGCGTCGGCGCCGACGCCAACAGCGGCACGACCTACCCGCTGCCCAGCGACGCGACGTACCCGAACGCGCTGGCCGCCGGCCCGGTCGGCTCGATCTGGTTCACCCGCAGCAGCAGCGGCACGATGTTCACCAGCCCGAGCAACGGCTCGGTCGGCTACCTCGACGCCGCCAGTGGTGCGACGCAGATCTGGAAGACCGGCTCGCGCACCGCGCCGCAGGACCTGGTGAAGGGGCCCGACGGCCAGATGTGGTTCACCAACGGAGGTGCCGCCCCCGGGATCGGGCACATCTCGGCGACCGGCGTGGGCGCGATCAGCTCGGTGGGCAACTACGAGCCGACCTCGCTGACCTTCGGCGCCGACGGTGCGGTCTGGTTCACCGACGCCAAGAACAACGCGATCGTCCGGGTCACGACCGACCAGCTCGCGACCACCGACATCGACCTCGGCGACGGGGTCACGATGATCGCCCCGGGCACGACCGAGCCGCCCTCGCCGGGCGCTGCGTCGGTCGGCACGATCCCGAAGGTCAAGGGCGTCACCCCGGTCCGGCGCGGCAAGGTCGTCGTGCCGGTGAAGTGCCCGAAGGGCACCGCCGGAGGCTGCCGCGGACGCGTCGGTCTCGAGCTGGCCAAGGGCGGCAAGAGCCTCGGGAAGGCCAAGGCGTACGCCGTCAAGGCGGGCCGGAAGGCCAAGGTCACGGTCAAGCTCTCGAAGAAGGGCCTGAAGCGGCTGCGCCCCGGCAAGGTCGTGAAGGTCCGCGTCGAGCTCACCGCGAAGGGCTCGACGAAGGTGCTGGCCAAGCGGACCATCAAGGTCCGCCGAGCCGGCTGACCGGCGCTGTGGGCGCCCGCCCGTAGGGTGTCCGCGTGAACCCAGCGGTGTTTTCCGAGCGCGGGCTCTTCGTCTGCTTCGAGGGCGGCGAGGGGGCCGGCAAGTCGACCCAGTCGCGCCTGCTGCGCGACTGGCTGGTCGAGCGGGGCGAGACCGTGCTGCTGACCTTCGAGCCCGGCGACACCGCCGTCGGCAAGGAGCTGCGCCGGATCGTCCTCGACCCGGCCACGGGCGAGCTGTCGGACCGCACCGAGGCCCTGCTCTACGCCGCCGACAAGGCCGAGCACGTCGACCACGTCGTGCTCCCGGCGCTGGCGCGCGGCGAGGTGGTGATCACCGACCGGTACGTCGACTCGACCCTGGCCTACCAGGGTGCCGGCCGCACCCTCGACGTCGCCGAGGTCGAGGCGGTCGCCCGCTGGGCCACCGCCGACCTGCGCCCCCACCTGACCGTCGTCCTCGACCTCGAGCCCGAGACCGGGCTGGGCCGCTTCGAGGAGCGCGACCGGATCGAGGGGCAGTCGATGGAGTTCCACCAGCGGGTCCGGCAGGGCTTCCTCGACCTCGCGGCGGCCGACCCCGACCACTACCTCGTCCTCGACGCCCGCGCGCCCGTCGGCGCCATCGCTGACGCGATCCGGGCGCGCGTCACGCTCCTCCTGGAGCAGTCGTGAGCACCGCGACGCGGACCGTCTGGGAGGACCTGGTCGGCCAGCGCCCGGTCATCGACGTCCTCCAGCAGGCCGCCGCGGGCCACGGCATGACCCACGCCTGGCTGTTCACCGGTCCGCCCGGGTCGGGTCGCTCCAACGTGGCGCGCGCCTTCGCGGCGGCGCTGCAGTGCGCGACCGGCACCGGCTGCGGCTCGTGCGAGGCGTGCCGGCTGGTGTCGGCCGGCTCGCACCCCGACGTGACGCTGGTCCGGTCGGAGACCACCGTGCTCTACGTCGACGACATGCGCTCCCTGGTGCAGGCGTCGGCGAAGTTCCCCTCGATCGGGCGCTGGCAGATCATCCTCGTAGAAGACGCCGACCGGCTCGGCACGCCGGAGAACCCCCGCACCGGCAACGCGCTGCTCAAGGCGATCGAGGAGCCCACCCCGCGCACGCTCTGGCTGCTGTGCGCCCCGACCCGCGCCGACGTGCTGCCGACCATCGCGTCGCGCTCGCGGCACGTCACCCTCGCCACCCCCACCACCCCCGAGGTCACCGACTTCCTGGTCCGCCAGGGCATCGAGCCCGTCACGGCGTCGTTCGCCGCGCGCGCCAGCCAGGGCCACATCGGCCGGGCCCGGGCCCTCTGCACCGACGAGGACGCCCGGCGCCGGCGCCGCGAGGTGGTCTCGCTGCCGGCCCGGATGACCTCGATCGGCGCCGTGATGACGGCGGCCACCACGCTCGCCGAGATCGCCAAGGAGGAGACCGCGGCGATCACCGACCAGACCGAGCGCCGTGAGCTGGAGTCCCTGCAGTCGATCTTCGGCAGCGAGCGCAAGGACACCTCGAGCCGGGCCTACAGAGCGGCGCTGTCGTCGCTGGAGAAGCTCCAGAAGCAGAAGGCCAGGCGCCGCGTCCTCGACGTCATCGACCGGGCGCTGATGGACCTGGTCTCGGTCTACCGCGACGCGATCGCGCTGCGCGTCGGAGCACCCGGTGACCTGGTCAACGAGGAGATCCGCGGCGACGTCGAGGCCGTCGCGCGCTCCGCCTCGGCGGAGGAGCTGCTGCGGATGATCGACGCGGTGTTCACCGCCCGTGAGCAGATGCTGGAGTTCAACGTCCCGCCGCAGCTGGCGCTGGAGTCGATGGCGACCGCGCTGCGGCTGCCCGGAGGTCGCTCGTGAAGAAGGTCCTCGCGCTGGTCGCGGTGCTCGCCCTCGCCCTGTCGGCGTTCCTGGCCGTCGGCCTGTCGCTCGGGGGCGGGTCGTCCGACCCGTCGGACCCGTCCGGCGCCCGGCCCACGCCGTCGCCGACGACCCCGCCGCCGGCGTCGGTGACGCAGCCGCCCGAGCAGGGCCTCGCCGACGTCTACTCCCAGCGCATCGACTGGCAGCCCTGCGAGAGCAACGACGACCAGGACTGCGGCACCCTCACCGTGCCGGTCGACTACCGCGACCCGCAGGGCGAGACCATCGACCTCGCGCTGCTGCGCGTGCCGGCGCGCGGCGAGCGCGTCGGGTCGATGGTGGTCAACCCGGGCGGCCCCGGCGCGCCGGGGACGTCCTACGCCGCCGCGGCCGGGATGGTCTTCCGGGCGCCGCTGCTCGAGGCCTACGACGTCGTCGGCTTCGACCCGCGCGGCACCGGCCGCTCGGCGCCGGTCGACTGCCTCAGCGACGAGGAGCTCGACGCCTACGTCGCGGGCGACCCCACCCCGGACGACCCGGCCGAGGTCGCCGACTACCGCGACTCGGTGCTGGGGTTCGGGGCGTCCTGCCGGGCCAACAGCGGCCCGCTGCTCGCCCACGTCTCCACGATCGAGGCGGCGCGCGACATGGACGTGCTGCGCGCGGCGCTCGGCGAGGAGCGGCTGACCTACCTCGGCGCCTCCTACGGCACCAAGCTCGGCGCCACCTACGCCGAGCTGTTCCCGGAGCGGGTCGGGCGCTTCGTCCTCGACGGCGCCGTCGACGTCTCCCTCGACGCCGAGACGCTGTCGCTCGACCAGGCGGCCGGGTTCGAGACGGCTCTGCGCGCCTACGTCCAGAACTGCCTCGACTCCACCGACAACTGCTTCCTCGGCGACACGGTCGAGGAGGGGCTCACCACGATCACCGACCTGCTCGCCTCCGTCGAGGAGCAGCCGCTGCCCGCGGGCGACCGCGAGCTCGCAATCGGCAACGCGTTCTACGGGATCGTGGCGCCGCTCTACAACCGCGACTACTGGTTCCTGCTCAGCACCGCGCTGTCCTCCGCGCTGGAGGGCAACGGCTCGGCGCTGATGGACCTCTCCGACCTCTACGCCTCGCGCGGCGCCGACGGCAGCTACGACAACAACTCCATGGAGGCGATCTACGCGATCAACTGCCTCGACGACCCGACCTCGATCCCGTTCGGCCGGGTGCCGTCGAAGATCGCGGAGTTCGAGGAGGCCTCGCCGACCTTCGGAGACGTCTTCGCCTGGGGCCTCACCGGCTGCCGGGGCAGCCAGGTGCGCTCGAGCGAAGAGCCGCTCGACATCCGCGGCGAGGGCGCGGCACCCATCCTGGTGCTCGGCACCACCCGCGACCCGGCGACGCCGATGAAGTGGGCGGTCGCGCTGGCCGACCAGCTCGACTCCGGGGTGCTCGTCGAGCGCGACGGCGACGGCCACACGGCCTACAACTCCGGCAACGCGTGCATCGACACGACGGTCGAGGACTACCTCGTCGACGGGGTGGTCCCCGACGACGGCACCCGCTGCTGAGCAGCGGGCGCCGTCGGCGAGCGGGAGGGCTCAGCCCTCGAGCGCGGCGTCGAGCGTGATGTCGACGCCGGTGAGCGCCTTGCTGATCGGGCAGCTGGCCTTGGCCTTCTCGGCGGCGTCCTTGAAGCCGGCCTCGTCGAGGCCCTCGACCTCACCGCGGACGGTGAGGGTGATGCCGGTGAGCTTGAAGCCGCCGGCCTCCTTGTCCTCGCCCAGTGAGACGTCGGCCGTCACCTCGAGCGCCTGCGGCGTGCCGCCGGCCTCGGCGATGAGCGCGGAGAGCTGCATCGCGTAGCAGGAGGAGTGGGACGCAGCGATCAGCTCCTCGGGGCTGGTCGTCCCGCCGGCGTCCTCGGCGGCCCGCTTGGGGAACGAGACGTCGTACGTCCCGACGCCCGAGCTGGTGAGCTCGACCTGGCCGGAGCCGTCCTGCAGGCCGCCGTTCCAGGCAGTACGAGCGGAGCGTGTGGGCATGGATCCTCCTCGTTGAACGTTGGACAGTCCTCTCGACCCTAGCCAGCCTCACCACACCCCCACGGGCGCGCCGGCCGGTCGTGAGGAGGGCGTGATTTCGGTCCCGGGGCGGCGGCTCCGTATACTCGCCCGCGGCCCGTCGAGCAGCGCTCGGCAGCCACGCCGCCTTAGCTCAGTCGGTAGAGCGAGTCACTCGTAATGACTAGGTCGTCGGTTCGATTCCGACAGGCGGCTCTGACTCCCCCGGGGACCCGAGACCCCGGGGGAGTCTTCATGTCCGGGCTCACGCGGCGGTGAAGCGCCGGCGGTAGGACGTGGGGGTCGTGCCGTAGGCGGCGCCGAACCGCTGCCGGAACGTCACGACGCTGCCGAAGCCCGTGCGTCGCGCGATCGCCTCGACCGACAGCGTCGTGCGCTCGAGCAGCCGACGGGCCTCGTCCAGGCGCCGGCTCAGCAACCACCGGGCGGGGCTCGACCCGGTCGCCTCGGCGAAACGACGGGTGAAGTTGCGGGTGCTCATCCGGGCGTGGGCCGCCATGGTCGCGACGTCGATCGGTCGGTCGAGGTGCGCCAGGGCCCACTCCATCGTGTCCCCGAGCTGCCCGACCCCGCCGGGCTCGGGCATCGGTCGGTCGACGTACTGCGCCTGGCCGCCCTCGCGGTGCGGGGCGACGACGAGGTGGCGGGCCAGGGTCGCGGCCGCGTCGGACCCGAGCTCGCGCCGGACGACGTGCAGGCACGCGTCGAGGGAGGAGGCGGTCCCGGCCGAGGTGAGCACGTCGCCGTGGTCGACGTAGATCGCGTCGGCGTTGACGGCCACCGCAGGGTGCCGGGCCGCGAGCTCGTCGGCGGCGCTCCAGTGGGTGACCACGGAGCGCCCGTCGAGCAGCCCGGAGTCGACCAGGGGGAACGCGCCCAGGCACAGCCCCGCCAGCCGCGCGCCGCGGCCTGCGGCGTCGCTGATCGCGGTCGACACGGCGGCGTCGGGGCCGCGCAGGTCGGCGTGCCACGACGGGAAGACGAGCAGGTCGGCCTCCGCCGCGACGTCCGGACCGCGGAGATCGCCCACCGCGAGGCCCTCCGCCGTCGTCACGCGGGCCTCGGTGCTCCACACCACCGCCTGCCACGAGGCGCCGAGGCCGAGCCTGGCCACCTCGGAGAACACAGTGGTGGGGACGGCGAGGTGGAACATGCTGATCCCCTCGAAGGCGTGGATCGCGATCTTCATGGGCTTGTCCTGAAACCATCGATGGGCGGCATCTGCGCCACTCACGATAGCGCCGTGCAGGCCGGGAGACTCGGTGCGTACCCACACGAAGGAGCCCACCATGACCGGCACCCGCCGCGCCCTCGTCGTCGTCGACGTCCAGAACGAGTACTTCGACGGCATCCTCCAGGTCCAGTACCCGCCCCGCGACGAGACGCTCGCCAACATCACCCGGGCGATGGACCTCGCCGCCGAGCTCGACATCCCCGTCCTCGTGCTGCGGCACGAGCTGCCCGAGGGCGCCCCCGTCTTCGCGGTCGGCTCGCCGAGCTGGACCCTCCACCCCGAGGTCGAGCGTCGGGTGACGCCCGACGTCAAGGTCGCCTCGAAGAGCGAGAGCAGTGCCTTCACCGGCGACGGCGTCGCCGAGTGGCTGGCGTCGAAGCAGGTCGACACCCTCACGATCGTCGGTTACATGACCAACAACTGCGACATCGCGACCGCGGCGGACGCCGAGCCCCGGGGCATCGCCGCGGAGGTGCTCTCCGACGCGTCCGGCGCGATCCACCTCTCGAACGAGGCGGGCGACGTCGCGGCCGAGCAGCTGCACTCGACGCTGATGGTGCTGCTCCAGTCGAACTTCGCGGCGGTGGCCGACACCGACACGTGGGCCGAGGCGGCCCGCGCCGGCACCGCGCTGCCGAAGAGCGACCTCGGCACCTCCGCCACGCAGGGACGGGCCCGCTTCGGAGGCTGAGTTGCGTCCTGCGCGCCGTCGAGCGCCCAGCGCAACGATCTGCTTGCGCTCGTCGGCGCCCGGGCTCATCATCGAGGATGAGCATCAGCGCGTTCGACCTGTTCAAGGTCGGCATCGGCCCGTCGAGCTCGCACACGGTCGGACCGATGCGGGCGGCGTACCTCTTCGTCGAGGGGCTGCGGGCCGACGACCTGCTCGGCCGGGTCGCGCGCGTGCACGTCGAGCTGTTCGGCTCGCTCGGCGCGACCGGGCACGGGCACGGCAGCGTCAAGGCGGTCGTGCTCGGACTCGCCGGCGAGCAGCCGCACCTCGTGGACCCGGTGGCAGCCGACCCGCTGGTGCAGGACGTGCGCAGCACGCGGGTCCTGCACCTGGGCGGCAAGCACCCGATCGCCTTCGACGCCGACGAGGACGTCGTGATGCACCGGCGCAAGCGCCTGGAGTTCCACACCAACGGCATGGTCTTCGAGGCCCGCGACGCCGACGACGCGGTGCTGCGCCGGCGCGAGTACTACTCCGTCGGCGGCGGCTTCGTGCTCGACGAGGACGAGTGCGGCAACCCGGTGGTCGTGCCGGACGACACCCCGGTCCCGCACCCGTTCACCACCGCCGACGAGCTGCTCGCGATCACCCGCTCCACCGGCCTGCGGATCAGCGACGTGATGCTCGCCAACGAGCTGGTCCGCCGCTCGGAGGACGACGTGCGCCGCGAGCTGCTGGCGATCTGGCGGGTGATGCAGGAGTGCGTGGAGCGCGGCACCCGGACGACGGGGGTCCTGCCGGGCGGGCTCAAGGTGCGCCGCCGGGCCGCCGACCTGCGCGCCCGCCTCGAGAGCGACGCGACGGTCGGGATCGCCGACCCCCTCGAGGCGATGGAGTGGGTGACGGTCTACGCGCTGGCGGTCAACGAGGAGAACGCCGCGGGCGGCCGCGTCGTCACCGCCCCCACCAACGGCGCCGCCGGGATCGTGCCGGCCGTCCTGCACTACTACTGCCGGTTCGTCCCCGGCGCCGACGACGACGGGGTCGTCCGCTTCCTGCTCGCCGCGGCCGCGATCGGCCAGCTCTTCAAGGAGAACGCCTCGATCTCCGGCGCCGAGGTCGGCTGCCAGGGCGAGGTCGGGTCGGCCTGCTCGATGGCCGCGGGCGGGCTGGCCGAGGTGCTCGGCGGCACCCCCGAGCAGGTCGAGAACGCCGCCGAGATCGGCATCGAGCACAACCTCGGGCTGACCTGTGACCCCGTCGGCGGGCTCGTCCAGATCCCCTGCATCGAGCGCAACGCCGTCGCGTCGGTCAAGGCCATCACCGCCGCCCGGATGGCCGTGCGCGGCGACGGATCCCACCACGTCTCGCTCGACAAGGCGATCAAGACGATGCGCGAGACGGGGCGCGACATGAAGGACAAGTACAAGGAGACCGCGCGCGGAGGGCTGGCCCTCAACGTCGTGGAGTGCTGAGGTCGGGGGAGCCCCAGCCGAGCGGCGCGAGGTGCGAGGATGCGGGTCGTGAGGGTCGCCCTGCAGGTCACCTGCGTCAACGACGCGATGTTCCCCGACACGGGGAAGGCCGTCGTGCGCCTGCTCCGCCGGCTCGGGGTCGACGTCGACTTCCCGTCCGCGCAGACCTGCTGCGCGCAGCCGATGGTCAACACCGGCTACCTCGACGAGGCGGTGCCGGTCGTGCGGACCTTCGTCGACGCGTTCGCCGGCTACGACGCGATCGTGACGCCGTCGGGCTCCTGCGCGGGCTCGGCGCGCCACCAGCACGCGATCGTCGCCGAGCGCTCGGGCGACGCGGGCCTGGCGGCGGCGGTCGCGAAGACCGCGCCGCGGACCCACGAGCTCACCGAGTTCCTCGTCGACGTGCTCGGCGTGACCGACGTCGGGGCCTACTTCCCGCACCGGGTGACCTACCACCCGACCTGCCACAGCCTGCGGATGCTCGGCGTCGGCGACCGGCCGCGGCGGCTGCTCGAGGCGGTGCGCGGGCTCGAGCTGGTCGACCTGCCGCAGGCCGAGGAGTGCTGCGGGTTCGGTGGCACGTTCGCGGTCAAGAACGCCGACACGTCGGTCGCGATGGGTGCCGACAAGGCACGCCACGTCCGCGACACCGGGGCCGAGGTGCTGGTCGCGGGGGACAACTCGTGCCTGATGCACGTCGGCGGGATGCTGTCGCGCCAGCGCGCGGGCGTACGCGTCCTGCACCTCGCCGAGGTCCTGGCCAGCACCGAGGACGGTGCAGCGTGACCGGCACCTTCGTCGGCATGCCCGCCTTCCCGACCGCCGCCCGCGCGGCGCTCGGCGACACCCAGCTGCGCCGCAACCTCGCCCACGCCACGCACACCATCCGCGACAAGCGCGCCAAGGTCGTCGCCGAGGTCGAGGACTGGGAGGACCTGCGGCTCGCCGGGGCGGGGGTCAAGGAGGCCGCGCTGCGCGACCTCGCGACCCACCTCGAGACCCTTGAGGCCTCGCTGGTCCGCGCCGGCGCGACCGTCCACTGGGCCCGCGACGCCGAGGAGGCGTGCGCGATCGTGGCGCGGGTGGCCCACGACCACGGCGCGGACGAGGTGGTCAAGGTCAAGTCGATGGCGACCGCCGAGATCGGCCTCAACGAGGCCCTCGAGGCCGAGGGCATCGCCGCCTGGGAGACCGACCTGGCCGAGCTCATCGTCCAGCTCGGCGAGGACCTGCCGTCCCACATCCTGGTGCCGGCGATCCACCGCAACCGTGCCGAGGTGCGCGAGATCTTCCTGCGCCGGATGGCCGCCGTCGGGCGCCCGGCCCCGGCCGACCTCACCGACGAGCCCGCCGTCCTCGCCGGCGCGGCGCGCGAGCACCTGCGCGAGAAGTTCCTCCGCGCGAAGGTCGGCGTGAGCGGCGCCAACTTCGCGGTCGCCGACACCGGCACCCTCGTCGTCGTCGAGTCCGAGGGCAACGGCCGGATGTGCCTGACCCTGCCCGACGTGCTGGTCAGCGTCGTCGGCATCGAGAAGGTCGTCGCCACCTGGTCCGACCTCGACCCGATGCTGCGGCTGCTCCCGCGCTCGTCGACGGGCGAGCGGATGAACCCCTACACCTCGACGTGGTCGGGCGTGACGCCCGGCGACGGTCCGCAGGAGGTCCACGTCGTGCTGCTCGACAACGGCCGCACCCGGGCGCTCGCCGACGACGTCGGCCGGCAGGCGCTGCGGTGCATCCGCTGCTCGGCGTGCCTCAACGTCTGCCCGGTCTACGAGCGGGTCGGCGGCCACGCCTACGGCTCGGTCTACCCCGGCCCGATCGGCGCGATCCTCAACCCGCTGCTGCGCGGGGTCTCCGACGAGCAGACCGCCTCGCTGCCCTACGCCTCGTCGCTGTGCGGGGCCTGCTTCGAGGTCTGCCCGGTCCGGATCGACATCCCGTCGGTGCTGGTCGACCAGCGCGCCGCGGTGGTGGACTCCCACCGTGGCGACCGGGTGCCGAAGGCCGAGGCGGTCGCCATGCGGGCCGCCGCCTGGGCGTTCTCCGACGCGCGCCGGCTGGCGTGGGCCGAGAAGGCGTCCGGCCTGGGCGGTCGCGTCCTGCGCCGCTTCGGTCGTACGTCCCTGCCCGGCGGTCGCGCCGCCGCCGGGCGCCTGCCGGGGCCGGGGGCCGCGTGGACCGGCGCCCGCGACCTGCCCGCGCCGCCGGAGGAGTCGTTCCGCGCGTGGTGGGACCGCACCGACGGCGGCCGTCACGAGGGGGAGGGGCCGGAGTGAGCGCCCGCGACGACATCCTGCGGCGGGTCCGCTCCGCCCTCGACGGCGTGTCGCCCGTGACCGACCTCCCTCCGGCCCCCCGCGCGCCGGACCGGGGCGACCTGGTCGCCCTGTTCGCCGAGCGGGTGGAGGACTACCGCGCCGTCGTCACCCGCTGCGCGCCCGACGACCTGGCGGGCGTCGTGGCCGAGGCGCTCGGGACGGCCCGCGCCGTCGTGCCGCCGGGCCTCGGGCTGGACGTCGCCGGCTCGGTCGTCGACGACGGCCTCAGCGCCGCCGACCTCGACGCCCTCGACGCCGTCGTCACCCGCGCCGCCGTCGGGATCGCGGAGACCGGCACCATCGTGCTCGACCACCGGCCCGACCAGGGCCGGCGCGCGATCACGCTGGTGCCCGACCTGCACGTGTGCGTCGTCGACGCCTCGCAGGTGGTCGCCGACGTCCCCGACGCGCTCGCGCTCCTGGACCCGTCGCGACCGCTGACCTGGATCAGCGGGCCCTCGGCCACCAGCGACATCGAGCTCGACCGGGTCGAGGGCGTCCACGGGCCGCGGACGCTGCACGTGGTGCTGGTGGGCTGAGGACGGGTCCGCTCACGCCACGACGAGCACCGCGACCACGACGACCAGCACCGCCACGGCCAGGGCGCCGTCCGTGCGGTCGAGCCGGACCGGACGCCAGGTCGTCCGCGGGCCGACACCCAGCCCCCGCGACTCGAGGGCCTGCGCGGTGCGCTCCCCGCGGCGTACGCACACCACGAGCAGCGCGAACGACGCCCGGACGGAGCCGCGCCAGGCGGGGCGCGGTCGACCGTCCGCGCGCGTCGGCGCCCGCACCGCGTGGGCCATCCGGATCGTCTGCCACTCGCGCGGCAGGTCGTGCAGGAGGCGGTGCCCGGCGAGCAGCGCGTGGGTGACCCGCGGGCTGACGCGGGCGTGCTGCTGCAGGCTGGTCATCAGGTCGACCGGGTCGGTCGAGGTGATGAAGCCGACGGCGAGCACCCCGACCAGCAGGGTGCGGGCGGCCAGGGCCGCGCCCACCGACAGCCCGTCGTCCGGGCGGCTCACCACGTTGACGAGGAGGACGCCGGAGGCGAACGCCGCGAAGGGGAGGTGGGCGAGCGCGAGCGTGCGCCAGGGCAGGCGGGTGCCGAGGCGTACGCCGACCAGCGCGAGCAGGTAGAGCGTGACCGGCGGTGCGGGGCGGAGGACGAAGGTCACCGCGAGCGAGACGGCGAACGCGAGGGCGAGCTTGACGGTCGGGTTGCGGCGCCCGAGCCACGAGTCGGACGCGGTGACCCGGGGGAGCAGCGCGCTCACCGCTGCGCCGCCCGCCAGCGGAGCAGCGGAGGCAGCTCGAGCCGCGCGTGGGACAGCGCGGCCGCGTCGCGCAGCACCTCCCACGTCGGGCCGCACGCGACGACCCGCCCGCCCGCGAGCACGACCAGCCGGTCGGCCACCGCGGCGACGGTGCGCAGGTCGTGGCTGGCGAGCAGCACCGCCCGTCCCTCGTCGGCCTCCTGCCGGAGCGCCCGAGCGGTCGCGACCGTGTCGGCGCGGTCGAGGCCGAGCGTGGGCTCGTCGAGCAGGAGGACCGGACGGTCGTGGGCGAGCATGCCGGCCAGGCTGAGTCGGCGCTTCTCGCCGCCGGAGAGGCGGTACGGGCTCTGGGCCGCCAGAGCGTCGAGCCCGAAGCGTCCCAGCTGTCGCGCCCGGGTGGCCTCCCGGTCGGACCGCACCCCGTGCACCACGTCGTCGGCGACCGTGGCCGCGCAGAACTGGTGCTCCGGGTTCTGGAAGACCAGCCCCGCCCGCGGCCCGGTCACCGTGCCGGTCACCGGGGGCACCAGGCCGGCGAGGGTGAGCAGCAGGGTGGACTTGCCGGCGCCGTTGGCGCCGAGCAGGCCGACGACCTCGCCGGCGCGCAGGTCGAGGTCGACGTCGGCGAGCACCGGCGCGGCGCCCCGTCCCACGGCGAGCCGCCGCGCGGCGAGCACGACCTCGCCCGGGTCGCCGGCGTCGCCTCGGCGGGCATCGTGGTGCTGGCGGGCGAGGTGGTCGCGGTTGGCCGGGTGGGCCAGCCCGCCGGCCGCGCCGGTGACCGCGTGCAGCTCGGCGTCGAGCGGCAGCCAGCAGCCGGCGGCGTGGAGCGCCCGCGAGTGGGAGAGCAGCAGGTCGCCGGTCGCGCCCGCGGCGACCTGCCGGCCGGCGCGGTCGAGGACGACGGCGTGGCCCGGCAGCCCGGCGCCGTCGGCCCCGCCGAGCTCGTCGAGGCGGTGCTCGACCAGCAGGACCGTCGGCCGGTCGCGGGCGGCCAGCACCCGTCGTACGGCCGCGACCCCCTCGGCGTCGAGCATCGAGGTCGGCTCGTCGAGCAGCAGCACCTCCGGCTCCGCCACGAGCGCCGCCGCGACCGACACCCGCTGCAGCTCGCCGCCGGAGAGCGTCTCGAGCCGCCGCGACCCGAGGTGCGGGGCGCCCACCGCCTCGAGGGAGGCGTCGACGCGACCGGCGATGCGCTCCGGCGCGACGGCCCGGTTCTCCAGGGGCAGGGCGACCTCCCGGTCGACCGACGGCATCGTCACGCCAGCGGCGGGGTCCTGCGACACGAGCCCGACGTGGCGCGACAGCTGCACCACGGAGTGGTCGCGGGTGTCGAGCCCGCACACGGCGACCCGGCCCTCGACGGTCGCGTGGACCGAGTGCGGCACGTGGCCCGCGACGGCGTGGAGCAGCGTGGTCTTGCCCGACCCGGTCGGCCCGAGGACGACGACGTCGCCCCCGCGCTCGACGCGCAGCGCGTCGACACCCAGCACCGGCTCGGGCCGTCGCGGGAACCGCACCCGCAGGCCGTCGACCTCGACCAGCGTCACGGCGTGGCCCGGACCGGGTGCTCGTCGCGCGCGATCGCGTGGTTGTCGAGCACGCCGGTGCGCAGCAGCGCGTCGACGACGACCTTCGCGAGCAGGCCGCCGAGCACCACGCCGGACGCCAGCTGGAGCCCCAGGCGCAGGGCGAGGAGGTCCTGTCCGAACCAGTCGAAGCGCACCGCGGAGAACACGAAGACCAGACCCGCGCCGCACAGGCCGGAGAGCGCGTAGGTGGCCCAGCCGGGCGCGCGGTAGCGACGCAGCGCGAACGGCAGCTCGCTCCCGGCGCCTTGGATCGCCGCGGCGAGGATCAGCATCGGCCCGACGGGCGAGCCGAGGAAGACCACCTCGACCACGGACGCGAGCACCTCGGCCAGCACGCCCGCGAACGGCCGGCGCACGATCGCGAGCACGATCGGGGCGACGAGGAGCCAGCCGCCCAGCAGGACGTGCTGGGCGAGGTCGCCCGCGGGGCCCATCAGCAGCGCGAGGCCGGTCCACGCCTGGACGAGCGCCCAGTAGAGGAAGCCGAACACCACGCCGAGGACCACCATCAGCACCAGGTCGCGCATCGCCCACGCGGGACGTCGGTCCGTGCTCATGCCGTCACCGTGCTGGGCGAGCCGACCGAGACCGTGAGGTGCGTGACCACGTGCGCGACCTCGGCGCCGACCCCGGCCCACGCGTCGGCCGCCGTTGCGAGCACCTCTGCGACGTCGCCGGCGAGGCGGGTGGCGTAGTGGGCGGGCGCGACCGCGGTGCCCCGCCGCCGGGCTGCCTCGATCGCCGCCTCGATCGGCACCATGTGGTCGCCGCCGCCGGACCCGCCGTCGAGCAGCGGGTAGAGCGACCACTGGGCGACCGCCTGCACGCCGGTGGGCTCGAGCCGCACCGGCGCGACGCGCGGCAGCGTGACGGCGCCGAGGTCGCAGGTCGCCTCGCCTGGGCACCCGCGGGAGAGCAGGACGTGGGCGACCACGTGGCCGCCGCCGGAGCGGCGGTGGGCGGCGGCGAGGACGTGGGCGACGTACCCGACGATGCGCTGCTCGGCCAGGTCGTCGGTGGAGCCGACGTAGGTGCTGACGTCGTCGGTCTCGAGGACGAGGCCGTCGGCGAGCCCGGCGGCCTCGGCGTCGGCGAGGGCGCCGAGGATCACCTCGACGAAGTCGTCGCAGTGCGGGTGGACGCTCAGGCGGGCGCCGACGCCGAGCGTGCGGGGATGGGCGGTCGTGCTGGTGGTCACGGTGGTCCTCCAGGGGTCACGCGCCCACGGGCCTAGACCACGCCCGGCCCAGGGGTGGGTCGGTCGCGTTCCCTGCTTCCTACGCCGGTGCTAACCGGATCAGGTTCACGGGTCTGCGGACTGTCCGCACTCTCAGCGCTGCTGCGCTCCCCGGGGGCACCTCGACCCTAGGGCACGTGTGGGTGCGGGTGTGAGACTGGCCGCCATGGAGAAGCGCACCCTGGGCAGGACCGGCCGCGAGGTCTCGGTCGTCGGACTCGGCACCTGGCAGCTGGGCGCCGACTGGGGCGAGGTCAGCGAGGCGGACGCACGCGCCGTGCTCGAGGCCTCGGCCGAGGCCGGCGTGACGTTCTACGACACCGCCGACGTCTACGGCGACGGGCGCAGCGAGCAGGTCGTCGGCCGCTTCCTGGCCGACCACCCCGACGCGGGGTTCACCGTCGCCACCAAGATGGGCCGCCGGGCCGAGCAGGTGCCGTCGAGCTACGTCGAGCCACACTTCCGGGAGTGGCTCGACCGCTCGCGCCGCAACCTCGGCGTCGACACCATCGACCTGGTCCAGCTGCACTGCCCGCCGAGCGAGGTCATCGACGACGACGCCACCTACGACGTCCTGGACCGCCTCGTCGACGAGGGCGTGATCGCGGCCTACGGCGTCAGCGTCGAGACCTGCGAGCAGGCGCTGAGCGCGATCGCCCGCCCGCACCTCGCCAGCGTCCAGATCATCCTCAACGCCTTCCGGATGAAGCCGCTCGACGAGGTGCTCCCGGCCGCGGCGGCCGCGGGCGTCGGGATCATCGCCCGCGTCCCGCTGGCCTCCGGCCTGCTGTCGGGGAAGTACGACCTCGACACGACGTTCGCCTCCGACGACCACCGCACCTACAACCGCGACGGCAGCGCCTTCGACGTCGGCGAGACCTTCTCCGGTGTCGACTACGCCACCGGGGTCGCGGCGGCGCAGGAGTTCTCCGCGCTGGTGGCCGACTCCGGGCTCGACGCCACGCCGGCGCAGGCCGCGATCGCCTGGATCTGGCAGCAGCCGGGCGTCTCGACGGTCATCCCCGGCGCGCGCAACGTCGACCAGGCCACCGCCAACGCCGCCGCCGGGCTGGTCGGCGACCTGCCCGCCTCGTTCGTCGACGGGGTGCGCGACCTCTACGACCGGCAGGTCCGGGAGCAGGTGCACGGGCGCTGGTGAGTCCCCGCCAGCACATACGGTGACCCCGTGGACGTCCAGCGCATCGTCGTCGCCGCAGAGCGGGCATGGGAGAGCAGGCCGGGACGCCGGAGCCGTACGCCGGCGCACTTCCGGATCGAGACCTACCTCGCGCACGGCGGCCCGGAAGGCACGGTCGTGCGCGGGCGGGTGCTGGACAACCCGCTGGAGTCCGAGGTCGAGGAGGACGAGGGCGCGCGGGCGGCAGCGCGGCGCACGCTCGGCAACTTCCTCACCAACGAGCTGCCGGGGGTGCCGCTGCGGGTCACCGTCGCCGGCACCAGCGTCGAGGTGTCGACCGACCGGGAGGGCTACTTCCTCGTCCGCGTGCCGACGGACCGCGCGGCGCTCACCAGCCCGTGGACGGAGGGTCGGGTCGAGCTGGCCGGGACGTACCGCGGCGTCGACCCGCCGCGCACTGCGACGATCCAGGTGCGGGTGCCGGACGCGTCCGCGCGGTTCGGGGTGGTCTCCGACGTCGACGACACGGTGCTGGTCACGGGCGTGCAGCGGGTGCGGCAGATGCTGGTGCAGACGTTCACCGGCTCGGCGCTGACGCGGATGCCGTTCCCCGGCGTGGTCGAGCTCTACCAGGACCTCGCCGCCGGCGTGAACCCCGTCTTCTACGTCTCCTCGAGCCCGTGGAACCTCCACTCGTTCCTCGTCGGGTTCCTCACGCACCGCGGCCTCCCGCTCGGGCCGGTGCTGCTGCGCGACCTCCTCGGCACGCGGGCCGGGCGCGAGCAGAAGCACGACCGGATCCGTGAGGTCCTCGACCTGCACCCGGACCTGTCGTTCGTGCTGCTCGGCGACTCCGGGGAGAAGGACCCGCAGGTCTACGCCGACATCGTCCGCGAGCACCCGGGCCGCGTCCTCGCCGTCTACATCCGCGAGGTGCGGCTCGACCCGGGCGACGGACGCGTCGAGCAGGTGTCGGACGCGTGGGACCACGAGGTGCCGTTCGTGCTGGCCGCCGACTCCGAGGCGATGCGGCGGCACGCGCGGTCGATCGGTCTGCTCTGAGTCGCCGCGGCCGCGGGCCGCGGTTCGAGGGCCCGATCTCGGACATGCGTACGACGCTGGCGCAACGCCGCCGCACGTGCGGCGGTTCTCGTCCTCCACGTTGCCGATGCAGGGCCATGTCCGCCGCACGTGCGCTGAAGGAGGCGGCAATCCTCAGGCGTGACAGGCTGACCCGGGTGGGCGACCAGTCAGGCGACGAGGCGCAGGTCCTGGGTGCGGCCGAGGCGCGCGCGGCTGCCCTCGCCCGCGGCGACGCCGTCGCCCTCCGCGACCTCCTGCACGAGCGGTTCACGTGGACCACGCACCGCGGCGAGGTGCTGGATCGCACGGAGTACGTCGACCGCAACACCGGCGGCCGCACGGTCTGGCGGTCGCAGGACCTCGAGGTCCCGCACGTGGTGGTCGTCGGCGACACCGCCGTCCTGCGGGCCGACGTGGTCGACACGGTGCTGTCCGGCGACGGCGAGCCCGAGACGTTCCGGATGCCGATGACCCAGGTCTGGGTGCGGACGCCCGGCGGGTGGCGGTGCCTCGCCGGCCACGCGGGACCGCGTACGCCGTGACGCGGGGCGAACCCGTCAGCGCACCCGGCCGAGGTGGACCAGCGCGAGCATGAGCGCGGCGACCGACTCGCCGTCGCTGATCCGGCCGCGCGCGACGAGGTCGAGCACCTCGGGGATCGGGACGCGGCGGACCGCCCCGATGCCCTCCGCGGCCTGCGCGGCCCGGTCGTCGCTCACGAGGGTCAGGTCCTGGGCGAGGAAGAAGTGCTCGGGTGCCTCGCACACGCCGTTCAGCGCCTGGAGCCGGCCGAGCGCAACCCACCGTCCGGCCTCGTGGCCGGTCTCCTCCAGCAGCTCGCGCCGCGCGGCCACGAGCGGGTCCTCCCCGTCCGAGCCTCCCGCCGGGACCTCGAGCGAGCGGCCCACCGTGTGCCGGTCGACGTCGACGAGCAGGACCTCGTCCGCGTCGGTGAGGGCGACCACAAAGACGGAGTCGTGGCGCACGGTGACCACGCCGTAGAGGCCCTCGCCGCCGGCGGGCGTCCGGACCACGTCCTCGCGGACCGAGATCCACGGGTTCTCGTACACCTTCTCGGTCGACACCACGGGCCACGGCATGGGAGCGACCCTACGGCCCGGTCTCAGCCGGGAGGGCGAGGCACGAAGAACGACACCCGCTGCTGGTAGTCGCGGTAGGCGGGCCGCTCCTGCATCCGCTCCTCCGTGCGCCGCGCGCCGGTGGCGTGGACGAGGAACCACGTCATCGCGGCGGGTGCTGGCAGCGTCAGGAGGGCGGGGGCCGAGGCCGCGGAGGCGAGCCACGCGCCGTCCCAGAAGAGCGAGTCGCCGAAGTAGTTGGGGTGCCGCGACCAGCCCCACAGCCCGGAGTCGAGGACCTCGAGGTCGTCGGGCACGTCGTCGTCCGGCCCGTCCTCACGGGCGGCCGCCTTCGCGGCCATGAACGCCGCCTTCTGGCGGTCCGCGAGGGCCTCGGTGACCGCTCCCGCCGCCATCACGGCCAGCCCGGCGGGCAGCAGCCAGCGGCGCGGACCCCGCGCGAGGGACGACGCCGCCGCGACCTGCAGCGGGGCCGAGACCAGCAGCTGGGCCAGCGCCTGGGTGCCGAAGACCTTCGCGAGCGCGACCGGGGTCGAGTCGCCCTCGAGGAACTCGGTGTAGCGTTCGTCCTCCTCGTCGCTGCCCCGCAGGCGCGGCACCATCACCGTCGACAGCCGGGCCGCCCACGCCGTCGTGCCGACGGCCAGCGCCCACCGGCGGGTGCGGTCGCCGCTGCCGAGGGCGGCTCCGACGAGCGCGACCCCGGCCAGGCCGGGACCCCAGACGCCGTCGGCGTAGTCGCGCCGTCCGTCGCGCACGGCGAGCGCCGCGGTGGTGCCCTGGACGGCGCCGACGAGGGCGGCCGACGCGCCGACGACGCGGCGCAGGTTGGCGGGGTCGAGGGTCATGTCAGCCGGCGAGGCGGTTGAGGACGGTCGTCATGTCGTCCTCGGTGTCGTTGCCGATCTTCTCGAAGACGACCTTCATGATCGGGTCGGCCAGCTTGGCGGCACCCTTCATCTCGATGTGCGCCTCGTAGGTCACCCGGCTGCCGGTGCCGTCGGGGTTCGGCACGACGGTGATCGTGTCGGTGGAGGTCGCGGTGTCGTTGCGACCGACCAGGACGATCTGCTCGGCGCTCAGCTGCTCGAGGGTGTAGGTCAGCTCGGTGCTGACGCCGGCGATCTTGGACGTGTTGTGCCAGGTCGACCCGACGACGACGGGGCCGGAGTCGTTGCGGGTGCAGGACTCGGTGCCGGGGTCCCACTCCTCGGCGTTGCTGAAGTCCTTGAGGTAGTCGATGACGACGGAGGGGTCGGGGCGGACGTCGAAGGTGCGGCTCACGGTGGTCATGCGTTCGACGGTAGGCACGCCCGTTGCGGCACAGACCGCCCGAAGGGGTGCGCGCACCGGCGCTAGCCTCGCTCCATGGCACCCCGCACCGCGACCAACACCGACGTCGACCTCGCCGAGCTGCTCGACTTCGTCCGCCCGCGCCACCACATGGTGCTGATGACGCGTCGCGCGGACGGTACGCCGCAGGCCTCGCCCGTCAGCGGCGGCGTCGACGACAGCGGCCGGATCGTCGTCGCGACCTACCCCCAGCGGGCGAAGACGAAGAACGCGCGCCGGCGCCCCGAGGTCTCGGTCCTGGTCCTGTCGGAGGACTGGGACGACGCCTGGGTGCAGGTCGACGGCACCTGCGAGGTGCTCGACGCGGTCGACGGCGAGGAGGCGCTGGACGCCTTCGTGGAGTACTTCCGCAGCATCGCCGGCGAGCACTCCGACTGGGAGGAGTACCGCTCCGCGATGGTGACGCAGGGCAAGTCGCTGCTGCGGATCACCCCGAAGCGCTGGAGCACCGTCTCCACCGGCGGCTTCCCGCCCGAGCTGGAGTCGTAGGCCCCCACCCGCACGGGCGGTCGGTCGGCCGGGACGCGGTGCGAGGGTGGAGGGACCGACCGTCCCGCAACCCCTCGAGGTGACCCCCCATGTCCGACCAGCGCCAGTCGTCCGTCGAGACCGCCCCCAGCGAGGAGGCGGCGCTCGGGTCGACGACCGACACCGGCGCCCCCGCGCCCAGCGACCGCAACAGCCTCACGGTCGGCCCCGACGGGCCGATCCTCCTGCACGACGTGCACATGCTGAACCAGATGGCCCACTTCAACCGCGAGCGCGTGCCGGAGCGCAACGTGCACGCCAAGGGCTCCGGTGCGTTCGGCGTCTTCGAGGCGACCGAGGACGTGTCGGCCTACACGAAGGCCGGCCTGTTCCAGCAGGGCACGCGCACCGAGATGCTCGCGCGCTTCTCCACCGTCGCAGGCGAGCAGGGCTCGCCCGACACCTGGCGCGACCCGCGCGGCTTCGCGCTGAAGTTCTACACCGACGAGGGCAACTACGACCTCGTCGGCAACAACACCCCGGTCTTCTTCATCCGCGACACGATGAAGTTCCCCCACTTCATCCGCAGCCAGAAGCGCCGCGGCGGGTCGGGCCTGCGCGACAACCACATGCAGTGGGACTTCTGGAGCCTCAACCCCGAGTCGGCCCACCAGGTGACCTACCTGATGGGCGACCGCGGCATCCCGCGCAGCTATCGCACGATGAACGGCTACGGCAGCCACACCTACCTCTGGATCAACGCCGCCGGCGAGAAGCACTGGGTGAAGTACCACTTCCACAGCAACCAGGGCGTCGTCGGGCTCACCGGCGAGGAGGCGGAGCGGATCGCCGGCCAGGACGCCGACTTCCACCGCCGCGACCTCTACGAGGCGATCGAGCGCGGCGACCACCCCAGCTGGCGGCTCTCGGTGCAGCTGATGCCCTACGAGGACGCGCGCGACTACCGGATCAACCCGTTCGACCTCACCAAGGTCTGGCCGCACGCCGACTACCCCCTCGTCGAGGTCGGCACCATGACCCTCGACCGGAACCCGGAGAACTTCTTCGCCCAGGTCGAGCAGGCCGCGTTCGAGCCGAGCGCGCTCGTCCCCGGCATCGGGTTCTCGCCCGACAAGATGCTGCTCGGGCGCGCCTTCGCGTACGCCGACACGCACCGGCACCGGATCGGCCCCAACTACCTCCAGCTGCCGGTCAACCGCCCGCGCGTGGAGGTGAACACCTACACCCAGGACGGTCCGATGGCCTACGACCACCGCGGCGACGACCCGGTCTACGCCCCCAACAGCGAGGGCCGCGGCTACGCCGACGAGGTCGGCGAGGCCGAGGAGAGCTGGGAGAGCGACGGGCCGATGGTGCGCCAGGCCTACACGCTGCGCGCGGACGACGACGACTTCTCCCAGGCTGGCGCGCTGGTGCGCGAGGTGTGGGACGACGCGCAGCGCGACACCTTCGTCGAGACCGTCGCCGGCCACCTGCTCGGCGGCGTGCGCTCGCCCGTACTCGAGCGGGCCTTCGACTACTGGAAGGCGGTCGACCCCGACACCGGCAAGCGGATCGAGGAGGCCGTCCAGGCCGGCCACGGCGGCGCGAACCCCGGCGGCGACGCCGACGACGCCCAGGACGTCGAGGAGCCGGTCACCGAGTCGGACACCCACGCCCGCACCTGACATGCTGGCCCGGTGCCGTCCCCCCGCCAGCTCGTGCAGCTGGTCGGGGGGTGCGTGGTGCTGGGCATCGGGGTGTCGATGCTGCTCACCGCCGACCTCGGGTCGGACGGCTACTCGACGATGGTGAACGGCATCGCGCTGGCCAGCGGCAGCAGCTTCCTGCTGTGCAACACGCTGGTCAGCGTGGCGTTCCTCGCGCTCGCCGCCGCGCGCAAGGTCTACCCGGGCGTCGGCACGGTCGTGCAGGTGGTGGTCGTCGGCGTCACCGTGGACGTGCTCCTGCGGGCGTTCGACCCGCCCGGGAGCCTGCCGCTGCGGGTGCTGCTCCTCGTGGCGGCGTTCCCGGTCCTGGCCGCGGGCATCGCGTCCTACCTCGGCAGCCACACCGGTGCCGGCCCGGCGGAGGCGGCGGCCCTCGCCTGGGACCCGCCGCTGCCGTTCCGGTGGAGCTACAGCGCGGTCCAGGGCGGCGGGGCCCTGGTCGGCTGGCTGCTCGGCGCCACCGTGGGTGTCGGCACCCTGGCGGTGATCGTCGCGCTCGGGCCCTGCGTCGACCTGGCCAGCCGGGCTCTGCGGGTCGACGTCCACCAGCGCTGACCGGCGCGCTTCACCCCCGCTGTCACGATGGAGCGCATGGAGACAGCGACCCGGCCCGCCTGGCAGCAGGCCGCCGTGCTCACCGGGGCGTTCGTGGTCCTGCTGTGGGTGCTGGAGGTCGTCGACGCGGTCTCCGGCCATCGCCTCGACTCCTACGGCATCACGCCCCGCACGGAGGACGGACTGGTCGGCATCGCGACCGCACCGGTGCTGCACTTCGGCTTCGACCACCTGGTGGCCAACACGGTGCCGGTGCTGGTCCTGGGGTTCCTCACCCTCGCGACCGGGATCGCCCGCGGCCTGGTCGCGACCGCGGTGATCTGGGTCGTCGGCGGCGCGGGGGTGTGGCTGTTCGCCGGCGACCGCAGCATCCACGCGGGGGCGTCGGTCCTGGTCTTCGGCTGGATCGTCTACCTGGTGGTGCGGGGCCTGCTCAACCGCAGCAGCACCGAGATCCTCATCGGGGTCGCGGTGTTCCTGCTCTACAGCGGCGCGCTCCTCGGCGTCCTGCCGGGCCAGCCGGGGGTCTCCTGGCAGGGCCACCTCTTCGGGGCCCTCGGCGGGGCGCTCGCCGCGCGACTGCTGCAGCGCCGGGCGGACCCCTAGGCCGGGACGACCGACGACGGCACGGTGTCGTCGCCGACCAGGGCGTTGACGGCGGCCATCAGGCTGGTGAGGTTGAACGGCTTGCGCAGGAAGTGCGGCTGGACCTCGGCGACCTCGGCGTCGCTCTGCATGTCGTGGTCGCCGGACATCAGCAGCGCCTTGGTCCGCGGGTCGCGCTGGCGCAGCGCGAGCAGCACCTCCGCGCCCGTCGCGTGCGGCATGTGCTGGTCGACCACGAGCAGGTCGAAGTGCTCGGCGGTGAGGAACGCGATCGCCTCGGCGCCGTCGCGGGCCGTGCTCACGTCGTGACCGGCCCGGGCCAGCACGAAGCTCACGAACTCGCGGATGTCGTCGTCGTCGTCGGTGACGAGGATGCGCGTCATGTCGCCATCATCGACCCCGAACCCGTGGGACACCTCCCGAACTGCTTCAGCGTCTGCTCAAGAAGTGATGAAGACCTCGGTCACGTTCCGGGGACGGGGTCACGCTGGGAGTCCTAGCGTGACCTCCACGACGTCGCGCCGCACGGGGAGCAACGTCACGGAAGAGAGGTGTCGCGTGGCCGCCACGATGACCGCGGGTGACCTGGTCGGTGGGACCGGCCGTCCCCGCGGGCTGTCCGCGTCGCGCACCGTCGTCTTCGCCGCCGCGCACCTGCTGCTGGTGGTCCTCGGGCGCGCCACGGTCCCCGACGGCGCCTCGGCGAGCCTCTTCTGGCCCGCGGCCGGGGTCGTGGTGCTCTGGCTGATGGCGGAGACCCCCCGCCGGTGGCCGCTCGTCCTCGCGCTCGTGGGTGCCGAGCTGGTCCTGGGCCTCGGCCTGACCGGGGCCGACGCCACGTTCGTGGTCCTGGCCGTGCTGTCGGTGTGGGTGCAGTCGGTCGCGATCGTGGCCGGACTGAGGCGCTGGACGCCCTGGCTGCTCGGCGCCGGCGGGCACGAGGGCGTGCGGACCCCTCGAGCCATCTCCCGCGTGCTGGTGGTCGTGGCGGCCGCGTGCCTGCTGGGCGCGCTGGTCGGCGCCACGGGCGTCTGGCTGGGCGAGCCCGCGTTCGACGCGATGGCCTACGTCGCCTGGTGGGCCCGCCAGTACGCCGCCGTGGTGATCGTCGGCGGCGTCGGTCACCTCGCCTGGGAGTGGTTCACCGAGCGCCCGCGCCCCCGCGCGTACGGCGGTGGACCCCGCGAGCTGGCGCTCCTCGCCGTGGGCAGCGGTGTGACGGCGGTCGCCGTCTTCCTGCAGCCGCTGCCCCTCGCCTACCTCCTGCTCCCCTTCAGCGTGTGGTGCGCCGCGCGCTACGCCACGTTCTTCGCCGGCCTCCAGGTCGCCGGGGTGGGCATCGTGGCGGTGGTCCTCACCCTCGGGGGCCACGGGCCGTACGGCGGCCACGGCGACTCCCCGACCGGTGCCCTGCTCATCCAGGTCTTCATCCTCGTCATGGCCCTCACCGCGCTCGGCGTCGGCATCCTGAGCGACCGGATCGACGACCTCGTCGCGGAGCTCGAGACGTCGCTGCGCCAGTCGGCCGCGCGCGGCGACCTGCTGCGCGGCGTCACCGAGAGCATGGGCGAGGGCCTCGTCGTGCTCGACCCCGACGGACGGGTCGCGCTGAGCAACGCGGCGAGCCGGCGGCTGGCGCGACGGTTCACCCCGGGCGCCGACGACCAGGAGGCGCTGACCAGCCTGGTCGCCGCGCTCGACCCGATGGAGGCCGCCGGGCGCGCCCGGCGGGTCGAGCTCGGGCCGGGCGACGTCCTGGTCGACCTCCCCGGTGGTGAGGAGGTCGTCCTCGCCGTCACCTCGGCGCCGGTCGGCGCTCCGGAGGACGGGCACGAGCCGGGCCGGCTGCTGGTGCTGCGCGAGGTCACCGAGCACCGGGCCGGGCTGCGGCCGCTCGTCGACTTCGCCTCGACCGTCGCGCACGACCTGCGAGGCCCGCTCACGGTGATGCACACCTGGCTCTCGCTGCTCGACGAGTCGCCGGCGGTGGCGGCCGACGAGCACCTCCAGACGTCGGTCGAGCGGATCAACCGCGGCGCCGTGCAGATGGGCCGGCTGATCGACGACCTGCTCGCCCACGCGGTCGCCGAGGGCGGCGTGCTGTCGCCCGAGGTGGTCGCGCTCGGCGGTCGCGACGGCGTGGTGGCCGAGGTGGTCGGGCTGCTCGCGGCGCCGGAGGGCACGGTGCGGGTGGTCGGACCGCTCCCGTCGGTCCGCGCCGACCGCGGTGCGGTGCGGCAGGTGCTGGCGAACCTCGTCGACAACGCGCGCAAGTACGCCCGACCGGAGGTCCCGCCGGAGATCGAGGTCAGCGCGACGCGCGAGGGCGGCCGGGTCGTGGTGTCCGTGCGCGACAACGGCATCGGCGTCCCCGCCGAGGACCGTGACCGGGTCTTCGACCGGTTCCAGCGGGCCGGGGCGACGCGGTCCGCCTCCCGCGGCAGCGGCATCGGCCTGTCGATCTGCCGCACCATCGTGGAGCGCCACGGAGGCACCATCGCCTGCCTCCCGGTCGAGGACGGGCCGGGCTCGGTGTTCCGGTTCGACCTGCCCGCGGCCGGGTCCTGAGCGAGACGAACGTCTCCCCGTGCGCCGGAACAGCACCGCGCGCACGCCGGTTGGACCGGGGGCAGCACGTACCCCCGATCCACAGAGCAGGAGACACCCATGCGCAGCATCGGCCACGACACCTTCGGCGCCCCCGAGCAGGTCCTCACCACCCGTGAGGTCCCCGCCCCCGAGGCCGGTCCCGGACAGGTCCTGGTGCGCACGGTCCTGGCGCCGATCCACAACCACGACCTGGTCACCGTGACCGGCAACTACGGCGTGCGGCCCGAGCTCCCGGCCGTCGGCGGCACCGAGGCCGTGGGTGTGGTCGAGGCCGTGGGCGAGGGTGTCGACGAGGCGCTCGTCGGCCGGCGCGTCTCCGTGGCCGGTGCCCCCGGCACCTGGGCCGAGCAGTTCGTCGCGCCGGCCGCCGGCGTCATCCCCGTCCCCGACGCGATGTCCGACGAGGCCGCCGCCCAGCTGGTCGCCATGCCGTTCAGCGCGATCAGCTTGGTGGAGTTCCTCGACGTCGAGGCCGGCGACTGGGTCGTCCAGACCGCCGCCAACGGAGCCGTCGGCAAGGTCGTCGCGGTGCTGGCGAAGGCGCGCGGGATCAACCTGCTCAACCTGGTGCGCCGGTCGGAGGCCGTCGCCGAGCTCGCCGCGCTCGGGATCGACGACGTGGTCGCCACCGACTCCCCGGACTGGCTCGAGCAGGCCCACGCGATCCTCGGCGAGGCCGGTGCGCGCGCGGCGATCGACTCCGTGGGCGGCGAGGTCGGCGGCGCGCTCGTCGAGCTGCTCGGCGAGGACGGCCTGCTCGTCACCTTCGGTGCCGCCAGCAACCAGCCGCTCGTCATCGGCAGCGGCCCGGTCATCTTCAAGCACCTCACGGTCAAGGGCTTCTGGGGCGCCAAGGTGAGCGCCCGGATGTCCGACGAGGACCGCGCGCGGCTCTTCGGCGAGCTGATCTCGCTGGTGCTCGACGGGTCGCTGGTGCTGACCTCCGGCGGCACCTTCGGCCTCGACGACCCGACCGGCGCCGTCGTCGCGTCGCAGTCGGCGGGGCGCTCCGGCAAGATCATGTTCCGTCCCTGAGCGGTCCCGCCGGCGGATGAGTCGAGCGTCACGTACCGATCGGTAACGTTCGGCGGACGGCGGGGTCCGCGCGCTCCTAGCCTTCCCGGCATGCGCGCTCCCGCCCTCCTGACGCTGCTCCTCCTGCCCGCCCTCGCGGCCTGCTCCGGCGGCGGGTCCGCCGACCCGGTGGACCGCGCCCGGGAGGTGTCGTCGCAGCAGGACGCCGCCACGGCCGACTGGCGCGCCGCGGTCGAGGACGAGCTCGGCACCGACACGTACGACTTCGCGTCGCTCCAGGCCGCGGCGGGCGTCGACTGCCAGCGCACGGACGCCGCCGCGTGGACGGTGCACCTCGCGCTCAGCGGGGACACCGCCACGTCCACGCTGACCCGGATCGGGCTCGAGCACGCGTGCGCCGACGTGGTCACCGCGTTCGACGAGGCGCGGGAGCGGGTGCGGTCCGCCGCCGACCCGCTCGACCTGGTGTGCGGTCCCGGCGTGGAGCTCTCGGCCGAGGACCGGCTCCAGGCGGACCTGGTCTGCGCGAACCGCTGACCCGCACCCGGGCGCCGGCTCAGGTGTCGGTCGCCGGGCCCGACGGGGTGGCACCGCCCTCCGAGGTCCAGCCCTCGTCCTCGTCGACGTCGTGCGCCGGGTCCTCGGCCGGGTCCTCGGCGGGGTGGGTCTGCGGGTCCTGCTGCGGGTCGGGGGTCGGGTCGTTCGTCGTCATGCGCCCTCCTGGGGCTCGATCGGGTCGGAGCCCGCTCCGTACCCCGGACGGGCCCCGTCGATGACGGCGTGACGAGTTTTCCCGGAGCGCGCATGTCCGCGGCGGAGCGGGGAACAGGGGTCCCACGTCGAGGTCGCCCGCCGCGACCTCGACGGCCAGGCCCGCCGGGGTCTTCCCGTACGCCGTGGAAGCCCCCGGCGTCTGCCTGCTCAGTGCGCGCGCAGCGGGCTCTGGTCGAGGCGGTCGAGCAGGTCGCGCGGGTCGTCGTAGACCCAGGACGCACCCGCCGAGAGCAGCCGCTCGGCCCCGACCCCGCCGCTGCGCAGGCCGATGCAGGGGCTGCCGGCCGCCTCCGCGGACAGCGCGTCCCACACGGCGTCACCGACGACGACCGCGGCGCCCCCGCCGGCCCGTGCGACGGCCTCCTGCACCATCTCCGGGCCGGGCTTGCTGGCCACGCCGTCCGACGCCGTGACCACGGTCCCGATCCGGGAGCGGGCGTCCAGGAGGTCGAGCAGCTCGTCGACCAGCCCGGCCTCGGCCGAGCTGGCGAGGGCCAGCCGGTGGCCGCGGTCGGCCAGCCCGGCGACGAGGTCGGACGCACCGTCGAGCGCGGTGATGCTGCGCAGGGTGGCGCGGAAGTGCTGGTCGTGCAGGGCGCGCACGTCGTCGCCGACCGCCGCCTCCACGCTCGCCCCCGCGACGTGCGCGACCAGGCGGTCGCCGCCCATGCCGATCGCCTCGTGCACCCTCAGCGCCGGGACCGGCCGCCCGACGTCGCGGAACGCGCCCTGCCAGGCCACGACGTGGTGGTAGACGGAGTCGACGAGGGTGCCGTCGAGGTCGAGGACCACGACGGGAGCCACGTGGTCGCGCGGGGAGGTGGGGGAGACGGTCGGAGCGGTCACGGCGAGGCCGTACCCCCACCCCCTGGAGGGCATGCACCGGGGGACCACCGCCCCGGCGGGTGTGGCGTCCGGACAGGCGTCGGAGCACGATCGATCCTTCGAGGATCCACCGCCGACGTCAGGACCGTCATGGAGCTTCTGCCCCAGAGCAGGGAAGCGCTGGACGAGTACGTCACGTTGTCGGTCGACGACGTCGAGGGCCTGCTCCGCGTGATCGAGGGATGGGCCGTGCGGACGGTCCCGGAGTGCGTGGCTCTCAGCGTGACGCTGCTCGACGAGGACCTGACCTTCACCCTCGTCGACGACGTCGACTCACGCGTGAACCGGTCCTCGCGGGAAGCGCGCCACCGCGCCGACGAGTCCCCGCAGACGACCTACGCGCTCGACGAGCGCGAGTGGGCGGAGATGGCCCGCGAGCGCGCGTTCGAGGGGATCGCCAGCACCGTCTCTCTCCCGGTGGTCGAGCAGGGCCGCGCGGTGCTGACGATCGACCTCTACGCCTCGACGGCGCACGCCTTCGCCGGCCGGATCGACGGCCTGGTGTCCGCGCTGGGCGCGTGGCAGGCGGGCGCGGTCACCAACGCCGACCTCGGCTTCGACACGCTGCGGCGCGCCGAGGAGGCGCCCGAGCGACTGCGCGAGCAGCGCATGGTCGACGTCGCGGTCGGCCTGCTCGCCGCCCGCACCGCCGTCACCACCCCGGAGGCGTGCGAGGCGCTGTCGCGTGCGGCGCAGGAGGCGGGTGTCACCGAGGTGCAGGCCGCCCGCGTCGCCTGCTGCCTCCTGGGGTGACCTGGCCCACGTCGCCACGCTCGTCCGGACTCTGTCCGGGGTTTGTCCAAAGTTTGTCCCGGGTTTCGCGCATGTGGTTCCACCCTCCGGGGTACCGGGGGGCATGGAACGACAGACCCCGACCGCGATCCGCCACATCAAGGTGGCCATCCTCGACGAGAGCGAGCTCGTCGTGAACGGCATGCGCGCCATGCTCGAGCCGCACTCCGCGGTCATCACGGTGGTGCCCCACCGGATGGACGCTCCCGCACCCATCTGCGACCTGACCCTCTACGAGCCCTCCGCCCACCGGCCCACGCCGGGCGGTCGCGGCATCCCGCAGCGCTTCCCGGCCCGCATGGTCGCCTTCGGCTGGGACTGCTCCCCGGAGTCGGTCTCGACCGAGATGGCCCGCGGCGCGGCCGGCTTCGTCAGCAAGGCGCTCCCGGCGCGACGCCTGGTGCGTGACCTGCTGCAGATCTCCGACGGACGGGTGCTCGTCGACACCGGCGCCGCCCAGCCGCGCACCGGCCGTCGGACCCCCGACGAGTGGCCGCTGACCCCGCGCGAGACCGAGGTGCTCGGCATGATCGCGGCCGGGCGCTCGAACCAGGAGATCGTCGAGGCGACCAGCCTCAGCATCAACTCCGTCAAGTCCTACATCCGTGGCGCCTACTCCAAGATCGGCGTCACCTCGCGGTCGCAGGCCGTCCTGTGGGCCGTCCAGCACGGCCTGCTGCTCGCCGGCCAGTCCGCCAGCGCCGCAGCTGCGGCCCCGGTCGCGGCCGCTCCGACGACCGTCGTCGGCCGCCCGCCCACGCGTCAGCCGCGCCCCCCGGTCTCGGCCGAGGCGATCGCAGCCGCCCAGGCCGCGAACCTGCGCCGAGGCACCGTCGCGCGCCCGGTCACGACCACCCGGGTGGACCGCGCGGCCGTCTGACCGGTCAGCGCGGGTCGTCGTAGGCGGCCTCGGGCGTGGGCTCGTGACCCGACCGGCCGTGCGTGCGGCGCAGCTCCTTCATCTCCGCCTCGAACACGTGGCGGCGGCCCTCCACCAGCTCGTCGAGAGCGCGCTGGTGGAGGGCCTTGGTGCGTGCGTAGAGCCCGTCGTCGAAGGCCTCGACCATCTGGAAGGACCACATCCCGGGCAGCGGGTTCTGGCCGAGGGCGTCGCGGTCGAGCGCGTCGGCCAGGGCGGTGTGCCCGGCCTCGCGGACCATCGCCGTCGCCTCCTCCAGCGTGCTCTCGGCGCTGCCCATCAGCCGGTGGAAGGCGTAGAGGTGACCGCGGGCGTCCTCGACGTGGTCGAGGGCCGCGGACAGCTTGCCGAGCGCCTCGACGGTGGCGTCGGTGACCCCCGCCGGGCGTCGATGGTCGCTGTCAGGCCCGGCTGCGTCGTCGCTCATCGTTCGACGGTGCCACCGGCCACGGAGGACCACCACGCACCCAGGGGCGGGACGACGCATGTCGACGCGGAGCCGGGGCACTGGAGGTGCATGGAGGCGATCGGGCAACGGTGCGACGAGGTGGACGCGACGGTCACGGCGGTGGTCACGCCGTGAGGCTGCCGAAGCCGCGCGGCGACATGAGCGAGTGGGTCGTCGCGCGCCTCGCAGGGGCGGGGACGGCGACCGCTCCCGGCGCCGCCGAGTCCGACGCCGACGAGGCGCTCGCGCTGTGGACCCTCCACGAGCTGTCCTACGGCGGGTTCGAGGACGCCGACGACGCCGCCGAGTGGGACCCGTCGCTGCTCGTCGTCCGGCACGGGCTCGAGCTCGCGCTGGAGCAGCGGCTGCGTGCACGCTGGCTGGCCGCGCCGTCCCACGCCGCACACCCCGTCCCCGACGTCCCCGGTGCGCTCGAGCGGATCGTCGACGCGGACGACGGTCCGTCGCTGGCCGACCGGGTGCGGCGCGACGCCACGCGCGAGCAGGTCCTCGAGCTGCTGCGACAGCGCTCGGTCTACCACCTCAAGGAGTCGGACCCCTCGGCCTGGGTGGTGCCGCGGCTGCCGGTCCGCGCGAAGGCGGCGCTCGTGGAGCTCTTGTTCGACGAGTACGGCGACGGCGACCCCGACCGGCTGCACGCCCACCTCTTCGCCCGCGGGCTGCAGGCGGTCGGCCTGCGACCCGAGCGGGGCGCGTACGTCGACGACGCGCTCGCCGAGACCCTCGAGATGAACAACGCCGCGTCGTTGCTCGGGCTGCACCGTCGTCTGCGCGGCGCGGCGATGGGTCACCTGGCGGCGTTCGAGATGACCAGCTCGCTCCCGTCGCGCAAGCTGGTGCAGGGGCTGGAGCGGCTCGGCCTGGACGGCCCGATGTCGGCCTACTACGACGAGCACGTCGAGGCCGACGCGATCCACGAGCAGCTCGCGGCCCGGAGGATCTGCGCGACCCTCGCGGAGGACGAGCCGGACCAGGCGGCGGACATCCTGTTCGGGGCGTTCACCTGCCTGGACACCGAGGCCAGGTTCGCCGCGGCGCTGCTGCGGGAGTGGGGCGAGCGGTGAGCGCCCCCGACGTCGAGCTGTGCCCGCACGGTCCGATGCTGCTGCGCGGCGCGCGCACGGTGGTCGCCGAGGACGGGACGGTCCACCCCGTCGAGCGGCCGGTCGTGGCGGTGTGCCGCTGCGGGAAGTCCAGCCGGCACCCGTGGTGCGACGGCACCCACAAGGTCATCCCGCGTCCCGGTCGATCCTGACCAGCACGCCGCGCGGGAACTGGCGCAGGTCGGTCACCACGAGTCCGTCGCCGTTGCAGCACAGGGCCGACCGGAGCACGTCCGCCTGGGTGCAGGTGCCGACCTGCAGCACGGCCGAGCCGCCGGGTGCGAGGTGGCGGGCGATCACCGCCAGGCAGGCGCGCGCCACGTCCAGCCCGTCGGAGCCGCCGTCGATGGCGTCGAGCGGGTCCTCGGGATAGCGCCCCACCTCGTCCCTCGGCACCCACGGCGGGTCGGCCACGACCACCGCGAACCGTTCCTGCGGGGCGACGGCGTGCTCGAGGCGGCCCTCGCGCACCTCCACCCGGTGCGCGACGCCCGCCGCGACGGCGTTGGCCCGCGCGAAGTCGCAGGCCACCGGGTCCGCGTCGACGCAGACCAGCTCGCGCCCGGTGTCCAGCACGGCCAGCAGGCCGATGTGACCGGCGCCGGCGCACAGCTCGAGGACGGGGCCGGGCGGGGCACCGGCCTGCAGCTCCGCGGCCCAGGCCGACTGGGCCGCCGTCCACTCGCGTGGTCGCAGCACCCGCTCGTCGAAGGCGATGGTCAACGGCCCGAAGGCGACGTGCTCGGTCACGGGCGTGGTCCTCGTGGGGACGGTCGGACGCGTCCGAGGCGGTCGTGCCAGAGGGCCGCCCGCGCCGCGTTCGCACCGGCGGCGCCGTGCACGCCGCCACCGGGGTGCGCGGACGCCGACGCGAGGTAGAGCCCGGCCACGCCGGTCGCGGCGCGGCCGCGCATCGCCGGCACCGGACGGAAGACCAGCTCCTGGTGCAGCTGCGACGTCCCGCCGTTGACCGCACCGCCGACGAGGTTGGCGTTGCGCGCCTCGAGCTGGTGGGGGCCGAGGACGCGGCGCGCGAGCACCCGGTCGCCGAACCCCGGCGCGACCGCCTCGAGCCGGGCCTGCACCCGGTCCGCGAACCGCTCGCAGTCGTCGTGGTCCCACGCGCCGCTGACCTCGCCGCCCGCGTCGCCGCGGGTGGCGCCGGGCTGCGGCACGTGGGTGTAGGCCCAGAACGACTCGGTCCCGGCCGGCGAGCGGCTGGGGTCGCTGGTCGTCATCTGGCCGGTGAGCAGGAACGGCCGGTCGGGGACCGTGCCGGACGACACCTGGGCCAGGGTCTGCGTCATCTCGTCGACGGAGTCGGCGACGTGGACGGTGCCGGGCACCCGGTCGGGGGCGTTGCGCCACGGCACGGGGGCCGACAGCGCCCAGTCGACCTTGACGGTGCCGGGGTCGAGCTCGAAGGCCCGCATGCCGCGGGCGACGCCCGGCGGCACGTCCGCCGGCGCGAGCAACCGTCCGAACAGGTGGACCGCGGACACGTCGGCCAGCACGGTGCGCGTCGCGTGGCCGCCGTCGGCCGTGCGCACGCCGGTGACCCGCCCGCCGCGCACGTCGATCCCCGTCACCTCCGCGTCGGTCACCAGCTCGCCGCCGCGCGACGCGAGCCGGGCGACCAGCGCGTCGGTGAGGGCCTGCGCGCCGCCGCGGGGGACCGGGAAGCCGACCGTCTGCCCGAGCATCGTCATCAGCACCCCGAAGACCCCGGAGCCCGGCGAGGAGAGCGGGAAGTCGGCGTGACCGGCGTTGCCGGACAGCAGCAGGCCACCGGCCGGACCCGCGAAGAGCTCGCGCCCCAGCGACGCGACCGGCGTGGCCAGGTGGCGCACCGTCTCCAGCCCCCCGGACCGCACGAGGGACGGCAGCAGGCGGGCGCCGGCCCGCACCGGCGGGAACGGCGAGGTGAGCGCGTCGACGAGCGGCGACCCGATCCGGTCCCAGGTCGCGCACAGCTCGAGCCACGCATCGCCGTCGCCCGACCGGAGCGCGTCGAGGCCGGCGGCCGTGTCCTCGCGGTCGCGGTGCAGCACCGCCCACCGTCCGTCACCGAAGGGGTGGCCCAGGACGGCCGGGGCGTGCTCCCACACCAGGCCGTGGTCCTCGAGGCGCAGGTCGGCGATCGCGCGCGACGCGACGGCCAGGGGGTAGAACGCGCTGAACGTGTCGTGCACGAAGTCGGGGTGGACCTCGCGGTCGCTGCGGACGGCGCCTCCGGGCGTCGGCTGCGCCTCCAGCACCAGCACCGACCGACCGGCGTCCGCCAGCACGTTGGCGGCGACCAGCCCGTTGGGCCCGGCCCCCACGACCACGGCGTCGTACGTCCGCCCGCTCATGCCGTCCGCTCCCAGTCGGGTCCGACCCGGTGCACCAGGCCGAGCCGCTCCATCTGCTCGAGCCACCCGGCCATCGGCCAGGTCCCCCAGCGGTCGCGGAAGGTCCGTCCGTTGCGCAGGATGTCGTCGAGGTGCTCGACCGGCGGGCTGCTCACCGGGTGGTGCTGGTGGTAGGCCCGCGCGCCGCCGAGCACGCCCAGCCCCACCCCGGCCGCGACCACGCTGCGGGCGAGGTCGGTGTCCTCGGCGCCGTAGCCGGTGTAGTCCTCGCAGAACCCGCCGACCAGGCGCCAGGTCGGTGCGGCGACCGCGAACGACAGCGACCAGAACAGGTCGGGGTGCAGGTCCCGCACCCGCTCGCCGGGAGCGGGCCGTGGCCGGGCAGGGTGCGGGTCGTCCCACTCCGCGAGGTCCGCCGGGTGCTCCGGGTAGCCGTCCGCCGGTCGAGGCGGGAGGTAGGTGATCGGACCGGACCAGACGACGCCCGGCTCGGCCTCCACCGCGCCGGCGTAGGCCGCCACGAGGTCGGCTCCCGGGAGGCAGTCGACGTCGAGCAGCACGACCACCCGCGCCCGGGCGTCGAGCGCGGCGCGGACGCCGAGGTTGCGGGCCGCGGCGAGGGGGAGCCGACCGTCGCGCGAGCGCGCGGTGTGGACCACCGTGCGGTGCAGGCCAGACTCGGTGCGGGCCCGGATCGCCCGGTCGTCCATCGCCACCACGACGTGGTGGTCGGGCCGGCGCGAGCCGAGCGCGAGCGCGCGGTGCTGCGCGGCGAGGTGGTCGTGCCGGCCGTGGGCGATCGTCACGACCGCGACCCCGCTCACGCCGACACCTCCGCGCGGGTGCGGGCGCACGTGGCGAGGACGAGGTCGGCGAACCGGTCCGCGGCCTCCCCGTCGCACCAGCCCGCCCAGCCCGAGCCGTCCAGCGCGGCCGCCTCGGCGAGCAGCGCGGGCCAGCCGTCGGCCGGCCAGTTCTCGCGCACGACGGCGGGCCACCCGTCGGCGAGCACGCGCGCGGTGGCGAGCTGCTCGTCGTGCGGGCGGCGCTGCGGCAGGACCACGGCGGGACGACGCGCGGCGGCCGTCTCCGCCACGGCGTTCTGGCCGGCGTGGATGACCACGACGTCGCTCGCGGCGAGGTGTCTCGACGGGTCGGGCACCCAGCTGGCGGGGTCGGCGCCCAGCACCTGCCAGCGCCAGCCCGGCGTCGCTGCGCGGGCGGCGTCGACCTGCGCGGCGGACACGTCGTGGCCACCCGTGCCGAGCATCAGGGTGACCGTCGGCCCTCCGCGCGACGGGGCGGGGGACGGACGGCTCGGGTGGCGCGACATCGCGCCGACCGCGACGAGCCGGTCCCGCAGGACCGGCGGGAGGCCCGGGGTCATGCCGGTGGCCCGCGCCGGCCAGAAGCCGACCAGCGCCTCGGCGGTGCCGAGCCCGAGCAGGTGGGCGGGGTCGTCGCGCCGCCCGGGCAGCACGACCGCGACGGTCGGCACGCCGTGCAGCCGGGCCAGCAGCAGCACCTCGACCGACACGTCGACCACGAGCACGTCGGGGCGCACCGCCTCGATCCAGGCGGACAGCAGGGCCGCGCGGGTCCGGGCGCCGGCGTGCAGCAGCGGTGCCCAGTGCAGGTGGCCGCGCGCGGTGACGCCGGTGGTCGTCCCGTCGTCGTCGCGCGGCAGCCGGACCCACTCGCCCGCCCAGGACTCCGGGCGCGGCAGAGAGGACAGCCCCACGACCCGGACCGACGGCGACGCGATCCGGTGCGCGAGCGCCGTGGCCCGGTGCAGGTGCCCGCTGCCGACGTGGTGGACGTAGAACCCGACGACCGTGCTCATGCCGCGTCGACCCGGTGCTGGAGATCGGCGTAGTGGGCGAGGTAGCCCTCGACCATCGCGTCCTGGCCGCACGTGGCCTCGGCGTGGGCGCGGACGGCGCGCCGGTCGAGCCCGGCGGCGGTCACGACGGCGGCCGCGAGGGCGGCGACGTCGCCGGGCGGGACCAGCACCCCCGACCCGGCGGAGACCACCTGGGTCAGGCCGCCGCGGGCGAACGCCGCGACGGGCGTGCCGCAGGCCATCGCCTCGGCGGCGACCAGGCCGTACGGCTCGTCCCAGCTGGGGGTCACGACCGCGACCGAGGCGTCCCGCAGGAGCCGGGCCAGGGCGCTGCCGGTGAGGTGGCCGGCGTAGGTCACCTCGCCGCCGAGGCGCGGGGCGACCTCGCTCGCGAAGTAGGCGGGCTCCTGCACCGGACCGGCCAGCACCAGCGGCACGCCCGCCGCGCGGCAGGCGTCGATCGCGAGGTGCGGCGCCTTCTCCGAGACCAGCCGCCCCGACCACACCGCGGGCCCGCCGCCCGGTCCGGGCGACCAGGCGTCGAGGTCGAGGCCGTTGCGCACCACGTCGCTCTCGACCACGTGGCGCCAGGCGTCCGAGGTCCACTGGCTCACCGCCACGAAGCGCGGCGGGCTGGGGCACAGCGCGAGGGCGGACTCGAGCAGGGGCAGCGGCGGCGTGTGCAGCGTGGTGAGGACGGGCACGTCGAGCGCCGACGCCATCGACACGGGCAGGTGGTGGAGGCTGTTGTTGTGCACCACGTCGAAGTCCCGGGCGCCGGTGCGCGCCAGCGACAGCATCAGGCCGAGGTAGGCGTGGTGGTCGGCCAGCCACTCCGGGCCGGGGGCGAACCGGTCGGCCATCGCCGCGGCGCTGACCTGGACCGTCGCGAGGGGGGCGAGGCGGACCGCCGGGTGCACCTCGGAGCCGGGCCCGGCGACGAGCGTCACCTCGTGCCCCCGCTCGGCGAGGCCGCGGGCCAGGGTGGCGGTCATCGACTCCAGGCCGCCGGCGAAGGGCTCGCGGACCGGGAACCGGTTGGACGCGACGAGGCAGATCCTCACCGCGCACCGCCCAGGAGCGAGCGGTAGAGCTCGTCGTGCGCGGCCGCGAGGAGCGCGCGCTGCTGCCTCCGATCCTCGACCGTCGGGCTCGGGGGGACGTGACCGGCGTACGCCGCCCGCACGGCGTCGGCGAGAGCGGTCGCGCCGAAGTGCTCCTCGTCGTGGGTGTAGGTCAGCACCGGCGCCTGGTCGGCGAAGTAGCCGCAGGTGGGCGCCACGACGGTGGTGCCCAGGTCGCGGCACGCCTCGAGCCAGCCGCTGTGGGTCCCGAACCGGTAGGGCAGGACCGAGACGTCCAGCGAGGCGAGGTAGGACCACAGGGCGTCGTCGTCCAGGAAGTCGTGGACCCGCAGGTCGACCTCGCCCCGGGCCTCGTGCTCGCGCAGCGCGTCCGCCAGCGCCGCGTCGTGGCGGGCACCGTCCGGCTCGAGCACGTCGCGATGGCCGTTGACCTGCAGCACCGCACCCGGGAGGTCGCGCAGCGTGTCCACGAGCACCGGCAGCAGGGGGTGCGGGTGCATCCCGGCGCGCAGGCTCTTCACGTGCAGGCCGACCCGGAACTCGCGGTCGCGCACGCCCCGCCGACGCACCTCGCGCATCTTGGCGGTGCGCTGCATCACGTCGAACGGCACGACGTGGGGGTGCGGCAGCACCACGGCCTCGCGCCCCCACCGACGGCGGATCTCGGCGGCCGCTCCGGTCGTCAGGGTCACGAGCGCGTCGGCGGCCGGGACCAGCACGTCGAGCTGCGCGTCGTGCATCCGACGGTCGGCGTGGTGCGGGTTGCGCAGGTCGTGGACCGTGAACACCAGCGGCACGCCCCGGCGGCGCAGCGCGGCGACCAGCTCCTCGAGGTCGCCCACCGAGCGCGCGTCGAAGCCGAAGTGCAGGTGGAACACGTCCGCGTCGTGGGTCTCGACCCACCGCGGGTCGAGCATCACCGGCGGCCACCACTGCTGCGAGGCGGCGGGGACACCGGTCGGCCGGGGGTCGGGGAGGCGGCGGGGTCCGGAGCCGTCCTCGGGCGCGAGGTGGCGGACGTAGACGTGCCCGGACGGCACGGAGGCGACGACGACCCGGGACGCACGCGGACGGGGGACGGCGGGTGCCGTGGGCAGGCCGGCACCTGATGCGGAGAGGGTCACGGCGCGCCGTACCCGCCGCCGCGCCACTCATGCAGGAGCGGTCCCCGCACACCTCCCTAGGGAGGGTCGCATGGACCCGGTCAGCACCCCTCGATAAAATCGCCGACGACTCCAGAACACGGGTCTCAAGATGCTTGGCCCCAAGGATCTCCATTGTCGCTCCACGATTCCCTCACCGTGTTCGCCGCGCTGGCCGCCGACCTGCAGCAGCAGGAGCCCGACGAGGCCGTGACGGCCCGGGCCATCGTCGGCCGGATGCGCGACCTGGTGCCGGAGGCCGGGCACGTCGGCCTCGTCCTGCGCTCGCCGCGCGGCGGGCTGACGAGCCTCGCCGGCACGGACCCGCTGGCCCAGGAGCTCGACGACCTGCAGTGCGACCTCGAGCAGGGACCCGCGGTCGTGGTCGTCGGCGACGGGTCCTGGGTGCGCAGCGGCGACGTCGGCGACGACGCCCGCTGGCCGGAGTGGGGCGCGGCTGCGGTCGAGCGGGGGGTCCGCTCGGCGCTCACCCTCGGCGTCCACGACCGCGACGAGCCGCTCGGGGCGATCACCCTCTACGCCGCCGAGCGCGGTGGCTTCGCCGACCGCGAGGTCGTCGACCGGGCGCGGCTCTACGCGGTGCACGCCGCCACGGCCTTCGCCGCGACGCGGCGCGCCACCACGTTGCGCGCGGCCGTCGACTCCCGCCACGTGATCGGGATCGCCCAGGGGATCGCGATGGAGCGCTTCGGCATCGACCAGCAGCAGAGCTTCGAGCTGCTGCGCCGGTTGTCGTCGACCAGCAACACCAAGCTGCGCGACGTCGCGACGCAGGTCGCCGAGACCCGCGAGTTCCCGCACGAGCAGGTGCGCGCGGGCGACTGACCGGGTCGGTCGCCCGCGCGCAGTCGGTCAGTCGGGCAGGGCGCCGGTCGCCAGGACGTGCTCGGCCACCATGCCGATCTTGGTGCGGCGGCTGCGGGCCGCGGTGCGCAGGGAGTTGAACGCGGTGACGGCGTCGGCCGCGTGGCGCGCCATGAGGAAGCCGACGGCGCGCTCGATGACCACGCGGTAGTCGAGGGCGTACTGCAGCTGGCGGGCGAGCTCGCCGGCCGTGTGCGCCTGGAGGGCCGCGCCGAGGGTGGTCGTGATGACCTCCGCGAAGCGCGACAGCGCGGCGACCTCGCTGTCGTCCCAGTCGTGCGGCTCCTCGCAGTAGACGTCGAGCGTCCCGATCGGGACACCGCCGAGGCGCACCGGGACGCCGAGCACGCCACGCACCGGGAGGTCGGCCATCGCCTTGGCGAGGATCGGCCAGCGGTCCTCCTCGGCCGTGACGTCGCGGGAGGTGACCACCTGCGCGGTCACGTACGCCTCCGTGCACGGGCCCTGCCCCGCGCTGGCCTCCGTCTCCTCCAGCACCCGGCCGGGGCCGTCGGACGCGGCGACGTAGCGCAGCATGTCCTGCTCGTCGGCCACGAGCAGACCGGCCCCGCCGAGGCCGAACAGGTCGACGCACGCGTGGACCACCTGGTCGAGGGCGGCGACGACGGTGCCGCCGTCCTCGCGCGAGAGGTGCAGGCGGCGCAGGCTCTGGGCAAGGGCGAGGTCGTCGATGCTCATGGGGAGGGATCCTCGCCGGTCGAGGGCCCTGCTGGCCACCCGGACGCGGGGAGGTGGTCGAGGAACGAGGCGAGCACGCGCTGCTCGTCCGCGCTCGCGGTGCCGTCGTGGACGGCGACCAGCACCCGCGCCACGCTGCGCACCTTGGTGTTGCTGTCCTGCGAGACGCGCAGCATCGTGCGCCAGGCCTGCTCGGTGCTGCAGCGGTAGCGCGCCGAGACGAGTCCGATGGCCATGCCGATGTCGCGCTGCGACTTCATCGCCTCGTGGAGCTGGGCGACCTCGTCGCGGAGCTCGTCGGGGTGTCCGGGGTCGCCGGTGGGTAGGTCCGTTCCTGACATCCGTCACCTTTCATGACGCAGGTCCGCGGACACAGGGCGGAGACTTTGACGTGCTGAGCGAGCCTACAAGAGGTCACCGACAACGGGGTGCCCCTCCGTCCGGCACCCAACCTCCCTAGGGGTGGAGCGGGCCGCGGAGGAGTACCCTCGAGGTGGCTCGAGCACACGGGTCGCCCCACGCCTCCTGGAAAGGGGGACCCGTGGCCCACATGGACGCCCGGCGGCTCGCCCCCGCCGACTTCGACTTCGAGGGCACCGGCGACGAGGCCCGCAACTGGCTCGACGTGGCCTACGGCTCGTCCCTCGGCCTGTCCGGCCGGATGGGCGCGGTGCGCCACCGACGGTCGGAGTCCGACGGCGTCGCGGTCGACCGGCTGACCATCGACGCACCGATCACCTTCGACGCCGACCCGATGCCCGGGCTGGTCGTGGTCGACGTCCGGCGCGGCCAGATCGAGTACACCCGCAACGGGACCACCGACGGCGGGGTCGACGGCGACAGCCTGCTCGCCACCGGATGGGACATGGCCTTCAGCGGCCGGGGCAACGGCTACGAGGTCGACAACACCCGCATCTCGGCGTCGGTCCTCGCCGACGCGATCCGCGACATCGACCCCGACCGGCGCCCTGACGAGCTCGTCTTCGCCCGCTTCGTCCCCCGCTCCGCCGCCGCCGGCGCCCGGTGGCGGGTGACGGTCGAGGAGTACCGGTCGTCGATCGCGACGCACGACAGCGACGTGGCGCGCGGGTCGGCGACCCGCCTGCTCGCGCACACGCTCCTGCACACCTTCCCCAACAACGTGGTGGGCGAGGCGAGCCGGCTCGACGTCGGGCGCGACCGCCGCGACGCCAGCCAGTCGGCCGTGCGGCGGGCCCAGGCCTTCATCGAGGGACGCGAGGGTGACGACCTGTCCATCGCGGTCATCGCCCAGGCCGCCGGCGTCTCGCCGCGTGCGCTCCAGTACGCGTTCCAGCAGCACCTCGGCTGCACCCCGCTGGCCTACCTGCGCCGGGTGCGGCTCGACCTCGTCCGCCGCTCGCTGCGCGACGGGTCGGTGGTGTCCGTGGCCGACGCCGCAGTGCGGCTCGGCTTCTTCAACCCGGGGCGTTTCGCCGCGGAGTACCGCCAGGTGTTCGGCGAGAACCCGCGCGAGACCCTGCGTCGCGCGGCCGACTAGACCACGCTTCGTTATCCGGCTGTTGCCGGTCCCGGCCGCCTGCGACGGTGGAGGTACGACTTGCTGGAGACCACGGTGAGTTCGCCCCCTTGCAGGAAGGAACTCTCGTGGTCCGCCTGTCGCTCGCACCCGAGCCCACCCGCCGTGACGCCACCGCGTCCGAGCAGCTGATCCACGCCCACATCGACGTCGCGCGGTCGATGGCCTCGCGCTACCGCAACCGCGGCATCGACCTCGACGACCTCGAGCAGGTCGCCCTGCTCGGCCTCACCAAGGCGGCGCGCCGCTTCGACCCCGACGCCGGCCACGACTTCATGTCCTTCGCCGTCCCCACCGTGCGCGGTGAGCTGCGCAAGCACTTCCGCGACCACGGCTGGACGGTGCGCCCGCCGCGCCGCATCCAGGACCTGCAGGCCCGCATCGGCCGGGCCCAGGCCGAGCTGGAGGCGTCCCTGCGACGCTCCCCGCGCCCGACCGAGATCGCCTCCCACCTCGAGGTGTCGCGCGACGACGTGGTGGAGGCGTTGACCGCCGACGGCTGCTTCACCCCGACCTCGCTCGACAGCGCCGCCGGGGAGGGACCGGCCACCCTCGGTGACCTGATCGGGCACGTCGACCCCGCGATGGGCCGCGCGGAGGCGCGCATGATGCTGGCGCCGCTCGTGGGCGGCCTCGGCGGCCGCGACCGCCGGATCGTGCGGCTGCGGTTCGTCGAGGAGCTCACCCAGCAGGAGATCGCCACGGAGGTCGGGCTGACGCAGGCCCAGGTCTCGCGGATCCTCACGCGGATCCTGGCCGACCTCCGCAAGGGTCTCGGCGCCCTGGCCCCGGCCGCCTGACTCAGGAGTCGAAGCCCAGACCGGCCCGGTCGAGCACCCGGAGGAAGGCGTTGCGCCGTCCGCCGCGGTGGTCGGCCCGGTCCAGTGACCAGCGGGTGAGGTTGATCCCGATGCCCGCCACCGGCTCGGGGGGGAAGGGGAGCGGGCGCTCGCGCACCATCCGGAGCGCGGTGCGCTCGTTCTCCTGCCCCGCGAGCAGGTCGAGCAGGACCTCGGCGGCGAACCGCGTCGCACCCACCCCGAGCCCGGTGAACCCGGCGGCGTGGGCGACCCGCCCGCCGTGGCTGGTGCCGTAGAACGCGGTGAACTGCGTGCACGTGTCGATCGCACCCGCCCAGCGGTGGCTGAAGCGCACGTCCTCGAGCTGGGGGAAGGTCGCGAGGAAGTGCGCGGCCAGCCGGGCGTGGCTCGCGGGCCGGTCCTCGTGGCGCACGTGGAGCCGCCCGCCGCGTGGGTAGACCGCGTCGTACCCGCCCCACAGGACCCGGTCGTCGGACGTGAGCCGCGCGTAGTGGAACTGATTGGCGAGGTCGCCGAGCCCGCAGCGGCGCTCCCACCCGATCGCCGCGCGCTGCTCGGCGGTGAGCGGCTCGGTCACCAGGACGTAGTCGTAGACCGGGACGGTCATCAGCCGGTTGCGTCGCAGCAGCGACGGGAACACGTTGGTGGCCAGCACGACGTCGCCCGAGGTGACGGTGGCCCGGTCGGTCGCGACCTCCACGCCGCCCGCCACCCTCCGCAGCCCGCTGACGGCGGAGTGCTCGTGGACCTCGACGCCGAGGTCGCCCGCGACCCGCGCCAGCTCGCGGGCCAGCCGCGCGGGGTGGACCAGGGCGGTCCCGTCGGTGTCGAGGGCGCCGGCGAGGAACAGCGGGCTCGCGACCTCGGCCCGCACGCCGTCGCGGTCGAGGAAGCCCGGCTCGTCGGCCAGCCACCCGACCTGGTGCTCCTCGACCGCGACCTCCAGGGTCCCGGTGCGCTCCCACTCGCAGTCCAGCCCGAGGTCGCGCACGTCCGCCTCGAACGCGTCGAGGTTCTGCGCGCCCAGCCGGACCAGGTCGTCGTGCTGCTCGGGCCACCGCGAGCGGCCGTTGTCCTCGCCGTGGGTGAGCGACGCCTCGCAGAAGCCGCCGTTGCGGCCCGACGCCGCCCAGCCGACGGTCTGCGCCTCGAGCAGGACCACGCGCCTGCCGGGGTCGCGCCGCTTCGCGTGGACGGCCGCCCACAGGCCGAGGTAGCCGCCGCCGACGACGGTGAGGTCGGCGGTGGTGCTCGCGGTCAGGGCGGGGTACGTCGGCCCCGCCCCGGCGTCCTCGAGCCAGAACACCGCCTGCCGGCTGCCCGCGAGGGAGCGCTCGACCAGCGCCGGGTCGGGGGCGTGCCGCTCGAAGGCGGTGCGATGGGCCACGGGGTCAGCGTGCCGCGGCGGTGAGCGCCTCGTCGAGGATCGCGAGGCCCTCACGGGCCTCCTCGGCGGTGGTGGTCAGCGGTGGCACGACGTGGATCCGGTTGTAGTTGGAGAACGGCAGCAGGCCGCGCTCCTGGCAGCCCTTCACGATCGCGCCCATCTCGGGGCTCGAGCCGCCGTACGGCGCCAGCGGCTCCCGCGTCGCGGGGTCGCGGACCAGCTCGACGGCCCAGAACGCGCCGGTGCCGCGCACCTCGCCGATCCACGGGTGCTTCCCGGCGAGCGCCCGGAGCCCGGGTCCGAGGACGTCGGTGCCGAGCCGCTCGGCGGCCCCCACGACGTCGTCGTCCTCCATGGCCCGGATGGTGGCGACGGCGGCGGCGCACGCGAGCGGGTGGCCGGAGTAGGTGAGGCCGCCGGGGTAGGCGCGGTGGGCGAAGGTGGCGTGGATCGCGTCGCTGATCGCGACGCCGCCGAGCGGGACGTAGCCGCTGTTGACGCCCTTGGCGAAGGTCAGCAGGTCCGGGGTCACCCCGCCGTGCTCCACGGCGAACCACCGTCCGGAGCGGCCGAATCCCGACATCACCTCGTCGGCGACGAGCACGATGCCGTGCCGGTCGCAGATCTCGCGCACGCCGGCGAGGTAGCCCGGCGGAGGGACCATGATCCCGGCGGTGCCGGGGATCGCCTCGAGCACGATCGCGGCGACGGTGGCGGGGCCCTCCAGGGCGACGACCTGCTCGAGGTGCTCGAGCGCACGCTGGCACTCCTCGGCCTCGGTGGTGGCGTGGAAGGGCGAGCGGTAGGGGAACGGGCCGAAGAAGTGCACCGTGCCGGTCGAGCCGTGGTCGCTGGCCCAGCGGCGCGGGTCGCCGGTCATGTTGACCGCGAGGTGGGTGCCGCCGTGGTAGCTGCGGTAGGTGGTGAGCACCTTGTGCCGGCCCGTGTGCAGGCGCGCCATCCGGACGGCGTGCTCGTTGGCGTCGGCGCCGCCGTTGGTGAAGAACACGTGGTCGAGGTCGCCGGGGGTGTGGCTCGCGATCAGGCGCGCGGCCTCCGAGCGGGTGCCGTTGGCGAACGCAGGCGCGACGGTGGCGAGGTGACCTGCCTGCTCCTGGATGGCCGCGACGATCCGCGGGTGCTGGTGGCCGAGGTTGGTGAAGACCAGCTGGGAGCTGAAGTCGAGGTACCGCTTCCCCGCGCCGTCCCAGACGTGGCTGCCCTCGGCCCGGGAGATCACCATCGGCGAGATCTCGGCCTGCGCCGACCAGGAGTGGAAGACGTGGGCGCGGTCGAGCGCGTAGGCCCGCTCGGCGTCGTGGGTGTCGGTCAGGTCGCTCTTCGTCACGACGTCAGTCATTGCGCGGGAACCCCAGCTCGAGACCGCCCGCGGGCCGGTTGGCGGGGTCGATCCACCGGGTGGTGACGACCTTGCCGCGGGTGAAGAAGTGCACGCCCTCGGTGCCGTGGGCGTGGGTGTCGCCGAACAGCGACCGCTTCCAGCCACCGAAGGAGTAGTAGGCGACCGGCACCGGGACCGGCACGTTGACGCCGATCATGCCGACCTCGACGTCGGCCTCGAAGCGACGGGCGGCGCCGCCGTCGTTGGTGAACACGGCCGTGCCGTTGCCGTACTGGTTGGCGTTGACCAGCGCGACCGCCTCGTCGTAGGTCTTCACGCGGACCACGGACAGGACCGGGCCGAAGATCTCCTCGGTGTAGATCTCCATGTCGGGGGTGACGTCGTCGAAGAGGGTGGGGCCGAGCCAGAAGCCGTCCTGCCCGCCCCGGGCCGCCACGTCGCGGCCGTCGACGACGACCTTCGCGCCGGCGGCCTCGCCGGAGTCGATGAACGAGCTGACCCGGTCGCGGTGGGCCTTCGTCACGAGCGGGCCCATGTCGGCCTCCTTCCCGTCCCCGGTCGCCGAGCGTCCGCCGTCGCCGATCAGCAGGGTGCGAGTGCGGTCGGCGATCCGGGCGACCAGCTCGTCGCCGACCGGGTCGACGGCGACCAGCACGCTGATCGCCATGCAGCGCTCGCCGGCGCTGCCGTAGCCGGCGTTGACGGCCGAGTCGGCGGCGAGGTCGAGGTCGGCGTCGGGGAGGACGACCATGTGGTTCTTCGCGCCGCCGAGGGCCTGGACGCGCTTGCCGTGGCGGCTGGCGGTCTCGTAGACGTACTCCGCGATCGGCGTCGAGCCGACGAAGCTGATCGCCTGCACGTCGGGGCTGGTGAGCAGCGCGTCGACGGCGGTCTTGTCGCCGTGGAGCACGTTGAAGACGCCGTCGGGGAGACCGGCCTCCTTCCAGAGGGCGGCGAGCCAGGTGGCCGCGCTGGGGTCCTTCTCGCTGGGCTTGAGCACGACCGTGTTGCCGGCCGCGATCGCGACCGGGAAGAACCACATCGGCACCATGGCCGGGAAGTTGAAGGGGCTGATGATGCCCACCACGCCGAGCGGCACCCGCTTGGAGTGCACGTCGACGCCGGTCGAAGCCTCCTCGCTGTGCCCGCCCTTGAGCAGGTGGGACATGCCGCAGGCGAACTCGACGACCTCGAGGCCGCGGGCGATCTCGCCCATCGCGTCGGAGTGCACCTTGCCGTGCTCGGCGGTGATGATCGCGGCGAGCTCGTCCTTGCGGGCGTTGAGCAGCTCGCGGAAGGCGAACATCACCTGCGTACGCCGCGCGAGCGAGGTGGTGCCCCAGCCGCGGGCGGCGCGGGCGGCGGCCGCGATCACCTCGGCCGCGTCGGCCTCGCTGGCCAGCGCGACCCGGCCGGTCACCTCGCCGGTGGCGGGGTTGGTCACGTCGGCCCAACCGGTGGGCGAGCCGGTCAGGGGCGCACCGTCGGCCCAGTGCACGATCTCAGCGGTGTCGGTCATGCGGTCATCCTGCTCGTCGCGCGCGGCGGAAGCGGGTGTCGGATCGTAGGGTTTGGAGGCCCTGGTCGGACACTTCGTCACCCCGGGCGCGCGTAGGCTCCACCCGTGGCCGAGACGACGCCGGGCGTGACGCTGACCGAGGCCCTCGCGCTGCCCACCTTCCGGCGGGCCGCCCCGCGGGTCGTGGCCGGCGCGGGTGCCGCCGACCGTCCGATCCGGTGGGTGCACGCCACCGAGCGCGCCGACGTGCGCGACCTGCTCCGGGCCGGTGACCTGCTGCTCACCATGGGCACCGGGCTGCCGGTCGACGACGACGCGGCCGGCTTCGCGGCGTTCGTCGACGAGCTGGTCGAGGTCGGCAGCGCGGGCGTGGTCGTCGAGCTCGGCCGCCGCTGGTCCGACGCGCTGCCGTCGGCGCTCGTCGAGTCGTGCGAGCAGCACGGGCTGCCACTGGTCGTGCTCGGCCAGGAGACCCGCTTCGCGGCGCTGGCGCAGGAGATCGGGGAGCGCGTGGTCGACCACCAGGTCGCCGAGCTGCGCGAGGCGCAGCGGGTGCACGAGACGTTCACCGAGCTGAGCTTCAGCCAGGCCGGTCCGGTGGAGATCCTCCAGGCCGTGCAGCGCCTCGCCGGCGGGCCGGTCGTGGTGGAGAACGCCCACCACCGGCCGCTCGACTACTTCCCGGGCCCGGACGACGAGGGCGGCTTCCTCGACGGCTGGCCGGCCCGGTCGCGCCGCGTCGAGGTCGCGGGGCGCACCGGCTGGGACGCCGGCAACGGCTGGCTGGTCACCCGGCTCGGCACGGCCGAGCAGGGGTGGGGCCGGCTGGTGATCGGCTCGGCCGCCGCGCCCTCCCAGCGGCTGGTCGCGGTCGCCGAGCGGGCCGCGGCGGCGCTCGCGCTGCACCGGCTGCACGACCGGGACCGCGGCACGCTGATGCGCCGCACGCACCTCGAGCTGCTCACCGGGCTGGTCGAGCAGCCGGGGTCGGAGGAGGTGCAGCGACGCTGCGAGCTCGCCGGCTTCGCGCTGCGGCGTCGGTGCTTCGCGGCGCTTGTGGTCCGACCGCGGATCGGCGCGTCCTCGCCGGCCGACCTCGACGAGGTCGCCGCGACCGTGGTCCGGGCCGCCCACGGGCTGCGCCTGCCGGCGCTGGTGTGCGAGGTGGAGCGCGACCTGCGGGTGCTGGTGTCCGCCCCCGCGACCGCGGACGCCGACGACCTGGTCGACCGGGTGGCCGCGCGGGTCCTCGCCCACCACGACGTGGTGCTCGCCGCCGGCCGCGCGGTCGCCGAGCGGTCCGCGATCGCGCGGACCGTCACCGAGGCGGGGCAGGTGGCCGACGCCGCCCCGCAGGTCCGCCGGGAGTCCGACCCCGACGTCCACCGGCTCGACGACCTGCACCTGCGCGGGCTGCTGGCGCTCCTCGGCGAGGACGACCGGCTGCGGCTCTACGTCGAGCGCGAGCTGGCGCCGTTGCGCCGCCACGACAGCGCCGACGGCTCGCGCACCGACCTGCTCGCCGCGCTGCGCGCGCTGCTGCTCCACCCGGCGAGCAAGACCGAGGCCGCCGCGAGCCTCCACCTCTCCCGCGCCGCCTTCTACGACCGGCTCGCGCGGATCGAGGCGCTGCTCGACGCCGACCTCGACGACCCCGACGTGCGGGTCTCGCTCCACGTCGCCCTCCTGGCCGACGAGCTGTTCAGCGATCCCCGGCCGGCCGGGGATCGCTGAACTTGTCGGCCCGTGCACGGCCTGACAAGTTCAGCGAGAGCCTGACCGTTCCGTCCACGGACCGTCGGATCGTCCGACGAGCGACCGACATCCCGACAGATCGTCGGCAGCGGGTCCCACGCCCACCGGGGCACGATGGGCGGGTGTTCCGAGTGCTCGACGTCGAGGCGTCCGTCCCGATCGCCCCGCTCGACCCCGCCACGGTCCTGGCGGGGTCGCCGAGGCGGGCTCCCGCGCGCTTGCCGCCGTGTCCGGCGTCGAGGTCGGGGTCTGGGAGATGAGCCCCGGCACCGCCACCGACGTCGAGGTGGACGAGGTCTTCGTCGTCCTCTCGGGCTCGGCCACGGTGACCTTCGAGGACGGCGAGCGCGTCGACCTCGGCCCCGGCACCGTCGTCCGGCTGCGGGCCGGCGAGCACACCACGTGGGTCGTCCACGAGACCCTGCGCAAGATCTACGTCGCCTGATCCCGAGAGCCGGAGGAACCCCCATGACCGAGACGGTCCGCAACTTCGTCGACGGCGCCCTCGTCGAGTCGGAGGCCACCGACTTCATCGACCTCGTGGACCCCACGACCGGTGAGCTCGACGGTCGCTCGCCGGTGTCGACCGCGGCCGAGGTGGACCGGGCGTACGCAGCCGCGGCGGCGGCGTCGGAGTCGTGGAAGCGGCTCACCCCCGGTCGGCGGCAGGGCCACCTGCTCGACCTGGCCGCCGCCGTCGCCGAGCGGCGCGACGAGATCAGCGCGGTGCAGGCGCGCGACACCGGCCAGCCGGTGCGCCACATCGCGAGCGAGGAGGTCGACCAGGGCGTCGACCAGCTGCGCTTCTTCGCCGGCGCGGCGCGGCTGCTGGAGGGCAAGTCGGCGGGGGAGTACCTCGAGGGCCACACCTCCTCGATCCGCCGCGAGCCGATCGGCGTGGTCGGCCAGGTGACGCCGTGGAACTACCCCTTCGCGATGGCGATCTGGAAGGTCGCCCCGGCCCTCGCCGCCGGCAACACCGTCGTCCTCAAGCCCAGCGACACCACCCCGCGCTCGACGGTCCTGCTCGCCGAGATCGCCGGCGACGTCCTCCCGGCAGGGGTGCTCAACGTCGTCAACGGGGACGCCACCACCGGTCGCCACCTCGTCGAGCACCCGACCCCCGGCCTGGTCGCGATCACCGGCTCCGTGAGGGCCGGCATCGAGGTCGCCACCTCGGCCGCCCGCAACCTCAAGCGCGCCCACCTCGAGCTCGGCGGCAAGGCGCCGGTCGTGGTGCTGCCCGACGCCGACCTGTCGCGGACCGCGGAGATGGTCGCGGCCGCGGCGTACTTCAACGCCGGCCAGGACTGCACGGCCGCGACGCGCGTGATCGTCCACCGCAGCGTGCACGACGAGCTGGTCGCGCTGCTGGTGAAGGAGGCCGAGGGCACCCGTCCCGGCCCGCCGTCCGACCCCGACGCCGACTACGGCCCGCTGAACAACGCCGCCCACCTGGCCAAGGTCGAGGCGTTCCTGACCGACCTGCCCGCGCACGCGGACGTACGCACCGGGGGCGCCCGGCACGGCGACACCGGCTTCTACTTCGCCCCCACCGTCGTGACCGGCGTGCGCCAGGACGACCGGATCGTGCAGCAGGAGGTCTTCGGGCCGGTGCTCACCGTGCAGCCCTTCGACACCGAGGCCGAGGCGGTCGCGATGGCCAACGGCGTGGACTACGGCCTGGCCGGCAGCGTGTGGACCCGCGACCACGGCACCGCCGACCGGCTCACCCGCGAGCTCGACTTCGGGTGCGTGTGGGTCAACACCCACATCCCGTTCGTCTCCGAGATGCCGCACGGCGGGTTCGGGTCGTCGGGCTACGGCAAGGACCTCTCGGGCTACGGCTTCGACGACTACACGCGCATCAAGCACGTGATGAGCGCCCACTACTGACTCACGGCCCGCCGGCGCACCCCGGGTCGTCGTCGAGCGCCTCGGAGAGCCGCTCGGAGATGGCCGCCAGCTGGCGCAGCTGGGTCCGGGTCAGCCGGTCGACGACCAGCCGGCGGACCTCGCGCACGTGGCTGGGGGCGGCGTCGACGACCCGCGCCAGGCCCGCGTCGGTGAGGCTGGCCCGCGTCGCCCGCCCGTCGTCGGGGTCGGGCACGCGGGCGACGAGCCCCAGCCGTTCGAGCCGCGTGACCACCTGCGAGAGGCGGGAGAGGGAGCCGTCGGCGCCGTCGGCGAGCGCGCTCAGCCGCAGCGTGCGGTCCTCCTGCTCCGAGAGCAGGGCGAGCACGGCGTAGTCGAAGTGACGCAGGTCGTGGTCGCGGCGCAGCTGGGAGTCGAGGGCGGGCTCGAGGCGCGCCACGACGCTGCTGAAGGCGCGCCACGCCTGCTGCTCGTCGTCGTCGAGCCACGGCGTCGCCGCATCGTCCACCGCCTGCCCCGTGTCACCCACCCGGCCAGCCTAGGGGAGCGGGAATAACTTCACGCGTGAAGTGTTCTGCCCTCATCGATGCTTCAAGCGTGAAGCAACAAGCGAGGAGGACCTGATGGACGTCGTGCTGTGGATCGTGGCGGGGGTGCTGGCGCTCGCCTTCGTGGCCGCCGGTGGCATGAAGCTGGCGCAGCCGAAGGAGAAGCTCTCCGCGTCGGGCATGGGATGGGTCGACGACTTCTCCGCCGGCGCGGTGAAGGGGATCGGCCTGCTGGAGGTGCTCGGTGCCGTCGGCCTGGTGCTGCCGGGGCTGACCGGGGTGGCGCCGGTGCTGGTGCCGCTGGCCGCGCTCGGCCTGGCGCTGACGATGGTCGGGGCGGCGGTCGTGCACCTGCGCCGGGGCGAGCAGCAGATGGTGGTCGTCAACGCGGTGCTGCTGGTGCTCGCGCTGGTGGTCGTGGTCGGTCGCTTCTGGGTCGAGCCCTTCTGATCCGGCCGACGCACGCTCAGCCCGGCACCCCGACGTTGAAGACGTCGAGGAGCTGGGCGAGCGTGCGGTAGTAGCCGACCAGCACGACGAGCTCGGTCGTGGTGGTCGCGCCGAGGTCCGCCGCGAGCGCGGCGTAGGCCTCGTCTGTGAGGCGCGCGTCGCCGGCGAGCAGCCGCCGGCACAGGTCGTACGCCGCCTGCTCGCGCGGGTCGGCGGAGGTGAAGGCCCCGGCCGCGAGGGCGGCGATCTCGTCGTCGGTGAGCCCGACGGCACGCCCGACCCGCTCGTGGGCGTACTGCTCGAAGTCGCTGCCCGTGGCGGCGGCGACGGCGAGGATCGCGATCTCGCGGGTGCGGTCGTCGAGGCCGGTGGCGTAGCGGATCGCGCTGCCGAGCTCCTGCAGCGGAGCCCCGAGGGCCGGCTCGTGGAGCATCACGCCGAAGGGCCCGGTGAGCGCACCGTCCGGCGTGGTGAGCGGGAAGTGCTGCGGACCGGAGCCGCGGGGGCCGCCGACGATCCGCTCGCGCAGCGCCCGCTGTGCCTCGTCGAGCCGCTCGGGTGTCAGGTCGGGCAGGCGCACGCGGTCCTCCGGTGGTGCTCGGACGGGGGACTCAGGCGGCGTTGCCGGCGTCCCGGGACGGGGACGATCCTCGCTCGGCGAGCTTGCGCTTGGCCACCGGGAGGCCCACCAGGGTCAGGACCTTCCAGAACAGCCAGCCGAGCAGGGCGAACAGGTTGCGCTTGGTGCGTGCCATCGGGTGCTCCTGACGTGGTGGTGGGACGTGGTGGTGGGAAGCCGTCCGGGGGCCGGCCCGCTGCCGGCCCCCGGACGGGGTTCACTGGGGGACGCTCACTTCTTGAAGGCGTCCTTGACGTTCTCGCCGGCCTGCTTGACGTCCGACGCCGTCTGGTCCTTCTTGCCCTCGGCCTTGAGCTTGTCGTCGTTGGTCACCTCACCGGCGACCTCCTTCGCCTTGCCGGCGAGGTCCTGCGCGACGTTCTTGGCCTTGTCAGCGATACCCATGGTGGGCTCCTCTCTCGTTGGTCTTCGTGGTGCTTCGAGGGTTGGTCGTGCGCAGCGGCCGGTTCGTCACGCCGATGTGAGCCACGTCTCGTCAGGTGCTCGTCGGGCATGCTGGCCCCATGCGCTTCACCGAGCACGAGCTGACCGTCGCCGTGACCTCCGCCGCCAAGACCGTCGCCGGCGCCCGGTCCCTGCGGCGCGCGAAGGGCGAGGCGGCCTGGGAGGCCATGAGCCGGATCGACCGCTACCACCTGCTCGAGGCGGTCGGCGGACAGGTGCTCCCGGTGCTGCTCGCGCTGCCGGACGTCGACGTCGAGCCCGGCACCCGCCCGACGTTCACCGACCAGCAGGTGGCGGAGGCCGTCGAGGCGACCCTGGGCGAGACCGGTGTCGGCCGGATGCGGCAGAAGGTCGCCGTCGCCGCCCGCGTGACGCTCGTGCGGACGGCCCTCGCGCAGCTGCCGGTGCGCCAGGACCCGGACGCGCTGACCGTCCCCGACCACCTCTGAGGCCCGTTCAGGAGGCACTCAGGTTGGACGCGTAGCGTCGAGGACGATGACTCACACGATGCGTACCCCCTCCCGCACCCGCTCCGTCCTCGGCTCCCTCGCGGTGGTCGCGGTCCTCACCCTGTCCGCCTGCGGCGGAGGGGACGGCGGGTCCGACGCCTCCGGCGCCTCCGACGACAAGGCATCGTCGAGCCCCTCCGAGAGCGGCTCGACGGACGCCTCAGCGGCTCCCGAGCCCGACCTCGACGGCATCCCCGACGTGGTGGCGGAGGTCAACGGCGAGGAGGTCACCAAGGAGGAGTTCGTCCCGATCTACACCGCGGCGTTCCAGCAGGCGGCGGCGACCTCGCAGATGAGCGGCCAGGCTCCCGACGAGGAGGCGCTGCGCAAGCAGACCGTCGACGACCTCGTCGACACCGAGCTGCTCACGCAGGAGGCCGAGTCGCGCGGCATCGAGGTCAGCGACCAGCAGGTCGACGACGAGCTCACCGCGCTCGCGGAGCAGAACCAGATGGGCTCGGCCGACGAGCTGCTCGCCGCGGTCGAGCAGCAGGGCGTCACCGAGGAGCAGGCCCGCTCGCAGATCGAGACCCAGGTGATGGTCGAGCAGCTCGCCGCCGACGAGGACGGGTCCGTCGACCCGACCGAGAAGGAGCTGCGCGCCCTCTACGACCGGGTCAAGCAGCAGCAGGCGCAGTCGGGCCAGCAGGGCCAGGAGATCCCGCCGTTCGCGCAGGTCCACGACCAGCTCGAGGAGCAGGCGCGCAACCAGCAGGTCGGCAAGGTCGCCGGCGAGCTGGTCGAGCAGCTGCGCAAGGGTGCGGACATCACGATCAACCTGTGAGGTGGGCCGCACCGACCCACTAGGGTGGGCGCCGTGTCCGAGGTCCTGGAGCTCGAGGACCCCGCCCCCACCGGCACGGGTCGCTCGGCGCTGCCCCTCTCCTGGGTGGTTGCTGCCGCCGTCGCGTACGCCCTCCTGGCCGTGCTCGGGCGGCTCACGGTCGTGCAGGGGCAGACCGTCAGCCTGGTGTGGCCGGGCGCCGGAGCAGCCGTCATCTGGCTGCTCGCCGAGGCACCGCGCCTGTGGTGGCGCGCGCTCGTCCCGCTCCTGCTGATCCACGGCGCCGTCTCGTGGGCGACCGGTGGCGCGTGGTCGCTCGTCGTGTTCGGGGCGGTGTCGCTCGCCGTGCAGACGGCCGTGGTGGTCTGGCTGGTGCGACGCTGGTGCCCCTCGCTGCTCGGCGCCGGCGGCACCCAGAGCTTCCGCTCCCCACGCGTGCTGGCCCAGGCCTCGGCGGCGATCGCCCTCGGCTGCCTGGTCGGCGCCGTGATCGGCACGGTCGGCGTCGCCGCGTCCGGCGCAGAGGTCGACGCCTGGACGCCGGCCGCGTGGTTCGCGCGGCACTTCACCGGGGTGCTCGTGTTCGGTGGGCTGGGGCACCTGGCGTGGGAGTGGCGTACGCAGTCGGTCCCGCCGCGCGCGCAGGGCGGCAGCCGGCTCGAGCTGGCGCTGCTGTGGGCGATCTCGCTGGCGGCGTCGAGCCTGGTCTTCCTCCAGCCGCTGCCGCTCGTGTTCCTCGTGGTGGCGCTGAGCGTGTGGTCGGCCGCGCGCTACCCGACGTTCCTCGCCGCGCTCCACGCCGCAGCGGTCGGTTCGGTGGGCTTCGTGCTCACGCTGGCCGGCCAGGGACCGTTCGCCGAGCTGGGCGACCCCGTCGAGCAGGCCCTGCTCATCCAGGTCTTCCTGGTCGCGGTGCTCCTCACCGGACTCGGCGTGGGCGCCCTCGGCGACCGCATCGACGAGCTCGTCTCCAGCCTGACCCGCTCGCGCGAGCACGCCGCCGAGCAGGCCGAGCTGCTGGCCGAGATGACCGAGAGCATGGGCGAGGGACTGGTGGTCCTCGACGACGCCGGGCGGGTCGTGCGCAGCAACGGCGCGAGCCGGCGGCTCGCCCACCGGGTCGCACCCGGCGCCGACGACGGGTCCGCGCTCAGCGACCTCGTCGCCCAGGTGCTCCACCCGGTCGTCGACCGCGCGGCCGCCCCGCGCCCGGAGCTCGGGGTGGGCGACGTGCCGATCCGGCTGGCCGACGGCGACGAGCTGGTGCTCGCGGTGTCCCGAGCGCCGCTGTCGGAGCAGCACGGCGACGGCCGCTCCGGCACCCTGCTGGTGCTGCGCGAGGTGACCGAGCACCGCAAGGGCCTGCGTCCGCTCGCGGGCTTCGCCTCGACGGCGGCCCACGACCTCCGGGGACCGCTCACCGCGATCCGGTCGTGGATCTCGCTCGCCGCCGAGACCCTGGACCCCGACGACGAGGCCCACGAGGGCCTCCAGCGCGCCGAGCGGGCGTCGCTCCAGATGGCCGACATGATCGACGACCTCCTCGCCCACGCGCTGGCGGAGGCCGGTGACCTGGTCCCGGTCGACGTGCCGCTCGCCGGCGCCGACGGGCTGCTCGCCCACGCCGGCGACCTCCTCGGCCCCGACGACGAGCTCGTCATCGGCAGCGACCTGCCGGCGGTGCACGCCGACCCGGTGGCCGTGCGCCAGCTGTTCGCCAACCTGATCGGCAACGGCGCGAAGTACACCCGCGAGGGCGTCCCGGCCCGCGTGGTGGTGACGGCCCGCCGCCAGGGTGCGCGGGTGGTCGTCGAGGTCGAGGACAACGGCGTCGGGGTGGAGGAGTCCGAGCGCACGTTGATCTTCCAGCGCTTCCACCGCAGCGGTGCCGTGCGCGCCCACTTCCGGGGCACCGGCATGGGCCTGAGCATCTGCCAGACCGTGGTGCAGCGCCACGGCGGCACCATCGAGTGCCTGGCCGCCGACCCCGGTCCCGGCTCGGTCTTCCGCTTCGACCTCCCCGCCGCCGTCAGCGAGACCGCCGACGTCCCGGTGGGCTGAGGCCGAGGCCGCAGGCACTGCCCGGGCGGTCGCGCTTGCTCCGGAGGCAGCCGGTGCGGCAGCGGCGTACACGTGTCCGAGCTCTCGCCCTCGAGCTGCTGGGCGTTGCGGGCCTCGGGCGCGGTGGCTGAGCCACATTCCGCGCGACCGGAATGTGGGTGGCTCACCGCTGGTCGAGGGCTCCTCCTCGCGTCGGCGTCCTCGCTCCGCTCGTCCGCCGGCTCAGGTTTCGAGCCGCCCGTCGCAACCTCGTACCTCGGTCGCGGGGCTCCCTCAACCTCTTCGCGTCGGCGTCCTCGCTCCGCTCGTCCGCCGGCTCAGACGTTGCGGCGGTACTGGCCCCCGACCTCGAAGAACGCCTCCGTCACCTGCTGCAGCGAGCACACGCGCGCGGCGTCCATCAGCACGGCGAAGACGTTGTCGCCCGACACCGCGGCGTCCTTGAGCCGGGCGAGGGCCTCCTGCGCCTCCGCGCCGTGCGCGGCCTGGAAGGCGCGCACCCGGGCGAGCTGCGACTCCTTCTCGGCCTCGGTCGCGCGGGCCAGCTCGATCTCCTGGGGCTGGGCGTCGGCGGCCGACTCCTTGACGAAGGTGTTGACGCCGATGATCGGCAGCGACCCGTCGTGCTTGCGGTGCTCGTAGAGCATCGACTCGTCCTGGATCCGGCCGCGCTGGTAGCCGGTCTCCATCGCGCCGAGCACGCCGCCGCGCTCGTTGATCCGGTCGAACTCGGCCAGGACCGCGGCCTCGACGAGGTCGGTGAGCTCGTCGATGACGTACGAGCCCTGGAGCGGGTTCTCGTTCATCGCCAGGCCCCACTCGCGGTTGATGATGAGCTGGATCGCCAGCGCGCGGCGCACCGACTCCTCCGTCGGGGTCGTCACGGCCTCGTCGTAGGCGTTGGTGTGCAGGCTGTTGGCGTTGTCGTAGATCGCGATCAGGGCCTGCAGCGTGGTGCGGATGTCGTTGAAGTCCATCTCCTGCGCGTGCAGCGAGCGGCCGCTCGTCTGGACGTGGTACTTCAGCTTCTGCGAGCGGTCGTTGGCGCCGTACTTCTCCTTCATGGCGACCGCCCAGACGCGGCGGGCGACGCGGCCGAGCACGCTGTACTCGGGGTCCATGCCGTTGGAGAAGAAGAACGACAGGTTCGGCGCGAAGTCGTCGACGTCCATGCCGCGCGCGAGGTAGGCCTCGACGTAGGTGAAGCCGTTGGCGAGGGTGAAGGCGAGCTGGCTGATGGGGTTCGCCCCGGCCTCGGCGATGTGGTAGCCGGAGATCGACACCGAGTAGAAGTTGCGGACCTGCCGCTGGATGAACCACTCCTGGATGTCGGCCATCATCCGCAGGCTGAACTCGGTGGAGAACAGGCAGGTGTTCTGGCCCTGGTCCTCCTTGAGGATGTCGGCCTGCACCGTGCCGCGGACGTTCGCGAGGGCGTACGCCTCGAGGTCGGCGCGCTCCTGCTCGTCGGGCTCGCGGCCCTCCCGCTCGCGGAACGCGTCGACCTGCTGGTCGATGGCGGTGTTGAGGAAGAACGCCAGCACGGTGGGCGCCGGGCCGTTGATGGTCATGCTGACCGAGGTCGTCGGCGCGACCAGGTCGAAGCCGCCGTAGAGCACCTTCATGTCGTCGAGGGTCGCGACGCTCACCCCGGACGTGCCGACCTTGCCGTAGACGTCGGGGCGCGGGTCGGGGTCGCGGCCGTAGAGGGTGACGGAGTCGAACGCCGTCGACAGGCGGGTGGCGTCGTTGCCCTCGGAGAGGATCTTGAAGCGGCGGTTGGTGCGGGCCGGGTCGCCCTCGCCGGCGAACATCCGGGCGGGGTCCTCGTTGTCGCGCTTGAACGGGAAGACGCCCGCGGTGAAGGGGAAGTAGCCGGGGAGGTTCTCGCGGCGCCAGAACCGCACGAGCTGGCCGTGGTCGGTGAAGCGGGGCAGCGCGACCCGCGGGATCTTGTTGCCGCTGAGCGACTCGCGGGTCAGGCGGGTGTGGATCTCCTTGTCGCGCACCCGCACCACCTGCTCGTCGCCGGAGTAGGACTCCACGACGGCCGGCCACGCCGCGACCTGGTCGGCGACCTCGTGCGGGACGGCCTTGCGCGCCTGCTCCAGCAGCGCGGGGACGCCGCCGGCGTCCGCCTCGTCGAGCTCGGCCGCGACCGCCTCGATCCGCTGCAGCCGGGCCGCCGCCTCGGCGAGCTCCTCGGTGCGGGCGTGGTAGCCGCGGACGGTCTCGGTAATCTCGCTGAGGTAGCGCACCCGCTCCGGCGGCACGACCTGGCGGATGCCGGAGGAGTGGCGCACGTCGACGTGCGGCAGCGCGCCCTCGGCGACCTCGAGGCCGGCCCCGGCGAGCGCGTCGCGCAGGTGCTGGTAGAGCGCGGTGACGCCGTCGTCGTTGAAGGTCGCGGCGCTGGTGCCGAAGACCGGCATGTCGTCGGGCTGCTTGCCGAACGCCTCGCGGTTGCGGACCAGCTGTCGGCCCACGTCGCGCAGCGCGTCCTTGGCGCCGCGGCGCTCGAACTTGTTGATCGCGACGGTGTCGGCGAAGTCGAGCATGTCGATCTTCTCGAGCTGCGAGGCGGCGCCGAACTCGGGCGTCATGACGTAGAGCGAGTGGTCGACGAGCGGCACGATGCCGGCGTCGCCCTGGCCGATGCCGGGCGTCTCGACGATCACGAGGTCGTGGCCGGCGGCCTTGAGCACGTCGATCACGTCGCCGAGGTGCTCGGGCACCTCGTGCGCGCCGCGGGTGGCGAGCGAGCGGAAGAAGACCCGGTCGCCGTCGAGGGAGTTGGCGCGGATCCGGTCGCCGAGGAGCGCCCCGCCGCCCTTGCGGCGGGTCGGGTCGACGGCGATGACCGCGATCCGGAGCTTGTCCTGCTGGTCGGTGCGGAAGCGGCGCACCACCTCGTCGGTCAGCGACGACTTGCCGGAGCCGCCGGTGCCGGTGATGCCGAGCACCGGGACCACGCGGCGCTTCGCGGCGGCGCGCACCTCGGCCAGCGTGGCGTCGTCGAGGCGGCCGCCCTCGGCGCCGGTGATCGCCCGGGCCACGGCGAACCGGTCGCCCGACAGCACGTCCTCGACCGAGACCTGGCGGTCGGCCCACAGGTCGACGTCGCAGTCGCGCACGACGGAGTTGATCATGCCGACGAGGCCCATCTTCTGGCCGTCCTCGGGGGAGAAGATGGTGACGCCGGACTCGCGCAGCCGGGTGATCTCGGAGGGCACGATGACCCCGCCACCGCCGCCCACGACCCGGACGTGGCCGGCCCCGGCCGCGCGCAGCGACTCCACGAGGTACTCGAAGTACTCCACGTGGCCGCCCTGGTAGGACGACACCGCGACGCCCTGCACGTCCTCCTCGAGCGCCGCGTCGACGACCTCCCGCACGGAGCGGTTGTGCCCGAGGTGGATCACCTCGCAGCCCTGGCTCATGAAGATCCGCCGCATGATGTTGATCGACGCGTCGTGGCCGTCGAACAGGGCGGACGAGGTGACGAGGCGGATCGGGTTCGACGGGGTGTGGAGGTCGGCCATGCCTCGATAGTAGGACGTCCAAGTACCTACCCGCGAGTCACCTGCTACAGGCTCTCGCCGAGGCCCGTACGCAGCGCGGTCAGGCGGTCGGTCAGCTCGCGGACGTCGGGGCTCGGGATGCCCGGCTGCTCGAACACCTCGCCGTTGAGCGCGGCGGTCGCCTCCTCGACGGCCTCGCGGCCGGCCTCGGTGAGCACGGCGAGCACCACCCGTCGGTCGCCGTCGCCGCGCTCGCGCCGCACGTAGTCCTGGGCGACCAGCCGGTCGACGGCGCTGGTGACGCTGGTGGGGTGCACCTGCAGCAGCGACCCGAGCCGCGACATCGGCATCGCGGCGCCGCGGGAGAAGGACAGCAGCCGCAGGACCTCGTAGCGGGCGAACGTCAGGCCGCGCGGGCGCAGCACGGCGTCGATGCGCTCCATCAGCAGCTGCTGGGCGCGCACCACCGACGTCACCATCGCCATCCCGTCGGCGGCGTCGGCCCAGCCGTGGGCCACCCACTGGCGGTGGGCCTCGCCGATCGGGTCGCGGGTCATGGCTGGAGGTTAGCCAGTCAGGGTCGTCAGCTCGCCGTGCGCCTCCACCATCGCGGGGCCGTACCAGGTCAGCAGCCGCCCGGAGACGAGGCGCGACGGCGTCGCGAACGCCTCGGGCCCGTCGTCGGCGGTGAAGACGTACGGCTCGTCCGGCAGCAGCACGAGGTCGGGGCCGGCGGCGTCGACGTCGCCCGGCGTCACCGTCGGGTAGCGGCCCTCGCGGCCGGCGAGCACGTTGACCAGGCCGGCCCGGGCGAGCAGGTCGTCGGTGTAGGTCGGTGCGCCGACCACCATCCACGGGTCGCGCCAGATCGGGACGGCCACCCGGACCCTCGCCGGCGACGGCGAGCCCCACAGCCGCCGCGCCTCGACCAGCCACCCCGGCTCCGGCACCTGCAGCGCCTCCTCCAGCAGCCGCGCCATCGAGGCCAGCGACTCCTCGACCGTCTCGATGCGCGTCACCCACACCGCCACGCCCGCGTCGCGCAGCCGGCGGACGTCGAGCTCGCGGTTCTCCTCCTGGTTGGCGACCACCAGGTCCGGCTCGAGCGCGCGGACCGCCGCCAGGTCGGGGTTCTTGGTGCCCCGGACCCGGGCGACGTCGAGGTCGGCGGGGTGGGTGCACCAGTCGGTCGCGCCGACCAGCCGCTCGGGTGCGGTCGCGGCCAGCGCCTCGGTGAGCGACGGCACGAGGGACACCACGCGGGTCGCCGGACCGGTGAGGGGGACGGCGGCGCCGAGGTCGTCGAGCATGGTCCGAGGCTAGGCCAGCGGCGCCACGACGTGTCGCTGCTGGGTCGGACGTGGTGGAGTTGTCCCATGAGCAAGCACGTCCCGGCGCCGGTGGGCCTGCCCGTCGACGGCCGCGAGCAGCCGACCGTGGAGGGTTGGACCTTCCCGGCGCGCAACCCGGCCACCGGCGAGGTGCTCTGGCAGGTGCCGGACGCCGGTCTCGCCGACGTCGACACCGCGCTGACCGCCGCCCGGCGGGCGTTCGACGCAACCCCGTGGAGCACCGACTCGACGATGCGCGTCGCCGCCGTGCGCGCCTTCCGCGCCGCCCTCGAGGACGAGGCCGACAACCTCGCGCTGCTCCTCGCGGCCGAGACCGGCGTCCCGGTGGCCCTGCGCGAGGCCCACGTCGACCGCCCGATCGCGGACCTGCGGGCGGTGCCGCGGCGCCTCGAGGCGGGGGTCACCGTGGTCGTCACGCCGGCGACCTCGCCGCTCGCGGTGGCGCTGGAGGAGATCGGGCGGGTCCTGCTCGCCGGCGGCACCGTCGTCCTGAAGCCGGCCGTCGAGGCCGCGAGCGCCGCCCTGGAGATCGGCCGCCTCGCGCTCGCCCACCTGCCCCGCGGGGTGCTCAACGTCGTCACGACCCGCGACGTCGACGTCGCGATCGCGCTGACCCTCGACAAGCGCGTCGACGAGGTCGTGGTCGTCGGGTCGGCCTTCGTGGGCGAGCGGGTGCGGGCGTCCGCGCACCGACCCGGCACGCGGGTCCGGGTGACGACCGGCGGTCCGCGCCAGGTCCGGGCGGGCGGTGCCGACATGGCGGACGTGGTCGCGGGAGCGGCGCGGGCGGTGGCCGCCAACGCGGGCCAGGCGCCGTGGGTGCCGAGCAGCGTGGTGGTGCCGGCCCTCCGATACGCCGAGGCGGTGGCGGCGGCCGCCGAGGCGATGGGCTCGGTCGTGGTCGGAGACCCGTTGTCCCCGCAGACGCTGTGCGGCCCGCTGCGCTCGCCCGTGGCCCGCGACCGGGTGCTGCGCTACGTCGCGCTCGCGGAGGCCGAGCGCGCCGACGTCGCGCTCGGTGGCCGGCGCCTCGACCGGCCGGGGTGGTGGGTCGAGCCCACCGTGATCGGTGGGGTGGCCGCCGACTCGCGCCTCGTGGTCGAGGAGGTGCTCGGCCCGGTGCTCATGCTGGTGCCCGACGCATCGGCACGTGCATGATCCCGTCCTCGTCGAACTCCGGTCCCGCCACCTCGAAGCCGTAGCCGGCGTAGAAGCCGGTCAGCCCGGTCTGCGCGTCCAGGCGCACCTCGCGGTCTGCGACGAGCGCGATCGCCTCGTCCATCAGCAGCGCAGCGAGCCCGCGCCCGCGCGCCTCCGGGGCCACGACGACGCGGCCGATCCGGGCCCAGTCGCCGTCGTCGAGGATCCGCAGCGTCCCGACGACCCGGTCGTCGTCGAGCAGCACGAGGTGCCGGGTGGTGTCCTCGAGGTCGCGCCCGTCGAGGTCGGGGTAGGGGCAGTCCTGCTCGACGACGAACACCTGCTGGCGCAGCCGCCACACGGCGTACGCCGTGCGCGGGTCGAGGTCGTCGAAGGAGGCCACCTGCACCCGCGTCGTCATGACCCGGAGCATACGAACAGCAGCGCGGGGCCGGACGGAGTCGTCTCCGTCCGGCCCCGCGCCGGGGTGCGTCGTCGCGCTGGCCTCAGGCGGCCCGGAAGGGCGCCTGCTTGCGGACCACGCGGACGTTGCCGGCCTTGTCGGTCGCGGTCACCTTCACCACGACGTAGGTCCGGCCGTCCTTGCGCTCGACCTTCGTGACCGAGACCTTGCAGTCGTCCAGGCCCGAGCGCGGGTCGGAGGCGCGGCAGGTCGGCTTCGGCATCGAGGCGTAGGCGCGCTTGCCGCTGAAGCCCTTGATCGCGGCCTGCGGCTTGCCCTTGTCGACGTGGAGCGTGGTGCTCACCGACGCGGTGTCGCCGTCGGCAGTGCGGACCGTCGCGCGGAAGACGACCCGGCCCTGCTGGGCGCGAGGCACCACGCGGGGCGTGGGGCAGGCCACGACCGCGCTGCCGTTGCCGGCGCAGGTGTAGGTGATCGTCACCGTGTCGCGGTACCAGCCGAACTCGCTGATCGGCGTCGGGCTGGAGAGCGCGGCGGTGATGGTCGGGCGGCCGACGTTGACCTGCACCTTGGCGCCGGCGGGCGTCGCGTCGGTGTTGCCGGCGGCGTCCGTCGCCCGCACCTCGAAGGCGTGGCCGCCGTCGGCGAGGCCGGTGAAGGTGCGCGAGGTGCCGGGGCACGGCTCCCAGGCGGCGCTGCGTCCGTCGGCCACCAGGCGGCACTCGAACGTGGAGCCCTCGCTGTCGGACGCCCAGCCGAACGCCGCGGACGCGGTGTCGACGACGGCCGGGGGAGCCTGGGTCACGGTGGTCACGGGGGCCACGGTGTCGACGGTCAGCTCCTGCCGGGCGGGCTCGCTGACGTTGCCCGCGCCGTCGACGGCCACCACGACGAAGCGGTGGTCGCCGTCCTCGAGCGGGGCGGACGTCCAGCCGGACGTGCAGGTCTCCGGCGAGGCGAGCTGGGCGCCGACGGGCACGACGACGCACTCGTAGTGGTCGACGTCCGAGGCGGGCGTGCCGGCGAACGCGAACGACGGGGTGCTGTCGTTGCCCGGGGTCCGCACCCCGGACGTGATCGCGACGGCGGGCGCCACGGTGTCGACGGTGAACGCCCAGGCGGCGCTGTCCCCGACGTTGCCGGCGCGGTCGGTCGCCCGGACCTCGAAGGTCCAGTCGCCGTCGGTCAGGTCGGTCGCCTCGAAGGTCGACGCGTCGCACTCGGTCCAGGCGGTCGGCTCGGCACCGGAGACCCGGCACTCGACTCCGGCCACGTCCTCGGACGGGTCGAAGGCGTAGGTGAACGCCGGGCTCGCGTCGTTGCCGAGTCGGGCCGGGCCGGTCTCGATGGTCGCGCCCGTGCCGACCGTGTCGACCGAGAAGTCGTACGACGCGGCGCCTCCGGTGTTGCCGAGGTCGTCGGTGCCGCGGACCGAGAACGTCCAGTCGCCGTCACCCAGCGGGCCGAGGTCCTCGGCGTCGGCGCAGTCCCACCAGGGGGACGGCTCGGCGCTGGGGACCCGGTCGAGGTGGCACTCGAAGGAGGCGGCGTCGGCGTCCTCGGAGCTCCACGCGAACGACGGGGTGGTGTCGTTGCCGAGCAGCGCCGGGACCGAGTCGAGGATCGCGGTGGGTCCGGTCGTGTCGACCTCGAAGGACTGCGACGCGGGCGTGCTGTCGGTGCTGTAGTACGCGTCGACCGCACGGACCTCGAACGTGTAGCCGCCGTCGGCGAGGCCCGGGTAGGAGGTGCCGTCGTCGGGGCAGGTGCTGAACCCGCCGGCGACCTGGTCGTCGGCGGTGAGCCGGCACTCGAAGCGGCGGTGCTCGGCGGCGGTCGTGGTGTAGGTGAAGGCCGGCGCAGCGTCGGTGGAGCGCGCCGCGGGGCCGGAGGCGATCGCCGTGTCGGGCGGGGTCACGCCGACCGGGAACCCGTCACGGAAGCGGAAGACGTAGCGCCCCTGCACGTCGGACTCGCGCGAGCCGTGGACCAGGCCCGCCGGGTTGGTGTCGAGGAACGCGCCGGGGACGTTGGAGCCCGGGAAGACGTAGACGTGCTCGGGGTTCTGGTCCGCTGCGCTGAAGCCGATCTGGACCGAGCCGCTCTGGTCGCCGTCGACGCGGGCATAGTTGAGGACCACGTCGAAGTCGCCGGCCGCCACGTCGGACCGGTCGACCAGCAGCGCCTGGAAGTCGTTGGTCGGCGCCGTGCCGGAGCCGAAGAAGCCGATGTCGCGCCAGCTCACGCACAACGCCGGACGGCCCTGCCACTCCACCGTGCCGTAGGTGACGGGCGTGCCGGTGTAGGTGGTCTCGAGGTCGGCGAAGAACGGCGCGAGCAGCGGCCGCGGCAGCGTCGAGATGTGGCCCGAGTAGTTGTACATCGAGCCGTCGAAGGTGATGTTGCCGTTGTTGTTGACGAACGCCTCGGTGACCGTGCGGTCGTAGAACGCCAGCGGCGACGACAGCGGGATCGATCCGGAGCTGTCGTCGTCGTTGAGCGGCAGGCTGTTGGCCGCGCAGCCGGCGTCGGTGATCACGGCGGAGTCCGGCGCCGCGGCGGCGCCCGGCGTGACCGCGAGCGTGCTGGCCGACGCCACGAGTGCGACGGTGCCGCTGAGGAGCGCACGCGGGACGCGTGCGGAGAGTATGGACATGTGCGCCCTTCGGTCGTGGGCGCGCCCCCACGGCCCACCCCCGTCGGCATCACACGCGCCTCGCCCGTCGGCCGGAGCCGAACGACCGTCTTGTGGATCTCCCGTGGTAGATCTGGTGACGTCCGTCCAGCCCTCAGGACACGAACGCCACGGCCTGGTCGAACGCGCGCCGCGCCTCCGGCACGCCCGGCAGCAGGCCGTAGACGTGGATCAGGTCCGGCTCCTCGACCGCGGTGAGGTCCCACCCGGCCTCGCGCGCCCGGCGGACCAGCAGCCGGCAGCCGGGGTGGAGCAGGTCGCGGGTGCCGTACAGCACGAGGCTCCGGGGCAGCCCGGTCAGGTCGGCGAGGGCGGGCGAGACCTCGGGTCGGCCGAGGTCGTCGGGCGTCCCGGCCCACCACCCGGCGTAGGCCCGGAGCTTGCCGATGAACAGCCACGGGTCGATCGCGTCGGCGGCCTCGGTCTCCTCGCGGGTGGAGGTGGTGAGGTCGACCCACGGCGCGTGCATCACCAGGTGGGTGGCCGGCGTCAGGCCGCGGTCGCGCACCGACACCGCGAGCGCGAGGGCGAGGCCGCCGCCGGCGGAGTCGCCCGCGAGCACCACCCCGCCCGGCTCGTCGGCCCACGTCGTCACGTCCGCGACCAGCGCGTCGTGGGAGTCGTGCCAGGTGTGCTCGGGCGCCAACGGGTAGTCGGGCATGACCACCCGGGCGCCGATGGCGTCGGCGAGGCGGGTGGCGTAGCGGACGTGGAAGGCGTCCATCGGCGCCATGTAGCCGCCGCCGTGGACGTAGTAGAGGGTGCGGTGCACCCGCCGCTCGCGCGGGGTCAGGACGTAGGACGGGAAGCCGATGTCGGCCACCGATACGTCCCACCGCTGGGCGAAGCCGGGCACCGCGCGCGTGGGCAGCGACCGGTCGAGGGTGCGGTGCCACGCCGCCACACGCTCCCGCTCGGCCGGCTCGCTGTCGAGCTCGCGCGAGCGCCGGAGCCGCGGGACGAGGACGGCGAGCAGGTCGTGGCGGCGGCTGGGCATGCGCGCAGCCTAGGGCGGCCGCGGGTAGGCTGGCGGCGAAGACAGGGGAGCACGTGCCGACGTGCTGAGAGTGCGGACCAGCCGCAGACCCTCCGAACCTGATCC